>NZ_SRSD01000002.1:0-439654 GCF_008369015.1 Oryzomonas rubra
CCAATACCTTCGTGATAGCGGCGGTCAACGTGGTCTTGCCGTGGTCAACGTGACCTATCGTGCCGATGTTTACATGCGGTTTGTTACGCTCGAATTTAGCCTTCGCCATGATAACAGGCCCTCCTCATTCATTGCCTTTTGTTTTGTCTACCTGCACACAGTTATGTTGGGTGTTGCCGAAAAGAAATGGAGCCCACATCCGGACTCGAACCGGAGACCTCTTCCTTACCAAGGAAGTGCTCTACCTCCTGAGCTATGTGGGCGATAACTGGAGCGGGAAACGGGACTCGAACCCGCGACCCTCAGCTTGGAAGGCTGATGCTCTAGCCAACTGAGCTACTCCCGCGCTACCAGATGAAGATATTTGGAAACCACCCCAGCACAATCCTTACCAGTTCAAACGACCGCGGTCTCCTGGGTTCACATCCTGCTGCCGGCTTCCGATGATTGTATGGTGGAGGGAGGAGGATTCGAACCTCCGAAGTCTACGACGACAGATTTACAGTCTGTTCCCTTTGGCCGCTCGGGAATCCCTCCAGGGAGAATGATGCTAAAGCCGAATTCATTCTGTCTTCGCTGGAGCTGGCGATGGGACTCGAACCCGCAACCTGCTGATTACAAGTCAGCTGCTCTACCAATTGAGCTACGCCAGCACTTGTTTCATTAATCGCGAAACAGAATTTGTTTATTTAAAGAAAGACGCCGACAAAGTCAAGGTTTTTTTCTGATATGCAAAAATAAGTTTTTCAAAATCACCCCCCGCAAGGGTGCCGTGCCCGGGGGTCACACCGAATAAGCAGCTGATAACACAGGAGCAAGCGCAGTTTTCATCTTTTTCAATGCCGCTTCCTCTATCTGGCGCACCCGCTCTCGGGAGATGGAGAAATGGGTGGCGATTTCCTGAAGGGTCAGGGGCTCATCGGCGCTGATCCGTTTTTCCACGATAAAGCGCTCCTTCTCGTTCAGCCCCGCCACGACGCGCGCCACCTGGCGATGGAGCTGCTGGCTCTCCTGGAACTCGGACAAGGCTTCTTCCTGATTTTGCCGGTCGTCCGCCAGATTTTCCAACAGGGTGAAGCCATCGCCCCCGGGAATCTCGGCATCCAGGGATGCCTCTCCGTGGAGGCGCTGTTCCATCTCCGCGACCTCCTGATCGCTCACATTGAGCGACAGGGCTGTGGCGTGAAGATCGTCCTCACCATTGCCCAACCTGCGGATGGCGTCCTTGGCCTCCCGCAATTTGAAGAACAGTTTGCGCTGCGCCTGGGTGGTGCCGATCTTGAGGAGGCTCCAGGCGGAGACGATATGATTCTGTATATAGGCCCGTATCCACCAGACCGCATAGGAGATCAGACGGATTCCCTTATAGGGGTTAAACTTGCGCACCGCCATCATCAGGCCGATATTGCCCTCCTGAATCAGGTCGAGCATCTTCATGCCGTAATGGCGGTATTCGGCGGCAACCTTGACCACGAAACGCAGGTTTGCAGTGATCAGCGAATGGGCCGCTTCCAGATCCTTTTCTTCAAAAAACTTCACCGCAAAGCGGTGTTCCTCGTCCTCCGAAAGAAGGGGGACCTTTCTGATCTCCGAAAGATACAGGGTCAAACTGTCGGCTACAACCGGAAGTCGTGTAACCATATGGATTCTCCTGGAAGGGAAATTGATGGCGTTCCAGGGAGAGCGTTAGCACTCTCCTCGCCTGACTGCTAAATACTATCATCCGCCCGGTAAAAATGCAAGACCTTCGCCCAAAGGGAATAATCCCAGAGGTTTCAACCATATAAGGCCGGATAGCCGCACTGCTTTCCGGCAGATGCGCGGAGCCTGCCGCCCGTGCAACTGCTTACATATTGACCTCATGCGGATATTGGAGTAATTTGGTGTACATCCTTGCATTTAAAGAGACCTTATTATGCCCCGCCCATCATGGGACCAGTATTTCATGGACATCACACGCCTGGTCGCAACACGTTCCACGTGCCTGCGCCGACAGGTCGGGGCGGTACTTGTCAAAGACCGCAACATCCTTGCCACAGGCTACAACGGCGTTCCTTCCGGCATCAGCCACTGTGAAGCCACCGGCTGTCTGCGGGAACGGCTTCGCGTTCCTTCCGGCGAACGCCACGAGCTGTGCCGTGGCCTGCACGCCGAACAAAACGCCATCATTCAGGCTGCACGCCACGGCACCAATATCGACGGCGCCACCCTCTACTGCACCACCATGCCCTGTATCATCTGCACCAAGATGATCATCAACGCAGGCATACGCTCCATCGTCTACAGCGATGGGTATGCCGACGAACTTGCTCGGGAAATGACCACCGAAAGCGGCCTGAACGTGGTACAATTTATCGGCGACACCGGAGGTTCCTGACCGTGAAATGCCCTTTTTGCAGCCATCCCGACAGCAAGGTTGTGGACTCGCGCCCCGACAAAGGAGGATCCGCCATCAGACGTCGGCGGGAGTGCGAGGGGTGCGCCAAGCGTTTCACCACCCACGAGCGCATTGAAGAGATGCTCCCGCTGGTATGCAAAAAGGATGGGCGCCGCGAGCCGTTCGACCGGATGAAGATCGTCTCCGGCATCAAAAAGGCTTGTGAAAAGCGTCCCATATCCATCGACGAAATAGAACGCCTGGTGGACCGGCTGGAAAGCAAGATGCAGGAGTCTTCCGAGCGGGAAATATCCACGACGGCTATCGGTGAGTGGCTCATGAAGGAGTTGCACGGCATGGATGAGGTGGCCTATGTCCGTTTTGCCTCCGTCTACCGGTCGTTCCGTGACATTGGAGAGTTCATGCAGGAGTTACAGGAGCTGCTCAAAAAATGAGTGAACAGGACCAACGCCATATGAAACGGGCTCTCGCCCTGGCCCGCAAGGGGGTCGGCAAAACATCGCCCAACCCAGCGGTGGGATGCGTCGTTGTCAAGGACGGGCGCGTCGTCGGCGAGGGGTGGCACCAAAAGGCCGGTCTGCCCCATGCCGAAGTTAACGCGCTTTCCATGGCCGGTTCCGAGGCCCAGGGTGCCGATGTCTTTGTCACGTTGGAGCCCTGCAGCCATACCGGTCGCACGCCCCCCTGCGCCAAGGCCCTGATCGCCGCCGGCGTGCGGCGGGTGGTTGCCGGCATGGTTGACCCCAATCCCCAGGTGGCGGGCAAAGGATTCGCTCTGCTGCGCAAGGCCGGCATCATCGTGGAACACGGCGTCATGGAGGCGGAGTGCCGGGCCATCAACCGCCCCTTCATCAAGCACGTCACCACCGGCCTCCCCTATGTGACCTACAAGTGCGCCATGACTCTTGACGGCAACATCGCGACCGTTACCGGCGAATCCCAGTGGATCAGTTGCCTGGATTCGCGGCGCTATACCCACCGGTTGCGGGCGGCCCACGACGCCATCATGGTGGGCGTGGATACGATCATCGCCGACAATCCCCACTTGACGGTCCGCCATGTAAAGGGGCGCAGCCCCCTGCGGATCATCCTGGATACCCGGCTGCGGACCCCGGAGAGCGTCACCGTGCTCAGCGAGAGCATGGCCCACGGCACCATTATCGCCACCACCGAAAGCAATCCCCGGGTGCATCTGCGCTACACCCAACAGGGGGCCACCGTCATCGTCTGCGACGAATACGACGGCCGGGTTTCCATGGTGGATCTACTGCAGAAACTCGGCAAGCGGGGAATACAGTCCATCCTCCTCGAGGGGGGAAGCAGGCTGGCGGGCGAGATGCTGCAAAACAACGCCATCGACGAGTTCATCTTTTTCCTGGCGCCCAAGATCATCGGCTCCGACGGATTTGCGCCCTTCACCCTGCGCGGAATCACCAGCATGGACCAGGCGATCAAGCTGCAATTCGGCCAGATCGCCCATAGCGGCCAGGACATCATCGTCCACGCCTGGCCGGCGGAGGCAGCATGTTCACCGGCCTGATCGAAGACATGGGCACGGTGACCTCCTTCAGGCGCAGTGACAAGGCGGCCGTGCTCGGCATCGCAACCGCCCTGCCCGCCCACGAGATCGCCCTGGGCGACTCGGTGGCGGTCAACGGCATCTGCCTGACGGTCACCAGCATCTCCGGTACGGTCCTGACCTTCGACGTCTCACCGGAGACCATCTCCAAGAGCACCTTCGAAGCGTTGAAAACGGGCGACAAGGTCAACCTGGAGCGGGCCCTGCGCATGGGTGACCGCCTGGGGGGGCATATGGTAACCGGGCATGTGGATTGCTGCGGCACGCTGGCAAGGATTGAGCGGGCTTCCGGCTATCATGTCCTGACCTTCACCCTCCCGGTTGGATTCGCCCGTTACCTGGTCAAAAAGGGGTCGGTGGCCATAAACGGGATCAGCCTGACCGTAAACGAGGTGAGCGGCGACGGGTTTACCGTCACCGTAATCCCCCACTCCTTTGCCAAAACCACCTTGGCGGGCCTGGCGCCGGGAGGCAGCGTGAACATCGAGACCGATATCCTGGGGAAATATATCGAGCGCTTGGCCCAGCCCTGGAAGGACGGCGCCGGATTAAACATGAAGACGTTGGCGGAAAATGGATTTTTGTAAGCAGAAAGGAATAGTGTTCACATGTCGATAGCAACCATAGAAGAAGCGATAGAGGATATCCGGCAGGGAAAGATGGTCATCCTGGCCGATGACGAGGATCGGGAGAATGAGGGCGACCTGACCATGGCGGCCGAGGCGGTCACGCCGGAGGCGATAAATTTCATGGCCAAATACGGCCGCGGCCTGATCTGTCTGACCATGACGGGCGAGAAGTGCGACGAACTCGGTCTGCGCCCCATGGTGCGCGACAACACCTCCCCCTTTGAAACCGCGTTCACCATCTCCATCGAGGCAAAACACGGGGTCACCACCGGCATCTCGGCCGCCGACCGGGCCCACACCGTCCTGACCGCCGTTGCCGACAAGGCGACCTCGAATGACCTGGTCAGCCCGGGCCACATCTTCCCCCTGCGCGCCCGCAAGGGTGGCGTCCTGGTCCGGTCGGGACAGACCGAGGGCTCTGTGGATCTGGCGCGTTTAGCGGGGCTCCGGCCTGCCGGGGTCATCTGCGAGATCATGAACGACGACGGTACCATGTCGCGCATGCCGGAACTAAAAAAATTCGCACAAGAACACGATATCAAGATTTGCACCGTTGCCGATCTGGTCGCCTACCGGTTGCGGCACGAACGTCTCGTGCGCACCGTGGCCGAGGCCCATCTCCCGTCGGTGTACGGCGGCGAGTGGAAGGCCATCGCCTTTGAAAATGATGTGGACCATCTGGATCACATCGCCTTGGTCAAGGGGGAGTTTGCCAAAGGGGAATCCATCCTGGTCAGGGTGCATTCCGAATGTCTGACCGGCGATGTCCTCGGGAGCAAACGCTGTGACTGCGGGGAGCAGCTGCACCGTGCCATGGAGATGATCGAACGGGAGGGTAAAGGGGTCATCCTCTACATGCGCCAGGAAGGGCGAGGCATCGGTCTGATCAACAAGCTCCGCGCCTATGAACTCCAGGATCGGGGCCGCGACACGGTGGAAGCCAATCTGGAGTTGGGTTTCAAGGCCGATCTGCGCGATTACGGCATCGGAGCCCAGATTCTGCTTACCCTGGGCATCACCAAGATTCGCCTCCTGACCAACAACCCCAAAAAACTCATCGGCTTGCAGGGCTACGGGATCGATATCGTCGATCGGGTCGCCATAGAGGCCGTCCCCAATGAGAGCAACCGCAAGTACCTCAAGACCAAACAGGCAAAGATGGGCCACCTGCTGAAAAACCTCTGACCCCGGCGCCCACGTCGGCCTGTTTCCCGCTCCATTACCAATGCAAAGGGGGGCAGCTTATACACAAGCTGCCCCCCCCTTTTTGTCGTCCCTTTGACTGCCGGCATGACGCCGTACGGCGGCGTTGTTACCGCACCAGACGCGACACCGGCACCAGGGTGATCCCCTGCCCGGCCAGGGGCGGCAGCGCCTCGGCCAGGGTGGCGATGGTTGCCGGGTGCGGGTGGCATATGGCGATGGCGGCGCCGTTTCGCTTTGCCAGCCGCACCGCTTGGGCAAGTTGCCCGCGGATGTAGGCACCGTCCTGCTCGTTATCCAGAAACACGTTCCGTTTGCCCGCCTTCACCCCCATCTCGCGCGCCAGGCGCAGCCCCACCGTCCGGGGCGTCGTCACGCTGTCCACAAAGAACAACCCCCTCCCCTTCAGCACCCCCAGCACCGCCCTCATCTTGTCCTCGTGCTCGGTGAACTCGGAGCCCATGTGGTTGTTCACCCCCAGGGCCCGGGGGATGCGGAGCGCATAGTCGCCCATATGCTCGCGGATGGCGGCCTCGTCCATGGCGAGCAGGAGCCCGTTGGCCTCCAGCCTGCGCTGGGGCCATCCCTTGGACTGCATGGGGATGTGGATCATGGTCTCGATGCCGCTTTGGGCGGCGAAGTCCGCCACCTCCCGGTCGTGGCGCAGGCCGGGAATAATGGAGAAGGTCACGGGGAGGCCGATGTCCGCCAGGGCGCGGGCCTCCTGCAGGCTACTCCCCATATCGTCGATGATGACGGCCAGGTGCCCATGGGCGCCATCCTTCCGCCCTGTGGCCGGCTTTTCTTCCTCTTCTTCGTTGGCGGCGGTTTCCTTCGGATACTCTTTATGGGCCGGTCCAGCTGCCGCGGGCGCCGGCGGAACCGGTTCCACGGGCCGCCGGGCATTCTGTTCTGGAGCGGGCGGCGGACTTACGACATGGGGGGGAGGAACGGGAGGAGGGGCGTTACCCCGGGGGGCGTTCAGCAGATAGAGGCCAACGGCAAGTACGATGACCACCACAACAGCCAGGGCGGCGATACGGCTGCCGCCCTGTTTCTGTTTATATCTATTGTTTCTTGGTTTGTTCACCGTAGTGTTGCGGGACGTGAGCCCGCCCGGGGGCGCCGGTTTCCCGCGCGCACCCGGGCAGGCGACCTACTTGCCCGGCCCCATGGTTTTCAGGATGTCCCACCCTTTGAGAAGGTCAAGGGCGCGCATGGCCTGATAGTCGTTCTTCAAGGCGTCGTCGATCTTCTGCTGGGCGCTCTTTTCCTTTTTGACGTCCTTTTTGGTGCTGCCCTGGTCGGCCTTATCCTCGTTTTCGAAATGGTGCTCCAAATCCTTCTCGCGGATATGCATGAACTCCTTCTTCTCCGCGGTTTCCTTGGGCAGTTCCAGGCGCTCGACCGTGATGTCGGGGGTTATGCCCTTGGCCTGAATGGAACGGCCTTTGGGCGTGTAGTAACGGGCCGTGGTGAGGCGCAGGCCGGAATCGTCCGAGAGCGGAATGATAGTCTGGACCGAGCCCTTGCCGAAACTCTGGGTCCCCATGATAATGGCCCGTTTGTGGTCCTGCAGCGCTCCGGCCACGATCTCGGAAGCGCTTGCGCTGCCGCCGTTGATCAGCACGACAATCGCGTAGTTCGGCTCCTTGCCGCCCTTTTTGGCCGTGAATTGCATCTTGGAATCCTTTTCACGTCCTTCGGTATACACAACCATCTGCCCTTCGGCGATAAAGTGGTCTACCACCCGCACCGCCTGATCCAGGAGCCCGCCGGGATCGTTGCGCAGGTCGAGGACCAGCCCCTTGAGGTCGCCTTTGTTTTCATCCTTGAGGGATTTAAGGGCTTTGGTGAGGTCTTCGTCGGTCTTTTCCTGGAACTGGGCGATGCGCACATACCCGTAGCCATCGTCCAGCAGGCGGGAACGGACGCTCTTCACCTGGATCACGTCACGCACCAGGGTAAAGTCCTGCGGTTTTTCGAAACCGTCCCGCATAATGGTCAAAATGACCTTGGTCCCCTTGGGACCGCGCATCCGCTTGACCGCTTCGTTGATATTCAGGTCCTTGGTAAATTTGTCGTCGATCTTGAGAATTTGGTCGCCGGCCTTGATCCCGGCCTTGAAAGCGGGCGTATCTTCGATGGGCGAAATGACGGTCAGGATGCCGTCCTTGGTTGAGATCTCGATTCCCAGCCCGCCGAAGGCCCCCTTGGTATCGATCTTCATCTCCTTATAGGTCTCGGGGGACATAAAGGAACTGTGGGGGTCGAGGGACGAGAGCATGCCGTTGATCGCGCCGTAGATGAGCTTTTTGGTATCGACCTCGTCCACGTAACTCTTCTTGATGATCGCCATGACATCCGTAAAGAGTTCGATCGACTCGTAATCGCTCCCCTTGCCCTCGGCCGCCGCGTGCCGCTGCGAGCTGATGCCGATGAAAACAACGAGGACAGCTACCACGAGTGCAAAGCCGACCACCACCTTCTTCTTTTTCCTGCCGATTGTGAACATCTTCTGCCTCCGTTTGTATTGAACAGCGTTAGGATATCTAAGGTAGAGTTACCGCACCCAGCCGGCCGGGTCCACCGGCTTGCCCTGGTGCCTTATTTCGAAGTACAGCATCGGCCCCTTGGCGGAATCCACATCCCCCACCGTGGCCAGCGTCTCGTTTTTGCCAACCTCGGCGCCCACCTTCTTCGTTATCTTCGCGGCGTGGGCGTAGAGGCTGAAATAGCCGCCGCCATGATCGACAATGATCATGTTGCCGTACCCCTTGAAGTAGTCGGCGAAGATAACACTGCCATCGTAGATCGCCTTGATCTCCGTACCGGCGCCGGCAGCGATGGAGAGCCCTTTGCTGAAGGTATAGGAATTGAATTCCGGGTGTTTGTGTTTGCCGTACGTTTCGATGATATCGCCCCGAACCGGCAGCGCCATGCGCCCCTTCTGGGAGGCAAACCCCCGATCGGGCACCGGCGGAAGTTCCGGGAGCGGCTTGAGCTTGCTCCCCGGCTTTTCGTGCCGGGATGAAAGTTTTTTCCGGCTCAGCGCCTCAAGACGATTCAGCATGGTCTGCAAACGGGATGCGTTGGCCTGCAGTTCCTTGAGCGACGATTCGTACCCCTTGCGGTCCTGGCGCACCTTGATCAGATACGCAAACTTCTTGTTCTTTTCCTGTTCGATCTCGCGTTTTTTAGAGGCGATGCCGCTCTTGATGCGCTCCTTCCTGGTCATGTCCTGCTCCAGGGAGGCTTTCAGCTGGCGCAATTCCTCAATCTTTGTAGTATACTCTGCAAATATTTTTTTGTCATTCTCCAGAATGGAGCGCATGTAACGGACATTCTCCACCATCTGGGGAAACGACTCGGCGGAGAAGAACATGCGCAGCGCGCCCAGTTCGCCCGCCTTGTAGAGCGAAACGAGGCGGCGTTCGATCTCCCGCTTCTTCCGGTTGGTCTCTTCCGTAACCAGGGCAATGGTGCGCCCGGTGCGGTCAAGATTCGATTCCACGTTCCGCAGGTCGCGGTCGAGGCTTCCCAGGTCGTTCATCTTCCGTTCCAGGGAACGGTCGATCTCCTGGAGTTCCGTAGAGACGACCGCTTCGACCTTGCGGGTCTTGGTGATGAGTTGCCTCTTCGCCTTGATCTCCCGCTTGACCCCCTTCAGTTCATCCTTGGGGCTGTCGCCCCAGCCAGGGGAAGCCGCCACAAGCATCAGCAGTATGCACAGCAATCGCATCATTGATTTAGACGGTAATAAAACGTTTGAGAGACGTGAGGCTGCCGACAAAACCGAGCAGAATACCGGCCACGGCAAGAGCCCCCACATACTCGATCGGGAGAAAGGCCAGCCCGGTGGCAGCCGGATTGAAGGTCAGAAAACTTCCCGCATTGTGGAGAAACCCCTCGTACAATCCCCACAGCAGGCCGACCGCAAGCGCCGCGCCCGCCCCCCCCTGGATGATCCCTTCGATGAGAAAAGGGGCCTTGATGAAGAACCGCGTGGCGCCCACCAGTGCCATAACTTCCAGTTCGTCACGGCGGGAATAAATGGTCAGCTTGATGGTGTTGGAAACGATAAACACCACCGCGACCACCAGAAAACCGCCCAACAGCGCCCCGAGCATCCGCATGAAGTTCAGGAAGGTATTGAAACGCCGGACCCACTCCTCGCCGTACTGCACCTCGGTGATGCCCGGAATACCCTTCAGGGAGGCAACAAACGTCTCGACCCCCTGGGTATCCCGGTTCGCCCGTTTGAGGGAGATCTCGAAGGAGGTGGGCAGGATGTCGGACCTGACCCCCTCAAGCAGTGTCTCCTGCCCCCGGAGTCTGCCGACAAAGCGTTTGAACGCCTCGTCCCGGGACACGTAGCCGATACGGGACACACCGCCCAGGGCCATGATTTTGCCGCGCAGCGCCGTCTGTTCCTGGGTGCTCAACTCGCGGTCGAAATAAACCGTCACCTGCACCCGCTCGCTCCAGTTCTCCGCGGCATTTTCCAGGTTGACAAACACCAGGAGAAACAGTGAAACGATCAGGAGCGCCAGGGTGATCGTGCCCACCGTCACCACATTGACAAAGACATTCTGCCGGATGTTGGTCAAGGCGCGGGTGAAATAATAGCCGAGCCGGCCGCCGAACCCTTCGCCGGCAAGATTGGGGCGTATGTTAGGCTGATTCGCCGGGGGTACTTTCTTTTTCCACCTGTTCAACGATCTCTCCCTTGCTGAGGGTTACCAGCCGTTTGTGGCAATTATCGATAAGCCGGCGGTCATGGGTGGCGACCACGACCGTCGTCCCCCGCACATTGGCTTCCTTGAAGATGTTAAGAATCTGGTTCTTGTTGGCGTCGTCGAGATTTCCGGTCGGTTCGTCCGCAACGAGAATCTTCGGGTCGTTCACCAGGGCCCGCGCCAGGGCCACCCGCTGCTGTTCCCCGCCGGAAAGGCGCTGGGGGGTCATGGCAATTTTGGACTCCATGCCCATCTGTTTCAGCACATGCATGACCTTTTTGCCGATATCCGCCCTCCCCCACCCCAACACCTCAAGGGTTATGGAGACGTTTTCGAAGACCGTCCGATTGGGGAGCAGCTTGAAGTCCTGAAACACCACCCCGACGCTGCGCCGAAGAAAAGGGATCTGGGACGGGGTCATGCGGGAGACATTCTGGCCGTCGATCAACACCTGCCCGCGAGTGGGGGTGAGAGCACCGTACAAAAGGCGCAGCAGCGTGGTCTTTCCCGCCCCGGACGGGCCGGTCAGGAAGACGAACTCCCCCTTTTCGATCCGCAGGTTGATACCGTTTAAGGCCGTGGCATCCTTTTGGTATGCCAGGAAAACATTATGTAGTTGGATCATTTCGAGTACCTGGAGCAAAGCTCAACAAAAACAGAATTTGGGGGCATTGGAGTTCCATCTGGAAACAATACGCGCTGCGCGGGATAGCGGAAGAGCATTCCGGAGCCATCAATACTCCCGATAAGGAATGCCATTGGTCCCCACCAGATCCGAGTTGCTATGGACATCATACACATTGCCCAGCGATATAGTAGTCCCAGTGCCACCACCGGACAAAGGCGTGCTCCCCCCGGAGCCAGCCTGTGAATCTGTGGGCGGGCTGGTGACCCAGTCATCCTTTTTGGTAAAGGGGTCCTTGGGGATGTCGCGCATATATTCATGCTTCTTATCCGTCAGGTCGCTGAGCGAGTCGGGATACTTCCCCTGATCGGCATAATACTGATCGATGACGCTGCGCAAATTGTGCAGGTTTTCGCGCAGCACCGCCTCCTTGGTCTTGATGATGCCCCACTGGTAGTTGGGCACGGCAATGGCCGCCAGGATGCCGATGATCGAGACCACGATCATCAGCTCGATCAGGGTAAAGCCGCGGCTGTCGTCCGGAAGGCCGCCTGGAGCCGGCCGGGTACGAAACCGCAGTGTGCAGCACTCACCACTCGTTGTATTTCGTCCCATCAATGGCCGTTCCCTCACTCTTTGAGTACACATCGTAGACATCTTCGCCGCCCCACGTGGTGGAATCCGACTTGTCGGCATAGGATCGCATGCCCCACTCAGGCTCTTTCCCCGGCTGGGGCGGATTCATCGGATCGGGCGGTATCCTGCGCAGAAACTTCTTCTTGGTCGAGTACAGGCCGCCGAAATCGTACCCATCCACCAATTGCTGCAACGTTTCCGGACACCCCGACTTATCCAGGGATTTGGGAATTTTCCCTTCCAGTTCGGCCTTTTTGTAGCTCCTCTGGAACTCGTCTATGGCGGTGCGGATGATGCGCAGATTGCGGTGCAATTCAATCTCGCGGGTTCTGACAGCGGTCATCTGCATCATCGGCATGATAACCGACGCCAGTATCGCCAGAATGGTCATCGTCACGATCAGCTCAACCAGGCTGACCCCGCGGCATGATATGAATCGGTTCGAGATCACGGCCGCAACGCTACAGTACGTCGACAGGTTTTACGAACGGCACCATCTCGAACGGCACGCCATCGGCAGAGGTGAAGTTCACCGTGCCGAATCCGAAATTTGTTTGCCCCTGTTTTTTCGCCTTGAAAACAAAACTTGCAAGCGTCCCGCCGCCGGAGACTCCACCGCTCCCGGCTGCCCGGGCCAGGGAGACCGTGACCGCTCCTCCCGCCGGGTCCACGGCCACCCCGAAGGTTATCGGCTTTCCATCCTGTTTCAGAAATGCCCCTTCCGTAGCCGAAACGAACTCGACGCTGCTCGGGTCGTAGGTGAGGGTAAACGGTGTGTGGGCTAGATTCTGCGCAAAACTGACCCTGGCATCGATACTGAACTGTTGACCGACGACTATGCCGCTTGGCGCCGCAATCTGAAGCAGCCCGCGGGTGGATGCCGCACCTTGGCCTGGCTGGGCAGGCGGGGCCTGTTCAGGGGCAAGAACCACCGACGGAGGCGCTGTCCCCCCTTTCGCGGGTGCCGTTGCGGGCACAGCTTGTTCGGCCTTCTCGGCCGCGATCCGCTCCTGATCGGCCGCCGCCTTTGCCAGACGCTCCTTTTCGGCCTGTTGCAGGGGAACCTGCCCATTCGCGGCAGACGCCTCCGGAGACGGTTTTTCCTGGCCGGCAATCTGCTGGGCAGGCGGGGCAGACGTCACCGATTCCTGGGGCACGGGTGCGGGAACAGGGGAACGACGTGGCGTGTTGACCCGGCCGCTTGGCCGCCGCACTGCATTTTTGTCGGCAAGTTCACGCAGCGTCTTATCCGTAACCACCTCGGCCTGGGAAGCGGGCGCAGTGCCATCCGTCGCAAAGACCGGTTCCTCTTCAAAAGCTGCCAGCGGCCGGGACAGGGAAGGATCGTCCTCCTTGCCGGACATGAATGCGGATAGGTCGATCTGGGGCACGGTCACGCCTCGTACCAACCGGGGGGTGATCGCCAGCACCAGTTCCGTCTTGGCTTTGCTGCCGTTGGAGTTGGAGAGGAGCGGCCCGATGAGCGGCAGGTCCCCCAGCAGGAACACCTTGCTCTTGCTGTCGCTGTTCGTGCGCGATATCAAGCCGCCGATGACACTGGTTTCGCCGTCTTTCAGGCTGAGCACGGTTTCAAGGTTGCGGGTGCCGATGGTGACGACCTTTGTGGCGCTGTCCGTACTGCCCACGGTTTCGGTGGAAAGGATCGAACTTACTTCGAGGGACAGCTTTATGGTAACTTCATTATTGAGCTGGATGGTCGGCTCGGCATTGACCTTGACCCCCACATCCACGTACTGGACGTTGACGCTGGTCGTGGAGTTGGTGGTGGTCGTAGTGGTGATCGGCACCCTTGTGCCGACCGTGAACTTGGACTTCTCCTTGTTTTTGACCCTGACCTTGGGGTTGGACAGGACCTCGCCCTTGGCCAGTGTCTTGCCGAAATTGTAGGTAGCGTTGGGCACGGTCACATAACCACCGTACCCCTTGATCGAAAAGGCGCGGATCAGGCTGCTGATGGTTGATGAAGAAGAGGTCGACGAGGTTGTCGATGCCGATGTTGTCGTTGCAAGGCTCGAAGAGAGCGCCGTGCCGTCCGGCGCAAAGCCCCCCAGCTGTACGTTGTAGGAATTCAGCAGAAGCCCCACGTTTTCCGTGTTCGTATCATTGAGCTCCACCACCTCCACATCAAGCACGACTTCAGGCTCGGGGACATCATGGGCGTCCAGGATCTTGTCCACCACGTCCACCACGTCCTTGGTGTCGCGGACAATGATTGAGTTGGCGTCTTCATTGACCTGGATCTTACGCACCTGCATCATGCCACGAATCAGGTTGATCGCCTTCTTGGCATCCAGATAGTTGAGGTGGAAGGTGCGCACCTCCATCTCCTCGTACTGCTTGATCTTGTCGGGCAGCTTGGGGTAGATGATCACCGTACTTTCGTTCAGCACCTTGCGTCCCAGCTTGAACATGTTGGTCAGAAGCTCCAGGGCCTGCTGAAAGGTCCCGTTTTCCATGTAGATGGTGATATTCTGGTCCTTCACCCCATCGTCGAACACAAAATTGATGCCGGAAAGCCGGGTGAGGATGCTGAACACATCCTTGATCTTGGCATCCTTGAACTTGAGCGTAATTGGTTTGCTTGATTTGAGGCTCAGTTCAAAGCCCTCCAGCTTGCTTTTGCGCATACCGGCAACACGCCGCAGAGCGGCCTGATACTCCTTGCTGTCGGGGCGCAACGACACCGCTTGGATAAAGGCGCGGCTGGCGTCCTTGAACTTGTTGGATTTTTCAAAGTCCACCCCTTCCTGAAAGGCAGTCTGGGCATCCTTCAGGCGGCCGGTCGTTTCAGCCTGCTGTTTGTACACAGCCTGGCCGGGGTCAAGTCCGTAGGCGCTCTGGAACGCTTCCAGTGCAGCGGCATAGTCCCCCCTGGCGCTTTGCTCAAGGCCATTTCTGTAATGCTTTTCGGCTGCCTTTTGACGAGCATTGAGAAAACGCACCCGGTATTCGCCAACCTCGGGTTCTTTGCGAAAGGCCTCTGCATAGCTGTACATGGCCTCTTCGTATCTGCCTTCGGTCTCGAATCTTTCGCCCGTACTGAAAGCCTGGCGCCCCCCCGTACAACCGGACAGCGAGACAACCGCACCAAGCAGGCAGAGTATGTTCAGATGAATCAGATAGCGCATCCGTAGCGTCTCCTCTGGAACTGTGTTCAAACGTCAAGGCACTGCTTTGAGTGAGAGATTTTCCATGAGCGGTATGACGATCTCTTCACCGGTGTCCGTAACCTGAATAGTCAAAGACTGGTCGGAAATCGAGGCGGCCCGGTATCGTCTTTCGAAGATATCACCCTTTTTTACCAGCAATATGGCGCCGTCCTTGGACAAAAAAATGGTTTTTTGCTGGTCCTTGCTGAGAAACCCCTTGAAAATGAATCGCGCCAATTCACGCCGGTTTTGTTGCGCCCGCTCCTCCGCGGGCGTCAGTGCCGGGACGATCCTTGACGGCGGGGGAGGAGGCGGTAGCGGCGGCAATGGGGGCGGCTTGACCACTTTAAGCGCCGCAGCCTTGTTTTGCATGATCTTGAGCTCATCGACAAATATCGGTCTGAAGATATCGCGGCGATACCCCTTGAATACCTCCTGCCCGCGGCCAAGCAGATCCAGCCTCACGATGCGGCTGTCGCTCGGCAGAGCCGGTGCCGGCGCGGTACGGCCCGATGCATCCCTGGCGGCGGCGCCGCGCTGGCCGGGAGCGTTTTTCACGGGAGGCGCCACTTTGGGGCGGGGCGTGGCCCAGAAGCTCCATATCACGGCCGCAGCCAGCGCAACCAGCAGGATGAACAGAATCAACCGCTGTCGGTTCATGGGGCCTCCCGGAGATACACCGTCAGATGAAGGCTCATTACGACGTTTTCCTCATACGGGTCACTGTTTGCCATGGCCATGTTGTTGATGACGACCAATTCGCTCTGTTTCTGCATGTCAGCCAGAAAATTCTTAACCGCGGCGTAACTGCCGCCAACGGACAGGGAGATGTCATAGGACAGGAGCGCCGTATTCTCCTTTACCAGCGCGGGTTTGTAGGTGACCGTTACGACCTTCACACTGTCGGAAGCCGCTGTGTCGAAGATTCCTCCCAATAACCGGGGAAACTCGTTTTTGCGGGGAATGCGGGTCTGCAACTGCACAAGGTCGGCCTTGCCCCGCCGGTAAATCACCGAAGCGTCGTTCTGCCCGGCAACCGCTACGCGACGCCGCAGGTCGTCCCACGTGGTCTGGGCATCGCTGATTCCGGATGCCAGATACCCCTTCAAAACCGCAAGCACGGCGATGTTGAGCAATAAAAGCGCCAGGAGCGCCACAAGAATACGCCGCCTCTGGCCAACTATTTCCAGGATCATCTGGTTCATTTCGGCGCCATCCTGCATGAAAGGGAAAATTGAACGCCACGGGTCTTTTCGCCCATTGAAACATCGTGATGGGACAAGAGCAGCGTTCTGGTAAAGGCCCTCGATCCTTCGAATTTTTCCATGGAGGCACGAACGTTGGCGAAAGAGTGCGCCAGGGCTTCGATCTTCATTTCGCCGGTTTTCGTGTCAAGGGCCAGGGACGTCAATGCGACGCCTTCGGGCGTGGCATCCTCCACCTGATCCAGGAGCCCCAGCCAGCTAAAGGCTTTGCGTTCCAACACGCCGTTGAAAAAGGTGATATCAGCCAGCAGACGGGTATAGTCCCGTTCCGGGATGTCCTTGGGCCGGCTGTTCAGACGCCCCTCGTAGGTGGCAATGTCCGCTTTCAGGCGTTGCAACTCCCCATAATTGCTGAACGCAACCACCACATTCCACGCCAACACAATGGCAAGCAGGGCCAGGGCGGCGTAACAGACCTGGCTTATCAGCCGCTGATCCACATAGGTTCTGGTGGCCAGGTTGATGGTAAAGCGCATCACAGACTCCTCAGGGCGGCGCCGATGGCGGCTGAAAAGAGAAAGAGCGATTCCTGGTCCCCCGGCGCACCATCGCCGGGCGTTACGGCGGTTTTGGTCTCCAGCAGCGCGGCTTCCGCCCCCGTTGCTTCGGCAACCATCTCGCAGAAGGCGTGGGCCGCATCGGGAGGGGCGCAACAGAACACATTGGCCGTATTCAGTTCGGGAAAACGCTCGCGATAGACCAAGAGCGAGTTATTGATCTCCATGAACACGCGGTTATCCACGGCCGGCGTGCCGGCAAGCTCTTTGACCCGGATGAACTCGGGTATGTCGTTGTGATAGGCCATGATGCCGAGGGTATGGTTGTAGAAAAAGATCAGGATGCAGTCGTCCAACAGGCCCAGACGTCGATCAAAGGTCCGATAGAGGTTGAAGCTGTTGAAATCGATCCGTGCCGGCGTGAACCCCGCCGTCGCCAGCACGTCCTCGTATTGCCCGATGACCGTACGGGAAACCAGGGCCACCAGCAGGGCCATGTCGCCGTTCTCGCGAATCTTCAGCACCTGGTAATCCAGGTGAGCATCGGCGGCATCGAACGGGAGGTTTTTCTTCAGCTTCCAGCGGATCATATCCAGGCCTTCGGCCCGGTTTTTGAAACGCCCCTCCATATCCAGCAGCATGATACGGCCGACCGAGTCCGGCAAGGTCAGGGAAAGGCGTTTGGAACGATGCAGCAGCAGGTTGTGGGCGCTCTGGAAACGATCGAGAAAGGCCTGCGGGTCGAGAATATTCGCTTCACGCAACGAACTGCGCACGGTGCCTGCCGCCAAAGGCGCATAGGCGGCCCTTTCCAGGCGCGGTGCAGAGGCGGTGCCCCCCAAAAGGGCAAAGGCCACGCCGGTTGGGCTTATTTCGGCTCCGAGTGAGGTCTTGGTAAACAGCATAGTGGTCAGTTCATCCCCATCATTCCACGAAAGTAACGCGGTTGACTTCCTTGAGCGTCGTTTCTCCGGCAAGAAGCTTTTCAACGGCGGCCTCCCGCAGAAAAACCACCCCTGCTGCGTGGGCGGCCTGCTTGAGTTGGGTTGCCGGTACCCGGGCGATGATCAGGTCCCTGATCTCATCATTGAATTCAAGAAGCTCCACAATGGCAGTGCGTCCCCGGTACCCGGTCCCGCTGCACTCCTCGCACCCCACCGCCTCGTACAGGACGGCATCACGCGTGCACTCCGGGTCGACCCTTGCCTCACGCAACTCGTCGTCGGTGTACCTGACCGGCCGGCGGCATTTCATGCAGACCCGCCGCACCAAGCGCTGCGCCATGACACAGTTGAGACAGGAGACGAAGTTGTAGGGATCTATCCCCATGTGGATGAAACGGCCGATTACGTCAAAGGCGTTGTTGGCGTGCACCGTGGTGAAAACCAGGTGGCCGGTCAACGCGGATTGCACGGCGATCTGGGCGGTTTCCGAATCCCGGATCTCGCCGACCATGATCTTGTCCGGGTCGTGACGCAGGATGGAGCGCAGCCCCTTGGCAAAGGTGAGCCCCTTCTTCTCGTTGACCGGAATCTGGAGCACGCCGCGCAGCATGTACTCCACGGGGTCCTCGATGGTGATGATCTTGTCCTCGCCCGTATGAATCTCGGTCAGGGCCGCATACAGGGTGGTGGTCTTGCCCGAACCGGTGGGGCCGGTCACCAGTACCATGCCGTACGGTTCGCGAATCTTTCTGCGCAGCCGTTTGATCTCCCGCTCGCATACCCCGAGATTTTCCAGGGACAGCCCTTTCATGTCGCTGGCGATGCTCTCCTTATCCAGGATACGGATAACCGCATCCTCCCCCAGGGCGCTCGGCATGATGGAGACGCGAAAGTCGATGGACTTTTCGCTGAAACGGATCTTGAAGCGTCCATCCTGCGGGATGCGCCGCTCGGAGATATCCAGTTCGCTCATGACCTTGAGACGCGAAATGATCGGTCCCTGGAAATGCAGGTCGATGGGGTCATTGGCCCGGTAAAGGACGCCGTCGATGCGGTACTTTATCTCGACGCCGTCGTGGCCGGTCTCGATGTGAATATCGCTGGCCCGGCGGTTAAGGGCGTCAAGAATGGTGCTGTTGACCAGTTTGATGATCGGGCTCGTGTCTTCGGAGATGCTCTCCACCGACAGGACCTCTTCGCCCCGGTCGGTCTCCTTGACCAGTTGCAGCATGAAGTCTTCCGAGACCTCGCGAAGCACCCGGCGCGTCCCCTCCCCCGCCTTGGCAAGGATTGCGACGGCAGACTCAGCGGCAATGCGGAGCTGCAGGGGACGGTCGAACAGGAGTTCGAGCTCATCGAGCTTCACCACGTCCGTGGGGTCGGCAACGGCCACCACCATGAAGTCCTCGGTCATTTCCAACGGCACAAAGCGGAAACGGTAGAGGGCATCGGGCGGCAACGAATTGAGCAACTCCTCATCCGGCTTGAAGCTGGCCAGATCGACGTATTCCAGATTGAACTGCTCGGCCAGGGCATGGGCCAGGTCGTCGTCGCTGATCAGCCCCTCCTGGATGCAGATTTCCCCGAAACGTAGCTTGCTGGTAGTCAATTTATCGAGCACGACCGGCAGTTGATCCGCTGCGAGCGCACCGCGTTCGATAAGGATCGTGCCGATTTTTTTCCGCCGATACGACTGCATTGCCGCTCCTAGCCTACCGTGCCTGCGATCTTGAATATCGGCAGGTACATGGCAACGATGATGATGCCGATCACCACGCCGACAACAAGCATGATGGCGGGTTCAATGGCGGTTGTGAGGACGCGCATGCGTTCCTCCAACTCTTCCTCCAGATAGTCGGAAATGTCAACCAGCATATCCTCCAAGGCACCGGTCGCCTCTCCCACCCCCAGCATGCGCAGTGCCAGGGGAGGCATGATATTGATCCGCTCCAGGGCGGTGGAAAGCCGCCCCCCCTCCTCGATGAACCTGACCGTTTCGAAGAGACGCTTTTCCATGTAACGATTATTGAGGGTCCCGATGCACATGCGGAGCGACTCGATGATCGGTATGCCGCTGCCGAGCACCGTCGCCAGGGTGCGGGTGAAACCGGCCACCGAATACTTGGTGAACACGTCGCCCGCCAGCGGGATCGTCAGCTTGAAGCGATCGACCGTGTAGCGCCCGGACTCAGTAGCGACCCAGGTGCGGTACGCGTAAACCGAGCCGATCGCCAACAGCACCCCCAGCGGGGCGAAGTGTCGGAGAAACGCGGTAAAGCCGATCAGCATCAGGGTTGGCGCCGGCAACTGGGAACCGGAGTCGGCGTAGACCTGACTGAAGGTGGGCACCACGTACAGCAGGAGCAGAGTGATGGCTATGAATGCGAAAACAATGAGTATGGATGGGTAAAACAGCGCCGCGATGACCTTCTTGCGAATATCGTCAACCCGCTTGAGATATTGGATATACCGCCGAATCGTGCGGAGCAGGTCTCCGGTCCTCTCTCCGGCCCGGATGGAGGCAATGTACAGTTGCGGGAAGGCCTGGCCGTGTTTGTCCAGGGCGGCCGAAAGCGCTGCCCCCCCCTTTACGTCTTCACGCACCTGGAGCAGGATCTCGTTGAGCTTGCCCGCCTCGTGCCGTTCCAGAATCGCATCAAGCACCTGCATGATCGGCATTCCGGCCTTGATCAGGACGAGCATCTCCTGGTTCAGGGTCAGCAGGGAACGATTATCGATGCGACGGCGCTTCAGTCCCTTTTCAAAGAGAAACTGTAACGGTTTTTTCTTGACCTCGAAAACAAAAAAACCCTGATCTTCCAGGCTATTACGCAATGCAGACGGCTCGTCCGCCTCGATATCGCGAAACACTACATTGCCGTCGGATGCACCGAGTTTACAGGTATAAATCGCCATAACTGCGTTAAAATATCACATCGCACCTTAAATTCAAACACAAAAACCACCGGCTGATGGCCGGTGGTTTTTGTGTCCAAGCCCTGTCGGGGCCTTGCATAAACGTCATGATGGGGGGATGAAACAAGGTAGCCAAGACATACCACGCAGTTATGCCTCGGCTACCCCGACCGTGCGCCGCCGCCAAGGCGTTCCGCAGCTCTTTGACACCCCGCCATGTGCGTGTAATTCCGCAATTGCCTCAGGATATCTGGGCGTCCACCACGGCAATGGCCGCCATGTTCACGATATCGTCCACGTCATCGCCCCGTTGCAGGACATGAACCGGTTTCTTCATGCCCATCAGGATCGGCCCGATGGCCTCGGCTTCCCCCAGGTGATGCAGAAGCTTGTAGCAGATATTCCCCGAGTTCAGGTCCGGGAAAATAAGGATATTGGCCGCCTCCTTCAGGCTGGCGAAGGGGAAGCTTTTTTGCAGGATCTCCGTGACCACGGCGGTGTCCGACTGCATCTCGCCATCGATGACAAGCCCCGGCGCCTTTTCCTTGACGATCTCCGTCGCCTTTTTCACCTTGAGAGCCTGGGGATGCTGGACCGACCCGAAGTTGGAGAAAGAAAGCATGGCGATCGTCGGATCGATATCGAGCATCTGGGCCTTTTCCGCGGCAAGGATGGCGGTTTCGGCCAGCTCCTCGGCGGTCGGCTCGATGCAGACCGTGGTATCGGCCAAGAGGAAGATCCGCTTCTTGAACACCATCATATAGAGGCCGTGCACACTGGAGAGGCCGGGCTGCTTGCCGATCACCTCCAGGGCCGGACGGATGGTTTCGGGATAATGGGTATCGATGCCCGAGAGCAGCGTATCCGCATCCCCCTGGCGCACCATCATGCAGCCGAAATGGGTGCGCGACTTACGGGTCAGGATCCGCCGGGCCTCGGTAAGGGTCAACCCCTTCCGCTGCCGCAGCCTGAAGAGTTCCTGGGCGTAGTCATCCGCCTGATCACAGTTGGCAGGATCGATGATCTGCACGCTGCCGTTCAAATCGAGACCCAACTCCTCCATCTTGGCGTCGATCTTGTCCCGGTTGCCGATGAGGATCGGCTTCGCGATCCCCTCCTCGATCAGGATCTGGGCGGCGCGGAGGATCTTCTCGTTATCCCCCTCGGGGAAGACGATCCGCTTGGGGTCGCTCTTGGCCTTGTTGATGATCAGGCGCATGGTCTCTTTGGCCTTGCCCTGCAGCGACTCCAACTGTTCCACATACTTGTCCATGTCCGCAATCGGCTGCCGGGCAACGCCCGAATCCATGGCGGCCCTGGCGATTGCCGGCGCCACCCGCAGCAGGGCCCGGGGATCGAACGGCTTGGGAATGATGTAGTCGCGGCCGAAGGAGAACTTGACGTTGCCGTAGGCCCGGCAAACCGAATCGGGGCATTCCTCCCGGGCCAATCCCGCCAGGGCGAAGACAGCAGCCTTTTTCATCTCCTCGTTGATGGTCGTGGCGCGTACATCCAGGGCGCCGCGGAAGATAAAGGGGAAACCGAGCACGTTATTGACCTGGTTGGGGTAGTCGGAACGCCCGGTGGCGATCAGGACATCGCCCCGCACCGCCCGGGCATCTTCCGGGGTGATCTCGGGGTCGGGATTGGCCAGGGCGAAGATGATCGGATTGGCGGCCATCTTGCGCACCATCTCCTGGGTAAACGCCCCCTTGGAGGAAAGACCGAAGAGCACATCGGCTCCGCTTGCCGCCTCTTCCAGGGTACGCAGCGGCGTATCGGCGGCAAAGCGCTCTTTGTACTTGTTCATCCCTTCGACGCGCCCCCGGTAGATCACCCCCTTGGTGTCGCACATGATCAGGTTTTCCCGCTTCACCCCCAGGGAGATGGCCAGATTGGCGCAGGCAATGGCCGATGCGCCCGCGCCGTTTACCACAATCCTGATCTCCTCGATCTTCTTGCCGATCAGTTCCAGGGCGTTGATCAGGGCCGCGGAGGAGATGATGGCGGTGCCGTGCTGGTCGTCGTGGAAGACCGGGATATTCATGGTCTTCTTCAACTCTTCCTCGATGTAAAAGCACTCGGGGGCCTTGATATCCTCCAGGTTGATGCCGCCGAAGGTCGGCTCCAGGAGCTGACAGGCGCGGATGATCTCGTCCGGGTTCTCGCTGTTCAACTCGATGTCGAACACGTCGATATCGGCAAAACGCTTAAAGAGAACCCCTTTCCCCTCCATGACCGGCTTGCCCGCCAGGGCGCCGATATTGCCCAGCCCCAACACCGCCGTACCGTTGGAGACAACGGCCACCAGATTCCCCTTGGCCGTGTACTGGTAGGCATCTTCGGGATTTTTTTCGATCTCGAGGCAGGGTTCGGCAACACCGGGCGAGTATGCCAACGACAGGTCCCGCGACGTCAAACATGGTTTCGAAGATATAACCTCAATCTTGCCTTTTCTGCCGCTCGAATGATATTCCAGTGCACCGGTAATTTTGGCCATTCCGCCCTCCGAATTTAGTTACAATAAAAAACAGGGGTTTAATACCACCTATATTAGCAATATCTTTTACTTAAATTAAAAAAACCATATCCCTAAAACACCGTATTTGTCAAGAAGTTAATATACGCGGATAAAAAAATATTATATTTATAACTAATGATTTGCCTCGCGCGTTTGTACTGCTACAATCCGAAAACCGCGCACAAAGGAGGAACCGGCATGGAACGGATCTGGGCACCCTGGAGGATGACGTATATCAATAACGCCGTCCCCCAGGAAGGATGTATCTTCTGCAAGGCCTGGGAGGAAAACGCCGATCGGGAACGGCTGGTGCTGGCCCGAAGCGAACATTCCCTGATCATGATGAATCGCTACCCCTATTCCGGCGGGCACCTGATGGCGGCCCCCGCCCGGCACGTGTCCGACATGAACGACCTCTCCGATGCGGAGATGCTGGACCTCATGCAGTGCATACGCCGGGCCCACAACCTGTTGAAGGCCGTTGCCAATCCCCAGGGCTTCAATATGGGCATCAACCTGGGCAAGGCGGGCGGGGCCGGCATCGAGGACCATATGCACGTCCATATCGTGCCGCGCTGGAATGGCGACACCAACTTCATGTCGGTCGTGGGGGATGTGCGCGTCATCCCCGAAGGGCTCCTGGAAACCTACGACCACCTGGCGGAAGCCATCAGGGCGGGAGTAGCGAAGGGATGAAAACGGCCGTCATCGGCATCGATATCGGCGGAACCAACCTGCGCAGCGCCCTGGTCACGGCATCGGGCGCAATCGTTGAACAGCGGCGCAGCACCAGCGGGATCGAAACGGGACGGGACCGTTTCTGCTCCCGCCTCCTGGCCAGTATCGACGAATTGCGTGAAGAGGCCGCCCGACGCGGCATACGGGTGCACGCCATCGGTGCCGGGGTGCCCGGGCTGATCGGGCGGGATGGCCTGATCCATTCGTCGGTCAACATGCGCCCCCTGGAGGGCTTGAATCTTGGCTCCTTTCTGGAAGAGCGCACCGGTCTTCCGGCCGCCTGCGGCAATGACGCCAACATCATCGCCCTGGGCGAACAGCGTTTTGGCGCCGGCAAGGGGCTGTCGTCGTTCCTGGTGGTCACCATCGGGACCGGCCTGGGGAGCGGGCTGATCCTGGACAACAGGCTCTGGACCGGCGCAAACGGTTTTGCTGCCGAGTTCGGTCATGTCACCGTGGACCCGCAGGGCCTCCCCTGCCCCTGCGGCAACCGGGGGTGCCTGGAACAGTACTGTTCGGGGGGCGCCGTGGTACGTGCGGCCCGCGAGTTGATCCCGGCGGGCCTGCTCGCCCCTGCGCCCCCGGAGCCGGGCGCGGAGGCCGTGGCTGCCCTGGCGCGCCAGGGGGTGGCTGGGGCCCGGACCGCCTTCGAACGGCTGGGAAGATGGCTCGGTATCGCCCTGGGAAGCCTCTCCAACACCCTGAACCTGGAGGCGGTCATCGTGGGTGGCGGCGTGGCCGCCAGCTTCGACCTGCTGCTGCCGGGCCTCCGGGCGGAACTGTCCCAGCGCTGCTTCCCCCATATTTACGATGGGCTTGCCATCCTCAAGACCGAGTTGGGGGACGACGCCGGCCTCCTGGGTGGAGCGGCCCTGGCGGAAGAGCGCCTCCATGTCCCGCCCCCTCCCCGCACCGAGGATGATGGTCCGTCACTCCAGGCGCCATAGCGTTTTCCCACCATCGCCACTTTTGCATACTTGAAAATTGTGCATGCTGGCGTACAATGTTTCTCCACGCACCATCAACCATACATTCAACAGGAGTTTCCCCATGGATAGACGCGCGTTTCTCAAGACAGCCACCGCAGTTTCCCTCTTTACCCCCAGCCTGGTCAAGGAAGCCCTGGCGGCAAAGGAGCAGTCGGTGGTCGCGGTGGCCGAAGGCAAGGATTACAGGGCCATAACCCGCAAGGCGGTCAACGCCATCGGCGGCATGCGGCGCTTCGTCAAGGCCGGCGACGTGGTGGTGGTCAAACCCAACATGGGGTGGGACCGCTCGACCGAGTTCGCCGCCAACACCCATCCCCAGGTGGTACGGGCGCTGGTCGAGGAATGCCTGGCCGCCGGAGCAAAAAAGGTCAAGGTATTCGATTATACCTGTAACGATTCGCGGCGCTGCTACGTCAACAGTGGTATAGAAGGAGCGCTCAAGGGGATGCGGAACGTGGAGTGCAAGCAGATCGAGCAGGAGCGTTTCAAAAAGGTGACCCTGAACGGCCGGTTTCTCAAGGAATGGGAGCTGTACGACGAAGTGCTTTCGGCCAATGTCTTCATCAACGTGCCGATCGCCAAGCACCACGGTCTTTCCAAAGTTACCATGGGCCTCAAGAACATCATGGGCATCATGGGAGGCAACCGGGGTTACATCCATCGCAACCTCGACGTGGCGCTGGCGGATGTCAACGCCCGCGTAAGAAGCCACCTGACGGTCATCGACGCCACCCGCATCCTGACCGCCCATGGGCCGCAGGGGGGGAGCCTGGCCGACGTCAAGGTGCTCAACAAGGTGATCGCATCCACCGACATCGTGGCCGCAGACGCCTTCGCCACCACCCTGTTCGGCCTCAAACCGGCCGACATCCCGGTTATTGCCACCGCACACAAGAGGGGCCTGGGCGAGATGGACCTGGGGCGGATCAAGGTCGTGCGGGCCTGACGCCCGACGGATCGAGCCGTCACCCTTTCCGGGAAACCACAGAGGGAGCAACGCATGTCAAAACTCGCCATCAACAGCCAGAGATGCACCCGTTGCGGCCTGTGCGCCACCGCCTGCCCTCTGGGCATCATCAGGCTTCCCGAAGGGGAACAGCCGCGTTACGTGGCGGACGGGGCGACCCGCTGCATCATCTGCGGCCACTGCGTGGCGGTCTGCCCGAGCGCCGCGGTGGAGATCGAGGATGCGCGCCTCGATCCGGCCGTGTACGAAACCGGCGAGGCCGAGATTGCTCCGGAACGCTTGGCGGCCTATCTGCGCATGAGAAGATCGGTGCGTAATTACCTGGACACCCCGGTGGATCGCGACACCATAGAACGGCTCCTGGATATTGTGCGTTACGCCCCCACCAGCGGCAACAGCCAGTCCATACGCTGGCTGGTCATCCACAACACCGGCGAGGTGCGGCGCTTGACCGGCCTGGCGGTTGACTGGATGCGGACCGTCATGGTTTCCGACGCGCCGATCAACGCCTATTTCAACTTCGAGGGGATCATCCGCTCGTGGGACAAGGGGAACGACCCGGTCTGCCGCAAGGCACCCCATCTCGTCGTGGCATACGGCCACCGGGAGTCCCTCGTGGCCGGGACCGACGCCATCATCGCCCTTGCCCACCTTGAGATCGCCGCCCCTTCCTTCGGCCTCGGCACCTGCTGGGCCGGTTTTTTCCAAATGGCGGCAGCCCGGTGGGAACCGCTGCAGCGGGCGCTGGACCTGCCGGCGGACCATCTGCCGGTCCATGCCATGATGCTCGGCTATCCGCTGCTGCGCTACCAGCGCCCGCCGAAACGTAATCCGCTTACCGTCGCATGGCGGTCATGACCGGGTTCTGAAAAGCGCCCGGAGAACGACCGGGCACCCGGCAGAAATGTATCGAACACGATGCGTGTCCCCCTGCAACGCCGCAGACGGTTCCCCGCACAGATTTTTCATCCCCGACAAGGTGACGACATGAAACCGACCTCCGCCCGTATCAGCCAGTTAGCCTTCCTGGCCCTGTTCCTTATTTTGTTCGTCCAGACCGAGTACCGCGGCCACGACGAGATCAACGCCGCGGTGAACGCCTTTTTCCGGGCCGACCCCCTGGTGCTTTTCAGCTACCTTTTGGCCGCAAAAACCTGGTCCTGGCTCCTGCTGCCGGCCCTGCTGATGGTGGTGGCAACGCTCCTTCTGGGGCGTTTTTTCTGCGGCTGGATCTGCCCGTTGGGGACCGTCCTCGATCTGGTGACGCCCAAAAAACGCACACGCCGGCCGATCGCCGTCCTCAAGGGGAACCTGAAATATTGGCTTTTGCTGCCGATCCTGGCCGCGGCCCTGTTCAACCTGAATCTGGCCGGTCTGCTGGACCCCATGGCCATCCTCCTGCGGGGGGTGACCTTCTTTCTCTATCCGCTTCTGGGGCTTGGGGCTCGGGAGGGGTGGGTCGGACTCTACCGCCTGCTGGGTGAACGGCGCGACGCCGTCGCTCCGGCCTACGAACTGCTGCACACCTATCTGCTCCCGTTCCGCGAGACCCTCTATCCCCTGGCCGCCTTTTCGGCCCTGGCTCTCCTGGCGATCATCGCCCTGGAGCAGTTTGAGGAGCGCAACTGGTGCCGGAACCTCTGTCCCCTGGGCACCCTACTGGGGTGGCTGGGGCGTTTTTCCCTCTTCAAACGCATCCCCGTCGGCCTGTGCAGCGATTGCGGCAAATGCCGCGAACTCTGCCCGACCACCTTTGACCGGGACCTGCTGGCCAAGGAGGAGTGCATCCTCTGCATGGAGTGCCAACTGCACTGCCCCCACCAGCGCATCTCGTTCCGCCTCACCCCCGGGCGCACGGGTGCCGGACCGCTTCTCCCGGAGCGGCGGGTCCTGTTGGGGAGCATGGCGACCGGTCTGTTGCTGGCCATCCCGGCGCGCTTCCGCCCGCCCGAAAAGGGCCTGCGCCTGTTGCGCCCCCCCGGCGTGCGCAACGAGGACGAATTTCTGAACAAATGCGTCCGGTGCGGCGAATGTATGAAGGTCTGCCTGAAGAACGCCCTCTACCCGGCCGCCTGGCAGGCCGGCATGGAGGGCATCTATACGCCGTTGGTCGTCCCGCGCCTGGGATACTGCGAATACAACTGCACCCTGTGCGGTCAGGTCTGCCCCACCGGGGCCATCCCCAAACTACCGGCGAGCATCAAGCAGCGTGAGGTGATCGGCAAGGCGGTGTTCGATAAGAACCACTGCCTGCCGTTCGCCAAACGTATCGATTGTATGGTCTGCGAGGAACACTGCCCCATCCCGTCCAAGGCCATCCGCACGCGGGAGGTGGAGGTTCTGGGGCTGGACGGCGTTCGCAAAAAGGTCAAGGAGCCCTATGTGGTGGAGGAGATCTGCAACGGATGCGGCATCTGCGAGAACGTCTGTCCCCTGGAGACAAAGGCGGGCATCGAGGTCTTCGCGGTAACAAACCGGACGCCCATCGCCGAGTCCCCCGGAGGCGAGGCGGAGGCAGGGTCGGGGCTGGGATATCAGTGAGGGGGAGTCTACCATGAATCTGACGGACGACGAGCTTATCCAGGAATTGAGCAACCGCTTTGCCCGGAGCCGCAAGACCTTTTCGGATCTGAACGTGGTAAATCGCAAACTGGTGGAGATGAACCGGCGGCTGGAACAATCCGAGGCGTTGAAGAGCAACTTCCTCTCCAACATCCGCAACGAGATCAACAATCCGCTCAATGCCATCGTCGGGCTGGCGGGGCAGATCGGGGCCCTTGGCCCGGCGGGAGGCGAGGTTGCCCCGCTGGCGTCCATGATCTGCTCGGAGGCCACCAACCTGGATTTCCAGCTCCGCAACATCTTCATGGCCGCCGAGCTGGAGGCGGGGGAGATCGACCCCCACCTGAGCAGGGTGAACGTTGCCGCGGTGGCGCGGGATGCGGCGGAATCGTTCCGGCACCACGCGGCCCGCAAGTCCGTGGCGATCGAACTGGAGCCGTCCCCGGAATCAGACTCCCTGCTGTTCGACACCGATGCGGAAAAGGTGCAGATCATCCTCTCCAATCTGGTGGCCAATGCGGTCGAATACAGTCGTGAGGGTGGACGCGTCCAGATATCCCTGAACCTCGCCCCGGACGGCAGTCTGGTCGTCGGGGTACGTGACTTTGGAGCGGGCATCGCCGAGGAAGACCAGAAACGCATCTTCGACCGCTTCACTCAGCTTGAAACCGGCACGACCCGCTCCCACCTGGGACAGGGACTGGGGCTCAGCATCGTCAAGGCGCTGGCCGACCTCTTGCAGGGGACCATTGACCTGGAAAGCACCTACGGCCAGGGGGCGCTGTTCAGGCTCACGCTCCCGCCCCCTGCCGGTGACGCCCCCCTCACCACCTTTGCCGAAGGGGGCAACCTGTTTTTGTTCGACGACATCAGTGAAAAATAGGACCGATGAATAAGGAAGAGTCCACAAACAGGCATTTTCTGTTCCCCGGCACCCTCTTTGCCGACGCGCGCGATTACCAGATCAGCACCGTGCTGGGGTCGTGCGTTTCGGTCTGCCTGTGGGACACCGTGACCCACGTGGGGGGCATGAATCACTTCATGCTGCCACTCTGGAACGGCGAGGGCCTGGCAACACCCCGGTACGGCAATATCGCCATGGAGAAACTCCTGCACAAGATGTTGGCTCTCGGGTGCGTGAAAAAGCATCTCGTGGCCAAGATTTTCGGTGGGGCAAACGTCAATGGCACCGGCAACGGTAACGAGATATTCATGATCGGCGACCGCAACGTCATCCTGGCCAATCAACTGCTGGACGAATACGCCATACCGATCAAAGCCTGGGATGTGGGCGGGCGCCTGGGGCGCAAGATCGTCATGCAAACCGGCACCGGCGTCGTATGGGTGGGCAAACACAGGGTTGCCGCCCAGGCGCCATAGCCGCTGATACCGGCATTTTTTTGAGTTAACACTCGAACTCCGTGGATTTGTCTGGTATTATTCCCTCAGTGCCCCGTACGGCCGGTCCGAAAAAACCGCACGGGATACTCGCCTGTCCAGCCAATGAACGGATTGACGTTACGACCTTTTTTAGCTATTATGCTTAATCTCGATTTATTAACAACTATTTAGCAACTTACTCATTACCAGGCAAGGACAGCAACCTCGATGCAGAAAATACCTCTCATGGTTGCCAAAGCAGGCATGGTGCTCTCGCGGGACGTATTCCGCACGGGATCCGCAAACGGCATCCCCATTTGCGGCAAGGATACGGAATTGACGGATTCGCTCATTGCCCGGCTGGAAAATCTGAACATTCAATCCGTATATGTTGTGGGGCATCCCGTCTGGGCGGAGGGGGACCTCAGCCTTGAAGAAACCCTCCACGATCTTGACAACCGCTTTGAAAAGGTTCGTCACGACCCCCTGATGGCGAAAATCTACGATATCTACGCCGAGCACTTGAAACGTTCCATGGGAGAATCTGGTGGACGAAAAGCGGAATGAACTGAAAAAAATCATCATGGACACCAAAACACTCCCCACCTTGCCCGGTGTCATCAATAAGCTGAACTCACTGTCCGATAACGATAAATCCTCGGTGCAGGAGATGGCCAGGATCGTCTCCTCGGACCAGGTGCTTTCCGCACGCATCCTCAGGCTGGCCAACTCCCCCTCCTACGGTTTCTACCGGGTTTCGACCATCTCCAACGCCATGATCCTCCTGGGGGTCAACGTGGTCAAAAGCCTGGCCATTTCCTCGTCCATTTTCGAGATCATGGAGAAGAACAGCGTCGGCCTGTGGGAGCATTCCCTGGGGGTCGGCGTGGCCTCCAACCTGATCGCCACCAAGCTAAACCTGCCGGAGTGCGAGGAGATCGCCACCGCCGGACTGCTGCACGATATCGGCAAGGTCATCATCAGCCTCAAGTGCAGCGAAGCCGAGCAGGAGGTCCGTCGCGTCATCGATGAAAAACGGGTCTACATGCGGGAGGCGGAGCAGGAGATCATCGATACGGATCACGCCGAGGTGGGGGGGTGGCTCGCCAAGAGCTGGTTTCTGCCGGACAAGCTGAGCGAGCCGATCAACTGCCACCACAATGTGGCGGCAGCGGGGAGTCATCGCATCAAGACCGCCGTGGTGCATATCGCCGACGCGCTGATCAAGGCCAGCGGCTTCGGCGACAGCGGCGACAGTTATGTGCCGCAGATTCAGCAGGCCGCCTGGGACATCCTCAAGCTCAACGAGCAGATCATTGCCGACATCGTCGAGGCTCTGGAGGACAAACTGGTGGAGGTCAAGAACTTCAGCCTCGAACTGCAACAGGGCACCGATGCTGTTGCCAATTAGGATATCCCTCGTCTCCTCCGACGCGCAGCTCATCTCCCATCTGCAATTGCGCCTGCAAAGCAGGGGGCACCAGGCGACCGGCATGTCGTACATCGACAGCGTGCTGGGCGCCTTTTATTCCGACCCGCCCGACCTGCTGATCATCGACCTCTCCTCGGACTGCAACGCGGGGACCACGATCATCACGGCCCTGCGCAGTGACAGCTTCTTCAGCACCATCCCGATCATCGGCCTGGTGTCGGACAGGGATTACGACTCCTTCCCGTGGGAGACCTATCCCCTGGACGACTTCGTCTTCCTGCCGCTCAACTTCAGCGAACTCTTCTGCCGCATCGCGCTCTCCTTCTCCCGCCTCAAGCGCATCTTCGACAACAATCCCCTGACGCGCCTTCCCGGCAACACCTCCATCCAGCGGGCCATCGAGGACGCCATGGGCAAGCCTCAGGCGGTCTGCCATGTGGATATCAACCATTTCAAGCCGTACAACGACGCCTTCGGCTTTTCCCATGGCGACGAGGTGCTCAGGATGCTGGCCCGCATCATGTTCAACGCCGTTCGCGATGCGGGTGGCGGTTTCTGCGGGCATATCGGCGGCGACGATTTCGTCTTCATCGTCTCCCTGACCCAACTGGAATCGGTGTGCAAGACCGTCATCGATCATTTCGACCAGATCGTTCTGGACCTGTTCGACGAGGCCACCAAGCGGCAGGGGTATTACAACGGCACCAACCGCAAGGGGGAGATGGAAAAGATTCCCCTGCTCTCCATCTCCATCGCCGCCGTACCCATGAACTCGGACAAGATCCGGCACGTGGCCAAGGTGGCCGAGGTGGCCGCCGAACTGAAGAAACTGGCCAAGGAGTCGGAGAAAAGCCAGTACCTGGTGGACCAGCGCAAAAGCGAGTAACGAGGCCACAACAGCGCGGATACAGAAAGGGCGTCCTCCCCAACCGGGAAGGACGCCCTTCTTATTTCGTCTGCAGCTGTAAAACCGTTACATCTTGTGACACTTGGCGCAGAACTTATCGTCCTTGACCGAGAAGGCATCCTTATCCTTGTTATGGCAGGTCCCGCAGGAGGCGCCCTTCTCCATGTCGGCCATGGTGGCCTTGCCGGTAACCGCCTTGTAGGGGAACACCTTGGTGTGGCAGTCCGCACACTTGTAAGCCTGGACATGGAAGTCGTGGCTGAAGGTGGCATCGCCGGCATCGGTTTTGAACGTGATGGTGCGCGGTTTGAACCCTTTGTGGCACTTTTCGCAGTCGCCGCTGGACGCAAAGGCTTCCTTGCCGTCGTGGCACGCCCCGCAGGATTTGCCGTTGGCCATGTCAGCCATGGTGGCCTTGCCCGTAACCGCCTTATAGGGGAAAATCTTGGTGTGGCACTCCGCGCATTTGAATGCCTGGATATGGAACTCGTGGCTGAATACGGCCTCACCTGCGGAGGTCTTGAACGAAATCTTGCCCGGCTTCATCCCCTTGTGGCACTTGCCGCAGTCGCTGCTGGACGCGAAGGCGTCCTTGCCGTTATGGCACACGCCGCAGGATTTGCCCTGGGCCATGTCGGCCATGGTGGCCTTGCCGGAAACCGCCTTGTAGGGGAAGGTCTTGGTGTGGCACTCCTTGCAGGAATAGGCCTGGGTATGGAACGAATGGCTGAAGGTCGCCGGTGCGGCACCCTTGAGCGTAAAGGTGATGTCCCGCGGTTTCAGCCCCTTGTGGCAGCGGTTGCAGTTGCCGGCGACGGTGAAGGCTTTGGTGCCGTTGTGGCAGGCGCCGCAGGTTTTTCCTTTTTCCATCTCGGCCATGGTGACGCCCCTGGTTTTGCCGTTGAAGATCTTGCCGCCATGGCAACTCTTGCAGGCGCCGCCGGTCTTGGAAACATGGAACGTATGGCCGAATACCGCGTCGGACACCCCCTTGACCTTGTAGACCTTGTCCTGGGTCTTGCCCTTGTGGCACTTGACGCAATCCTTTTCGGTCGCCACGCTGAAAGCCTTGACGCCGCTGTGGCATGCGCCGCAGGACTTGGTCTTCTCCATCTCGGCCATGGTGAAATGGCGGTGTGTCTTCAGGTCATAGATGGCGTTATGGCACATCTTGCAGTTGTTGTTATATTTGAGCAGATGACGTTCGTGGCTGAAAACGACCGGAGACGCATTTTTGAAGGTAAACTTGATGTCCTTGGTTTCGACTGCAGCGGCGCAGACGGCTGTGAGTAAAATAACCGCGAGAACATACACTGAAATGTGCTTCTGCATTCTAACCACTCCTCAATGATAAGATTAAATGGGTTTTTCAAGCGGTTTACTATACAGGAGGGCGTGTTTCCCGTCAATTGCAAAGTAGATGGGCAAACACGGTCGCGAACGCGCCGGTTTTGCGGTTGATACGCCTCCCTACCTGTGATATAGAAATGGGCACATTCCCCCACTCAAGGTGGACTCACAGATGATGCTCTCACTCGACAATCTCATAGACCAAGCCCTGCGCGAAGACATCCATACCGGAGACATCACCACCCAGGCGCTGATCCCCACCGACAGCCGGGCTTCGGCCCGCCTGATCGCCAAAGAGGAGATGCTCCTGGCCGGGCTGTTCGTGGCCGAGAGGGTATTCAAACGCCTCAACCCCGCCATAGAGTTCGAAGCCTGCCTGGCGGAGGGGGTACCGGCCGCCAAGGGGGCCGTCATCGCCTCGGTGCGCGGCACCACGGCCGAGCTGCTCATGGGCGAGCGGGTGGCCCTGAACCTGCTCCAGCGCCTGAGCGGCATCGCCACCCTCACCTCGCGCTATGTGGCGGCGGTGGCGGGAACCGGGGCGCGCATCGTCGATACCCGCAAGACCACCCCCGGCCTGCGGGAACTGGAAAAATACGCCGTGCGCGTCGGAGGGGGCATCAACCATCGGACCGGCCTCTACGACGGCGTTCTGATCAAGGAAAACCATATCGCCGCCACCGGCGGCATCGGTGAGGCTATCGCGCGAGCCCGTGCCTATATCCCCCATACCCTGAAGATCGAGATCGAGACCGAGACCCTGGCCCAGGTCGAGGAGGCGCTGGCAAGCGGCGCCGACATCATCATGCTGGACAACATGAACCTCGCGGACATGCGTTCCGCCGTGACGGCCATTGCCGGCCGCGCACTGGTCGAGGCGTCCGGCGGGGTCAATCTGGAAACGGTGCGCGCCATCGCCGAAACCGGGGTCGATATCATTTCCGTCGGTGCCCTGACCCATTCGGCCCGGGCCATGGATATCTCCATGCTGCTGGACTAACCGCCGCCCCCTGCAGGAGTCGTTCAATGCACCAAAAGGCAGCCACTATCCTGCGATTTTTCCGGCAACAGAGCGGGTTCGTTTCCGGCGAGCAACTCAGCAAGGAACTCGGCATCTCACGCACTGCGGTTTGGAAACACATCTCGGCACTCAGAGGCGCCGGCTACCGGGTGGAGGCGGTTCCCTCCCGGGGATACCGGTTGCTTTCGTCGCCCGACACCCTGGCGGCCGAAGAAATAAGCGTGCAGTTGAACAGTGGGCTCATCGGCACCCGGCTGGTCAACCTGGCCACTACGACCTCCACCAATTTCGAGGCCTTTCGCCTCGCGGAAGAGGGAGCCGGCGAGGGGACGGTGGTAACCGCCGAGGAGCAGAGCAAGGGCAAGGGACGCCTGGGGCGCATCTGGTCGTCCCCGCCCGGGGCCAACCTCTACTGTTCGGTCATCCTGCGCCCGCGGATCAAACCCTTCGAGGCCCCCCAGCTCACCTTCCTCTCCGCCGTCGCCACCGCCCGGGCCATCGAGCAGACCACCGGCCTGAAGCCGGAGATCAAATGGCCCAACGACGTGCTGATCGACGGCAAAAAGGTGGCCGGGCTGCTCAACGAAATGAGCGCCGAGACCGACGGCATCAACGACGGCATCAATTTCGTCATCCTGGGGATCGGCGTCAACCTGAACATGACGGCCGACCAGTTCCCCGGCGACCTGCGCCACCCCGCCACCTCGCTCCTCATCGAGGGGGGGGCCAAGATCAGCCGGGCGCGGTTCACGGCGTTTCTCCTGAACGAACTGGACCGGCTCTATGCCGGCTTTCTCGACCACGGCTTCGTCCAGGTGCGCCGGGAATGGCAGGAACGCTGCAACGCCAACGGCCGCGAGGTGGTGGTCAGCAACCACGGCCGTGACGACATCCGGGGGCTGTTCGCCGGCATCGATGGCGACGGCGCCCTGCTGCTGCGCCACCCGGACGGCACGGTCGAACGAATACTCAGTGGGGATGTGAGGGTGCTCTGAAATGCTCCTGGTGATTGACGTCGGCAACAGCAATATCGTTTTGGGAATCTATGAGGGGCCGCAGCTCATGCGCAACTGGCGGCTCTCCACGGACAAGTCGCGCACATCCGACGAATACGCGGTCCTGCTCCACAGCCTGTTCGGCCAGGCCGGCCTCGAATTCCCCGCCATAACCGCCGCCATCATCTCCTCGGTCGTCCCCCCGCTCACCGGCGTGATGGAGGCCATCGCCCGGGATTTTTTCAACCTGACCCCCTACGTGGTCGGCCCGGGGATCAAAAGCGGCATGCCGATCCAGTACGATAACCCCCGGGAGGTGGGGGCCGACCGTATCGTCAACGCCGTGGCGGGATACGAGAAGCACAAATGCGCCCTGGTGATCGTGGATTTCGGCACCGCCACCACCTTCGACTACGTCAACGCCCGCGGCGAGTACTGCGGCGGCGCCATTGCCCCCGGCCTGGCCATCTCCCTGGAAGCGCTCTTTCAGCGGGCCAGCAAACTCCCGCGCGTGGATATCGCCAAACCGCCCCACATCATTGCCAAGAACACCGTCAACTCCATGCAGGCCGGTATCTTCTTCGGCTATGTCGGCCTGGTGGACGGGATTGTGGAACAGATGCGCCAGGAATCGAGGGAAAAGTTCCGGGTCATCGCCACCGGCGGCCTGGCGGCCCTGATCGCGCCCGAATCAAAGACCATCGACGAGGTGGACGAATTCCTTACCCTGGAGGGACTGAGAATACTGTACGAACGCAACAGCTGATTCCGGCGGCGCGGAGAAGCGAGCCGACGCAGGCGCTTTGACGGCTGGACCGGAATGCCTTTTTGAGACTGCAGATACATCTTTCTTGTGCAGACACACACGTTGTACGAACAGCGATGAAGTGGCAGCTACGCAGAGGATATCTCATTTATTAAGGGGGCTATGCAATGGGACAGTACGACACGAGCAAACTTCGGAACCTGGGGATCATCGCACACGGAGGGGCGGGCAAGACCTCGCTGTCCGAGGCGATCCTGTTCAACGCCGGCATGATCGACCGCCTGGGGCGGGTCGATGACGGCACCGCCACCATGGATTTCGAGCCCGAGGAGATCAAGCGCAAGATATCCATCACCTCGGCCCTGGACCATTGCGAATGGAACGGCCATTCCGTCCACATTGTGGACACCCCCGGTTACGGCAACTTCATCGCCGACACCCGCGCCTGCATGCGCGCCCTGGATTGCGCCGTCGTCATCATTTCCGCCATCTCCGGCATCAAGGCGCAGACCGAGGATATCTGGGGGTGGGCCAACGAGTTCGAGATTCCCCGCGTCGCCTTCGTCAACAAGATGGACCGGGAGCGGGCCAACTTTCTCCGGGCCATCGACGGCATGGAGAAGGCCCTGGGAGCGCGGGGGGTACCGATCCAGATGCCCATAGGCGCGGAGGACACGTTCGCCGGTGTCATCGACCTGATTCACATGAAGGCCTGCTTCTATCCCAAGGACGGCTCCGGGACCTGCACCGAGGGGGAGATACCGGCCGAATACCGGGATGAGGCCGCGCGCCTGCGCGAGTACATGGTGGAGATCGTGGCCGAGGCCTACGACGCCCTGACCGAGAAATACCTGGACAGCGGCGAACTGACCGTGGAGGAGATCATCGACGGCCTGCGGGTCGGCACCATGCGCAACACCTTTACGGCCGTCCTGTGCGGCTCGGCCGTGCAGAACATCGGGGTCCGGCAGCTCATGGACGCCATCTGCGACTACCTGCCGTCCCCCCTGGACCGTACCAAGGCGGTGGGAACCGAGCCCAAAAGCGGCGCAATGATCGAGCGCGCCCCCGATGAAAAGGAGCCGTTCTCGGCCCTGGTGTTCAAAACCACATCCGACCCTTTCACGGGGAAGATAACCATCTTCAGGATCTACTCGGGGGTGCTCAACTCCGACTCCACCATCCTCAATTCCACCAAGGGGATCGAAGAGCGCATCGGCCAGATCTATGAACTGGAAGGGAAGAAGCAGCACCCGATCAAGCAGGCGGTGGCCGGCGATATCGTGGCCGTGGCCAAACTCAAGGAGACCGTGACCGGCGACACCCTGTGCGATGCCGTCAAGCCGATCGTGTACGAGCCGGCCCAGCAGCTCCAGCCGGTGATCTCCTATGCCATCGCCCCGAAGACCAAGGCCGACGAGGACAAGATCCACAACGCCCTGCACCGCATGATCGAGGAAGAGCCGACCCTGCAGTCGCACCGCGACCCCCAGACCAAGGAGTTCATCATCTCCGGCATGGGCCAGGTTCATCTGGAGGTGATCGTCGAGAAGCTGAAGCGCAAGTTCGGCGTGGAGGTGGTGCTCAAAACCCCCAAGGTGCCGTACCTGGAGACGATCCGCGCCACGACCAAGGTCCAGGGAAAATACAAGAAACAGTCCGGCGGCCGGGGTCAGTACGGCGATTGCTGGATAGAGATGTCCCCCACCGCCCGGGGCGAAGGGTATCAGTTCGACGACAAGATCGTGGGGGGCGTCATCCCGCGTCAGTATATCCCTGCGGTGGACAAGGGGATTCAGGAAGCGGCCCTGGAGGGATACCTGGCCGGCTACCCGGTGGTGGACTTCCGGGTTGCGCTCTACGACGGCTCCTTCCATACGGTTGATTCTTCGGAAATGGCCTTCAAGGTGGCCGGTTCCATGGCGTTCAAAAAGGCGATGGAGCTGTGCAAGCCGGTGCTTCTGGAACCGATCGTGAACATGACGGTGACCGTGCCGGACGAAAGCATGGGAGACGTGATCGGCGACCTGAACTCCCGCCGCGGCAAGGTGGTCGGGGTTGAGCCCAAGGCCAACTCCCAGATTATCCGCGCCATCGTGCCCATGTCCGAGGTGCTGGCCTATTCCAACGACCTCAAGTCCATGACCAGCGATCGGGGCCTGTTCACTATGGCATTCTCTCACTACGAGGAACTGCCGACGCACCTGTCCCAAAAGGTGATTGCCGAGACTCAGACTGTCAAGAAGGAATAACCGCTTTCGCGGGTTAAAAATCAACGGAGGTTTTTCATGGATTTCAAGTTTGGCAACGACACCAAGGAGCCCGAGTCGACGGCGCCGGCCGAAAAGGGCAGACAGAATATGCTGCTGGTTGTACTGTTGATCCTCGTGGCGGCTTTTGCGTATCTGTATTTCTTCACCGGTCTGATCAAGCCGCAGGAGGCGCAGAAACCGGCCGAGACCCCGGCGCCCCAGGTGGTGAAAAAACCGCTGCCGCCACGCAACGGGCAGGCGGCCACGGACGAAACGGCAGGCGCGCCGGAGGCGCAGAAGAATGCCGCCGCACCTGCGGCGTCCGAAGCCAAGAAGGTGGCCTCGGCCGAGCCCCCGGCAGCCGTGAAGGCGGCACCCGCGGCAAAGGTGGAACCTCCCAAGCCCGAAGCGGCCAAGCCGGCCAAACCGGCGGCTCCCGAAAAGAAACCGGCAGTTCCCGAGAAAAAGGCGGCACCCGCGGCAAAAGAGCCCAAAGCGACGGCCGCAGCCAAACAGGATGCCACGAAGGCCGCCCCCGCCACGAAACAGCAACCCGCCGGGGCGGTGAAGAAGCCGGCACCGGCACAGGGAAGCGCCAAGAAGCCGGCCGAAGCCGCCAAAGCCCCCGGCAAGAGCCCTGCCGGAGCTAGCGCCGTCCCGGCAAAAAAAGCAGCGCCGGCAACGGCGAAAAAGGACACGGTGAAGCCGAAGCCCGCGCCCGCCAAGGCTGCCGGCCCCTGGACGGTCGTGGTGGGGAACTATGTCCTTGAAGAAGCCATGGCGACAGACCTGTCGCGGGTCAAAGGCGCCGGGATCGAAACGGCCGTCAAACCGGGAGGCCGCAAGAAATCAGCCATGAACCGCCTCCTTGCCGGAGAATACCCGAGCCGCGTCGAGGCCCAGCAGGAGTTGGACAAATTGAAACGTTACACCTCGGACGCCTTTATCATGGATCAGGGAGGCAAGTTTGCCGTGTACGCCGGTTCCTACCTGCTGACGGCCCGGGCCGGTTCCGAGAAGGAACGTCTGGCCGCGGCCGGCATCAACCTGACCGTAAAACACGCCGAGGTATCCATACCGTCGAAGACCCTTGTCGCCGGTACGTTCAACGACAGGAAAGGCGCCGATGCGGTGCTCAAAAAGTTGAAGGGGCTTGGTATCAAGGCATCCCTGTCCCATCCGTAACAAAAGTACGGCGGCCGGGGCAGGGGCGTAGTCGCTACGCCCCTGCCCCGGCCGCCGGAATCTATGCAACCGCACAGGATATAATGAATTATGGCAGAGACGATCAAGCTGAAGATATCGCCCCCCGTGGCGGCCTGCCTCCGTTCGGGGCAGAGCGCCGGGGAACGGCTCCAGGGCATTGGGAATGCCCCTGCACTGGAGCCGTTCGACCGGTTCATGCTGATCTTCTGCCTGATGAAGGATGGCGATGCAACGGTCAAGGCTGCGGCGCAGGCGGCATTCTCCTCGCTGCCCGGGGAGACGCTGCTCGTCGTGGCCGGCTCGCCCGAGGCCCATCCGGCGCTCCTCGACGCCATCGCCAAGGTCCACCATCAACGGGAGGGCATTGGGGAAGCGCTCCTGGGGAACGAGCAGCTTTCCGCACCGGCCCGCTCCTTCCTGGAGAGGATCATCCTCCAGCGCGCCGGCGCTGCGCCGCCTGCCGACAGCGCCCCCCATGAGTCCGAGCCCGGGGAAGCGGCCGAGACCGCCCCGCAAGAGCCCGATATCCCGGTGGATGAGACCGCCGAGGAATTTCAGAGCAAGTATCAGATGGCCCAGGTGCTGGGCATTGCCGAGAAGATCAAGATGGCCCTGACCGGCGACAAGGAATGGCGCTCGATCCTGGTCAAGGATGCAAACAAGCTCGTTTCGGGGAGCGTCGTCAAAAACCCGCGCATGACCGAGGGCGAGGTCGTAACCCTGTTGAAATCCGGCATCCAGAACGACGAGATCATGCGCCTGATCTGTGCCAACAAGGATTGGGTCAAGGTCTACAATATCCGCAAGGCGCTGGTGGACAATCACCGCACGCCGGTCCAGAATGCGTTGCGCTACCTTTCCACCCTGAGCGACAAGGATATCGCCGGCTACGCCAAGAGCAAGAATGTTTCATCGGTCATTTCCACCCAGGCGAAACGGTTGTTGCTCAACAAAAAGCGTTAGGTGGCCGCTGAAAACGGGTACAAAAGAAACACCTGCACATGCAATGAGGATATTCAATCGACAAACCGGGAGCTGGAATGGCCATTATCAACAACGCCAAACGCGAGATCAACGCCAAGATCGTCTACTACGGGCATGAGGGGGCCGGCAAAGGCACCTCGTTGCGCTACCTGTACGAAAGGATCAAGCCGTCGCTGCGCGGCGAACTGAAAACACTCCCGGCCAGCGGCGGCTCCCTGCTCTTCTTCGATTTCTGCCCGTTCGAGCAGCCGGTGTTCGGCGGTTACCGCATCCGTTTCCACATCTATACCCTGCCGGGCCGGGTCGCCAATCCCGCTGCCTGGAAGATGACCCTCAAGGGTGCCGACGGGGTCGTGCTGGTGGTCGATGCCGCGGACGCCACGGCGGCGGGGAAGCAGAGCATCGAGCGTTTGCGCGATTACCTGGCCTCATACGGCATGAGCCTGAACGACATGCCGGCGGTCCTGCAGGTGAACAAGGCGGACCGGTCCGGGGCGACGAATGCGACGACAACCGCGGCCCAGCTGGAGGTGGAGCACCTCACGGCCTGCCTCTCCACGGCGCTGAACGGCGAGGGGGTGCTGGAAACCTTCTCGGTCCTCTCCCGCCAGATCATGGAACGGGTCGGCGCGGAACACACCCTGCAAGCCGAACCGGCCCCCCTCCCCCCCTCCTCCGTGGCCGCTCCCCAGGTCGCGGCCCCACCCGCGCAGCCCGACAGCCTCCTCGGCGATGTCCCTGTCCCGAGCCAACCTCCCCCCACGGACGGTGAAGAGGCGGCCGATGCCCCCCTGCCGTCGGAAACGGAATCCTTGGGCGATCTCCGGGTGACGCTGGCGGCTGAGGCGGTGCCCCAGGCCGACGGCAGCGTGCGGATCCCCCTCGCCATCTCCCTCCACGGGCAGACGCGGCGGCTCGTGCTGACGGTCGCTGTCGGACCGGATACCGACACGCCATGACGCCCGTCGATTTCGACTATCAGATGATGGGGCGCCTCCTGCTGGCGGCGCTGTTCGGTGCGCTGATCGGCCTGGAACGGGAGATTCACGGCCGGCCGGCCGGTTTCAGGACCCACCTGCTGGTATCCCTCGGCTCAGCCCTGTTCGTGGCCGTTTCCATCAGCTTTTATCGCATGTTCGGCAACTTCGGCGGCGTGCTGCCGGTGGGGATCGATGCCGGCCGGGTGGCGGCCCAGGTGGTGACGGGGATCGGTTTTTTAGGGGCCGGCGCTATCATCAGGGAGCGGACATCGGTGCGGGGCTTGACCACCGCGGCCTGCCTCTGGGTCGCCGCGGCCGTGGGGGTCGCCTGCGGCGTCGGCCTGTTCGCGCTCTCGGCCCTGGTGACCGCCATTGCGCTCGTGAGCCTCATTGCGCTGAAAAAGATCGAGGGGATGCTCTCCCGGGACACCTACGCCATCCTCACGGTCCACAGCGACGACAGCGACGGGCAACTCGAACGGATCACCCAGGCGGTTCTGGCATGCGGCTACAGGATGACGCTGCTCGGCATGGAGCGACGCCCGGTTGCGGGACTCCTGGTCTACGAATTCCAGCTCAAGCTGCACGGCAGGGAACTGGCCGTCGACGCCCTGGAGAGCGTCTCGGCCATAAGCGGCATCAGGGATGTGACCGTCAAGGTGAATGCGGTCGCCTGACCCTGGCTGCGGGGATGATGAAGGGGGTCTGCTGGCGATACCGGCGGTATTCGTCGCCGAACTCCGCCAGGAGGCGGCGTTCCTCGATCAGACCGCCGATGACGAAATAGGCGGCCGAAAGGATCGTCAACAGGAGCCACTGGGCGGTCATGACCGGGTTGAGCAGGAGGAAGGCGGTGGAGAAGAGGTACAAGGGGTGGCGCACCATGGCGTAGTAGCCGTCGGTAACCAGGCGGGGGCCTTCGGCCCGGCCTGAACCGAGCTGGCTGATGCCGAGGAAGTCGCCCGCCCCGGTCCGGCGCAGGCAATCCACCAGAATCACCCCGCAGACGAGTTGGCCCAGGTACATGACCAGACTCCAGACGCCGGGGGCGAAGTAGAGCACCGATGATGAGCGGAAGGCGGCCATCACCCAGCCGAACAGCGCCAGGGAGAACAGGTTGTAGGCCAGGCGGTAGCCCCGCGGTTCGCCATGGCACAGCCGGGCGATGATTCCCTTGATCCCGGTTGCGGCAAAAAGGGAATGCGCGGCGGCAAAGATCAGGAAACGGAGTATGAAGACGCAGTAGTCCGGCAGCGGAGCCTCCCCGATAATCATTTCAGGGTTCCAGGTTACCACTGTCCCCTTGTATACACAACCCCAACGTGTTATATAGCGCTGACAACGCTCATCCTGCAGGGAGGTTATTGATGGCAGTCATCACATTTTCACGGGAAATGGGTACCGGGGCGTATCACATTGCGGAAGAGGTAGCCAAGCGACTCAAGTACACCTTTGTCGACGGCGCCCGGATCGGCGCCATCGCCTCCAAATACGGCCTTACGACCGACATGCTCCAGATGGTCGACGAAAAGCCCCCCTCCTACATCACGGTCGAAGACCGCAAACGTGCCGCGGCTCTCAACTCGGTGGAACTCATCCTGCTGGATTTCGCCCGCAAGGGGAACGTGATCCTGTACGGCCGCGGCGGCCAGGACCTGCTCAAGGAGTGCCGCAACGTTCTCAGGCTCCGTTTTATCGCCGATTTCGAAGAGCGGGCCGAACGCTTCGCCGAGCGTGAATGGATCGATCCCGACCTGGCCAAGTCCATGATCCGCCGCAGCGACCATCAGCGGGGCGGCTTCATCCATTTCTATTTCGACCGGGACTGGCACGACCCGCTGGGGTACGATCTGGTGTTCAACACGTCGCGCATGTCGGAAGAGGCCATTGTGGAGTGCATCGTGGCGGCGGCCAAGGATCACCGTCTCAAGGAAGCGGATAAGGGCGCAACGGAGTTGATCGACAACACCATCCTGATGAAGAAGATCGAGACCGCCCTGCTGAATTCGGCCGACCTGGACTACCGCCCCTTCACCATCGAGGTTGCCAAGGGCAAGGTGAATCTCAGCGGCTACCTGGCCTCGGAACAGGAAAAGCGGGAAGCCATCAGAATCGCCGGGTCGGTCAAGGGGGTCAAGTCGGTGCAGGAAGACATCCAGGTGGTCAATTACAAGGCATACAAGGACCGAAGCTGATCAGGACCTCTCAACCTTCCGCTGTTCAAGACGAGCCTTCAGGGGGGTGAGCAGGGTATCATCGAAACGGATGCCGCCTCGCCCCCTTCCCAACTCCTGCCCCTCTTCAATACCGTGAAAATCCGAGCCGCCGGTCATCAGCAGCCCCCGGTCCCCGGCAATCCGTTGCAGCACCGCCATCTCCTCCGGCAGCGCCATGTTGTTGAACACCTCGATACCGTCCAGCCCCAACTCCGCCAATTCCGTGATGATGCTGCGCAGCTCGGGACGCAGGGTGCTGACGCTGGTCGGGTGGGCCAGGACCGCTACCCCACCCAGCCGCCTGATGGTGGCGATGGCGTCGTCCATGGGCCAGTAGCGCTTGGGAACGTTGCAGGGGACCAGATAACGGCGGAAAGCCTCCTCGACCGAATCCACGTAGCCCCGCCCGATCATGGCCCGGGCGATGTGGGGCCGGCCGATGGCGCCCCGGGCATGTATCGCCACCTCTTCAAACCCGATGACCGCCCGCCCCTCCCCCGCCAGACGTTCGTTCACCGCTGCCAGTATGTCGTGGCTCCGCAGCTCCCGCCGTTCGCGCAGAAGGCCCAATTGCTCCAGAAACCCACGGTCGCCCCAATCCATGCCGTATCCCAGCAGATGCACATCCTTGTAGGTTTTGAACTGCACCGAAAGCTCGATGGCGGGAATCACCTCCAGGCCCCGTTCCGCCCCGGCGGCGATCCCCTCCGGCACGCCGGCCACCGAGTCGTGGTCGGCAATGGCGATGGCGCGCAATCCCTCCGTTGCCGCCCGCTCCACCACCTGGGAGGGGGTAAAGGCGCCGTCCGAGAAACTGGAATGGACGTGCAGGTCTATGTAGGCGGTTTGTTCCGTTGTCATACCGGTATAGTAGCCCGGTCCCGCAGAAAAGTAAAAGCGCTATTGCATGGCCTGCCGCCTTCGGGTACTATTTTGCCATGAAACCGGACGATATACACCGCGCCATAGGCATCCTGCGCGAAGAGACCCGCGCCTGGCGCACCCCCTCGGTCACCGTGGTTGCCGAAGCCAGCCGCAGCCCCTTCAAGGTGCTGATTTCCTGCATCATCTCCCTGCGCACCAAGGACGAGGTGACGACCCAGTCCTCCGCCCGGCTCTTCGACCGCGCCCCTACCCCCGAGGCCATGGAGGGGCTGCCGGCAGAGGAGGTCGCCCGCCTGATCTACCCGGCCGGGTTCTACCGCACCAAGGCCGAGCAGATCCTGGAGATCTCCCGCCGCCTGGTGGCGGAGTACGGCGGCAGGGTGCCGGACAGCCTGGACGAACTGCTCGCCTTTCGGGGCGTGGGGCGCAAGACCGCCAATCTGGTGCTCACCCTGGGGTTCGGCAAGCCGGGTATCTGCGTCGATACCCACGTCCATCGCATCTGCAACCGCTGGGGATACGTGGCGACCAAGAACCCCGACGCCACCGAAATGGCGCTGCGCGCCCTGCTCCCGCCGGAATACTGGATCGAAATCAACGACTTGCTGGTGGCCTTCGGCCAGAACCTCTGCCACCCCGTATCGCCGCGCTGCTCCATCTGCCGCCTGAGCGATCTCTGCTCGCGCGTCGGCGTTGCCCAATCCCGCTGACGCCGATTACGCCGTTTGTGTGTCACATTGTTTTAAAATAGCGTTTGAATAATGATTTGTTGGTTGCCAGCGCTATGATTATTAGGTAAAATCCCCCATCATCTATGTAATAACGCTATCTCAGGAGGCGCAAGAATGTTGAGAAAAATCGGATTCATCGGGCTTGGCACCGTTGGCCGGCACATGGCCGCCAACCTGTCCAAGGGGAGTTATGAGCTGACGGTTTTCGATTTGAACCCCGCCGCCGTGAGCGCGCTGGTGGAACTGGGCGCCGAAGCCGCAACGTCGGCCGCCGAAGCCGCCCGGGACCGCGACCTGGTTATCGCCATCGTCCCGGAAGGTGAGGAGTTGGGGCATCTCTTCTTCGGTGAGGACGGCATCCTGGCCGGCATCGGGGGGGGTACGATCCTGGCGGACATGGGTTCCCACTCCCTGGATACCACCATGAAGATGGCCGACGAGTGCGCCAAGAAACGGGTCCTGTACCTGGACGCCCCGGTCTGGGGGAGCAAGGAGCATGCGGCCAACGGGCTTCTGACCATCGTGACCGGCGGCGACCCATCCCTGGTGGGGAGATGCCGCGAGCCCTTTTCCTGCTTCGGCCTCAACATCATCCATGTGGGCGAGGTGGGCGACGCCACCAAGATGAAGTTCATCGTCAACATGGTGCAGGCCGAACTGGTGCAGGTCCTGGCGGAAGGCTTGGTACTGGGCGACAAGATGGGCTTTACCGCCGACAAGATCCTGGAGGTACTCGATACCCGGGGTGTCGCCTCCCCCCTGTTTCATCTCAAAGGTCGGGCCATGGCCCGGGGCGATTTTACGCGCAGCCTGGCGCTCAAATACGTCCACGAACAACTCCACATGGTCCTGAATGCGGCCCGCCTCATGGGCCTGAACCTGCCCACGGCGGAAGCGGCCAGCAAGGTCTACGAAAAAGCGGTGGACGCCGGCTGGGGCGAGGAAGATTTCTCGGCGGTCATCAAGGCGTTGCGCTAACAATTCCCTGTCCCGGCTTGATCCCATGGTCTCGCGAAGAGGCGTCCGGCTGGCCGGACGCCTCTTCGCGTATCGACAAGGAGAGAAACCATGAGCACCCAATTCCGCCCCCGGCAGGTCTATGTGGCCGCCTCCTGGATGGCCCCGGTGGGGCGTTACAACGGCAAGGACAAAGAGAACCTCTCCTTCCTGGAGATGGCCGAACGCTGCGAAGCGGTGTTCGGCGGCAGCCCGGTACGGCGGCGCGACATCGAGGCGGTGGTGGTGGGGAGCCAGAACCCCTCCGCCTTTTCCGGGGTGGACAACACCGCGGCGAAGATCGCCGGGATTCTCGGCATCTCCGGGGCCCGTTCCGTGCTGGTGGATACGGCGTCGTCCTCCGGGGCCTCGGCCTTCGAGAGCGCCTACCTGGAGGTGGCGTCGGGGCGCTTCGACCATGTGCTGGCCATCGGCATCCAGAAGATGAGCGACGCCTCCACCACGGAATCGACCCGAATCATCGCCGGGGTGATCGACCGCGAGGAATCGGAATTCGGTCTCACCATGCCCGCCTGCGGCGCCCTGGTGGCCCGGGCCCTCAAGGAGCGGCTGGAGCTTTCCGACGAGGAGTGGACCGCCTACGCGGCCCTCTTGACCCAGCGGAGCCAGCGCTTTGCCGCCCTGAACCCGGACGCCCATTTGAGGAACACCATCGAGGTGGAGGAGTACTACCGCCAGATCGCCAGCGGCAAGAACTACCGCTACTGGTATCCCCTGCGCTACCACGACTACTGCCCCATGTCCGACGGCATGGCGGCGGTCATCCTCACCGCCACCCCCCAGGACGTGCTGGTAAGCGGCGTGGGGAGCGCCACCGACATCCCCACCATCGCCGACCGCAACTACTTCCACTCCTTCCCGGCCACGGTCATCGCCGCCGGGTACGCCTACGGCATGGCCGGGATCAAGGATATCCGCACCCTGGAGGGCAAACTGCACGTGAACATGCACGACCCCTTCAACGGTTTTGGCCCCATCAACCTGGTGGACCTGGGGATCGTCAGCCGCAACCGCCTCATGGACGCCCTCTTGAACGACGACCTCACCGGCCCCACCGGGGCCTTCCCCACCAACCTGACCGGCGGCCTGAAGGGACGCGGCCACCCCCTGGGGGCCACCGGCATGATCCAGATCGTGGAGAACCACCGCCTGATCCAAGAGCAGGGGTTCAGCGCCGGCCTGTCCCATTCCATCGGCGGCCCGATCAACAACAACGTGGTGACCCTGCTGGAGCGGAGCGACCAGTACCTGCGTCGTCACCACGAGCCGTACAAGCCGTGGGGCCTTCCCTCCCTGGGCAAGCTCAAGCCCAAGAACGCGACCCTGGATACCCTGCTGGCGGCGACGCCGTTGGTGGAAGGCTCCTTCGTCACCTCCACCGCCCGTTTCGACTACAAGACCGGCCGGCCCGAGGTGGTCATCCTGATCGTCGCCTGCAAGCTGGAGGGGGTCAAGTACCGTTTCCTCTTCGGCATCGACGGGGAGCATTACGAACAGGTAGCCGGCATCGAGCGCGGCGCCCCGATCTCCGTGGAGCGCCAAGACGATAGGGTCCTGGTGAACCGCATGCCGGTGCGCAAGTTCTACACCCGCACCATCAACGGGTTGGTGGAGTTGGCCGGGAGCGGGTGGAAGAGGCTGGTTGGGAAGGGGTAGTTTGATTTATGTGAACGGTACAGGAAGGCTCAAGGTATTTAATAGAGGGGACGCCACTCATATTGAATTCAGCAGAGATAACACCAAAGGCAATATATGAACTACATAATTTTGGGTCTCGTAATTGTCGTAATTGGAATAGGGATAATACGATATAGCGGCATACTTGGCTCTGTCGCATTGATCATCGGATTGAGCCTTATGACGAAAGGTAAAAATGGGTGAAAACGTTAAGAAGGAAATGACCGATGTTTGCTGCACGGGTTCATCAAGAAGTCGCAAAAGACACCGCAAAACGAACTCAAGACGCCCTTGCCCTTGGGAAAAACCTCAAAATCGAACTGGCATAATTAACTCCTTCACCGCCCCCCCAAAAAGCGAAACCCCTCCTGCACCAGCGAGGGGTTTCTTGTTTCACGGCAGCAAAAACAAACCTCGTCAGGCCCGGTTCGATACCGTCGGGCGGCTCACGCGAATCTGGGCCTGTTCATACCCGGCAAACACCTTGGCCCCCAGCATGAATTCCGACCAGAACTCCTTCCACTGGGAGTGCTCCGCGCCCTCCTGGGTGGCGGGCTTCAGTTCGGCCAGGAAGATAGTCATGGCCGCGCCGACGGCGCACAGGACCCCGGCCAGCATGAAGGAGGAACCGAGGCCGCCCGGCTGGGCGTTCAGCATCTCGGAAACCTTGCCCATCACGAAGCCCCCTACCCCCCAGGCCGTAAAGAGCGCCCCGTAGTTGAGGCCGTAGTTCTTGGTTCCCCAGTAGTCCTTGGCAAAAGAGGGGAACAATGAGAGGTTGGAGCCGTAGTTGAAGCCGATGAAGGTGGCCAGGAGCACCAGCAGCACGGCGCTGCCCGAGTTCACCACCGTCATGGCGGCGAACATCATCACGGCCTGCATCGACAACATGATGAACAGGGTAGCGCGCCGCCCGATCTTGTCGGACAGGACCCCGGAGACGACCCGCCCGGCGGCGTTGCCCACGGCCATGATCGCGACCGCCACAAAGGCCATGGGCCCCATGCTCTTCTTGGCCAGGCCGGCCACGCTGCCGATGACCATCAGGCCGGCGCCGGAGCCGATGAAGAAGGCGGCCCACAGGACGTAGAACTTGTAGTTGCGCAGCATCTCGCTGACGTTGGCGTTCACGGCCGGTTTGGCCGCGTTCATCTTGGCCACCGGCCCCGGATCGGCCGGTTCGGCCGGCACAAAGCCCTGGGGTGGGTTGGCCAGGATGAAGGAGAGGCTGCACACCAGGGCCGTGAAGCCGGCCCCCAGGAAGAGCATGGCCTTCGGGATGCCGAAAGCACCGATGAGCCAAGACGCGAGCGGCGCAATGTAGACCGGGGCCAGGCCGAACCCGGCCACCACGATCCCGGCGATCAGGCCGGTCTTGGTCGTCGAGAACCACTTGAGCGCCGGCGGCGTGGCCGCCGAGTAGCCGAAACCGAATCCGGCGCCGGCCAGGATGCCGAAACCGAGCACCCAGGCGATGTAGGTGTTGGAGAACGCCATGAGGGAGAAGCCGGCCCCCACCAGGATGCCGCCGATCAGGGCGGTGCGGGCGGGGCCGATTCTATCCTGGCACCTGCCGGCCAGGATCATGGCAAAGGCGAAGGTAAGGCAGCAGACCGCGTAGGGGTCGTTGATGGAGGCCAGATCCCAGTGAAAGGCGCCGGGTCCCCCCTTTTCGATGGAGGCCTTGACGGCCCCCTTGAAGATGCTCCAGGCATAGAGCACGCCCAGCGCCAGGTTGATGGCGGTACCGGCGGCGACGACGCTCCACCCTCTATTCTTGATATCCGACATGACATATCCTCCCGGGCGCTTACGCTTTTTGGGCAACGGTCTTCTTGACCGGGCCGTTCCTGCGGATGGCGGCGGCAAACTCCATCCAGAATACCAGATAGATGGAGATCATCAGCGACAGCCCCACATTCTGGTTCTCGGCGCCAAGGGCCTTGGCCAGGATCGGCGAGGCAAAACCGGCTCCCAGGGTCCCGGTCGCCCGCTCCAGCAGGTAAAAGACCGGCAGGGTCAGCAGGGTGCCCACCGCCATGATGGCGATGCCGGTGGGGCGCTTGACCCAGTATTTGGGAGAGAAACCGTACATGCGCATGAAGATCACCACCCAGATGATCCAGACCGAGTAATCCACCGCGGCATCGGGCAGGGCCAGCTTGTTCTTCACCAGGGCGACCTCCAGGACCGTCACGATCCCCAGCATGGTGAACATCCAGTTGAACTTCTCGTTGGCCTGGGTCTGCCAGTTGCGGCTGTCCGGGGCCTGTACCTCGTTGGAGGAGTGGCCGTGGGTGCCCAGGGCCGAGAAGAGGATGGCGAACCAGATACCGGCGTTGTGGAACAGGAGCGAGGCGTGGTTGCCGGCCACGTTGGCGATGCGGGACATGGGGTCACGGGCGAAGTCGGCGGCGATGCGCATCAGGAACAGGTTGGCGATCACCGAGCAGCCGATGATCACCGCTATGGTGAAGATCCTGCGTGGCAGGAGGTAGGGATCGACCCGGTCAGGGAAGCCTATGACGAAGGCGAACCAGATCAGGTACATGATGAGCGGGATGCCGAAACAGATGCCGTAGACCGACTTGCCGGCAAAGTCGCCGCTCTGGGCGTAGATGATGTACTTGTCCTTGGTGTTGGGGTCGGTGTTGGCCGCCTTGACCACATCCTTGGGCACCTTCTTGACGTGGGGCAATAGCCCCATGGCGTACCAGCCGTGGTCACCCTGGGTGGTGTCCACAACCCAGTACTGGTCCCCCATCATTTCGTCCAGACCGGAAAAGAGCTGCATGTTGAAGGCGGCGCAGACAACGCAGACCGACAAGAGCAGGATCGCGTGAGATAATTTCATCGGCATGACAGTATTCCTCCGTAATTATTCTTTGTGGGTTGTCCAGAACATCGATACGGCATTGGCCGCAAACAGGCCGTAGAGCCACATGGTGTTCCAGGCCGGACCGGACCAGTGGCTGCCATGGCCGCCACCCACAACCCCGGAGGCGATCACGAAGCCGATCATCGTGGTGAAGGACACCATGGCGACCGCCCTCAGGATGGCGCTGTTACGCCAGGTGTGGCGCTCCAGTTCCTCGATACGCGACAACAGTTCAAGCTCTCTTTCGCTCATCTCTCTTCTCCTTTGCCAGTGTAATGACTATGAACAGCATGGCGACCGTCAGGGACAGTGCAATATGAAATCCGTTCAGATGAAGCGTCAGGTGGTACAACATGGCGGTTCTCCTTTTTATCGAATGGATCTATCCTTAATCCGTAACGCCTGAACGGCGGCATGGTAAGCGAGCAGAGCCGTGAAGGCGCCACGGATTCAGGATAGATCAGGGTGACTCAGCACTTGATCAGGTGAACCAATTCATGCGGAAATCTGTCGGCCAGCTCCAGGTACTTGGTGCAGTCGGTGTGGCGGCCGCTACAGTAACGGATGATCATGTTCACGTCGTGGGGGGAGATGTAGCCGCATCCCACGTCGCAGTAATCATCGTTTTTCCCGTAAAAGGGACAGATGTTCGTTTTTCCCATTGGCGTCCTCATGTACCGTGTTCGATAGTGTATACGCACAGGATGTGCCAATATCATTGGCACAGATATTGTCAAACAATTACGGCAAGTTGTAAGCATATGGCACATTACCCGGCTGCGGATGCCGGCTACTCTTTGCAGCAATGCAAAAAACAGAGGTCGGCATCGAGGGCTCCCGGCCCCAGGGCGGCGCCAATGGCGACGTAGAAGGTCCTTTTTGATCTACCGTTGTTTCAATAGGTTAGTTGTGGTATGCATGGCCGCAGACGTGTTTGCAAAACTGCAAAACAGCGTGTGACGATCTTTTGCAGAAATGCAAATATTCGGAGGGACTATGGAAACGGACAGAATCAAGTGGAACCAGCGCTTCGGAGTGGCCGATGCGTATCAGGGCGGGCACCCCTCCCCCTTCCTGGAGCGGGAGATAGAGCGCATCCTGCGTCTGGTCCCCGGTAAGCGGGCCCTGGACCTGGCCTGCGGCGAGGGACGCAACAGTATCTTTCTGGCCCGGCACGGCTTCCGGGTGACCGGACTGGACATCTCGGATGTGGGCATCGCCAGGGGCGAGCGCCAAGCCCGGGCAGAGGGGCTGGAGATCGACTTCCGCCGGCAGGACCTGGAGGGGTGGCACATCGGGGAAGAGTACGACCTGATCGTCAACTTCAACTTCCTGCTGCGTCCTCTGATCCCCGAGGAGGTCGGCGCCCTGGCGCCGGGGGGGCTCCTGCTGTTCGACACCATCCTGGAATCGCCCCAGCTCCTGGCAACCCATAACCCGGACTTTTTCCTGCGCCATGGCGAGCTTGTGAGGATATTTGGGGCCTTCGAGGGTGAGGTGCTGTTCAGCGAGGAAATCAGCGAGGGGGATATGCCCACGGCCCGGGTGCTGTTCAGGAAGGCGGGCTGAGCAGCCGCCAAGGGGCATGATATAACAAAAGGCGAAGCCCCTGATGCGGGCTTCGCCTTTTGCCTGTCGTTCAAACTACCGGACAGCCGGGATTATTCGCCCGACGGCTCCTCCGTCGACGGAGCCGAACCATTCGGCGTACCGTCGGGGTTGAGGCCGAGCGCTTCCTTGCGGGAGAGCTTGATCTTGCCGTTTTTGTCGATGCCGATGCACTTAACCAGGACCTTGTCGCCCTCGTTCAGCACTTCGGTAACCGTCTTGACCCGCTTGGTATCCAGTTCGGAGATGTGCACCAGGCCGTCGGTGCCCGGCATGATCTCCACAAAGGCGCCGAAGTCCATGACCTTCCTGACGGTGCCCATGTAGAGCTTGCCTTCTTCGGCCTCGTCGGTCAGGCCGCGGATCATCTGGATGGCCAGGTCGCAGGCTTCCTTGTTGGTGCTGGCGATGTTGATGCGGCCGGTATCCTCGATGTCCACGGTGACGCCGGTGGTCTCGGTGATGTTGCGGATATTCTTGCCGCCGGTGCCGATGACGTCGCGGATACGATCGGTCTTGATCCAGATGGTGGTGATGCGCGGGGCAAAGGGAGACATCTCGCCGCGTGCGGCCGACAGGGTCTCGGCCATCTTGCCCAGGATGTGCAACCGGCCTTCACGGGCCTGTTTCAGCGCCTGCTGCATGATTTCCTTGGTGACGCCGCCGATCTTGATGTCCATCTGCAGGGCGGTAACCCCTTCGGTCGTGCCGGCCACCTTGAAGTCCATGTCGCCCAGGTGGTCTTCGTCGCCCAGGATGTCGGACAGGATGGCGACCTTGTCGCCCTCCTTGATCAGGCCCATGGCGATGCCCGCAACCGGAGCCGTGATAGGTACGCCGGCGTCCATCAGCGACATGCTGCCGCCGCAGACCGAGGCCATGGAGGAGGAGCCGTTGCTCTCCAGGATCTCGGAGACGATGCGGATGGTGTAGGGGAAGTCTTCGTGCTTCGGAATGACGGCCGACAGTGCGCGCTCGGCCAGCATGCCGTGACCGATTTCGCGACGGCCCGGAGCCAGGCGGAAGCTGGTTTCACCCACGGAGAACGGCGGAAAGTTGTAATGGAGCAGGAAGCGCTTGCGGGACTCGCCGTACAGGGAGTCGATGCGCTGTTCGTCGATGGAGGTGCCCAGGGTGGTGGAAACCAGGGCCTGGGTTTCGCCGCGGGTGAACAGGGCGGAACCGTGGGTACGGGGCAAAAGGCCCGCTTCGCTGGTAATGGGGCGGATGGTGGCCGTGTCGCGACCATCGATGCGGATGCCGGTATTCAGGATGTCGTCGCGGACGCGCTCGTACTCGAAATCGCCCAGGAATGCCTTGATCTGCTTGGTCTTGCCTTCAAACTCTTCCTTGAGGGCCTCGACGGTCTCGGCGGTGATCAGGTCGATCTGGTTGTGGCGCTCCTGCTTGGTCTTGATCTTGACCGCCTCGCCCATGCGATCATAGGCAAGTTCGCGCACCCGGGCCAGCAGCGCTTCGTCAACGACGGGGGGGGCGATCACGCGTTTGGCGACGCCGGCCTTCTTCTGCAGTTCGTCCTGAGCCTCGATCAACGGCAGCATCGCCTCTTTGGCAAAGAAGATGGCCTCCAGCATGTCGGCCTCGGAGACGAATTTGGCTTCGCCCTCCACCATGATAACCGCGTCGCGGCTGGCTGCGACCACGATTTCCAGGTCGCTCTGCTCAAGCTCTTCGGCGGTGGGGTTGCAGATCAGCTTGCCGTTTACCCGGCCGACCTTGGCGCCGGCGATGGGACCCTGGAACGGAACGTCGGACACCATCAAGGCGGCCGAGGCGCCCAGCATGGACAGGATGGCGGGATCGTTGTCCTTGTCGGCCGATACCACGGTGGCCATGATCTGGGTGTCGTTCAGGAAATTCTCGGGAAAGAGCGGGCGGATCGGACGGTCGATCAACCGGCAGGTGAGGGTTTCAGGGTCAGACGGACGTGCTTCGCGTTTGAAAAAACCGCCCGGGATCTTGCCGCCGGCGTAGGCTTTTTCGATATAGTTGACGGTAAGGGGGAAAAAATCCTGCCCTTCCTTGGCCTCTTTTGTCGCCACGGCGGTCACCAGCACCACGGTGTCGCCACAACTTACCACCACGGCGCCGCTGGCCTGTTTGGCCATCTTGCCGGTGGCAATGGTGATGGTCCTGCCGCCGAACTCAACCTGTACTTTTTGTTCCATATCTTCATTCTCCTGTTTGGTTGTGTTGGGGCCGTCGCTACAGCATCCCTGAACGACAGGTCGTCATCTGCTGCAAAAGGCACGGGAACAGGGCTGGATTGGCTCAAGGCCGTTCTCTGTGTCTCTGTGGCAGGTGATCTTTGATCTTCAGGGCGACTCTACCCACGTCCCCAACAAAAAATAAAAGGGCTGTGAAGCCCTCTTGCGAAACGAGCATACCAAAAATGGAGCAGGCAATATACCCGCAAAAGAGCGGGCATACTGCCTTCCATTACCTGCGTATGCCGAGTCGTTCGATAACCTTCTTGTACCTGTCCAGCTCTTTGCCTTTGAGGTAGTCCAGAAGGCGCCTCCTCTGGCCGACGAGCTTCAGAAGCCCGCGACGGCTGTGGTGGTCCTTTTTGTGGATCTTGAAATGCTCGGTCAGATAGGTGATCCGCTCGGTGAGAATGGCGATCTGCACCTCCGGAGAACCTGTGTCGCTTTCATGGGTTTTGAACGAGTTGATGATTTCCTGTTTTTTTTCGGATGCCAACACTGTCAACACCTCCCTTCATTGCGGTTTGTTATTTGTATGCAGCAGCATAGCAACTTTATCATGGATTTTTTTAAATAGCACATACGTGCAAATTTGTAAAGCGGTAACTCAGCAGAAGACCCGCTTCAGCGCAATACGAACCCCGTCTCCATCCAGAGAGGAAAGTTCCGCGACCGCAACAAGTTCCTGCCCCTGGGAAAGGCGCACCGTCAGAGGCGCGGCACATGCCGGCCAGGCGGCAATACCGGTTTCGTCCAGTTCGGGCGCCCTGCCGTGCCTGACCTTGACCACACCGGCATCGGTCAGGGGGATATCCATCAGGTGGCCGAGGACGGCATAGGGGGTTCGGCATACCGCTTCGGCCCTGTCCTCCTGCGCCGCCTCCTGCAATTCGTCCAGGGTCATGCTGGCTGCGATGGTAAACGGCCCGCTGGCCGTCCTGCGCAATTCCTGAAGCGCGGCGCCGCAGCCGAGGGCCGCCCCCATGTCGTCCGCCAGGGAACGCACATAGGTGCCGCGGGAGCAGACCACCCGCAGGGCCACCAGCGGCAGGTCCACGGAGACGATCTCCAGGGAATAGATCTGCACCCGGCGCGCCTGGCGCTCCACCTCCTGCCCCTTGCGCGCCAGCTTGTACAACGGTTGCCCGTCCTGTTTGATGGCCGAGAACATGGGAGGCATCTGGCTGATCTCGCCGGTAAAGTCCGCCACCACGGCCTCCAGGCGGTCGCGGCTCACCTGCGTCCCGTCGGCCTCCTGCAGTACCCGGCCGGTCATGTCCAAAGTATCGGTCTTCACCCCGAGACGCAGGAGCGCCTCATAAACCTTCTGCCCTTCGTCCAAAAACGGTATGGCCTTGGTCCCCTCGTTGACCGCTACCGGCAGGACGCCGGTGGCAAAGGGGTCTAGGGTACCGGTATGCCCCACCCTCCTGGTGCCGAGAATCCTGCGCACGCGGTTGACCACATCATGGGAGGTGAGGCCGACCGGCTTGTCGATAACCACGAAACCATTCATAGGGGGCTGGGGGCACCGGCGCAAAACCACGAAAACGAGAGGGGGGCCGAAACGCGCAAGACGCCGTACCGGGCTGCGGCCGAACGGGCAGGATGTTCCCCGTGGTGCGGACGGCTTTGGGGGGACCGGGGACGATCTAGCAAAGGGCGGATTCCACGATGGCGTAGACCTTGGCCTTTACCTCGTCCAAGGTGCCGTCCACGGTGCAGCCGGCGGCGTTGTGGTGCCCGCCTCCGCCCATGCTGGCGGCAAACCCGGCCACATTGACCTTGCCCTTGGAGCGGAAACCGATCTTGTAGCGCTGCTCGGACAGCTGGCGGAAGAAGATCGCCACCTCAACACCGCGTATGGAACGGGGATAATTGATGAAACCGTCCGTCAACTCGGCGTCGGTAGCGGTTACGGCATACATGTCCAGGGTCACGGCGACCGAGGCTGCCCGGCCGTTGCTGATCACCTCAAGGGTGGGCAGGCACTTGGACAACAGTTCCAGACGCTTGCGGGGCTGATTCTCATAGAGTTGTTCCGCCACATCCCAGGCGTTGATGCCGTAGCCGATCATCTCGCCGGCAATGGCAAAGGCCTCGGTGTTGGCATTGGAATAACGGAAGGAGCCGGTATCGGTGATGATGGAGACGTACAGGCAGAGTGCCGTATCCCGGTCCATGGGACCGCCTAGGGCGCTGATGACCCGATGAACCAGCACACCGGTCGCCGCGGCCTGGGGATCGATCAGGTTGTGGTGGCCGAAGCTATCGCACCCCAGATGATGGTCCAGATTGACCAGCGTGCCGATGCGCTTGAAGGAGCAGAACTCTTCCCCCGCCCTGCTGAACTCGCCGATATCCTGCACAAAGGCCACATCGAAATCCCGGTCGGGTATGTGATGAGCAACCGTATCGGCACCCGGCAGGAAGGCATACAGATCGGGCACCTGGTCACGCAGATGGACGCAGACCTCTTTGCCGCTCTTCCGCAGGAACGAGGCCAGGGCCAGGGTAGAGCCGACCGCATCGCCGTCCGGGCTTTCGTGGCTGGTGATCAGAAACGAGGAATTGGCGCGGATGACCGATGCGATATCCTGAATGGTTTCATTCATGCGGGGTATCAATCTCCTTAAGGAGAGAGTCTATCCGGGAGCCGTACTCCCCGGAATGATCGTACTTGAAGATGAGTTCCGGTGTGTAGCGCATGGTCAGGCTCTTGCCCAATTCGCGACGCAGGAACCCCTTGGCGCTGTTCAGGCCGGCCTCGCTGTCCTTCTTGGCCTGGTCGTCGCCGATAACCGTGAAGAAGACCCGCGCCAGCCGCAGGTCTTCGGTGACCTCCACGGCAATGATGGTGACAAATCCGATACGCGGGTCGTTGAGCCCCCGGGAGAGGATCGAAGAAATCAGTTCATGAATGGTCTCGGCGACCTTGTCGGAACGTTTGTGTGCCATAAAAGTACAACCCTTTTTATGCGAGAAAAAACTGTTCACCACAAAGACACAAAGGACACAAAGAATGTTTACGGCAAGATATATGACAATTTCATCTTTGGCCGGATTCACCAGTGGGGTGAATACCTTTATACCGCCGCCCTCATGAATCCTTTGTGCTCTTTGTGCCTTTGTGGTGAATATTTGCCAGCTTTTGGTTTATAATTTCGCGGCGATTTTTTCCATCTCGAACGCTTCGATGAGGTCGCCGACCTTGATGTCGTGGTAATTCTCCAGGCCGATACCGCATTCGTAGCCGCTGGCCACTTCCTTGACATCGTCCTTGAAACGGCGCAGGGACGACATCTTCCCCTCGTAGATCACCACGTTGTCGCGCAGCAGGCGGACCTGGGCGTTGCGCAGCATCTTGCCGTCCTGAACATGACAACCGGTGACGATACCGATCTTGGGTACCGAGAACAGTTCGCGCACCTCGGCGCGCCCAAGGTATTTTTCCTTGAAGGTCGGTTCCAGGAGGCCTTCCATGGCCTTTTTCACATCCTCAACCGCATCGTAGATGATGTTGTAGAGGCGGATATCGACCCCTTCCTTCTCGGCCAGGCCCTGGGCCTTGACCTCGGGGCGGACGTTGAAGCCGATGATGATGGCGTTGGATGCCGCAGCCAGGTTGACGTCCGTCTCGGTGATGGCGCCGACCGCGGAGTGGAGGACGTTGAGCCGCACCGCATCGGTGGACAGCTTGCGCAACGATTCGCCCACCGCTTCCACCGACCCTTGCACGTCGCCCTTGACGATGACGTTGAGGTCCTTGACCTCGCCGCTCTGGATCTTGCGGTACAGGTCTTCCAGCGTCAGCTTGGTGTGCTTGGCCAGTTCCATCTCGCGCAGCTTGATCTGGCGCAGGGTGGCGATCTCCTTGGCCTGTTTTTCGTCCTTCATGGCCACAAAGACGTCACCGGCATCGGGCACGCCGGAGAGGCCGACCACTTCCACCGGCCTGGAGGGACCGGCCACCAGGACCTTCTCGCCGCGGTCGTCCTGCATGGCACGCACACGGCCGGAATGGACGCCGACGACGCAGTAATCGCCCGCCTTGAGGGTACCTTCCTGCACCAGTACCGTGGCAACCGGACCGCGCCCCTTGTCCAACTTGGCTTCCACGATGGTACCCTTTGCCAGCTTGTCGGGGTTGGCCTTGAGTTCCATCACGTCGGCCTGCAACAGGACCATTTCCAGCAGCTCTTCCAGGTTGAGGCGTTTCTTGGCCGACACCTCCACCATGGTGGCGTCGCCGCCCCACTCGGATGCGACCAGGCCGAACTCCATCAGTTCCTGCTTGACCCGCTCCGGCTTGGCGTCCGGCTTGTCGATCTTGTTGATGGCCACGATAATCGGAACCCCGGCGGCCTTGGAGTGGTTGATGGCCTCGCGGGTCTGGGGCATGACCCCGTCGTCGGCTGCAACGACCAGGATGACGATGTCGGTCACCTTGGCGCCGCGGGCACGCATGGCGGTAAACGCTTCATGGCCCGGCGTATCGAGGAAGGTGATCTTGCGCCCCTTCAACTCCACGGCGTAGGCGCCGATATGCTGGGTGATGCCTCCCGCCTCGCCGGCAATGACATTGGCCTTGCGGATAGCGTCCAGAAGGGAGGTTTTACCGTGGTCGACGTGGCCCATGATGGTCACGACCGGCGGCCGTTTCACAAGGGTTTCGGGCGCATCGGGGGTCGATTCCAGGATCTCGTCCAGGTCAACCGCCACGTTTTCGACTTCATAGCCGTACTCGGAGGCCAGGATGACCGCGGTGTCGTAATCCAAGGGATGGTTGATGGTGACCATCATCCCCATCTTCATCAGGGATTTGATCAGATCATTGGCCTTGATACCCATACGCTTGGCCAATTCGCCGACGCTGATGCTCTCGGAGATGCGGATGATTCGCTTGATGGCCTTGGGAACGGTAATCTCGGTCTTGCGGGTTTCGACCGACCGCTCCCTGCCGCCCTTCTTCTTGCCGCCCCGATAAACCGGATCAAAGGTGCGTTCGCGTTTTTCCAGGATCTCATGCTTTTTCGGCTGTTCCTTCTTGCCCTTGCCGGCAGCAGCGCCGCCCTTCTTGCCCTTGCCGGCATCGGCGCCGCCGTGGCCCGGGCCGTCCTTTTTCCCGCCGGGGCGGCGACTGTCGCCGGCCGAGGGGGCTGCCGGCGCAAGCTGCACCTGCTTCATGCGGGAACGGTCCTGTTCGCCTGCGGGAGCGGCGCTCCGGGGTGCCGCCGCGTCATGCCGAGGCGGTGCGTTGCGCGGCGTGGGGGGCGCATCCTTTGTCACCACGCGGGTCGGACGGCTGGTAACGCCTGGAATCTCCATCCGGCCCAGGATGCGGGCCTGATTGGGGCCGGCCCTCAGTACTTCGGGCTGCGCCTTGGGTTTCTCGGGAACAACCGGTTCCACAACGGCGGCCGGGGTCGGTGCCGGGGCCGCTGTCGGCGGCACCTCACGAGGAACAACCGCCTCAGGTTCAGCAGGCTTGACCACCGGGGCCTTGGGTGCCGGGGCCGGTTCGGCCTTCTTCTCCGGCTCCACAACGGCGGCGGCTGCAGGAGCAGGAGCAACGACAGTGGCCGCAGCTACGGGCGCTGCAGGGGCTGCGGCAACCGGAGCCGGCGCCTCCTCTTCGGCCGGAGCCGCCGGAACAGCTTTGGCGCGGCGCCTGATGATGTTGGTCGTGACCCGCACCTCTTCGGTGCTGGCACTGCTTTCCTTGGGCTGAGGCGTCAGCAACTTCTTGACGGCATCCTCTTCGACCAGGGAGGCCGCCGACTTGGCCTCAACCCCGATCTCTTTGAGCCTGGCAAGGGTCTCACGGGCATCAACACCCAATTTTTCTGCCAGATTGCTCACGCGTATCTTGCTCATACTTACTGCACCTCCCCCAGGAAGTTTCTATATCGTTCAATAGTTTTCAAAAGTTGCACCACAAAACCACTCGATTTGATACCAATCGCACTGCGCGGCGCTTTGCCGAGCAGAGCGCCGAAATCGTCCTTTGTCAGTACCCACCGGCAGGGCACGTTGTTGCCGGCCGCCTGGGCCGCGATCTTCTCGCCGATGGCCTCGGAAACGTCCCGCGCCACCAGGACCAGCCCCGGCTTGTTTTTGCTTTTTAATGCATCGCCGACCATCGAACCGCCGGCAACGATCTTGCCGGCCTTGTTGGCCAGGGCTATGTACCCCATGACCCGTTCGAGCAAAAGCTTCGCCACCTGCGCGGTCATCTCGTCGGGAGTGGGCACGGCCACCTCGCGCTTGAAGGCGCGGCCGAACTGGCGCTGTTTGACCGCCGCAGCCAGACAGGCGGCATCGATACAGGTGTAAGCACCCCTGCCGGGCAGCTTGGCATCCAGATCCGGCACCACCTCCCCCTGCGGGGAGAGCACGAAACGGATCAGGCGGTCCCGATCCCTGGTTTCGCGGCACGCAAGACAACTGCGCTGCGGCTTTTCTCCACCGTCGTGGCGGGGCATAGCGGTGCGCTACTCCGCCTGCTTCTCTTCGGCATCCGGCGCAGCTGCGGCATCGTTGGTCCCGACCTCGGCAGCTTCAACGGCTTCGGCAGCTTCAACAGCCTCGGTACCTTCAACGGCCTCGGCGCCTTCGGCAGTCTCGTCGGCCGCAGGCTCCTCTTCCCCCTGGGTGCCGTCAAAGGAAGCGAACTGGGCCAGTTCGGCCTCAGCCGCCTTGGATTCGCTCTTGATGTCGATGCGGCACCCGGTCAGGCGGGCCGCAAGGCTGACGTTCTGGCCACGCTTGCCGATGGCAAGGGAGAGTTGATCGTCGGCCACGACGATCTCCAGCACCCGGTTGTCCTCATCCACGAACACCTTGGAAACCTGGGCCGGGGACAGGGCGTTGCAGGCAAAGCGGGCAATATCCTCGGACCAGGGGATGATGTCGATCTTTTCGCCCCGCAGTTCCGAGACCACGTTCTGGACGCGGGCGCCCCGCATGCCGACGCAAGCGCCGACCGGGTCCACATCCGAATCGTTGGAAGACACGGCGATCTTGGCACGGCTGCCCGGATCGCGCACCACGGCGTTGATCTCCACGATGCCTTCGGCAATCTCCGGCACCTCAAGCTCGAACAGCTTGGCCAGCATGCTGGGATGGGTGCGGGAAAGGATGATCTGCGGCCCCTTGGTGGTCATGCGGATTTCGGTAATGATGGCGCGGATGCGATCACCGGGACGGTAAACCTCCCGCGGCATCTGCTCCTTGGTCGGGAGGGCCGCCTCGGCGCGTCCCAGGTCGACCAGCAGCTCGCCCTTCTCGAAACGCCGCACCATGCCGGTGATGATCTCCCACTGGCGGTCGCTGTACTCGTTGAAGATGGTTTCCCGCTCCGCCTCGCGCACCTTCTGGATGATGACCTGTTTGGCGGTCTGGGCGGCAATGCGGGTAAACCCGGTGGCATCAAGCCGTTCCCCCAGGGAGTCGCCGACCTCCACTTCGGGGTCGATCTCGCGGGCTTCTTCGAGGTCGATCTCCTTGTAGGAGTCCTGCACCTCTTCCACAACGGTTACAAACTCAAACAGTTCCACCTCACCCGAGTCAGGATTGTAATGGGCCTCAAGATCCCGCGTATTGCGGTATTTCTTGTTGGCAGCGGTCAACACCGCCTGCTCCATGGCCTCCATGACCACCTGCCGGTCGATACCCTTTTCCTTGACGATCTGTTCGATGGCATGTTTGAGATTGATGTTCGTATCCACGATTGCTTCTCCTTACTGATGTATATGGAAAAATGAGCTTAAAATTCGAATTCCAGATTGGCCTTGGCGACCTTTTCCAGCGGGATCGAGGCGGACTGCCCCTCGGTGAGCTTTATGACGACGTTGCCGTCCGCCAGCCCTTCCAACCGACCCACAAAGGTTTTGCGCTTGTTGCCGGCGGCGTCGGGTAACGGTTCAAAAGTACGCACCTTCACCAACCGGCCAACAAAGCGTTCATAATCGGCCGGTTTCTTGAGGGGCCGATCCAGACCGGGGGAAGAGACCTCCAGGGAATAGTGGCCGGGGATGACATCTTCCACATCCAGGACCGCCGACAATTCGCGGCTGACGTCGGCGCAGTCGTCCAGGTTAATGCCGCCCTCTTTGTCGATAAAGAGCCGCAGCACGCCATCGCGCCCTACTTTGGCGAACTCCACATCGACCAGTTCCATGCCGAGGGATTCCAGAATCGGCAGGGCAATCTCGGTCACCAGTCCGCAAACATCACCTTTGATTGTACTCATATAAAATCTCGCAAAAAAAAAGTGAGCCTTGCGAGCTCACTTTCTAGTGAACAACTTTTTTGTTTTTGTACCACAGCAAGCCATGGAGAAGCAAGTCTTTTTTTGAGGATTTACCGGGCCGGAGCGCTATTTTGTCGGGACCTTGTGGCACCCATGGCACTCCGTGGGGCCCCGCCCCCGCTCCCGATGGCATCCCTTGCAAAAATAGTGGGCAATACGGGTATCGAAGCGGGCCAGGGTATCCTTGCCCATGGGGCCGTCCTTGCGATGACATGGGGCGCACGATTCCCCTTTAAGTTCATCCACATGCATATCGTGATCGAACACCACATCCCCCCGGGAGGCGGGATAGACGACCTTCTTGCCGATACGGACCAGGGTTTGAGACTTGGAGCGCGCCTCGTCGGCATGGACGCTTACCGCCCAGAGCGGGCAAACGGCGAGCGCAAACGAAAGCAACCGATACTTTACCATACAAACGACCTCAGACCCATTTCATTGTGTTTTTTTATGCAACAGGCACTCGCCGTATCACGGGAGTGCCTGTCTATACTGGGTGGAGCCATCTGCCGGAATCGAACCGGCGACCTATTGATTACGAATCAATTGCTCTACCAACTGAGCTAAGATGGCAACTAATTGGCGCAACAAAGCGTTATTTGATGCGGGTTTGCGGGGTGTTTTTCGCTACAAATCAATCCATCAACGCTTCAGCGCTGGGTAAATTACCTTAAAACAAGGGCGACTGTCAATCCCTACTTGCGGGATAATCATTCGAGCCGGCGAAACGCCGAGGCCTTGATGGCCGCGAAGAGCCTGCTGCCCCTTGTGATCCCCAACTCGCGAGCGGCCTCGGGTACGACCTCGGCCACGAGTTTGCCGTTGCCGCAGGCCAACTCCACGCCGACCTTGTTGCCGGAGAGGAAGGTGTCCGCAACAATACATTCGAGCAGATTTCTGGCGCTGATGGCGTCCGGGTGCTGCTTGAGGAGGATGATGTCCTTGGAGGAGAGTTCGAACAGCGCCTCCGGCCGGTCGCCGACGGTGGAGATCACCAGTTCGGTCCCGCCCCAGGCATAGGCGGATACGCCGTTGATCCTGCGCGGCTTGTCCAACCTCAGGAGGTTGATGTAGCCGATCGGGCTCCGCCCCATCTGGGAGCGGGCCAGCTCCTCGGCCGTTGCCTGGGCGGCGATGCGCCCGGCACTCACCGCCAGTACCTGGTCCGTCATGATGCGCATCTCCAGGAGCGAGTGGGAAATAAAGATATAGGGGATACGGAACGTCTCGCTGGCCGCCTTCAGGTAATCGATGATCTGGAATTTGAGATTGTCGTCCAACGCCGACAACGGTTCATCCATCAACAGCAGGCGGGGATTGGAGAGCACCGTCCGGCCGATGCCTACGCGTTGTTTCTCGCCCCCCGAGAGGTTGTGCACGCTACGGGACAACAGGTGGCCTATCTGCAATACCTCCACCAGGCTGTCGAAATCCACCGTGCGGTTCGCCGCGGCGCACCGCTTGAAACCGTACAGGAGGTTTGCCTTGACGCTCATGTGGGGGAACAGGTAGGGGCGCTGGAAGACGATGCCGATGCGGCGCTGCTCGGGGGGGGCGTTGATGCCGTGGTGGCTGTCGTAGAGCACCTCCCCGTCCAGGCTGATGCTGCCGCTGTCCGGTTGCTGCAATCCGGCCAGCAGGCTCACCAGCGTGGACTTCCCGCATCCCGACGGCCCGAAGACGCCGATGCGCTCCCCCTGGACCGTGAAGGCCATATCCAGGGAAAAGGTTTCGAAGTTCTTGTTCAGGGTAACGCGTAGTTCCATGTCAGTCGGCCTTGGCGATGCGGCGGTTGAGATATTCGTGGAGCAGGAGCACGACCACCGAGAGGAGGATCGACACCAGACAGAGGGCCAGGGCCATGCGATCGCCGTCGGGGGAACTGGTGTACTCGTAGATGGCCAGGGGAATGGTCTGGGTTACGCCGGGGATATTGCCGGCCACCACGATGGTCGCCCCGAACTCCCCCAGGCCGCGGGCGAACATGAGCGCCGCCCCGGCAACGATCCCGCGGAACGAGAGCGGGATGATCACGGTCACAATGGTGTCGAGCCATCCGGCGCCCAGGGTGCGGGCGGCCTGGATGAGCCGTTCGTCAACGTTTTCCATGCCCAGGCGGATCGACCGGACCATGAGGGGAAAGCCGACCACGGCCGTGGCGATGACTGCGGCCTTCCAGGTGAAAATCAGCGTGATGCCGAGCGGCTGCAACAGATGCTGCCCGATAAAGCCCTTCTGCCCCAGGAGCAGCAACAGGATATACCCTATCACCACCGGCGGCAGGGTCAGGGGGAGATTGACCGCCACGTCCAGCGCAACCTTCCCCCGGAACTGCCGGTAGGTCATGAGATAGGCGACCACAAAACCGAAGGGGAGCGACACCAGCGTCGCCACGACCGACACCTTGAGCGACAGCAGGATGGCCATATATTCGGCGGAGGTAAAAATCGGCATGCCGTACCCTATTTCACGAGAAAGCCGTGTTTGGCAAGGACGGCCTTAGCCTCTGCAGACTGCAGGAACCGATAGAAACCAGCGGCCTCGGCCTTCTTGCCGCCGGTCACGGTCAGGGCCATGGGGTAGGTAACCCGCGGGTAGTACTGTTGGGGCACCGTGAACAGGATCTTGGCGCTCTTGGCCACCTGCAGGGCGTCGGTTTTATAAACGAAAGCGCCGTCAACCTCGCCCCGGTCGGCGTACAGCAGGCACTCGCGCACGTCCTTGGCCATGACCAGCTTCTTCTCCAGCTGTTTGTCGATCCCGGCCTTCCGGAAGGCCTCAGCGGCGTATTCGCCGGCCGGCACGCTCTTGGGGCTGCCGATGGCGATCTTCTCCAGCTTGGTCACGTCATGCAGGCTGGCGGCCTTCACTCCCGGCCGGCCGGCAAACACCAGGGAATTGTAGGCAAAGGTGGCAACACTCCTGTCGTCGGCCAGTTTCTTTTTCTTCATGTAATCCATCCACTCAACGTTGGCCGAGATGAAGATATCTGCCGGAGCGCCGTTCTCGATCTGTTTGGCCAGGGCACCGGAGGCACCGTAGTTTTTCTTGAAGGTCACGCCGCTGTTTTTCATGGCAAAGTCGGCAGACAACTCATTGACGACCTCCCGCATGCTGGCCGCCACAAACAGGTTGATCTCACCAGCCAGGGCGGTTACGGGCAGCAGACAGGCCAGTGCGACAACCAGGGTCGATACGATTCGATTCATGATGGTCTCCGTATAAAGGCGTTAGTGTTGTAGTTATTTCTGACCCGCAGAGCGTAACGATGTCTCTTCACTCCCCACGGGGAACCAGTTGGACGCCGATGTCCGCCGGCTTGCCGAAGTAGACCGACGACAGGACGATGATGTCCACACCGGTGGCGGCATATTCCGCCACGTTTCCCTCGTTGATGCCGCCTGCCGCGGAGATCTTCACCTGCCGGCCCACCGCCCGGATGTCGGCAACCAGGTGCCGCAACTCGACGGGCGGAAGCTTGTCCACCTGGACCACATCCACCCCTGCCCCGGCGATGCGCAGCGCCTCCGCGGCGTTCTCCGCCTCGACGATGATCCGGTTTTCCGGCGCCCCGGCCCGCAGGGAGGGCACCTCCTCCAGAAACGCATCCAGCCCCCCCAGAAAGGCGGTGTGCTGCCTGAATACCAGCACGGTTTCCGACAGCCCCAGGCGATGGGGCAGCGCCCCGCCGGCGCAGATGGCTTTGATGGCCACCTTCTTGGTGCCGGGAAAGGACTTGCGGGTGGTCACCACGACGACGCCCGGATTTACCTCTCGGGCGGCCCGGACGATCCTGGCGGTCCGGGAGGCGATGCCCGAGGCGTACTCCAACAGGTTCAGGGCGACCTTCCAACCGGCATGCAGGGCCTGTGCCGTTCCCGTGGCGGCCAGAAAGACCGTGCCGGGGGCACAGCGCGTCCCGCTCGGCTCCAGGATCGAAATGCGGCAGCCGCATTTCTCCAACACCCGGCCCGCCTCCTCGGTGCAGCAGAGGGTCGTGTCCTCGCGGGTGGCAAAGGCGATGGTGCCCGGCTGGTGGCCGATGCCGAGCAAATGGGTGGTCAGATCGCCATAGGGGAGATCCTCTTCCAAAAATCGTTCGATCTCACCGTCAGGCAGACAGGCAAGCATGGCGCCCTCCTTCGCTTGTCCGTTATAGTGCTCAAAATATAACGGATTGCATAAAAAAGGGGCAGCGTCGTTGATGCCCCTCCTGGATATTCCTCGCGGCGTATGGATCAGCTCACGCCAATGATGACGCTGGAGGCCTTGAAGATGACGCAGGCGTGGCCGCCCACGGCCAGCCCCAGATTCTTGCTGCTCTCATGGGTGATGACGGCGCTGACGGTGTTGCCGCCCCCCACCTCCACATCCACCTCGGCGCTGACCGGTCCCTCGATGACCTTGGCGACCGTGCCGCACATCAGGTTCCGGGCGCTGAGCTTGGCATCGTGCAGATCCGTACCGACGATGACCGAACTGGCCTTGATGATGGCATAGGCCTCTTTCCCTACCGCCAATCCCAGGTTATCGACGGCGCCGTTGGTGACAACAGCCGCTATGGTGGCCCCCCCCTTGAGGGTCAGGTCGACCTCGGCATTGACCGCACCCTTGACGATCCTGGCCACGGTTCCGGCAAATACGTTACGCGCGCTGACTTTCATGGCAATCCTCCTCAGTAGTTGGTACAGGCTGTCGGCATCGCCCAGTTTCTCGGCGATATTGCCCAAAAACTTGCGATGTTCTTCCTGGATGATCTGAAACTCCCGCAGGACCTTCTTCCCCTCGGCGGTGAGGGTGGTCCCTCCCCCGCCCTTGCCCCCGGTCAAACGATCGACCAGCGGCTTGTCGGCCAGGTTGTTGATCATGTTCACCAGGTCCCAGGCGGTTTTGTAGCTGACACCGACCGCCTTCGCGGCCTTGGTGATCGAGCCCAGTTCGCCGATCTGCTCCAGCAGGCTGATCCGGTCGCCCCCCAGGAACTTCCGGTCTTCCTTGTTCAACCAGACGGCCCCGGAGAGCCCCAGCTTGGCACCTTCCTGTGAACATTTCATAACACGATCACACCCCTGTGCGCAAAGACCTCGCGGCGACCGGCACGGAATTTCGTGCCGTATCGGTTAAAATTATACAGGGATCGCCCCCCATGTAAAGCGCATTACTAAAATTCAATCCGGCAGACTGCCGAACGTGGCGCAGCCTGCCGGACCTGTTCCCGACAAGCCTGATCAGAACAGCATCTGGACCTGGAAACGCACCTGCTGATCGTCGGTGGCGTTCTTGCCGCTCGTGGAGGCGATGGCCGCCTGCTTGTGGACATTGGTGTAGTCGGCCTGAATCTTCAGGTTTTGGTTGTTCACGTACCACGACACCGCACCGGTATTCTCAACCCACAGGTCGTTCACCGCGTCGCGGTTCGGGTCGATGTAAGAATAGCGGTAGGCCAACTCCACCTTCTTCGGGATCACGAAGTAGCCGGCCTGGGCGTAGAAGCCCTGGGCGCGCAGCTTGTGGTTGGTCGTCTGGCCGTCGGCCTCGGCGAAGAAGTACTCGCCCGTGGCCGAGAAGCCGCGCCATTTGAAGGCCGCATCCACGCCGGCCATGTTGAAGTCCAGCGCCTCACCGGCGCTGAACGCCCTGGCCGCGGGCAGGAGGCCCTTGCCAAGCCCGTACCAGCTAGTGCTCTTGGCAAAGCTGAGGTTGTTACCGGTGGCGGTGTTGGTGGTATTGGCTTCGGTGGCGCTCAGGGTGTTCCGGTAGAAGTCGGCGCCCACGGAGACCAGCGGGTTCTTGCTGTACTCCACGTCGGATTCGGTGTATTTCACGTCGCCCAAGGGGTTGACGGTGAGGCGCGCCGCAAATGCGTTGTCCGTGGTGCTGCGGTAGGTGTTCTGCCCCACCCCGCCATAGCCGGCGATGTTGTAGTTGACGAGTCCGCCGGCGATCTTGCCGTGGATCATCACCCCGGTGTCATACCCGGGCACGAAGGCGTTGGTCACCGCCGAGGCGTCCACGAACTGCTGCGCCGCGGAGGAGGTGATCCACTGGCGGCCGAACTGGACCTTGTCCTGGCCGAAACGGAACTGCACCTCGTCAAGCAGGCGGTAGTTCACGTAGGTCTCTTCCAGCAGACCGCCGTTGCTGGTGGCGCCGCCGGCGATATTGGCGAAGTTGATCGTCATCTTGTAAGTCAAATCGGGAGAATAGGCGTAGCCGTTGAAAACGAGCTTGATGCGCCGCAACTCGAATTTGCTGGAATCCTGGGCCTGCTTGGCGGCGGTGTTGTTGACGTCGTCATTGTCCATCAGGGTGTAGCGGAGCTGATACACACCGCCGATGGAGGTGCTGAACTTCCCGTCGGCCGAGGTGAAGTTGAACCCTTCGCCCAACTTATACTTGATCGGGCTGCTCTTCTGAATCTCCTTGTAATCCTCCTCGGTGATGACCCCCTTTTCCTTCAGCACGTCCTCCAGACTCCGTGCCGAAGCCGTGCCGGCCTGGGCCGCCATCAGGGCCACCCCCAACAAAATTCCCAACCTTTTCATACCAACCTCCTTTGTTTTATACGCGCCCGGGGGCGCGCCATTCATCCTGCAAAATGCGCCCGCCGTCACTGCATGAAAAAAGGGGGGATCGCTCCCCCCCACCACATGAAGGAGGCCCACAAAGTGAGCCTTGTACGGCGTGCGTACAGCCTAACTCAATCCTCGGGAAAACTCCCCTGAGCAGGTATGTCACCCCGCAACAAAGTCGTTCCCGATCTGTGCCTTGCGAATCCAGGGTGCCGGGGTCCCCCGCAGCACGTTCTTCAACCTGCCGATGATCTCCTCCACGGGGGTGGCCACGCCGGTCTTCAGAGGGTGGATGCTCCCGGCCGCCAGCTTGGCCGCCGCCGGGCCACTGATCTCCCGGGCACACACGATGGAGCATCCGCTGAGCGCCTTGACGCGGATGGCGATCCTGTCATCCTCGCACCCCGCATCGTCTGCGATCCGCACCGTTGTTACGTAGTATGCCTCGTCCGGCCTCACGTCCCAGACGGTGAAACTGGTGGACGTGCGAAAATTCAGATCGACCTCGACGCCGGTCGATGTGGTGAAAGCGATCTTCATACTGCCTCCTTTCCAAGGCCTTACGCCGCCGGTGCCCCTGCAGTGCCGCAGTTTGCCACCAGCCGCTCGTGCATTTTTTGCCCACGCAGACTCGGTGAGCATGGTACATCGTGCATATTCGGAAAGAGGCGCTCCATTCATCCATGGCAACGCCGTTACCACACCCACCGACGGCAGCGCACACCAACGGGCGCCGCGCGCGACCTCCCTGTCGCCTTACCGGCACCCGAATCATGTTGCGGCGGAATACATCCATTCTCGCTCACAACACCTTCGGGCGATATATAGATAACTACATAACACGTGCCAAAACTATTGAAGGATAATTACATTATAAATTCATACAGTTATATAAACAAAAAGAAGGGCGGTATATTATATGTTGCATAACGAATAGTCAAGTCCCGCGTACATGCCCCATTATAGGGCAACCTTGCTGTCCGCACGGCGCCAGGGGCGTCGTCGAAGAGACCGTATTCAAAAGGCATCTCGGCCGACATGTTGCATATAGTCATAGCAACAACAGATGAGCACCCGCTTGCAAGGAGACGCAACATGGTACGCGCACAACAGGGCAGCACCGTAACGGTCCACTATATCGGGACCCTGGACAACGGCCGCATCTTCCACAGCACCCCGGACGAAGAGCCGCTCGTCTTCACCATCGGCCAGGACCAGGTCTTTCCGGCCCTGGAACGGGCCGTGGTCGGCATGGCCGTGGGAGAGACGGTCAATATCCTCATCCCGGCCGCCGAGGCCTATGGGCCGCGGTTGCCCGAGAACATCCTCCGGGTGGACCGGGCCCACTTTCCCGCTGAAAAAGAGATCATGGTTGGTCAAAAACTCAGCATCGGCTTTTCGGGAGGCGGGGAACGGGTCATGCTCATCGCCGGGATCACCGAGACCGAGGTAACCCTGGACGGCAACCACCCACTGGCCGGGCTGGACCTGACCTTTGCCCTGCGGCTGGATGGCATCGAATAGTTTCCGTCCGGAAAGGGTTCTTTTTCGCCCATGCGGCGTCAATCTTCGGGATTGCTTGTGCGGCGTACAGTAGTACGCCTCCGCGCAATCCCTTGATTTCCTTGCCTGGACAAAAAAGCCCTCCATTCCGGATCGGAAACACTACATCTGAAAGGATGAATTTATGGAGGCAACAACAGCAGCAAAACCGGACCGCTACGTATCCTTTATCGGCATCAACGGCGACGAGAATTCCCGGGTGCTGATGGCGATGCTGCGGCGGCACATCGACGACCCGGAACGGACCAATCCGTTCTGGGAGAAATTCAAGGAAAAGCTGAACAGCGTGGGAGCGCCGGACAAGACCAGCGGCCGCTGCCTCGACGAGCTGTTCCTGATCCATTCCTATATCAATAACATCAGGGAGCTCTTCGAGACCTACGACGACCAGGATGCTTTGGAGTTGCTGGAGAGGATCGAGGAGGAAAGCTGCTGAAACACATATAAAAAATCCCCTCCCGTCAAGGGAGGGGGGACTCTTTCAAAGCTGTTCCGTGTTCCAACGTGCTACGCCGCCTCAGCCTTGCCCACATTGCTCTCGTCATCTGGCTCCATGATACCGAACTCCATCAGCAGCTCCTCCAGTTCTTCCATCTCAAGCGGCTTGGGGATGACCAGCATCTTGTTGTCGAGGATTTTCTTGGCTAGGGTCAGGTACTCGTTGGCCTGGGGGTGTTCCGGCGAATACTCGATGACCGTCATGCGCCGCAGTTCGGCCCGCTGCACCTGATTGTCACGGGGCACGAAGTGGATCATCTGGGTGCCGAGTTTTTTGGCCAGGGCGTCGATCAGCTCGTATTCCTTGTCCGTCTTCCGGGCGTTGCAGATCAGCCCGGCCAGGCGCACCTTCCCGGAGGTGGCATACTTGAGAATCCCCTTGGCGATGTTGTTAGCGGCATACATGGCCATCATCTCGCCCGAACAGACGATGTAGATCTCTTCCGCCTTCCCCTCCCGGATCGGCATGGCAAACCCGCCGCATACCACGTCGCCCAGGACGTCGTAGAACACGAAATCCAGGTCGGGCGCATAGGCGCCGTTTTCCTCCAGGAAGTTGATGGCGGTGATGACGCCGCGTCCGGCGCAGCCGACACCCGGCTCGGGGCCACCCGATTCGACGCAGGCGATGCCGTTGTAGCCGACCTTCATAACATCTTTCACCTCAAGGTCCTCGACCGTGCCGAGCTCCCGCACCAGGTCCATGACCGTTGCCTGGGCCTTGGCGTGCAGGATGAGCCGGGTCGAGTCCGCCTTGGGGTCGCACCCCACGATCATGACCTTCTTGCCGAGCTTGGCGAGACCCGCCACCGTGTTCTGGGTTGTGGTCGATTTGCCGATGCCGCCTTTACCGTAGATAGCTATCTGTCTCATCGAATCTCCTTTCATCCACCTGCTGGATTGACTGCTGTTTGCGAGGTAGCGGACCTGGGCGCTGCACGGTTGCCCCACTCCTCACCATGCTCCCCGGCCCCGTGAGCTGTATGCTCCCTTCAATTCCCACAACGGGTTGTCGTCATCATCTCCTCGCCTGCAAAAACAAAACGCCCCGCGTCTCATCTGCGAGAGCGGGGCGGTGGCGCCGATTGCACGGGATTTGTGTGAATGTCGGTGACATGGTAAGCCATGCCATGGGAAGAGAGGGTACACAATACGTGCCAAGAGGTTTAAAGGGGCTCAAGGCGCGCTACCAGGGCATTTTACCCTAGCGGTCCGCATCTGCTGCGCCGGCAGATGATTAATAAACAGGCAGACGATGTGCCCTATGGAGCAGCAAACCGCAATCCGCCCGCCCCATGGTCGCGGCGTCCCCCGGTCATATTCCGCATACGTTGTACTGGGCATCGGCGCAAAACAGCATGCATGTTGTTACTTTTCCAGTTTTTTTGCCACAGACCCGCAAATTGAATTTAAAAAAGGCTGCGCCATTATGACGCAGCCCGCTGTTTGTACCGAACCACCGTTCCTGAATGCGTGGCCTCTTCAATCGCACCGTTCTTCCAACTCCAGTATGGGCGCTACCGCGACCCGGTAGGCACCCGCAAGGGAAGAAGCCACAAAAGCGCCTTCCCACTCCTGGTACCGCTCCTGCCCCCCCTCCAACGACACCGGTTCCCGGCCGCCGTACCGGGCCGCTCTGGCCACGAAATCGAAGTAGGTCTCCTCCGCCGCTTCGGAGAAATCGGCGGCATCCGAAAGGCTAGTAATGAAGATGATCGTGCCGTCGGTATCGATGGCGATTTCGGCCGGATGGTGACCGGCTGCCGGGATGCGGCATTGAAAGGTAATGACGCAGGCCGTGAAATGATCGGAGATGTGGGCGTGAATGACGGTTCGCAGCTCTTTCGAGATGAGCCACGGCAGGTTATTGGTATTTAAGAACACAATGAAATCGACCCTATAGTGGAGAGATGGAGTTCCGCACCTTCAGATAATCAGCCGCCTCGACCGAGCCGGTTGCAACATTTATGAGCTGGCGTTCAATGGTATCGATCGCATGGGACCGGTCATCGTAGTTTCGCGAGAAGTTCATCAGAAGGATGTGGGTCGCGGTAGTCTCCGCCCCGATTTTTTCCCGCAAATCCTCCGGCACAAAGGCCAGGTTGCTCGACTCGTATTCGTTAAGCACCCGATTGACCTCACGCCTGTTGACCAAGTTGAAGGCATATTTCTGAAAATACTTGGAGAGATCGAGCAGATGATGTTCGTAATTGGTAATCAGTTCCTCGGTGGTTACCGACACAAACTCCTGATAACCGTCATACCCCTCGTAATTGTTATCAATCTTGACAGTACCGGCAACGACGGCAATCCTGATATTCTGATTGCAGGAGAGATAGTAGAGCTTGCTGTCGATGGGAAATTCATTTTCCGAGATTCTGTTATGCGAAAGGGTCGTCAAACCGTAGGACCTGGAAAGGTTGCTGCATGCCGACAGCACCAGAAAAGACATTATGAGGAATGCTTGTAATATCTTCATAGCAATACCTGAGCACAGGAATAACAGTGGGTGGTACCGCTCCGGCAACGAGCAGCAGCACAGTAACAAATTCCGCCCAGGCTTTCAAGCGTTGTGATACCGCTTCCACCGGGTGTGGCAGAAGGGCGCCGAGGCATGCGACGCTACTCCATGGTACGAATCAACTCTCCCGTTTGCTCGTCCACGGTGATGACGAGGCGCTTGCCGTCACTCGGCATCAACTTTTTAGCCGCCTTCCGCTGCCTTTGTTCCTGTTCTTGTCTCTCCTGCGCCTCTTTGCCTGCTGCCCACCGTTTTTTCAGCGAATCCCGGGCATCCAGTTGCTCGTCCAGGATGACTTTGTACTGCTTACGATATTTTTGCGGGACATTTTCCAGTTTATCGGTAATGACGATCGCGCCGCTGCTGTCCCGGTACTTATAGAAGGTCGCGCCAGCATCCAACGACGCCATCACCATGATCCCCACCACCAGGTATATTACCCTCATCGTCCCTCCTGTCCCCGTGATCGAAAATGGCCGTAATTTTCGCTTTTTCCCCTTGGAACGGGCCACATAGCCGTTCTCCGCCGCAGCCCCCCGCGCAACAGCGGTGCGTTACGCCCGATTGCGCACCAATTTATGCCCACACGAACATTCTTACTCCATGAAAAGGCACATTTCAATTGCAATTTCAGTATGTTAAAAATATTACCACTATCCGGAACGTGTTAAAAAAAGTGACACCTCCGGGTCATCTTACAAACATCCCGGTATTACACAGAAAAAAAGCAGATAAACGCGGGACGCCGTGTGGTAGAGTGGCGGCGCAACTTTCACACCAACAGGGGAGCGGACATGATACCGTGGGAACTCATCGACAGCGCACAGGCACCGGGGGGCGGCGAACTGTGCCTCTACAGGCGTGGCAGGGAGTATTCGATCCAGGTCAATGGCAACGAGCTCATGAACAGCCGGGTTCACGGTTCGGAAGAGGCGTTGGCGGAGTTGGCCTGCGCCCGGATCGCCGACCGCCCTGCCCCCCGGATACTGATCGGCGGGATGGGCATGGGGTATACCACCGCTGCTGCGTTGCAGCGACTCGGTGCCGACGGTCGGGTGGTCGTCGCCGAACTGGTGCCGGCCGTGGTGGAGTGGAACCGGGGCCCGCTCGCGGACCTGGCCGGGTTCCCCCTCGACGATGACCGGGTCACGGTCCGGGAGCAGGATGTGGCCCTGGTCCTGCGTGCGGAGCACCAAGCCTACGATGCCATCCTGCTGGACGTGGACAACGGCCCCGAGGCCATGACCCACAGGGGCAACGAATGGCTCTACAGCCGGGCCGGCCTGGAGGCGTCCTTCGCCGCCCTGCGGCCGCCGGGGGTGCTGGCCGTATGGTCGGCCGGTCCCGACCGGGCGTTTACCGAACGGCTGCGCCGGGCCGGTTTCCAGGTACACGAGGTCCGGGTTCCGGCCCGGGGCAAGGCGCTGGGGGGGAGACAGCACACCATTTGGCTCGGCGTGCGGGGGCCTGAAACGACCGATTCAGTTACGCAACACGGGAAACCGGCACTCGGCTGACATACTTTTTCGAGTGCCGGTTCGGCCCACAGCCGCTACTCCCCCCTCGTCACGTCCCACCACTGTAAAAAATTCCAACAAACGGGCTGTTTGCTGCGTTCCACACCAACGGCAATGGATAATACAATATCATATCAAATGGTTACAGCACCCGGTACACATTATGCTTTAATTACCCCATGAGTTTCGATTTCACCCGCCCCACCGGAGGGCGGGGGTGTTGAGGTTGGAAACACGGGCGTGGAAAGGGGTTGATGAACATGCCGTGGTACATTAATCCGGCTCTGACCTGTAAGGTGCTCAACAGAATTGCCGATCGTATATCCCGGACAAACCTTCAAGACCTCAATGCGACTCTGGATCGTGCCACTGAATTGATCTGGAGCAAGCAGGAGTGCTACAATAACATGCGGAATGTACGTCGCAAGGAGGGGTGAGCGATCCTGGGCGGAGAGCAACACCTTCAGCTCTTGATGGGGCGGCTTCGCCCGTGTCAGGATTTTCCGGCCGCCAGCAGTTCCAGCAGCTTTTGTGCCGTAGCCTCGGATGAGGCGGGATTCTGGCCGGTGACGAGCGTGCCGGCGCACACGACATAGGAGTGCCAGTCCTGGGCTTTGGTATAGATGCCGCCGTTTTTCTTCAGTTCGTCCTCCACCAGGAACGGCACCACGTCGGTCAAGCCGACGGCGTTCTCCTCCGTGTCGGAAAAGCCGGTCACCGCCTTGCCCTTCACCAACGGAGTACCGTCCGGCGCCGTGACGTGGCGCAGCACGCCCGGCGCATGGCACACCGCAGCTACCGGCTTGCCCGCTCCATACAGGGCTTCGATCAGCGCGATGGAGTCCCGGTCTTCGGCCAGGTCCCACAGGGGGCCGTGGCCGCCGGGGTAGAAGAGCGCGTCGTAATCCGCAGGGGACAGGTCCGAGAGCTTCAGGGTGGCGGCCAAGGCGCGCTTTGCCGCGTCATCGGCCTTGAAGCGTTCGGTTGCCGCGGTCTGAGAAGCCGGATCGTCGCTCTTCGGGTCCAATGGCGGCTGCCCCCCTTTGGGGGAAGCCAGGACGACCTCGGCCCCGGCGTCCTTAAAGACATAATAGGGGGCGACAAACTCCTCCAGCCAAAAACCGGTCTTGCGGCCGGTAGTGCCGAGGGTGTCGTGGGACGTCAGTACCATCAGGATTTTCATAGTTGCCTCCGGGTGTTTCGAGTCTGTCGCTGATTTTAAAATACACCCCCGGCAACGGCCCGACAAGGGCTAATGCCATACGATGCAGGCTGGGGAGGTGCAGACATCCTTACGAGCTGGAAGGCTTGAAGCAGGCAACGTAAATATCACCCTCATTCAAGGGCAAACAGTCAGGTCATTGCTGCCTCAACATGTTTTTGACTTTTCTTCTAAACAGCCCACTCCCAAAAACATCATTTTGACACGCGGAAAAAGATAGATACGACAGCGTTCCTTTGTATTTTAAATATTTATGATATGCTTTTAACATTCTCCGCACCGGATCATAAAACGTCACCCCTCAGAGAGCTTCCGGCGTGTGCAGGTTTGCGCGGCGCGGTACAATCGGCTTTTTGCCGATCTTCACAACGTTGTCACGGGTTATGACCTGCCACCGCGTGTCCCCTTTCGGCAGATCGCCGCCGCGAGGGTATCCTGAGATGTGGACCCCTGAGACAAAAAAAGCCGAATCATCCTGGCACCTTTCCCCAAAACTGATGCAGTTCGTCGGCACCTTTCTGTTTGCTCTGCTGCTGCAATCATCTCCAGCGATAAGCGCCCTGTCCGACCAACCTCCACGCCATCACCATGTCCTCATCCTGTACGGCAGGGTGACGAACCTCCCCACCCATGGAATTATCAACAAGGGCTTGTTGCCAGCTTTGAGCGCCTCGGATGTGGGAGACTCAGATCTGTTCCAGGAATACCTGGACCTTCAGCATCATCCAGACCACAAATACCGCCTCGAACTGGCCGATTATCTGCGCAAGAAGTATGCGGATGAGACGTTTGACGTCGTCATTGCCCTTTACCAGGACGCTTTGGATTTCATGCTCCGGGAGGGGAAGGAGCTTTTCGTAGGCACCCCGATTGTTGCCGCTGTTCCCAAGGGAGCAACCGGCACAGGCAATGGCGGCAGGAGAGTACTCCAGGTCGTCTACAGTTTCGACTCACTCGCCACCCTGCACTATGCCCTGGCATTATTGCCCGAGACAAAGGAGATCATCGTCATATCCGGCCCAACTGCCGACGATGCCCCCCACTTGAAAAATGCTCAGGATGCGGTGAAAGATCTCGATGGGAAATTTTCTATCCGCTATCTCATCAATAACTCCCTACCGGAGATCCTCGAGGAGGTCGCCAGGGAACGCGACCATGCCATTATCCTGTACACCCGTCTGTCCAAAGACGCCCGTGGAACGCTGTGTGCTCCCGCCATAGCGCTGTCCGACATCGCCAGAGCGGCGAAATCGCCAGTATTCGGCCTTTATGACAGCCTCCTGGGCGCCGGAATCGTCGGGGGCAACCTCCTTTCCTTCAAGGACCTCGGCCAAGCGGTTGCCCGCCTCTCCATAGACCTGATCCACAACAGGCTCGACGCCCGGATGTCGCACGTCGATTTTGTGAACCATGTCCCGATGTTCGATTGGGCCGAGATGCGGCGCTGGGGGTTGCAAAAGTCCCGGCTGCCGAAGGGGAGTATCCTGATCAACTATCGGCCCGGATTCTGGGAGCAATACTGGGGCTACGCGCTCATTGCCCTGCTCTTCCTTGCAGGGGAGGCCTCGCTCATCGCCTATCTGATCCGGAGCCGCCGCAGCCGCATCCAGAAGGAGAAAGAGCTGCAAAAGAGCGAAGAGAAATACCGCCGGATCATCACCACGGCACGTGAAGGAATCATCGTCACCGGGCAGGATTACAGCATAACCTACGTGAACAGCCATATCTCGGACCTGCTGGGCTATGCACCGGAGGAACTGATCGGGACCCCCCTGCCGCACTTGGTGCCTGGTGACGACAGTTCCAGTATTTTAACAAGAATGAACAGCCGGCGGCGCGGGGAGAGCGGACAGTATGAGTGCCGTTACCGGCGCAAGGATGGCTCGTCTATTTGGCTGCTCGTCTCGGCAACGCCAATATTGGACGACGAAGGCCGTTTCCAGGGCTCTTTCGCCATGTTCACGGACTTGACCGACCTGAAACAGGCCGAAGAAGATCGCCTGAATCTCGAACGCCAACTGCTGCACGCCCAGAAGCTGGAGAGCCTCGAAGTGCTGGCCGGCGGAATTGCCCATGACTTCAACAATATCCTGACATCGATCATCGGATATACCGAACTCGCCATGTTGCGCCTGAATCCCGACTCACCGGTCCGCGATAACCTGAAGCGAATAGAACAATCGGCACAACGCGCCGCCGAGCTCGCCAGGCAGATGCTCGCCTATTCCGGCAAAGGAAATTTCGTTGTCGAGCCGGTTGATCTCAACCGGCTGGTTGAAGATATTGGGCCGCTCATCGAGGCCGCCATCCCCAAAAACGTCCAACTCCGTTTCGAGCCTACCAACCCGCTCCCCAGGGTGACCGCCGATGCGGGCCAGATCCGCCAGGTGGTCATGAACCTCGTCATCAATGCCTCGGAAGCCATAGGCGACCACGACGGCAGCATCACCATCGGCACCGGCTGGAAGAACTGCGATCAGGGCTATTTGCGGGGCGCCTGGTTGAGCGACAACATTGCCGCAGGCCTCTACGTGTACCTGGAAGTAACCGACACCGGCTGCGGCATGGACAGGGAGACCAAGGCGAAGATATTCGACCCATTTTTCACGACCAAATTTACCGGGAGGGGCTTGGGCATGGCCACGGTACAGGGGATCGTCCACGGCCACAAGGGATCAATACAGATCTACACCGAACCGGGAAAAGGGAGCATCTTCAGAATCCTGCTGCCCGCAGCCGGAGAGCAGGCGGGATATGCGTCCGCTGAGCGGCAGGAAACAGATTTCCAGGGGGACGGAACCGTACTGCTGGTGGACGACGAAGAAGATGTCCGGGACATCGGGAGGGAAATGCTGCAATTGCTCGGCTATACGGTCGTTACCGCCGACGACGGCGCCGAAGCGTTGGCAGCTTTCAAGGAGAATCCGGCAGTGACCGGCATCATCCTGGATTTGACCATGCCCCACCTGGACGGCGAGCACTGTTTCAGGGAGTTGCGCAAGCTCGACCCGAAGGTAAAGGTGATCATGTCCAGTGGGTACAGTGTGCACGACATCGCCCGGAAATTCGCCGGTCTGGGGTTGGCGGGGTTCATCCAGAAGCCTTACACCCTCTCGTCGTTACGCCAGGTGCTCATGGACTCCCGGGATTTCCGCCCAGCCCCGGATGAAACCGGTGGCGCTTCCGGGGCAGAGCGGAAAGAATAGAACGTCAAAAAGCACGTCTCGTCACAAACTCGATCCAAGCCCTTGAGCGCTTCCCGTTTTGCATCCATGCGAGGCAAGTAATGAGGAAATCAAGTCAGTTACCGCACGCGCCGTCGATATCATCATGGCGACCTGCGGCCCGCAGCGGGCGTAGGTCAGCGCAAAAATGGCCCGGCGGCTCGCTGGGAAAAAACCGTATCGAGTAGAACACAGCGGAAAACTGCCGGAGAAAAGAATATGAAACTCCGGTAATTGCCCTTGCAGCCGCACAGCATCTCGGGTTATATTCTCCAAACGCCCACTCTCGGGCAAACGACAAAAACTGGAGGATGACCATGACCAAAGCAGAATTGGTAAAAGAGATAGCAGAGGAAGCGGGACTGACACAGGCCCAGGCCGCCGAAGCGCTGAACGCCTTCACCGGGGCCGTAACGAAAGCCCTCAAGGCCGGCGACAAGGTTGCGCTGGTTGGCTTCGGCACCTTCTCGGTGTCCGCCAGGGCAGCCAGGGAAGGCCGTAACCCGCAGACGGGAGCCCCGCTCAAGATTGCGGCTTCCAAGAGCGGCAAGTTCACCCCCGGCAAGGAATTGAAGGGGCTGTAATCTTTCGCGACACCATGGTTATAAAAAAAGGCCTGCCTCCACGCAAAGGAGACAGGCCTTTTTGGTTTCTTTCAAAGTAACACGGGGTCTAGAAAATACGATCACACCCCCGTCATAATCAACTGTTTCGTCGCCCGCGTCATAGCCACATACAGAAGCTGCGCCTCTGCCTCATCCGCCTTTGATTCCTCTGACGGAAAACAAACTCCCGGAATCGCCACGAGGGGAAACTCAAGACCCTTGCTGCTGTTGTACGACAAAAGCGACACCCTCTTTGCCTTGTCTCCAAACAGAATCGTTTCCTTCCCACCAAAGGGAATCCGGGCCTCATATAGGGCCTTGCGCAAATCTTCCCCCATTGGCTTCCAATGCCGGAATAAAACCGCCATGTCTTTCCATTTGTGTCCCTGCTGGTGCGCCTCTTTCAGCTTGGCGACAATATAATCCACCTCATCCCTCAAGGTCGGCAGCTTGATCAAGATCGGCTTTTCCCCGCTCTCACCGCCTGAAATCGGCGCAATACGCGGGATTGAATCATCGTCCGAATCCTGCGCTATCAGAAGCCCCTGGGCAAACCGCGTCGCACAATCAAGGATCTCCTTGGTATTTCGATAATTCACCTTTAGGATCGTTGTGCGCCCCGTTGCCTGAATATCGACACTCTTAAAGCTGAACCCGCGTTTCTTCTTGTTGTAGATCGACTGTGCGTCATCGTACAGCACCAGCAAGGAATTTGAGCGCGGATTCACCATCTGCACAATGAGCTTCAACCACTCCGGTCGGAAATCGTGCCCCTCGTCAATCAACACCGCATCACACTGGCCTGCCGGGATATGCTTGCTATCCACCGCGCGAATTACCGCATCCACCAACTCATCACTGAAATCTTCTTCACTCGCGCAATTGGAAGGAATCCTCACATGATAAGTTTTCAACTGGTCCCAGCACCACTTGTGGAAATGACGCACCTGCACCTTTGCCCCGAGTCCCCGTGATTCCATCCACTCTTCCAGACGCCGGGCAAGAACCTTGTTGTAACAAAGAATCAGAATCGGCCGTGAACAGACCTGCGCCAGATACTCCGCCCTGAACCCCAGGATCAGCGTCTTGCCGGAACCCGCCACGCCATGAATCACCCTGTGGCCTTCCCCCAGGCTCCGGGCAAGTTGTTCCTGCTGCAAATCCATCACCTTGATAATATCCGGTGGTGTTATATCTGCGTCGTCCTGGAAATCGAAAAGAGATGCCTGTTTGTAAGGAATGCGTATTTCAGGGAAGAGATGCCAGCGGACACGTTCTATCTGTGGAAGGGTCAGCATCCCCTTGTTGTGGTAGGTAAACATTCCCCAAAGCTGTTCTTGAAACGCCAAGGGGTCAATCGTATCGAGCATTTCATCCTGACAAATCACCCGATGGGACGGAATCACATTATCCATCTCGTGCAGGTCGAAAACCTTGCGGCTGATATTGGTAAGGACAACACCCCACGTCCAGGGGAAAAGCAGCTTGCCGTTCTCCGCACACACCAACTGCGGATCACGCTTAAGGATATTTATAATCTCGGTAATATACTCATGGGCCTGTTCAAAAGGATTCTTCTCGTCCTTGACGGCGTCATTGATCAGCAGCTTGAAACTTGTCGGGCTGATGTCCTGGATATAATCAACCCGCCAGTCCTTGACCTCAAGAACGATAATCCCTCGTTGCGGATGCAGAATAATGAAGTCAGGATAGCGGCTTGACCGGCCAATTGGCACGTTGTACCAGCAGAGATAGTCGTCATCCAGCTTGCTCTCAAGCCGGCCGGCAAAACGTTTTTCCCCTTGCGTCATTTTCTTTAAGCAGGTGCTTAAAGCAGGAATGAGGGTAGCCATCCGATTGTTTAGCTCCTTTCCTTGGTTCAACGACGAATATCCTAAAACGGCAGTCACCTATGAATTCTGCGGGTGAAGCAAGATATGTTTACGCCACAAATATTCACAATTCAACCGTAATATCAATATGTTAAAAATATTAACACTATTCCAAAAATGTTAATAAAATTACCATCCCGGGCGCTCTTGCAAAACAACCTGTTATCACACGAAAAAAGGCACCCGGAATACTTCCAGATGCCTCGGTTTGTGTCGTTTTGCTACAGCGTCAAATAATCAGATAAGCTACAACCATCAGGCAGGGGGTTTTGTTGTTCCACAAGAGATGCCGCAACAAACAAAAAAAGGGCCAGCCGATCAGGCTAACCCTTTGAATTTGTTTGGAGGCGACGGGCGGATTTGAACCGCCGAATAAAGGTTTTGCAGACCTCTGCCTTACCACTTGGCTACGTCGCCACGATGAAATGTGGACGTTTCTTATATAAAATTAGCTCAGGCCTGTCAATCCATTTATTTGAACTTGATCGCCACCCCGGTGGCGCGGTACTCGGTTGAGGGTATCACAACCGACATGATATAGGAGCCGTTGATCTCCGGGAAGATAATGGCATCCGCCCCCATCTTGGCCGCCTCCCGGCGCAGGGCCGCAGTGCCCCAGTCGTAGACGTCGGTATTGTTCAGGGCGTCGGTTTTAAACACCTCGCGGGTGATTTGAATCCTGCCGATCTTAATGTACGGACGGATAACCTCGTCCAGGGTCAGGATCGGGGGAAGAGTGGAGGCATCGTCGCGGGTGTTGGAATCCACCCCGGCGCAGCCGGCCAAAAGCGCCACTGTGACAAGCGACAGGAGCCCGAATCGTCTGAGGTAACATATGATTGTCATCATATTTTTGCCCCCTTTGTGCAGTTTTTCCCTCTGGACAGTAGCGTGGTCGCCATGCTAATGTCTGTCACTTTTTATAGCAACAAAAAAAGCTACACCACATTTTTTCGAAGGAGTGGGAAGGATGTCAGGTCATAATAAATGGAGCACCATCAAGCACAAAAAGGGCGCAGCGGATGCCAAAAGGGGCAAGGTATTCACCAAGCTGATCAAGGAGATTTCCGTTGCCGCCAAACTGGGGGGCGGCGACCCCAACGGTAACCCGCGCCTGCGGACCGCGGTCGATAAGGCCAAGGCCGAGAATATGCCCAAGGACAACATCGACCGGGCCATCAAGAAGGGTACCGGCGGGATGGAAGGGGTTACCTACGAAGAGATCGTCTACGAGGGGTACGGCCCCGGCGGGGCGGCGGTGCTGGTGGAGGTGCTGACCGACAACCGCAACCGTTCCGTCTCCGATATCCGCAGCATCTTCACCAAGAACAACGGGAATATGGGCGAGGCGGGCTGCGTTGCCTGGATGTTCAGCAAAAAAGGGCTGATCGTCTACGACAATTCGGTGGATTTCGAGCAGTTGTTCGAGGCCGCCATCGAGGCGGGCGCGGACGACGTGGCCGAGCAGGACGACCAGATCGAGGTCATGACCGAGCCGGGCTCGTTCATCGAGGTCAGGGAGGCCCTGGCGGCCAAGGGCTTCAAGATGGTCAGCGCCGAGATCACCATGATCCCCCAGACCCAGGTGGAGTTGGAGGGGAGGCACGCCGAAACCATGCTCAAGCTGATGGACAAGCTGGAGGACAACGACGACGTGCAGAACGTGTACGCCAACTTCGACATCTCGGCGGAAGAGATGGAAAAGCTGGATATGTAGACAGAGACAATCAAGGGGGCTTCGGCCCCCTTTTCTTTTGGGAGGCCGCATGGAGATAGCAACCTTTGCCGCCGGCTGTTTCTGGGGCGTGGAAGACGCCTTCATGGATGCACCCGGCGTCGTGGCCACCAGGGTTGGCTACACGGGCGGCCGCACCGAAAACCCCACCTATGGCGATGTGTGCAGCCATGCCACCGGCCATGCCGAGGCGGTGGAGATCACCTTCGATCCCCAATTGACAACCTTCGACCGGCTCCTGGACCTATTCTGGGAGTGCCACGACCCGACCCAGGTGAACCGCCAGGGGCCGGACGTGGGCGACCAGTACCGCTCGGCCATCTTCTACCATTCCGAGGAACAGCGCCGGGCCGCCGAGGCGGCCCTGGAACGCCTCGACCTTTCGGGCAGGCTGCGCCGCAGGATCGTGACCGAGATCGTCCCCGCCACCACCTTCTGGGAGGCGGAGGCGTACCACCAAAAGTATCACCAAAAGCAGGGGGGCGGCTGCGGGTTCTGACGCCCCCTCCCCTCAGCCGCCCCTTTCATTCCATTTAGCCTCTAAGAGGCTGTCGAAAAACTCAGGTTGTTCAAAAATAGTCAGATCGTCGCACCAGCAGAAAGCTCTGAGGAGGCGTAGCAGGCCTACTCCGCCGAAGCAGCTTTGGCTGCGAAGGCCGGGCGCTACGCCGCACGAAAGGGCTTTTGAGGATGGCGGCGAGATGGCTGTTTTTCAACAACCTCTTAAACTTGTGTCAGGGGATCAGCACGATCTTGCCCAAGGTGTTGGCCTCCATGACGGCGTGATGGGCCGCCGCCGCCTCGGCCAAGGGGAACTCCCTGCTCACCACCGGCCGCAGAGTGCCGTTTTCCAGGCCGGCCACGAATGCTGCATGCATGGAGGCCAGGTCCTGGGGCGTGGCGTTATACAGGGTGACGCCCAGAATCGAGGCCTCGCGCCCCATGGCGTCCCGCGGGTCGATCTCGATCCGGCCCCGGCTGCCGATCACCGCGACCCGGCCGCCCGTGGCCAGCGCCGTCAGGTCCTTGGCCAGGTTCACGTTGGCCAGCATCTCCAGGATCACATCCACCCCACGGCCGCAAGTCAGGTCGGCCAGTTTGTCCAGATAGCCCGGCTCGTGGTGATTGAGCACCTGGTGCGCCCCCTGGGCCTGTACCACCGCCCGCCCCTGGTCGGTGCCGGCGGTGCCGATCACCCGCAGCCCGGCGGCCCGGGCGAGCTGCACCGCACCGAGCCCCACCCCGCCGCTGGCGCCGTGCACCAGCACCGTTTCGCCGGCACAGGCATGGGCCCGCTGGAACAGGGCGCGATAGGCCGCGCCGTAGGGGACCCCGATGGCAGCCCCCTGGCTGAAGGTGACCCCCTCGGGCAGGGGGTGGGTCTGGAACTCGGTGCAGAGCACCTGCTCCCCGTAGGTGCCGGAGACGGACCAGGCCACGTACACCCGGTCCCCCACCCGGCGATGCTTCACCTCCGGCCCCACCGCCGCGATCACCCCGGCGCCGTCGATCCCCGGCGTATAGGGGGGTGCCGCGGCATGTTGGTACAGACCGGAACGGATATAGGTATCCACCGGGTTGACCCCGGCAGCCTTGACCGCCACCACCACCTGGCCCGGCCCCGGCTCCAGGTCGGCCACCTCGTGCAGCGCCAGGACCTCGGGAGGCCCGAATTGAGCAACGCGTATCGCTTTCATCCCATCCACTCCTTTCCCTAACGTGTCATTTCATACTCTCTATTCTACCTCACTCCGCCGGACCGGGAAGGAAAAAAATGAGCGGGCTGGCGGGGCAGAGCGACGTTCCCGGGGGATAAACCGCAGGAAAGTATCGCAAATTGCGGGAAAAAAGCATATCATGCGGCTCATAACGCACGAACTACCACACTACGATGGGATATACTTATGACGGTTTCAAAAAAACAAATCCTGGCGCTCCTCAAGGAATACGGGGGGGCGGTCCTGTTCTCGACCCTGCTGCGCGACTTCGGCGGCCGCCACCTGAAGCGCGAACTGAAGAACCTGCTGGAGGAGATGGCGGATAATGGCGAGGTGACCCGCCTGCGGGGCAACAGCTATGTCCTGCCGGGCCAGGTAAAGACCGTGCGCGGCCGGATCTCGGTCCACCGCGACGGTTACGGCTTCGTTGCGCCCGAGGGGGGCGGCGAGGACATCTTCATCCCGGCCAAGTTCATGAAGAACGCCCTGCACGGCGACCTGGTGGAGGCCACCGCCAATCAGAGCCGCATGGGCGGCAGCAAGCTGGACGGGCGGATCGTGAACGTGGTGGAACGGGCCACCACCCGGATCGTGGGACGCTTCGAGGAGAGCCGCCGCGGCGCGGTGGTCATTTCCGACGACCAGCGCCTCAACCTGGCGGTCGTCATCCCCCCCAAGGGGCGCGGCAGGGCCGAGGACGGCCAGCAGGTGGTGGCCGAACTGACCGCCTACCCGATCGGCGGCCGGCCGGCCGAGGGGCGCATCGTGGAGATCCTGGGATGGCCCGACGACCCGGAGGTGGAGGTCCAGTCGGTCATCCGCCGCTTCGACCTGCCCCATGAGTTCGGCCCCGACGTGCTGGCCGAGGCCGACGCCGTGCCCGAGGCCGTGAGCAAAGGGGAGCTGAAGGGGCGGGTGGACCTGCGGGGCATGACCACCGTCACCATCGACGGCGAGACGGCCCGGGACTTCGACGACGCCGTCGCCCTGCGCCGTGAGGGGGGCAATTTCCGGTTGTGGGTCTCCATCGCCGACGTCTCCGCCTATGTGACGCCCGGCAGCCCCCTGGACCGGGAGGCCTACCTGCGCGGCACCTCGGTCTACTTCCCGGACCGCTGCATCCCCATGCTGCCCGAACGGCTCTCCAACGGCATCTGCTCCCTCAACCCCCAGGTGGAGCGCCTGACCATGACCGCCGAGATGCTCTTCGACGCCACCGGCCGCATGGTGGAGAGCGCCTTCTACCCCAGCGTCATCAAGAGCACCGCCCGCCTGACCTACACCATCGTCAAGCAGATTATCGTGGACAACGACCCGGAGGTGACGGACAAGCATCGCCCCCTGGCCCCCATGCTGGGAGAGATGAAGGAGTTGGCCCTGATCCTGATGGCCATGCGCAAGAAGCGGGGGAGCATCGACTTCGACCTGCCCGAGCCGGAGATCATCATCGGCCTGACCGGCCGGACCGAGGGGATCGTCCGGGCCGAACGCAACCTGGCCCACCAGTTGATCGAGGAGTTCATGCTGGCGGCCAACGAGGCGGTGGCCGCCTTCGTCACCTCCCGGGAGATCCCGTTCCTCTACCGCATCCACGAGAACCCGGACCCGGCCAAACTCCACGACTTCCAGGAGTTCATCTACGGCTTCGGCTACGAGTTCGCCCTGGTGGAGGACCGGGTCAACCCCGCCGAGTTGCAGCGCCTTTTGGCCCAGGCCGAGGGGCGGCCCGAGGAGCGCATGCTCAACTACGCCCTGCTGCGCTGCATGAAGCAGGCCCGCTACGCCGCCGAGAACCTGGGGCATTTCGGCCTGGCCTCCCCCTGCTACTGCCACTTCACCTCCCCCATCCGGCGCTACCCCGACCTGGTGGTACACCGCATCCTCAAGGCGATCCTGGCCCTGGACGAGAAGAAAGAGGACAAGCGCCGCGGCAAACAGCTCGCCATCGCCACCGAACACCTAGGCGAGACGGCCGAGCATACCAGCAAGCGGGAGCGGGTGGCCATGGAGGCCGAGCGGGACGTGGTGGAGATGAAGAAGGTCCAGTACATGCAGCAGCATCTGGGCGAGGAGTTCGACGGCTATATCACCGGGGTGACCGGCTTCGGCTTTTTCGTGGAGCTGGAGGAGCTGTTCGTGGAGGGGCTGGTGCACATCTCCACCCTGGACGACGACCAGTACACCTTTCAGGAGAAGCAGCACTCCCTGGTGGGCAACCGGCTGCGGCGCGTCTTCCGCATCGGCGACAAGGCGCGGGTCACGGTGGCGGCGGTCACCCCGGCCACCCGACGCATCGAGTTCACCCTGGCGGCCCATACCCCCTCCGCGCCGCCCAAGGTCACGGCCGGCGCCGGCCCGGCCGAGGAGTACCCGCGGATACCGATCAAAGGCAAGCGGGTGAGCGGCCCCAAGCGGGGCGGCGGCGTGGAGCCCAAGGGGGCTGCGCCCGGCACGGGCACGGGCAAGGGAAAAGGCCGGGGCGGCAGGAAACGGCGCTGATCCCGCGGTTACCGCTCCGGCTGGTCATGGGCGCTACCGTCCCTCAAGGCCTGCATGCGCCGACAATGGCGCTTGATTTGCGGATGCTCTTCGTATAGCATTGCCGCGTTTTGCACTAATGCTTTGCCCAACAATCCACCCCGTTCAACAGGGGCGGCAGAGGCGTCCGCCCAACCGGGGACAAGGCCGCCGCCCCCCCAAAAATCCGTGCAGCAAGAAGGCCCGTGGAGCTATTCCTCCTTTCTCCAGGGGCCTTCTGCGCCGTAATGAACCGATACAAAGGAGATCACAGATTATGTTTGGTTTTGGCACCCCGGAATTGATTATTATCGCGGCCATCGTAATGCTGGTATTCGGCGTGGGGAAACTGCCGCAAATCGGCACATCCTTCGGCAAGGCCATCAGCAACTTCAGGAAGGCCGCCGACGGCAAGGATACCGTCGAGCTTCCCCCCCAGAAAGAGTCGTAACCAGGTTTACCGTCATCCCTACGGCCGGCGTGACGCCCGGCCCGCCCGGCAAAAAGCGGTTGCGCAACCGCGTGGCCCTGTGGTAGGAAAGAACCCCATGAGCGAAGACAAAGAAAAAGTTGCCCCCTTTATTGAACATCTGGTTGAACTGCGCAAGCGGCTGGTCATCATCGTCGTCGCCGTGGTTATCGGCATGGGCGTGGCCTGGAACTTCTCCGGCCCGGTCCTCACCTTCGTGGAAAAACCCCTGACCGGCAAGACCTACCTGACCGAGATCAAGAAGATGGTCTATGCCAAGGTCAAGGAACGCGCCCCCCAACTCTATACCCGCTACAAGCTGGACCAGGAGATCAACGCCCCGGAGAAGAAACGCCCGCTCAACTACAGCGCCCCCCTGGAGCCGTTCTTCATCCAGTGCAAGATATCCATGCTGCTCGGGTTCGTGCTGGTCCTGCCGGTGGTCTTCCTGCAACTCTGGATGTTCATAGCGCCGGGGCTCACCCGCAAGGAACGGCGCATGGTGATCCCCTTCATCACCGCAGCCACGATAACCTTTTGCGCCGGCGCCATGTTCTTCCTCATCGTGATCTGGCCGGTCATCATCAACTTCTCCCTCTCCTACGAGGCCGAAGGGTTGCAGAGCTGGTTCAACATCAGTTCCTACATCAACTTCTGCCTGCGGCTCATCCTTATCTTCGGCCTGATCTTCGAACTCCCGATCCTGACCCTGATCCTGTCCCGCTTCGGCATCGTCAGTTACAAAATCCTGGCCCCCAAGCGCAAATACGCCCTCCTGGCCAGCGCTATCGTAGCCGCCTTCCACGCCGACCTCATCACCATGTTCGTCATCATGCTCCCCATGTACATGATGTACGAGATCAGCATCTGGGTGGCACTGATCTTCGGCAAGAAAAAGGCGGTTGCCCCGCCCGAACCGGAAGAGGGCGCAACGGCTTAGCGACTTGTGCGCTTGAATTAAGACATAAATCTCCCCTCCCCCCCTGCGGGGGAGGGTTAGGGTGGGGGGGAGATTGCCATGGAATGAACTCAGTTGCAGCTTCACCCACCCCCTACCCCCCTCCCGTCAAGGGAGGGGGATTTTCCGAGGTTCCAAAGCACCGCTCCCTGTGTCCCAACGGCCGTATGTCAGCCAAAGGAGGTTCTCCATGACGCAAACCATCGGCATCCTGACCGGCGGCGGCGACTGTCCCGGCTTGAACGCCGTTATCCGCGGCGTGGTCAAGAGCGCCATCATCGGCCACGGCTGGCGGGTTATCGGCATCGAGGACGGTTTCGACGGCCTCCTGAACCTCGATAAATGCACGCCGCTCACCCTGGAAAGCGTGCGCGGCATCCTCCCCCGCGGCGGCACCATCCTGGGTACCACCAACCGCGGCAACCCTTTTTCCTATCCGGTAGAGCAGGACGGCGTCATCGTTCACGCCGATCGCTCCGACACGGTCGTCGCAAACATCAAGACCCTCGGTATCGATGCCCTGGTGACCGTAGGGGGCGAGGGTTCCCTCAAGATCGCCCTGGAGCTGGGCAAAAAGGGGGTGCCGGTGGTGGGGGTGCCCAAGACCATCGACAACGACCTGCGGGAGACCGATTTCACCTTCGGCTACAACACCGCCCTGGAAACGGCAACCGACGCCCTGGACAAGCTGCACACCACCGCCGAGAGCCACCACCGGGTGATGATCCTGGAGGTCATGGGACGCTATGCCGGCTGGATCGCCCTGGAATCGGGCATTGCCGGCGGTGCCGACGTCATCCTCATCCCGGAGATTCCCTTTCACATCGACCGCATCTGCTCTGCCGTCAGCAGCCGCTCGGCCCGCGGCAGCCATTTCAGCATCGTCGTGGTCGCCGAGGGAGCCTTCCCGGCAGGCGGCAGCAGGGTCGTGGCCCACGAGGCGGATGAACGCCAGGCCATCGAACGTCTGGGGGGCATCGGGCAGTTCGTGGCGAAGCGCATCGAACAATGCCTGGATATGGATGTGCGCGTCACCGTGCTGGGGCACCTGCAACGGGGCGGGTCTCCCACCACCTTCGACCGGGCCCTGGGAAGCCGCTTCGGCACCAAGGCGGTGCAGATGGTGGCCGCCGGGGAGTTCGGGCGCATGGCCTGCCTGAAGGGGCGCGCCATCACCTCGGTCCCCATCGAGGATGCCGTCCGCGACCTGAAGCTGGTAGACCCCACCGGGGAGATCGTGCAAACCGCCGAAGAGCTGGGCATGATGCTCGGACGCTGACCCCGCATCCCGCCTTCACGGCATCTTCGCCCCGGCCCCAATCACAAAATCCGTAGGCGTTGCCCCTGCTACGCCTGCGGTTTTGCTCAATCGGCCAAGTCAAATCTGCCGCAAATCCGGGCGCGGCCCTCGCGGCAGGTATTTACGCACAGGCCCTGAATATTTTTATTGACAAACAATGGAAAAACCCATAAAAAGATAAAAAAAGTCTTCTTGAGGTTGTATCCCATGATGGAACTTACCCGCAAGGGTGAATATGCAATTCGCGGTATTGTCTATCTGGCATCCCGCCCTACCGATCAAGTCTGCCTGCTGAGCGACATCGCCGCGGCAGTTGACGTCCCCCCTACTTTTCTTGCCAAAATTTTCCAGCAATTCAGCAAAATCGGGCTGGTAAAATCATACCGCGGCACCGGCGGCGGCTTTATCCTCGGCCGCACGGCGGACAAGATCACCCTCCTGGACGTGGTCGAGGCCGTAGAGGGCCCGATCATCCCCAACAGATGCGTCATCAACGGAATAGATTGCGATCGCAGCAGCAGTTGCAACGTGCACCCGGTATGGATGAACGTACAATCCCAGGTCCGGGGCATCCTTGACAAGGTCACGCTGAAAGAGTTGGCCGAAGGGTAGCCTTCGCCCTTTCGGCCGCGGCCAAAAAAATTTTGTCTAAAACAGGACAATTTGGGTCTTTTTGTGCATAAAAGGATTGCATTTCAAAAAAAAAGTTATAGACTGACAAATAACAGTTTGATTACGCCAAATTACAATTCGCCTCAAGGAAACACCTCACAGCACCACTATCTTAGCAAGGAGGAAGTATGGACGTACTAACCCTCAGTCAGCTGCAGTTCGCGGCAACCGGCATGTTCCACTGGATTTTCGTCCCCCTGACGCTCGGCCTCTCGATCCTGACCGCCTGGATGGAGACCAAGTATGTGACCACCGGGGATGAGATGTGGCTCCGCATGACCAAGTTCTGGGGCAAACTATTTTTGATCAACTTTGCCCTGGGCGTCGTGACCGGCCTCACCATGGAGTTCCAGTTCGGCATGAACTGGTCCGAGTATTCCCGCTACGTGGGCGATATCTTCGGTGCACCGCTGGCCATTGAGGCGACCTTCGCCTTCTTCCTCGAATCGGTCTTCATCGGCGTCTGGATCTTCGGCTGGAACAAGGTTTCCAAGAAGGCCCACCTGACCGCCATCTGGCTGGCCTCGGTCGCCACCAACATCTCCGCCCTGATCATCCTCCTGGCCAACGCCTGGATGCAGAAACCGGTCGGTTACGTGCTACGCAACAACCGGGCCGAGATGGAGAACTTCCTGACGGTCCTGCTCAACCCCTACGGCTGGATCAAGTTCACCCACACCCTGCTCTCGGGTTATGCCCTGGCCGCATTCCTCATCATGGGGGTTTCCGCCTGGCATCTGCTGCGCAACAACGAGAACGACTTTTTCAAACGTTCCTTCAGGCTGGCCGCGGTCTGGGCCTTTGTCGCCTCCCTCGGCGTTGCCCTGACCGGGGACTTCCACGCCGTGGAGATCGCCAAGACCCAACCGACCAAGTTCGCCGCCATGGAGTCCCAATGGGAAACCAAGCGGGGCGTCGGCATGAACCTGCTGATCCTGCCGAATGCATCCCAGGAGTGCAACTCCGTGGAGGCGCTCTGCGTGCCCAACGCCCTCAGCATGCTGGCCTTCCACGATCCGAACGCCGAAATCAAAGGGCTCAAGGACTTCCCCAAGGAACTCCGCCCCATGGTTACCCCGACCTTCCTCAGCTTCCGCCTCATGGTCGGCCTGGGCAGCTTCATGATCCTCGCCAGCCTGGTGGCGATCTTCCTGTCGCGCAGACAGAATCTGGAGCAGCAGCGCTGGTTCCTGACGCTCATGGTGTTCGCTATCCCGGCCCCCTACCTGGCTGAGCAGTTCGGCTGGCTCGTGGCCGAACTGGGGCGCCAACCCTGGATCGTCTACGGCGTGCTCAAGACCGCCGACGCGGTTTCCAAGTCCATCTCCACCACCCAGGTGGCCCTGTCCCTCTTGGGCTTCACCGTCCTGTACGGCCTGTTGGGCGTCATCGACATCTTCCTGTTGATCAAATACGCCAAAAAAGGGCCGGACAAGAATATTTCCACTATCATCAACGTTCAGGGGAGGGCATAAACTATGGACATCTCCGTATTCCAGACCATCTGGTTCGTACTGTGGGGCGTTTTGTGGGCGGTCTATTTCATGCTCGACGGCTTTGTACTCGGCACCGGCTTCATATCGGGATTCCTGGCCAAGAACGATACCGAAAAACGGGTCCTGATCAACACGGTCGGCCCGGTATGGGACGGCAACGAGGTCTGGCTGGTTACCGCGGGCGGCGCTACCTTTGCGGCTTTCCCCACCACCTATGCCCTGATGTTCAGCAACCTGTACTCGGCCCTGCTGCTGCTCCTGTTCTCCCTGATCGTGCGCGGCGTCTCCTTCGAATTCAGGGGCAAACTGGAAAGCGCCGCCTGGAAGGGGGCCTGGGACAAGGCCATCATCGTTTTCAGCTTCCTTCCGGCCCTGCTGTTCGGGGTGGCCTTCGGCAACATCTTCAAGGGTATCCCCATGAAGAACGATTTCGCCGCAATAAATTTCACCTATGACGGCACCTTGATCGGCCTTCTCAACCCCTACGGCCTGGTGACCGGCGTGCTGTTCGTCCTGCTCTTTGCCGTGCACGGCTCGCTCTACGCCGCCATCAAGACCACCGGCGACCTGAGCAAGCGAGCTGCCGCCCTGGCCAACAAACTCTGGCTGCCGCTCCTGGTGGTTGCGGTCGTCTTCTTAGGCTACACCTATCCGGCCACCAAGCTGTACGGCAACTTCCTCAAGGCCCCGGTACTGTTGATCGTTCCGGTCATTGCCGTGGTTTCGCTCCTCCTGGTCAAGGTCTTTGCCGCAAAAGGCGAGTGCTACAAGGCCTTCACCTTCTCCTGTCTGACCATTGTCTTCGTGGTCTTTACCGGCGTGACCGGGCTGTTCCCCAACCTGATCCCCTCCAGTATCGACCCGGCCTCCAACCTGACCATCTTCAACTCTTCCTCCAGTCTGCTGACCCTGCAGATCATGACCGTGGTGGCGCTGATCTTCGTCCCGACCGTCATCGCCTACAAGATCTGGGTGTACCGGATCTTCAGGGCACCCGTCAGCAACGAGGACGTGTTGGGAAGCCCGGATGCGTACTAAATCAGCGCATAACATGCTGATATAGCTCAACAGTCCCCCCTCGGCTTGACAAACCGACGATCGTGAAGTATAAGTAGTACGTACCTTGAGCAACGAACCAAAGTCCCGGCCAACCGGGACTTTGGCGTTTCAGGGTAACTACAGCGAGAAAGGAGCACCCAGCCGGAGCCCCCCGACAACACTTCCAGGCGTGTACGCCATTCCGGCAAAGCCGATACAACCGACCACACTCTTTCTTATGCGAAAAAAACTACTCTGCTTAACATGCCTGCTGGTGCTCGCAGGCTGCGAAAACACTCCGATCAAAAAAGCGGAGCCGCAGGCTGCTGTCGTCACCACTCCCATTGAATCTCCGCTGGACCGGGAGATCAAGAGCCTCTTGGAGAAGGGCATCTCCATGAGCGAACGCAAGCGTCAGGTCAGCGCCATAGAAGTCGCTTTCACCCGCCGCACAACCCCTCAACGGGCGCGCCAACTGGCTGCCCTCTGTTTTACCAAAACACTCAGCACACCTTTCATGCCCTTCGACCTGGCCGAGATCGCCTTGGCCGAGACCGGCGGAAGCCGCCTCTCCGCGGTGGCCGTTTCTTCCAAGGGAGCGGTTGGCGTGTGGCAACTCATGCCGCAGCGGGCCAGAAGTCACGGCTACACCCCCCAGGACATGGAAAACGATGAAAAGTGCGCCGAAGCCGCTGTCCGCGAACTGTTCACCAAGCTGGAGGTCGCCGCAGGAAACCTGGAACGGGCTAAAAAGCTCTACTGCGGCCAAGGCCCCCAGGCCAATGCCTATCTGAGAAAGATCCGGCACGTGCGCCAGGAGATGCTGGCCGAACTGGAGCACCAGACCGAACGTCTCGCCATGGAAGAATCCGGCACCAAAACCCCCTGATGACAGCCATGGGACGTCTCATCACCCTCTTCATTGCGGTTCTTCTGTTGACGGCCTGCGCCGCCTTCGTCAAGGACCCCCAGGTAGCAATCAAACGTACGAATATCGTCGGTCTGGACACCACAGGCTTCGACATGGAATGCTACCTGGGGGTTAAAAACCCCAATTTTTTCGACATCTCGTTACGGGGATATACCTACGACCTCCGGGTCATGGCCCTGCCGCTGGCCGCCGGCGGTCTCCAGCGGACCGTCGCCTTTCCGGCGGGCGGGGAGACGGAGTTGCGCCTTCCGGTGCGGATACGGTACAACGACCTGATCGAGATCCTCAAGCGCCGGCCCGACCCGGACAAGATTCCCTACCGCCTGGAGGCCCGCCTGCACCTGGGCACTCCCCTGGGGGAGATGATCATCCCGGTCGTCAGCGACAGCACCCTTTCCCTGCCGGAAGCATATCGGCCCGGCACCTACCTGGACCGCATCAGGGACCTCCTGCGGGGCCTGCGCTGAAAACCTGCCGGAAGCGTGCCGCGCAGCGGTTTTCGGGCGTTTTTGCTTGATATGAAAGCGCGTGCTCTGTTATAGTTGGCCGGATTTTCCCATGCTGCCAGTATGCGCACAGGCCGCCGCACGGTAATGCGTGCCCCCTATGGTTAGTTCGTACTCGTACTTCCCACGACGAGCCGCACGGGACACGAACCGACGAAAGGGCGACGGCCCGCGAACATCCCCTTGGCGTTTCAACCATAAACTTCGCAGAGCAAGGAGCTTGCACAACGTGGAGACCCCATTGAATCCGACCAGCGGCAACGGTTTCAGCCTGCGCGCCAAGATGATGTTGCTCTCGACGGCGGCCTTTTCCGGCATCCTGCTTGTGGCCATCCTGAGCATCCTGCTCCTCAACGAGGTCAGGATCGGGGGAGCGACCTACCGGACCATCCAGGCCAACAACAACGCCCTCGAGAATATCGCCCTCCTCAAGTCCGACCTCTACCAGATCAGCAACGAGATGCAGAATTTCATGCTGGAAACCGATGTCGCCGCCATCGACAAGATCGTTGCGACCGTGAAGCGACTCACCCGGGATATCGACAGCAAATTCGGCGTTGTCCAGAAGTCGGTGAACTCATCCGAGGAACGGGAAACCATCAACAAGGCCTACACCATCTGGTCCGATTACAAGAAAACGCTGTTGAACGAGGTCCTGCCCGCCGCCGAAAAGGGGGACGTGCTCAAGGCCAGTTACCTCATGACCGGCCTTCAGACCCAGCGCTTCAACAGCTTCAGCACCATCGTCGCGGCCATGGTGGAAACCCTCCACCGTGACGTGAACGCCGCCGAACAACGGGTGGCTACCAGCATCGCGCTCAAGATCATGACGACCGCCATCGTCGGTCTCGTGGTGATCTCCCTGATCGCCCTGCTCTCGTACCTGATCACCCTGTCCATCACCAGGCCCCTGCGGGCGTGCGTCGCTTTTGCCGGCACCGTGGCGGCCGGCAAGCTCGATACCCGTCTCGAAACCAAGGCCGGGGGCGAGATCGGTGCCCTGGCCGCAACCATGAATACCATGGCCGAGAACCTGCAAAATATGGTTTCCCGGGTCACGACCTCCTCCGATGAGCTCACCTCCATCGACAACAACATCGAGAAGGCCTCCCGCCAAGTGGTCAACTCCGCCAAGCTCCAGAAGGAGACGGTCGCGGAGACCTCCCAGGCGGTGGAACTCATCAACATATCGATCCAGGACATCTCCAACGACATCGACAAACTCGCCGTCTCGACCTCGGAGACCTCCTCCTCGATCCTGGAGATGGCGGCCAGCATCGAGGAAGTGGCCATAAACGCCGACAAGCTGGGGGTTACGGTCAACGAGGTCAGTTCGTCGATCATCGAGATGGCCACTTCCATCAAGGAGATCGACGTCAGCATCGCCAATCTGCTGGACGCCTCCAGCACCACCGCCTCCTCCGTCGCCGAGATGGACGCCACCATCAAGCAGGTGGAAAAGAGCGCCATGGACGCCTCCGCCATCTCCGAGGGGGTCAAGAACGATGCAGAAACCGGCAAGCAGGCGGTGGAAGAGGCCATAGCCGGCATGCAGGACATCCGCCGCTCGTCCCACATCACCGCCGAGGTCATCGAGAACCTGTCCGTCAAGGCCAACGACATCGGCGCCATACTCTCGGTCATCGACGAGGTGGCGGAGCAGACCAACCTGCTGGCCCTCAACGCCGCCATCATCGCCGCCCAGGCCGGAGAGCACGGCAAGGGGTTCGCGGTGGTGGCCGACGAGATTCGCGAACTCTCCGAACGGACCAGCAGTTCCACTCGGGAGATAGCCGCCGTCATCAAGGGGGTGCAGAACGAAACCCTGCGCGCGGTTGAAGCGATCGGTCTGGCGGAGCACTATATTTCGGAGGGTGAGAAGCTCTCCCAGCGTTCCGGCACCGCCCTGGAAAAGATCGTCAGCGGCGTCCAGAAGGCCAGCATCCAGACGCGGGAGATCGCACGCGCCACCGTCGAACAGGCGCGGGGCAGCCAGAGCATCAAGGAAGCCATGACCAGCGTGGAGGAGATGGTCGGTCATATCGCCACCTCGGCCCGGGAACACACCAAGGGGAGCGACCTGATCTCATCGGCGGTGGAGTGCATGAATGACCTGACCGTCCACGTGCGCACCTCGACCCGCGAACAGAGCCGCGCCAGCAGCCTGATCGCCCGCTCCACCGAAGACATGACCTCCATGGTCGATCAGATCCGCGATGCCTGCCGTTCCCAAGGCCTCAACAGCGCCCAGATACTCAAGGCGGTCGGCAACATCCAGCTTTCCTCCACCGCCAACGCCAAGGCCGCCGACCTCATGGAACAGGCCGTCACCAGCCTTTCCAAGCAGATCGACCTGTTGGAAAAAGAGATGGACAGTTTCAAAATATAGTCGCATACCACCCCGGAGACTGCAACATCATGGACCGACTTACCCAACGACTCGCCACACTGGGCGAACATAACGACAAGGCGCTGGTGACCTTCATCACCGCCGGCGACCCGGACCTGGGCACCACCGAAGCGGTGATCCACCTACTGGCGGATGCCGGCGCGGATATCATCGAACTGGGGGTTCCTTTTTCCGACCCCATGGCCGACGGGCCGACCATTCAGCTCTCGTCCGAACGCGCCCTGGCGGCCGGCACCACCCTGGAGGGGATTCTCGCCACCGTAACAAAGGTGAGGACCACACAGGACATACCGATCATCCTCATGGGATACCTCAACCCCATCCATGCCTACGGCTACGAACGTTTTTGCCGCGACGCCGCACAGGCGGGCGTGGATGGCGTCCTTTTGGTGGACATGCCCCCCGAGGAGTCCGGCGAATTTCTCCGCCATGCCGCTTCGAGCGGGCTGAACGTCATCTTCCTCCTGACCCCGACCTCGGACAAGTCGCGCATCGCCACCGTGGACAAGCTGGGACGCGGTTTCGTCTATTACGTCACCGTCACCGGGGTCACCGGCATGCGCCAGCAGACCTCCGCCACCCTGGCGACCGAACTGGCCAAGGTGCGTAAGAAGATCCGCCTGCCGGTCATGGCCGGGTTCGGCATCTCCACCCCGGAACAGGCCGCCCAGGTGGCGGTCATGGCCGATGGCATCGTCGTCGGCAGCGCCATCGTCAAGCTGTTCGAACAGCATTCCGGCGCCAAGCTGAAAAGCGAACTGCGCCGGCTGGTCGGCGAGTTGAAAAAGGCCATTTCTCCCGGCCCAGCCTGAGATGCGCGCTTGACAGGCCGCCGCATTTTTGCTACCACCCCCATTCACTTCAGTACGTTTTCAACAGATCGCGAGGTTTATTATGAGCTGGTTCAATCGGGATAAGGCAGGGATAGAAAAGCACACGGAAAAGAAGGTCAAGGTTCCCGAGGGGATGTGGGTCAAGTGCCAGGGGTGTTCGGAAACCATTTTGGGCAAAGAGATCGAAGCCAACCTCAACGTCTGTCCCAAGTGCGGCCACCACTACCGCATCCCGGCCCGCAAGCGCCTGGAGATCCTGTTGGACAACGGAACCTGGCAGGAGTACGACGCCGACATGAAATCGGTGGACTTCCTCGACTTCAAGGATGCCAAGAGCTATCAGGAGCGTATCGATGCCGCCCTGGCCAAGGGGGGGTCGAAGGATGCCGTCATCTGTGTCGAGGGGGCCATCGAGGGGATCGGCGTACAGGTCGCCTGCTTCGATTTTGCCTTCATGGGGGGGAGCATGGGGAGCGTGGTGGGGGAAAAGATCACCCGTTCCATCGAGCGCGGCCTCAAGCAGCGCCAACCGGTGCTCATCATCTCCGCCTCGGGCGGCGCGCGCATGCAGGAGAGCATCCTGTCGCTCATGCAGATGGCCAAGACCTCTGCCGCCCTGGCCAAGCTGAAACAGGCGGGCATCCCCTTCATCTCCATCCTGACCGATCCGACCACCGGCGGCGTCACCGCCAGCTTCGCCATGCTGGGGGACCTGAATATCGCCGAGCCCAAGGCCCTGATCGGCTTTGCCGGGCCCCGGGTCATCGAGCAGACCATTCGCCAGAAGCTGCCGGAAGGGTTCCAGCGGGCCGAGTATCTGCTGGACCACGGCATGGTGGATGCGATCATCCCCCGCATGGAGATGCGCCCCAAGCTGGCTTCGATCCTGAAAATGCTCCACCACTCCGCTGCCTGAGATGTCCCTGGCCGGTATACTTGAGAAACTCTACGCCCGGCGGCGCTTCGGCATTCGTCCCGGCGTGGACCGGGTCCGGCTCATTCTGGAGCGCCTGGGGCACCCGGAGCGCTCCTTCCGCAGCATCCATGTGGTCGGCACCAACGGCAAAGGCTCCACCTCGGCCTTTCTCGCCGCCATACTCGGCGCGGCGGGACTGCGCACCGCCCTGTTCACCTCTCCCCATCTGGTAAACTTCAGCGAACGTTTCCGCATCAACGGCGAGGAGCAACCCCGGGAACGCCTGGAAACGCTCCTCGCTACGGTTCTGGCAGCGGCCCCGGCAGAGGCGACCTTCTTTGAGATCGTCACCGCCCTGGCCGCCCTCTGTTTTGCCGAAGAGCGGGCCGAGGTAGCGGTCATGGAGGCGGGCATGGGGGGGAGATCGGACGCCACCGCCGTCATCCCCGCCCTGATGACCGTCATCACCCCCATCGCCCTGGATCACTGCGATTACCTGGGGGCAACCCTCGCCCACATCGCCGCTGAAAAGAGCGCCATCGCCGAACCGGGGACCCCGGTGGTCGCCGCCCGCCAACCGTCCGAGGCCCTGGAGGTGATCCGGCGGGTCTGCGCCGGAGGAGGCAACCGGTTCATCCACGAGGGGGATGACTTTCGCGCCTCCTGGGGAGGCGACGGTTCCCTCGACTACTACGGCCTCGACACGGAGCTGTCCCACCTGATCCCCGGCATTCCGGGGCGCTATCAATCGCACAACGCTTCCCTGGCCCTGGCTGCTGCCGAGGCGCTCGGCGCCGCCGGGATCACCATCACCACGGAGGCCCTCACGACAGGCATCGGCGCCGCCCGCTGGCCCGGCCGCATGGAACTGATCCCGGGCCCTCCACCCCTGCTGCTGGACGGGGCCCACAACCCGGCCGGCGCCGCCGCCCTGGCCGAGGCGCTCGACGATTACCATTACCGGCGGCTCCTTCTGGTCACCGGCGTCATGTCCGACAAGGATGTCCCGGCCATATTCGCTCCCCTGGCGGGCAAGGTCCACCAAGCCTACACCGTCTCCCCCGCCGTGGAGCGGGCGATGAATGCCGACGCCCTGGCCGGCATTCTGGGCGGGCTCGGCTTCCGGGCCACGGTCTGCGGAAGCGTCGGCAACGGTATAGAAACGGCACGCCGCGAGGCGGGGGCGAACGACCTGATCCTGGTGTGCGGATCGCTGTTCACGGTCGGCGAGACCAAGGCGTGGCTCGCCGGACAACACTTCGAAGGGATACGCGGCTAGTGACCCACACACGCCTGTTCATACTGCTAATCTGCCTGGTCGTGCTCCCCGCGACTCCGTCCCTTGGGGCGGTCCCCATGCCGACCGAAGGCAACATCTCCATCAACTCCGACAGCATGAGCCAGGACACGGCCAACGAGGTGTTCACCGCCACCGGCCACGTCACCATCAGGTGGCAGGGGATGACCCTCACGGCGGACAAGGCGACCTACGACCGCAAGACCAGGGTGCTGCACGCCACCGACAACGTCCTCGTCGTCAAGGGGGACGAGACCCTGCGCGGGAACTCCATCAAGCTGGATATGGACACCGGCCGGGGTGAACTGGAAAAGGGCACACTCAACTCCACCACATCCAACGTCACCTTTATCGGCGAGAAGATCACCCGGATCAACGACAACGAGGTGGAACTCACCACCACCGAGCTGACCACCTGCGACCTCCCCGATCCAAGCTGGAAATTCGGCGCTGACCATCTCAAGGTCAACCTGCTGGGATACGCCGTCGGCCGGGGGGTGACCTTCTACATCAAGGACGTGCCGGTACTCTACCTCCCCTGGATGGCGTTTCCGGTGGTGCGGGAGCGCAAGTCGGGGCTCCTCTTTCCCCGCATGGGCTACTCCAGCAATCGCGGCGCTCAACTGGACATCCCGCTCTACCTGGTCATCTCCCCCAGCCAGGACCTGGTGCTGGACCTGGATTTCGAAACCAAGCGCGGCGTCGGCACCGGGGTTGATTACCGCTATATCTGGAACAGGGGGAGCGAAGGGCGTTTCGGGGGCTACCTGATCTACGACCTTTTGAAGGATCGCTGGCGGGGCCAGATGAACCTCAACCACAAGGAAATATTCTCCCCGACCATGAACGTGCGGGCGGATATCAACCTGGACAGCGACCGGAGCTTCCAGGGGGATTTCGGTGAAAAGAGCGGCGACTACAACCGCCAGTCCAACGACACCGTCGTCAACGCCCTGAAAACCTGGCAGAATTATGCCCTCTCCGGTTACCTGCGCTTCGCCGAAGACCTGTACGCCGCGGACAACAGCCATACGCTCCAGACACTCCCGGAGGTTTCCCTGGCCGGGGTTCGCCAGCAGATTCCTTCGATCCCGGTCTATTTCGACCTGGACTCCAGCGTCGCCAACCTGTACCGCGAGGTCGATCCCACCGGCCAGCGTCTGACCGCCTTTCCGCGCCTCACCTACGTGACCGGCCTGCCCGGCTACCTGAACGCCTCGGCCTATGCCGGCCTGCACGTGCGCGGCTACACCACCCAGGACAGCCCCGGCGGCACCACAAAGGAAAACGACGGCGACCTGCTGCCCGAACTCGGCGCCCGCGCCTCCACATCCCTCAGCCGGGTCTACGACATAGGCGGCACAGCCCTCAAAAAACTGCGCCATGAGATCACCCCGGAGCTATCCTACACCTACGCACCGAACCACGACCAGTCCCGGCTCCCCTTCTACGACTACAACGACCGCCTCGTGGGGCAGAACATCATCTCAGCCTCCGTGACCAGCTTTCTGGGGGGCAAATTCCAGACGGGCGACACCACCACCTATCGCGACATCTCCCTCATCAGGTTGACCCAGGGGTACAGCGCGGGGGGCACGCGGCGCGACCTGCTGACCATGGTGGACGCCAACCGCCCCTGGACCGACCTGACCCTGCAATCGGAGACCTGGCTGCATCCCCTGGCAAAGTTCACCATCGACGCCCGTTACAACCTCTATGACAAGCGCTTCTCCAGCACAGCGCCGGGGGTGGAGCTGGACGACAAGCAGGGGAACAGCGCCGCCCTGAGCTACCGCATGGCCCGCAATCAGGTGGAATACCTGGAGGGCAAGCTGGCCACCAAATATTTCACCCCGTGGACCCTGGGCTATACCACCCGCTACTCCTTCGACCGCCCCGGTTTTCTCGAATCGGTCTACAGCGTGGAATACCGTCAGAAGTGCTGGAGCGTCAACGTTTCCATCGGCGACCGGCCGGGAAGTCACTTCTCCTTCCACTTCGGTTTCAACCTGGAAGGATTGATGACGAGCAAATGACCGGGGACCGGCATATTTTTTCTTGACAATGATGGCGAAGATGAATTAAAAAGTAAGACCTTACTCAACGATTTTGGCGGCGTAGCTCAGCTGGTTAGAGCACACGGCTCATATCCGTGATGTCCGGGGTTCAAGTCCCTGCGCCGCCACCAATTAACGAAAAAGCCCGGTCAGCTGTCACAGCTGCCGGGCTTTTTCGTTGCCTGTCTGGCGGCAATCCGGCAGAAAAGCGGGAACCCACCCGTCTTTTACGTTTGCGCGTTTGATACGATGCTGCACCTCATGCCGTATCCCGCCCCGCCCCCACGGCCAGCCGCCGGATCTCCTCGTTCAGCACCCCGATCTCCAATGGTTTCGCCACATAGCCGTCAAACCCCTGGGCGAGAAACCGCGCCCGGTCCTCATTGAACGCATGGGCCGTCAGGGCGATGATCGGGATGTGCCCTCCCCTGGCCGCCTCGCGCCCACGGATGATACCGGTCGCCTCGATGCCGTCCGTGACCGGCATCCGCACATCCATCAGGATCACGTCGAAGGCCCCCCGGTCCCACTTCTCCACCGCCTCCCTGCCGTCCCGGGCCGCCTCCAGGGTGTGCCCCATCTTTTGCAGAATCTTGACGGTGAACCCCCGGTTGCTCTCCTGATCCTCGGCCAACAGGATGCGCAGGGGCGGGCCTGCCCAGGACTGCACCGAATCGTCGCTTCTGCGGTCGTGGCGTTCCAGGCGGGGCTCGTTGACTGCGAACGGGATCGTCACCTGAAACAGGCTGCCGTTCCCGACCCTGCTCTCCACCCGGATGTTCCCTCCCATAAGCTCCACGAAACGCCTGCTGATGGAGAGCCCGAGCCCGGTGCCGCCGTACCGGCGGGTGGTGGACGAATCCGCCTGGCTGAAGGGTGCGAAGATGGCGTCGATGGCGGCCGCGTCGATACCGATGCCGGTATCCGCTACGCTGACCCGGATGAGGGCCGTATCGTCGCAGGTCTCCAGGAGGACGGCGGAAACCTTGATCTCCCCCTGTTCCGTAAACTTGGCGGCATTGCCGATCAGGTTGATCAGCACCTGTTTCAGCCGCAGTTGGTCACCGGTCAGGGCATCGGGCACCTGGGCCGGGATATCGGTCTTCAGCGTCAGACCCTTGGCGTGGATGGTTGTTATATGGACCCGGACGGCATCGCTGATGCAGCCCCGCAGACTGAACGGGGCCAGCTCCAGCACGACCTTCCCGGCCTCGATCTTGGAAAGGTCCAGGATGTCGTTGATGAGCGTCAGGAGGTTTTCCGAGGAGAGCTGGATGCATTCCAGATACTCCTGCTGCTCGTCGTTCAAATCCGTCAGCTTCATGAGGCTGGCCACCCCCATGATGCCGTTCATGGGGGTCCGCATCTCATGGCTCATGTTGGCCAGAAACTCGCTTTTGGCCCGGTTGGCCGATTCGGCCTGTTCCTTGGCCTGCCTCAGGTCCTCCTCCTGCCGCTTGCGTTCGGTGATATCCGTGGCGATACCGCAGATGGCGAAGGGGGAACCGTCGGAGTAGTACAGCGGGACCTTGATGGCGGAGAAGATACGGGGCTGCCCGTCCGAGGAGCCGCTCGTCTCGTACTCCAGGGAACGGTTGGTGGCGAGCGCCTCCCGGTCGGCGGCGCGCATGGCACCGGCCTCCCCCGGTGGAAAGATATCGTAATCGGTCTTCCCGCACACGGTGGCGTTGGTGACATGAAACATCTCCTCGAAACGGCGGTTGACCATCACATAGCGCCCCAGAGGGTCCTTCATGAAGATCTGCGCCGGCACATGGTCCAGGACCGTCTGCATATGCCGGCGGTCCTCCTGGATTTCATAGTTCAGGATCAGCCCCATGACGATGATCATGCCCAGGTACGCCAACGGCCCGAGGGGAGGGATGCCGCCCACCCCCAGCCGGAACAGGAAACCGACCACGGAACCGGCCAGAGACAACCCGACGGCAGCCATCATGAACAGGGCCGTGCGCCGGTGGTCCCGGCGGAAGCGGACCGTTAGGGCGTAGAATCCGTAGGCGTACGTGGAGAGAAGGGCCGCCACGATCATCGGCTTCCAGATGCCCCTGGTACCCAGGGGACGGTAGATGCTCTCTCCCCAGGGGAGCGGCACACGCTCCACCCCGCGGAACTCCGAAAAGGTGTGGGTGTACGGCTGAGTCAGGTTGGCAAGGAACAACAGGGCGAACATCCCGGTGATCCCGGCCAGCACCCACCGCGGGCGCACCCCGGTATACTCGGCGATAAACCAGGGCCACAGGGCGATATACAGGTTGAAGATGGCCAGGTTCAGGCGGAGCGCCTGAAAGTTGGGGGACACGGCCGCCATCCGGAAAGTCTGGATGCTGGATAGGGCGAACAGCGCCATGAGAAGGGATATGGCGGCGAACAGGTAATGGACGCGGCGTTGCGGCCGGTGCTGTGCCAGGGTGCAATGCTGGATGGCCGTATAGGCGCAGATGCCGGACAGAAAAATCTGGACAGGTATAAACAAACTAATCGCCATTGGCGTTCATCCCGAACTAGGGGTTACCGGACAAGGATACCATGGGAAAAAAAGCCGCCGATCGAGCGCAATGAATCCAGAGGGCGCATGGTCGACCATTATTCCCCCAGAAGCGCTTCGTAGTCAATTTTTATCCTGCACCTTCACTCCACAGCCGTTATTTTTTCATGCCTGCGCGGTTCATCTGGCCGGACCGGGTGAAATCCCTGACCCAAAAACCGCCCCCCCGGCCAGCCTTCTTGTCATCTCCCCCCTCTTCGTGCCGTCTCCCGACTGTTTCAGACAACACTACAGATAAAGATTATCATTATCGTTTACATCGATACACGAATTAGTTACGATATATACATATGAAACACATGACAACGGATGGAGGTGTGCCATGACAAGGACACGCGGAATACTTTCAGTGCTGGCGGCAGCCATGATCTTCTCGGCCGTGCCGCTCCTGGCTGATGACTATACGGGCGCAACCATGGACCCGGATATGAAAGCGATACAGGAGACGCAGAAGGACGAATGCCTGCTGGTGGCCATGAACTGTCCCACCGACCGGGCCGATACGGTCCAGCAGAGGGTCGACAGGCTGAACAGGGAGATCGACAAGGGGTCGGCGGTATACACCGACCAGGAGTTGCAGCAGCTCAAGGAACAGTTGAAGTGGCTCAACGAGGATAGCGACAACAGCTACATCTCCGAATGATCCGGCTTCAAGCTCCCGCAACAGGAAAAAGAGGCCGTACGGTCCAGTGCCGTGCGGCCTCTTCTCTTGGGGCAAGTCCCCGGGCACGGAGGCGCGGGGAGGGGGGAGATCAGGAGAGCTTGAACTGCCCGACCAGCTTGCTCAGTTCATCCGCCAAATGAGCCAGTTTGTCGGCGGCCCTGGTGGTGTCGTGGGTCGATTGGGCCGTGGCGTTGATTACCTCGGTGATCTGGTGCATGTTGTTGCTGATTTCACTGCTGGTTGAGCTCTGCTGCTCGGCCGCGGTGGCGATTTGGTTGATCTGGCCGGTCACCTCGTTGACCTGATCGAGGATTTCCTGCAAGGCGCTTCCCGAGCGTGCGGCCTCGGTGGTCCCCGCCTCCACCTCTCGTACGCCGGCTTCCATTGAATCCACCGCCGTTCGGGTCTCCCCCTGGATCGCCCGGATCATCCCGGCTATCTCCTTGGTGGCGCGGGTGGTCCGTTCGGCCAGGGCGCGTACCTCGTCTGCCACAACGGCAAAACCGCGCCCCTGCTCTCCGGCCCTGGCGGCCTCGATAGCGGCGTTGAGCGCCAGCAGGTTGGTCTGGTCGGCGATATCCTCGATGGTGCCCACAATGGCGCCGACTTCATCGGAGCGCGCGCCGAGCCCTGCGACCTGGCGGGCCGTTTCCTGAACCCTGGCGGCGATCCTCTGCATCCCCTCGACCGTCTGCATGACGATCCCGGCCCCGCTGGTGGCGAGGGTGCTTGCATGGTGTGAGTTGCCGGCAGCGGCATTGCAGTTGTCGGCAATGTTGTGGGAGGTAGCGGCCATTTCCTCGCCCGAGGTCGATACGGTAGCGGCCTGGGAGGCCAATTCTTCGGTGCCGGTGGCGATCTGGGTGGCGGTATCGTGCAGGTCCGCGGATGCGGCAGCCACATCGTGGGTGCTGTCGGCCACCTTGCGTATGACCGCCTGCAGCTTATCCACAAACCGGTCGAAATACCCGGCCGCCTCGCCGATCTCGTCGTTCGCCGTGATGTTCAGCCGGACCGTCAGGTCCCCTTCCCCCAGGGCGATATCGTGCATCAGGGCAACCATCCGTCCCAAGGGCTGCAACGCCCTGCGGACAAACAGGAAGGAGAGGAAGGAAAACAGGCCGGCCAGCAGGGCGGCCACAGCTGCGGTAACATACTTCAGGCGGTCATAGACGGCCAGGTACTCGCTCTGCTTTTCTCCCACGTAGAGGACACCCACCACCTCGCCGGCAGCGTTTTTCAACGGATCGTAGGCGGTAAAATACGGGACGCCCAGGATGGGCGCCGCGCCGCGGTACGGCTTGCCCTCCCTGATGACGGCATCGTAGGCCGGACCTTGGAGCTTGGTGCCCACGGCGCGGCTGCCGTCCGGCTTCGTGACGTTGGTGGAGACGCGGACATCGCCCATGAAGATGGTGGCGGCCCCGCCGAAGATGTCCTTGATGCTGTCCGGCAGTTCAAAATTGTCGTTGATGACATAATCGCCCTGCTTGAGCTTGCCGTCCGCCACCCGCAGTTCCGCCCCCTTGAATTTAAGCAACTGGTGGAAGGTCTTCATGCGCGCCTCCAGGTCCACGGACGCCTTGCGGATGAATTCCTTGCGCATCTCATAGAGACCCAGCGACGACGTGGCGGCGACGGCTAAAAGAACGACAATTACGTTGGCGATAAAAAACTTGTGACTCAACTTCATACTGGTTCCCTCATAGATCATGGAGTGATGGCGGAGCGACAGGATGTCGCCGCCATATCGCGTAAAAATAGTTTGTTACAATACCATTAAATTTCCTCACTGTGTTCACTGTATACGCAACATTCAAGCAGGGCCATCGGTGCCGCTTTTGTCGTCACATCATATGTTTATCACTGAAATTTCAGACTAAACATGACTCTGTTGGAGCCTTTCCCGTCCCAGCACAAAAGAAACGGCCACGCCGGCACGGTGAGCCGTTTTTCCCGGGCGAGATCAAAAGTACACCATCATATATGCCAAATAGCCGAGACCGCATTCCTAACAACGGAGCCATATTCAAGATGTGCCCTCTGGCATTGATGAACATACCTGGTGAAGGACCGAACCTGTTCGGCCAGAGACCGTACATCAGCCGTGCCTCGGACCACCGTTATTTTTCAAAAGAGAATGCGGTTAAAAAACTGAAAAGGCTTTACAAACCAACAATTTCTAGTAGATAAAGTATAATGGAATAAATCGACCAGAAACGCTGTTCTCATAAAAAGAGGTGTCGCGTGGCCCACCACCAGGTAACCAATGATTATATGGCCCACGGTTTCTGCTTCTCATGGGAACCGGGACTGGTCCGGCTCCATGTCGTTTCCGATATAGCAACCGGAATCGCCTATTATGCCATCGCGTTCGCAATGCTTTATTACGCCTACAAGCGGCGTGGCATCACCTACTACGGAATGCTGATAAGTTTTGCGGCGTTCATTCTGGCATGTGGCACGACCCACTTTTTCGCGGCCTATACGATCTATGACCCAGCCTATTGGCAAGAAGGGTATGTCAAAGCATTTACCGCCGTGATATCCATCGCTTCCGCCATCTACTTCATCCCCCAGATCCCTAAAGTCCTTACCATGCCAAGCCTTGCAAAATCCCTGGACGAGAATCGGGAACTGAACACCCAATTGACCAGGACGGTGCAGGCATTACAGGAAAGCAACGCCTTGAATCAAAGTATTATCGACAGCAGTACCGATTGCATCAAATTCCTGGACCCGGAGGGACGCTTGCAGTACATGAGCCCCGAGGGGCAGCGCCGACTCGGCATCAAAAATCTAGATGAGTTTCTGAACATGCCCTACGAAAACTTTTGGCACGGGAAAGACCGGGACGCGGCACGGGCTGCCGTCGCCAACGCCCGGCAGGGCCATCAAGGGAGTTTTGAGGGGTACTGTCCAACCCAGGACGGCACACCGAAATGGTGGGAGGTCATCGTTACACCGGTTAAAGGCGCAGACGGGAATCCGGAGAAGCTGCTCGCCGTATTGCGGGATATCACCGAGCACAAGTCCATGGAAGAGAATCTGCACAAACAGACGCTCCAGCTCGAAGAAGAATTGGCGGAACGCCAGATGGCCCAGGAATCCCTGCAGGAACAGGCGGCCATGCTCGAGGAGGAGGTTGAGGAGCGCAGGAAGACGGAGGAGGCCCTCCAGAGGAGTGAAGACACGGTTAAAAATAAACTCCGCGCCATCCTGGAACCGGAAGGCGATATCGGCGCCCTGGAACTCTCCGAAATTATCGATTGCGAAATGCTGCAATCCATGCTGGAAGATTTTTACCGGATTACCGGCATGCTGGGTGCCGTGCTCGATGTTTCGGGAAAGGTCCTGGTCGCTGTCGGCTGGCAGGATATCTGTACCAAGTTTCACCGGTGTCATCCCGACACGCTCAAGAATTGCATCGAAAGCGACATCAATCTCACCAATGGCGTACCGGTGGGGACATTCAAGCATTATCGCTGCAAGAACAACTTGTGGGACATGGTAACCCCTCTTGTGGTCGGGGGAAAGCACGTAGGAAACGTATTCATCGGGCAATTCTTCTATGAGGATGAAGTACCCGATGTGGAACTGTTCCGGGAGCAGGCCCGGCGTTACGGCTTCGATGAGGCGGAATACCTTGCGGCGCTCGACCGGGTGCCGCGTTTCAGCCGGGAAGCAGCCGATGCGGGCATGAAGTTCTACGCCAAACTTACCAGCATGGTTTCATCCCTGAGCTTCAGTTCGATCAAGGTATCCAGAATGCTCAACGAGCGTATCCACCTGGAAGAGCAACTCCGGCAATCGCAGAAAATGGAGGCGGTGGGGCAGCTTGCAGGCGGGGTTGCCCACGACTTCAACAATATCCTGCAGGTAATCAGTGGCTATGGGAACATGCTGAAGATGGACGGCAAGCTGGATGACCGGCAGCAAGGCGAGATAGATCATATTCTTGCCGCTTCGGAGAAGGCGGCGCAGTTGACGAAAGGCCTCCTGGCTTTCAGCCGCAAGCAGGTCATGGCCCTCGCACCGGTCAATCTCAACGACATCATAGAAAATGTTAAGAAATTCCTTGCACGAATCATTGGAGAGGACATACAGCTCAAGACCATAACCTGTGAAAACAGGCTCAAAATTTATGCCGACTGGGGACAGATAGAGCAAGTCCTGATCAACCTGGCGACCAATGCCCGCGATGCCATGCGAAAAGGCGGCCTGTTGACCATAGAAACCGGATTCCAAACGGTCGAGGCTTCAACCGACCATGAATCCGGTCGTGCCGAGCCGGGCTGTTATGCGGTGATGACCGTATCCGACACCGGCATCGGCATGGACAAGGAAACCTGTAAAAGGATCTTCGAGCCGTTCTATACCACCAAGGAGATCGGGAAAGGCACCGGCCTCGGCATGGCGATCGTGTATGGGATAGTCAAGCAGCATAACGGATTCATCGATGTCTACAGCGAACCGGGTCAGGGCACGACCTTCAGGATATACCTGCCGATCCATGGGATTGAACAGTCCGGGCTGGAGGAAACGATTGCGCCGGTCGCCCCGCCCAGGGGGGGCACCGAAACCATCCTGGTGGCCGAGGATGATGTGGATGTACGCAATCTCGTGGTGTCTCTGCTTACAAGGTTCGGTTATGACGTGATCCAGGCGGTGGATGGGCAGGATGTGGTCGATAAATTTACCGAGCACGGGGACAGGGTGGCCATGATCCTGATGGACATGATCATGCCGAAGAAAAACGGCAAGGAAGCGTACGAAGAAATAGTTCTGCTCAAACCCGATGTCAAGGTGCTGTATTCCAGCGGCTATACCGCTGACTTCATTCTGAATCGCGGGGTAAGCGGGGAAGATATCGAGTTGATCATGAAGCCGGTCCAGCCGATGGAACTGCTCCGGAGGATACGGGAGATATTGGACCGTTAGTACCATGATGCTGTTCAGACACCCCAAATCGCCTGTGCACCATCCGCGTTACGGCAGGGTGTCCCCGCAATGCGACCGGGGTCAGCACGCCGCCAGGCCGATGGGGGCCTTGTGGGGCACGCCGCCCGCCATGGGCAGCTCGCCCAGACGGATCTCGGCCGGCTTCAGGGCCTCCACCAGCGCGGCCTGCCCCGCAGCCACGTCGAAATAATCCCCCACGGCGATGAGGTAATCCGCGGCATCGCCCCGGGTCAGCCACACCGTTCCCGACGAACAGCGTACCCGCAATCCCGACGGCCCACCGTTGAGACGCAGCAATTCTCCCTCTGCCAGACAACACTCCATGACCCCACCTCCTCTTCTGATGCTACGACCTTACCCCTACCCACGCCAAAAAAACAGACACAGCAATTCTGATTTGTAACCATAACAGTTGCATGATACAGTGTCTGTACCCAAGCAAAACCGGCCCAACTGTACCTATTCTCTTACCAATACAGTAAGGTATCCTGACACCATGATAAACGCGACCACGATTTCGGACAACATGGCGCCGCTCTACGAGCGGGTTGCCGTAGAGATGGCCACCCTGATCGGACAGGGCACCTTCCGGGCCGGCGACCGGGTGCCGTCGATCCGGCAACTCAGCCGGCGCTTCGACGTCAGCATCAATACGGCCATGCAGGCCTATGCGCTGCTGGAAGACCAGCGCCTGATCGAGGCCCGCCCCCAGTCCGGCTATTACGTACGAGCCCGCGCCCCGGAGATCGCCTCCACCCCCCACTCCCCCTCGGCGCGGATCAGGCCGGCCACGGTCACCATCAGCGAACTCTGCCACCAGGTGATCCGCAACATGATGAACCGGGATCTCCTGCCCCTGGGGGGAGCCATCCCCAACCCGCGTCACCTGCCGGTGGACAAGCTGAACCGGATGCTGGCCAGCGAGACGCGCCGGTTCGGCGACCTGAGCGTCTCCTACCTCATGCCCCCCGGCTGGGAACGGCTCAGGGTGCAGATCGCCCGGCGCTCCCTGGAGACCGGGATCAGCGTCACCCCGGACGGGGTGCTGGTCACCGCAGGCTGCGTCGAAGCGGTCATTCTGGCCCTGCGGGCGACCTGCCGCAGCGGCGACACCATTGCGGTGGAATCCCCCTTCTATTTCAACTTCCTCCAGATGATCGCCGAACTGGGGCTGAAGGCCCTGGAGATCCCCGCCACCCCGCGGGAGGGGATCAGCATCGAGGCGCTGCGCTACGCCATCGAACACAACCGGGTGAGCGCCTGCCTGGTGATCCCCAACTTCGGCAATCCGTTGGGGAGCCTCATGCCGGTCGAACGCAAGCGCGAACTGGTGGAACTCCTGGCCAGCCACGAGATTCCCCTGATCGAGGACGACATCTACGGCGACCTGGTGTTCGGCAACGAGCGCCCGGTGGCCGCCAAGTCCTTTGACCGCAAGGGGCTCGTCATCTACTGTTCCTCCTTCTCCAAGACCCTCTCCCCCGGCTACCGGGTGGGATGGGCCATTGCCGGGCGGTATCAGGAGCGCATGGAACGGCTCAAGATGATGATGAACCTCGCCTGTTCCTCCCCCACCCAGCTCGCCGTTGCCGAATTCCTGGCCACCGGCGGCTACGACCATCACCTGCGGACGGTGCGCCGCCTCTACAGCCGCAATATGTCCCTCATGCGGGACGCCGTGGTCCGCTTCTTCCCCGAGGGGACCCGCATGACCCACCCGGCGGGGAGCTTTATCCTCTGGGTGGAGATGCCGGAGCAAATCGACTCCATTACCCTGTACCATCGGGCCCTGGAACAGGGGATCGGCATCGCCCCCGGCTCGCTCTTCACCCTCACGGAAAACAAGTACCGCAACTTCATCCGCCTCTCCACCGCCACCTGGGACGACGGGATCGAACAGGGCGTGAAAAAACTGGGCGAATTGGCCCACCAGCTACTAACTTGATTATGGATGATTACCACCCCCGGCCCCTCCTAAACTAGGAGGGGAGAAAGACGCCCAACTCTTCCCCCTCCTTGATAAGGAGGGGGGCAGGGGGTGGTTGATCCTCCAGGCCCCTCGGGAACCCGGCGGGCCGAAAGGCCACAGGAACGCTCCTAAATACTTACTGTTACAAGGTGCGAAGGGGATAAAGCGATGCGAGCAATGGTCATGGAACGTCAGGGAGGTGCGCTGGAACTGCGGGAGCTGCCGATTCCCCAGCCGTCGGCCGGAGAACTGCTCTTGAAGGTTGCGGCGTGCGGCATCTGCCGGACCGACCTGCACGTGGTGGATGGGGAGTTGACTGAGCCCAAACTGCCGCTGATACCGGGGCACCAGATCGTGGGGGTCGTTGAGGCCCTTGGGGAGGGCGTGGCCGGCTTCCGGCCCGGCGACCGGGTCGGGGTCCCCTGGCTGGGCGGCACCTGCGGGGAATGCGACTACTGCACATCGGGGCGGGAAAATCTCTGCGACCGGGCGCTGTTCACCGGCTACCAGAAAAACGGCGGCTTTGCCGACTACTGCACCGCCGACAGCCGGTTCTGCTTCCCGCTGCCGGCGGGGTATCCCGATACCCAGGCCGCCCCGCTCCTCTGCGCCGGACTGATCGGCTACCGTTCCCTGCGCATAGCCGGACCGGGAAAACGGCTCGGCATCTACGGTTTTGGGGCCGCGGCCCACATCGTGACCCAGGTGGCGACCTGGCAGGGACGGGAGGTCTACGGCTTCACCCGCCCCGGTGACACGGCGGGGCAGGCATTTGCGCGGGAAATGGGGGCCTGCTGGGCGGGCGGCTCCTTTGATGCACCGCCGCTGCCCCTGGACGCGGCCATCATCTTCGCCCCGGCGGGTGAGCTGGTGCCGGCGGCGCTTCGTGCGGTGGGCAAGGGGGGGATCGTGGTCTGTGGCGGCATCCACATGAGCGACATACCGTCCTTCCCCTACGACATCCTGTGGGGGGAGCGGAGCATCGTCTCCGTGGCCAACCTGACCCGCCGCGACGGGGAAGAGTTCCTGAAGCTGGCGCCCCAGGTGCCGGTACGGACCGAGGTGCACCTGTTCCCCCTGGAACAGGCCAACGAAGCGCTGGCGGCCCTGCGAGAGGGGAGGATCAGGGGGGCCGGGGTGCTGGTGCCGTAACCTAGAATCAAAATCTGCCCCAGAGACACAGAGACACGGAGAACGTCAAAGGCAGAACCGGAATGTTCCTCCCCCCCCAGCGAGGGGAGAAAACTATTCAAACTCTTTTTTGGGTTTTCTCCGTGTCTCTGTGGCAGATGCAGTCTCGTCTTTATTAACGCCCTTTGCGCGGCCCTTTCCTGTCGCCGCCCGGACGGGAGGGCCTGCCGCTGCGGTCGCCGCTGCCCGGCCTTGCCCCTGCGCCGGGCCGTGCCCCAGCATCAGACCTTGTTCCAGAACCGGGCCTTGCCTCTGCACCAGACCTCGTTCCGGCACCGGACCTTGCACCGGCATCAGACCTTGTTCCAGCGCCAACCCTTGATTCCGCATCAGACCTTGTTCGCGAAGCAGACCGCGTTCCCGCGCCGCCCCTCGCTCCGGCCTCAGACCGCGCCCCGGGTCTTGCCTCCGCAGCAGGCCTGAGCCCCGCGGCAGACCGTGTTCCGGCACCCGGCTTCGCGCCCGCTGCCGGCTTCGGTTTAGCGCCGAACTTTGCCCCGGCACCGGGTCCCCGTCTTCCGGCACCGCCCGGCTTGCCCGCTGTGCCCGGCTTGTCCGATTTCTGCTCACGGGCGATACTGACCGTGATGACCCGGTCGATCAGATACGCGCCGTCCAGGGTCTCGGCCACCTCCTGGGGGTCCACACTCGCCGCCATGCGCACATAGCCGCAGCGTTTGAATTCCTTGGTCTCGGGGTCGATGATCAGGTGCACGGAGGTGACCATCCCCATCACCGAGAACAGCTTGTACAGGTCCTCTTCCGTCACCTCTTCCGGCAGGTGTCCTACGTATAATTCCTTAGCCATGCTCTATCCTCTTCATCCTGCGGTTGAATATGCGAATCGTAGGGGCGAACCGATGTTCGCCCAATCCGGGGCGTATGCACTACGCCCCTACGGCCCCTCCCGGTGAATCGCGAACGGCGCCCAGGCCTGGTCGATGGACATGACCTCCAGGGTGTTGATGTTCACGTGGGGCGGGCGGTTGACCGCCCACTGCACCGTCTCGGCGATATCCGCGGCCGTCAGGGCCTCGACCCCATCGTACACCTGGGCCGCCTTGGCATCGTCCCCCTTGAAGCGGACCTTGGAAAACTCGGTCTCGGCCATGCCGGGCTGGATGCAGGTCACCCGCACCTTGGTCCCCAGCAGGTCGCAGCGCAGGTTGCGGGAGAACTGGGTCACGAATGCCTTGGTGCCGCCGTACACATTGCCCCCCGGATAGGGCCATGAACTGGCGGTGGAGCTGATATTGACGATGTGCCCCCGGTTGCGGGCCACCATGCCTGGCAGGATCAGGCGGGTGCAGTACATCACCCCCTTGATGTTGGTGTCCACCATAGTATCCCAATCGTCCAGATTGACCTGGTGGGCCGGTTCCAGCCCCAGGGCCAGGCCCGCGTTGTTGATCAGCACGTCGATCTCGCGGAAGGCCGGCGGCAGTGCGTCCACCGCCCCCTTCACCGCCTCCCGGTCGCGCACGTCCAAGGGGATGATGTGGATATCGGCCGTGCCGGCCAGATCCTTCTGCAAGGCAAGCAAGGGATCGATGCGTCGGGCCGTCAGGATAAGGCGATTGCCCGGTTGGGCGAAGATGCGGGCGCAGGCGGCGCCGAAGCCTGCCGATGCCCCGGTAATGAAGATGGTCTGTCCACTCATGATTGCCCCTCCTTCGGTGTATGCTGTCTGCTTTGTACTACATAACGGGCAGGGATAAAACAGAAAAAGCCGCACAAAAGATGTGCGGCTTTTCCCCTACAGCGATCAGTGCCGATACTGAACGCTTATTTTTTCATGTCCTGCATATCTTTCATGGTGCCTTCCTTGAGATCCTTGGCATCCTTGGTCACGGCGTCTTTCTTTTTCTTGGTGGCGTCAACCTTGCCTTCAACCTTCTGCTTCTTGGCCTTCACGGCATCGGTTTTGGCCTTTGCCTTATCCTTGACATCGGCCTCTTTCTTGGCGGCCTTGGCTTTCACGTCGGCTTCTTTCTGGCCAGCCTTGGCTTTCACATCGGTTGCCTTGGCTTTTGCATCGGCTTTCTTCTTGGCGGCCTTATCCACGGTTGCGGCGGACTTGTTCAGCACGTCATCGGTCTTCTGCAGCGGGTCGGCAGCCATGACACCGGCGGCAAACATCAGGTTGGCAAAAATTACGGCACAGACAGCAATGTTCCTTTTCATCGTTATTCCTCCTTTGGAATAGGTTAAAATTTAATATTTATAATCCAATATGCCCCATCGATCAACCGGAAAATACCCACGACCTGGTGTGGAATTTCCCGTTCGACACATTTTGTGCACAAATCAAATAGGTTACGAGTTATCAAAAAAGCAGAGAGACCATGACCGTGGCTGGTTTCCTGTCTGGTTTACTTACAAGCTATTGCACCGCTGGTTAAACATGTGAACGGTAGGGGCGGCGCTTGCTCCGCCCAATCGGGGCGCGACAAGCAGCGCCCCTACATAGCGGAACGTGGACCAAAGCCAACCCAGGCCCCCATTGGCCCGTCCGGTCTACAGCCCCTTGAGCAGCCGGTAATACTCGGCCAGGTTCTTCATGGATTCCTGGGCAGCCTGGTACAGATACCAACTGAATACCAGGGTTGCTATGGTGAGTCCGATCTTCCAGGGGCGCGACAGATTGGGGCGGAACCAGATGAGCGGCAGGGCGAATGGTCCCACGCTCAGGAGCGCGACGACGATAAAGCCGGTGCGGAAATACCACTTGGCGCCGGCATCTTTGGAGAGCAGGCGGGCGGATGGGTCGAGGAACTCGCCGCAGTGTTTGCACTTGATCGCCGCGTCCTGGATCTCTTCGGCACAAAATGGGCACTTTTTCATTGGTTTCTTTCGGGTGGACGGTTTAAGTCGTAGTGTTTTATTCGCACCGGCCGCCTCAGTTCAGCTTATAGGCAAATAAAGAGTCCAGCAAGTCAGCCCCTACGCCCCTGCCCCGCCCCCAGCCAGACACGTATCCAGCCGCGCAATGACCGCCTCCGGCGGCTGCCCCAGATACCGCTGCGCCAGCCCCCAAAAACCATCAGGCAGCGGCGCGCAGACCGTCAGCGGCCCCGCCTCCGGCCTGACCACGACCGTACGGAACGAATGGAGGGCAAACCCGTCGTAATCCGATAATTCACCCATGCCGTAGCGCTTGTCCCCCAGCACCGGATGGCCGATCATCTCCAGGTGCCGCCTGATCTGGTGCATGCGCCCGCTGATGGGGGTGACGGCCAAGAGGGCGTTCCCCTCCCCGTGCAGCAAAATCTGGTAGCGGGTCTCCGACTCCTTGTCGTCCAGCGGCTCGGCAATGACGCCGCTCTCGTCGGGAATCCCCACCACCAGCGCCAGGTAGAGCTTGTCCAGGCCGGTTTCCTTGACGTGGCGGCCGTACATGCCGGCTGCCGAGGAACTCTTGGCCAGGATCACGGCCCCCGAGGTTCCCCGGTCCAGGCGGTTCACCGGGTAGAGCTTGCACGGGGTGCCGCGCCAGGCCATATAGGCCATCCCCTCGTCCACCAGGTTGGCCTCCTGCTCCGCGGTGCGGTGCATGGGGAGGCCGGCCGGTTTGTTGACCATCGCCACCAGATCGTCCTCGTAGAGGCAATCCAGCGCCGGACGGGTCGGACTGATGAGGGAGGCGGTGGCGGCGCTCTCCTTGAGGGTTACCCGGTCGTTCACGGCCAGCAGGGTGTCCGGCGTTGCGGCGGCGGCGTTGAGCTTGGCCGCGCCGTTTTTGATCAGCTTGCGGCAATAGCCGGGAGAGGCGCTGGGCATGAGGGTGCGGAGGAAACTTTCCAGCCTGCGACAATGATCGTTGTGGGTGATATCGAAGGTGAGCATTGTATGGGGTACCGATTTTAAATCCCCCTCCTGGCTCAGGAGGGGGTAGGTGGTAGCATTTCTCCCCTCCTAGTTTAGGAGGGGCCGGGGGTGGTAGCCTGTAAATCAAATTCTCAACCACCCCCTGCCCCCTCCTTATCAAGGAGGGGGAAAACTGGGTAGCCCCCTTTTACAGGGAAATCTTGCGGTCCCGCATCAGGTTGGCCAGGGAGCGGTCATAGGTTCTCTCGCCTTCCGGGGTGAACATGCAGGCGCTCGCCTGGCCCCGTTCGCGGTGAAAGGCCACGCACTGGCAGCAATTGCCGCGTCGCGGGCAGGCCGGGGTGTAGGTGCAACGGCAGTCGTCGCCGGTTCTCGTACAAGACATAAATGTTTCTCCTTAGATTCTACCTACGGAACGCGATTTTTTTTGCAAGGCCAAGGCGGCCAAGGGATGCCGAGGAGGCGTAGCAGGCCTACTCCGCCGAAGCAGCCTTGGCTGCGAAGGCCGGGCGCTACGTCGCACGACAGCATCCAGAAGGTCAACGCCGGGATTGCGGAAAGGGCGCGTTCCTCTACGCTAGATGATTTTATTGAGGGGATATTCGATAATCCCCTCCGCCCCCAGCTTCAACAACTCCGGCACCACGCGGCGCACCTCTTTCTCGGACATGATGCTCTCCACGGAGAGCCAGTCGGAGTTGTACAGGTGCGAGATGGTTGGATTCTTCAAGCTGGGCAGAACCTTGGTGATGGCCTCGATTCGGCTGGCCGGGGCGTTCATCTTGAGGCCCACCATCCCTTCGGCGGCCAGGGACGACTTGAGCAGGGTGGCGATCTGCTCGATCTTCTCCCGTTTCCAGGGATCGGCCCAGGCTGACGTGCTGGCGAGCAGGACCGGCACGGACTCCATCAGGTCGCAGACGATGCGCAGGCCGTTGGCCTTGATGGTGGAGCCGGTTTCAGTCACCTCCACGATGGCGTCGCACAGGCCGTCCACCACCTTGGCCTCGGTGGCGCCCCAGGAAAACTCCACGTTCACCGGGATGTTGCGTTCGGCAAAGTAACGCTTGGTGAAACCGACCAGTTCGGTGGAGATGGTGGCGCCGTGCAGGTCTTCCGGTCCCTGGACCTTGGAGTCGCTGCCCACCACCAGCACCCAGCGGGCCGGGCGGCGCGACACCTTGGAGTAGACCATCTCGCAGACCTCGACCACGTCCGCCTCGTTCTCCCGCACCCAGTCGCGGCCGGCGATCCCGGCGTCGATGGTGCCCCGCTCCACATACTTGCCCATCTCCTGGGGGCGGATCAGCTTGCAGTTCATCTCGCTATCGTCAACGCCGGGGAAGTAGCTGCGGGAGGAGATGCTGATCTGCCAGCCGGCCTTTTTGAACAGCTCGACGGTGGCATTCTCAAGACTCCCTTTGGGAATGCCGAAGTTCAGAACATTGTTCATACCAACCTCGCATGATGTCGATTTTGATTTTCCTGTTGGATGCGATTTTTTCGCAAGGCCAAGGCGACCAAGGGATGCCGAGGAGGCGTAGCAGGCCTACTCCGCCGAAGCAGCCTTGGCTGCGAAGGCCGGGCGCTACGTCGCACGACAGCATCCAGAAGGTCAACGCCGGGATTGCGGAAAGGGCGCATTCATCCCTCCGCATTCACCCCTTCTTATATACTTCCTTTGGGTCGAAGAGCGGATTGCTGTGCTCAACCCACTGGCCGTTCTCCCACTTCACGTAGAAGCAGCTGCGGTTGCCCGTATGGCAGGCGGCCAGGCCGTTCTGTTTCACCTTGATCACCACGCTGTCGGCGTCGCAGTCGGTCAGGACCTCCACCACCTCCTGGGTGTTGCCCGACTCCTCGCCCTTCATCCAGTACTTGTTGCGGGTGCGGCTGAAAAACCAGGTCTTGCCGCTCTCCAGGGTCAGGTCCAGGGTCTTTTTGTCCATGAAAGCCACCATCAGCACCTCGCCGGAGACGTGGTCCTGGATAATGGCCGGGATCAGGCCGCCCATCTTGTCGAAATCGATCTGAATCATCTGTCCCCCCACAATTTTTGAAGTGTTGAAGTATACGAAACTACCCCGCAAAATGCAATTGGCAAGAAACATTAGGTCATAATAATTAAGTTAATTATCATTGACTGCCGCCCGCCGGAGCCCTATTTTGGTGACCCAAATATGAGTCTTTGGAGGGAGTTGTATGCAGGAAGTTGTTCTTGTTGTGGATGACGATAAAGCCATTTTGGGCTATACGGCCGAACTATTGACCGGCATAGGCGCCAATGTTCTCTCCTGCAATTCTCCCGTCGAGGCCCTGGCGATCATCAAGGAAAAGCCGATCGCCATCGTGGTTTCGGACTACTACATGCCCGAGATGACCGGGCTTGAACTCTTCAGCCGCATGCGGGAGTTTTCCCACAGCATCGTCAAGATCCTCATGACCTCCAAGGCGGACCTCGCCATGGCGGTGGGCGCCATCAACAGCGGCGAGGTGTTCCGGTTCCTGTCCAAACCGTGGCAGGATGCGGAGATGGTTGCCGCCGTGCGCGACGGGGCGCGCCGTTACCGGATGATGCTGGCTTCCAGCGAGGACATGGAGTTCCTTCTCCACGCCCTGGGGCAGACCATCGAACTGAAGGACCCGCTCACCAAGGGACATTGCGAGCGGGTCGCGACCTATGCGGAGATTATCGCCCGGCGGATGGGCCTCGATATGGAGGCAAAGCACGACCTCAAGGTGGGGAGCTGGCTCCACGACTGCGGCAAAATCGGCGTCCCGGAAGCCATCCTGAATGCCGAACGGGGCCTGACCGACGGGGAGATGGAGGTGGTCCGCAAGCATCCCATCTGGGGGGCGACCGTGGCCGAGGCCGCCAACATGCCGGCGGTCGTGGTAAACATCATCCTGCACCACCACGAATACTATAACGGCAGGGGATATCCCATAGGGCTCGCGACAGACGCCATCCCTCTGGAAGCCCGGATCGTGGCGGCGGCGGACGTGTATGACGCCCTGCGTTCTTCGCGCCCCTACCGCCCCGGATTTTCCTACAGTGACACCCGCTGCATCATGGCATCCATGTCGGGCAATCAACTGGACCCGGCCATCCTGGCGACCCTCTTCGAGGGGCTCGAAGAGTACCGGGACGAGGAGGGCGACCATCCCCTTCCCCCCCCTCTCTAGCGAGGATATATGAGAAAGGCCTTCCCGTTGGGGGAAGGCCTTTCTCATATACAGACTATGCCGGGCGGGTCTACTTGATGCCGTACAACTGCCGGTAGGTGGCGGCCGAGGCGTAGACCTTCTTCACGTAGTCCCGGGTCTCCTGGTAGGGGATGTTTTCAATGAATTCGTCCTTCTTCAGCCCCTTGAAGTTCTTCCTCCATCGTTCGACCGCCGCCGCCCCGGCGTTGTAGGCGGCGATGGAGTAGACCACATCCCCGTCAAACCCCTTGAGCAGTTCCCGGAGATGCTTCGTTCCCAGCTTTATGTTGTAATCGGCCGCAACCAGCCGTTGGGGGTTGAAACTCCCCTTTTCCCGCGCCGTCTGCTTGGCCGTGGCCGGCATGAGCTGCATCAGGCCGATGGCCCCGGCCCCGGATCTGATGGTCGGCGAAAAACCGCTCTCGGCCCGGACCAGGGCGTAGACCAGTCCTTCCGAGAGGGAGTTGGCGGCAGCCTGCTGGCCGATGTGATCCGCATAGGCCACCGGATACCCGACCGTCCAGAGCGGCAGGCTGGCCTTCTCCCACTTTATCGGCCGGTTTTGCAGGAACAGGGCGATGGCGGAACCGTACTCCCCCATCTCGACATAGATACGGGCCAGGCCGGGAAAGGGGGCCTTCCTGTCGCCATTTTTTTTGCGGGCGGCCGCCATCTCGACCCGGGCTTCATCCTGCATCCCCAGTGCGGCCAGGAGGCGCGGTTTCTCGAAGCCGGCAGGCAGGGGCAGCTCCGTCAGGGCGTTGCGCTTGCCCAACGGCTCGCGCAGGTCGGCGATCCCCTTCCGGTCCCGGTACCAGGTGGCGTAGAAACCGGCCGGGCATTCGTCCAGAAGCTGGCGATAATAGAGGGCGGCATCGGCCGAGGCGGTGTTTTCCAGGGTCCGCGCCAGCCAGTACAGCGCCTTTTCCCGCACGTTGTTATCCTTGAGCTGCGCCTTGAACGCTTCGGCGGCCACAGCGTACTCGCCGGCCAGATAGTGGCACCAGGCGGCCTCCCAGGTGGAGCGGGGCAGGAACCTGGAGCCGGGGAAGTTCTTGGCAAGCTGTTCGTACAGGCGCGCCGCCTCGGCAAAGCTCCCCATGTTCTTGCGCAGGCCGGCCGCCTCCATCAGGGCGTCGTCGGCAAACTCCTGCCGTTTCCCCTCGCCCACTAACTCCATGTAGAGGGCAAAGGCCTGCTCGTTCTGATCCTGCCCCTGGCGCTCCAACGACTTGGCCCGCCAGAAGCGCGCCTCGGAGCGTATGCTTGGCAGGGAGGAAGCGGTTGCCCGCAGAAAAGACTTCTCGGCCAGCTTGAAGTTCCGCAGGCGATACTGGGCCATGCCGGTCCGGAAATCCACCCGGCTGACAAAACCCTCGGGCTGGCCATCGGTCTGAATCACCGCCAACGCCTTCAGGGCGGTGCTGAAGTCGTTCTGGGTGTACAGACTGGAGGCCCGGCGCAGAAGTTCCTCGGGGGTGAACAGGGCGGTCTTGACGCCGCTCTTCTCCAGGTCTGCGAGCCGGTCGCGGGCCTGTTTCGCCTGGGGTGCGGTCGGATTGTTCAACCAGATGCTGCGATAGTTCTGGGCCGCGCCGCTCTTGTCGCCATTTTCCTCCCGGCTGCGGGCCGCCTGGAACAGGGCGTCCACCGAGTCGCTGCCGGCCGCGTACCGTTCCACAAAGGCCTGGTACGCCTTGAACGCCCTATGGTAGTCGGCGGCCCCGAACAGGCTGTCAGCGGCCAGCTTGTCGGCCCGGCGGGTCAGTTGGGAGCCGGGGTAGGTCCTGGCAATGGCCTGCGCCTTGGCAGCGGCCTCGGCGTACCGTTTCTGCTTCAGCAGCGCCTCGGCCTGGTACAGGGCCGCATAGTCCCCTGCCAGGGGGAGCTTCTGCTCGGCCCCGGCCAACAGGGGCAGGGCCTCGTCGGCCTTGCCCAGACGCAGGGCGGTCACGCCGAGCAGAAAGGTGCGCTGGGGCGATTCGGCGCTTCTCTTGGCCAGGGCGTAGGCGTCATTGTAATCCTTTTCCCGAAACTGGGCGGCAGCCTGGGACAGGAGGTCGTCGGCGCGGGATGGGACCACGGACAGCGAAAAAAGGGAAACGCCGGTGATGGCGATAAGGAGCGGTTTATACGGGAACTGCATGTACCTGCCTTTCGTGAAAAAAGGCCGCGGACGGGTGCCCATGGCCCTGCTGTAATAGATTCGATGTAACCCTACGGTTTAACTCTGCCTTGCTGTTCTCGGTGGACCTCTGTGTCTCTGTGGCGGAAGTTGCCTTTCTTTCTCTTGTGCCTAGCCTCGGGCCAAAAGCCGCTTTCCCACCCAATGGCTGGCGAACTGGTAGGCGATGCGGCCGCTGCGGTCCCCCTTTTGCTGGGACCAGAGGATGGCCGCCTGCCGGGCTTCGTCATCCCAGATGGACGTTGTGTCCCGCTTGGCGCAGAGCTTGCCGACCCACTGGCGGGCGACCTCGACGTACTGGTCCTGGCTGAAGGGATGGAAGCCCACCCAGAGCCCGAATCTGCCGGACAGGGAGATTTTCTCCTCCACCGCCTCGCCGTGGTGGACTTCATTATTATAGAGCATGGCCCCGCGATTGTCGCTCTCGTACTCGGGCAGCAGGTGGCGGCGGTTGGAGGTGACGTAGATCAGCACATTCTCCGGCGGTGCGTACACCGAGCCGTCCAAGGCGCTCTTCAACATCTTGTAGCTGGACTCCCCGGTTTCGAAGGAGACATCGTCGGAGAACACCAGGAAGCGGTACGGCTCGGCCTTGATGGCGTCCACGATATCCGGCAGGTGCACCAGATCGTCCTTGTCCACCTGGATCACCCGGAGCCCCCGGGGGGCGTAGCTGTTGAGGATGGCCCGCACCAGGGACGACTTGCCGGTGCCCCGGGTCCCCCACAGCAGGCAGTTGTTGGCCGGCAACCCGGCCAGGAACTGGCGGGTATTTTCCTCGACCACGCTCTTCTGCTCGTCGATGCCCAGCAGGTCCTCCAGGCGGATGCTCTCCACCACGTCCAGCGGCTCCAGGTATCCGGCAAAGGAATGGCGGTGCCAGTTGGCGGCGGTGGTGACGGACCAGTCGATGCGTGGAATTGGCCGGGGCAGGAGTTGTTCAATCGAGGTCAGCACCCGCTTGAGCTGGGCTGTCAGTTCGGGGTCGAGCATATCTTTTGGTCTTTCCGTTGTTGTGGTGGCTGTCATCTGAATCCGTGGCGCCCGAACGGCGGAGCGAGCAACATGCCGGAGTCCAACGCCGCCCATGAAGCACCATGCCACCTGCGCCGTTCGTCCTCCGCCCCGGAGGAGACACGGCCGACCACGCCGGGACAGAGGCAGGGGAGCGAGCGAAGCCGTGAGGGCGTCACGGGTTCAGGTATTACAGATGCCGCTTGGCCAACTCTTCCTGGTAGAACTTCTGGTAGAGGAGTTCCCAGTCCCGGCTCCCCTGGGCATGGTTCCTCAGCTTGGCGCGCACCGTGCCGTCGATCTCCTCGACGGCGCCGAAGAAGGCGCCCAGGGATTGCTTGACCCGTGCCAGGGCCCGGCTTTCGTCGGTCACGTCGGCCAGGTCGTCGCGCCAGATGCAGTTGATGACCTCGTGGGCCATATTGGATACGCGGTCTTCGGAGAGGCTCATAGTACGATCTTCCGTTCTTTTGCCAGTTTTTCCTTGATCATCCTGAGCATCTTGCGCCGGTCGATCTCCGCGGCGCCCCGCCCCATGGCGGCAACGGTTTCGTCCAGCAGCCGTTCGGCGTCACGCTCCAGCAGCTGCTCGCGGCTGAAATCCTGGCTTATGGCCTTGGCGATCCCGGCCACCACGGCGCTCCGCTCGCCCTTGGGCGTAATGAGCCCATCGGCGGCCAGGTCGCTGTACACCTTTTCCGCCAGGCGGTGTATCTGATCTTCCCGCAGTCGCATAAGCCTCCAAAGAAAAAAGGCCCGCCTCGCGGCAGGCCTTTCGATGCGCCGGTTATTTCAATGTCTTCAAATACCCCAGCAGGGCGACCATATCGGCCTTGGGCAGAGTTTTGAAAGAGGGCATGGAGGTGGAGGGGTTCTTCTTCTTGGGGTTTTCCAACTGGGCCTTGAGGTCGCCTTCCTTCAGCTTGGCGGCGATCTTGGTCAGTTCCGGGCCGATGGAACCGCCCTTACCCTTGACGATGTGGCACATGGCGCACTTCTGCTTGAAGATCTGCTCGCCCTTGCTCTCAGCCTGGGCCGCAACCGTTACGAACGCTACGGCGACAAAGGCGACCAGGATGGCAACTGCACGTTTCATGACGAATCTCCTTGGTGTTAAATTGAAGGTGGACACATTGTACCCAATCCGGTTAAAATTGCAATCCTTAACCGTCTCGCCGACAACAATCCCGTTATCGGAACAGAAACATCACGCCACCTATACAATATGTTCACACGCCTGTATCTCCATATTCCCTTCTGCCGCCGCAAATGCCCCTACTGCGCCTTTGTCTCCCAAGAGTCCACCGCCGCCGACCTGGACGGCTACGCCCACACCCTGCTGGTGGAGATGGGCCTGGCGGCCCACGCCTTCAGAGCGGAGAGACCGCTGGAGTCGGTGTACTTCGGCGGCGGCACCCCCTCCCTGCTCGATCCCCGGCAAATCGGCCGGATTGTGGAGCGGACGGGCGACTTGTTCGGACTGGACCGGGAAGCCGAGATCACCCTGGAGGCCAATCCGGGCACCGTGGGCCTGGAGCGGCTGGCCGCCTTCCGCAGCGCGGGGGTCAACCGCCTCTCCCTGGGGGTGCAGTCCTTCCACGATCCCCTGCTGAAAGCCTTGGGGCGCATCCATAGCGCAGCAGAGGCCAGGGAGGCATTTCAGGCCGCCCGCACGGCCGGTTTTACCAACATCGGCATCGACCTGATCCACGCCCTGCCGGGGCAGACCCTCCCCATGTGGCGCAGTGAACTGGAGCAGGCTCTGGCCCTGGGACCGGAGCATATCTCAGTCTACGGTTTGACCGTGGAGGAGGGGACCCCCTTTGCCCTGCGCTACGGCGCGGACAGCCCGCGCCTCCCCGACGAGGATCTGGCGGTGGCCATGTTCGAGGAGGCGGACGATATCTTGACGGCCGCAGGCTACGAGCATTACGAGATCGCCAACTATGCGCTCCCCGGCCGCCGCTCGGCCCACAACAGCGGCTACTGGCGCCGGGACGGCTACCTGGGGCTGGGATGCGGGGCCCACACCTTCCTGCGGCAGGGGTACGGCGTCCGCTTCGGCAATCCGGCCGACCTGGACGCCTATGCCGATGCCGTGGCCCAAGGGCATCTGCCCCACGGGGAGGGGCAGCGCCTCACCCGGCAGGACGCCATGGCCGAGTTCATGTTCCTGGGGCTGCGCATGGCGGACGGCATCGGGGAGAGCGGGTTCCGGCAGGCATTCGGGATCGGCCTGGACGAAACCTTCGGGGTAGCCCTGGCCAAGCTGACCGCCCTGGGGCTGCTGGAAGCGGCCGGGGACCGGGTCCGCCTCACCCGGCGCGGCATGCTCCTCTCCAACCAGGTCTTCGCGCATTTTCTGCCGTGATTTCCCCTTGCCACGGCCCGCAAAGCATCTATAATCTAGCACCATGATCCCGACACACCTGAGACAGGAACTGGAACAGCGCGTGGCCCAGGCCATCACTCCCCGCGAGGCCGCGGTGGACGTGATGAAGGAGTTGCAGCGCCACTACGGCTGGCTGACCGACGAGGCCGTGGCCGAGGCCGCCGCCATTTTGGGGCTCTCCCCCCTCCAAGTGGAGGAGCTGGCCACCTTCTACGAGATGATCTACCGCCGCCCCGTGGGACGGACGGTAGTCCATGTGTGCGACTCCATCTCCTGCTGGGCCATGGGGGGCGAAACCCTCCTGCGCCACCTGGAACAACTGTTGGGGATCGAGGCCGGCGCAACCACCGCCGACAACGCCGTCACCCTGCTCCCCTGCTGCTGCCTCGGCAACTGCGGCAACGCCCCGGCCCTGATGATCGGGGACCAGCTCTTCGGCCCGGTCTCACCGGAACAGGCCGCAGCCATCATCGCCGACCACCGGAAGCCCCCGCAACCATGAACGATATCCTCTTCAGACATAACCGTCCCGACCGGGCCGCGACCTTCGAGGAATACCGGGCCGAGGGGGGATTTCAGGCTCTGCAAAAGGCCCTGGCCGACCTCTCCCCCGACGCCGTGCAGCAGACGGTGATCGACTCGGGCCTGCGGGGGCGCGGCGGGGCCGGGTTCCCCACCGGCAAGAAATGGTCCTTCGTCCCCCGCAACCTGCCGGGGCCGCGCTACCTGATCTGCAACTGCGACGAGATGGAGCCGGGCACCTACAAGGACCGGGTGCTATTGGAGCGCAACCCCTACCTGTTGGTGGAGGGGATGGCTCTGGCCTGCTACGCCCTGGGGGTGGAGCGCGCCTTCATCTTCATCCGGCGCGGCTACGAACTGGCCGCCCTGAACCTGAAGGGCGCTATCGCCCAGACCCACAAGGCCGGCTTTCTGGGCAGCGCCATCTGCGGCAGCGGCTTCAACCTGGAGTTGGACGTGCACCAGTCGGCCGGCCGCTACATCTGCGGCGAGGAGACCGCCCTCATGAACGCCCTGGAGGGTATCCGGGCCAATCCCCGCTCCAAGCCCCCCTTCCCCGCCGTCAAGGGGCTCTGGGGCCAGCCCACGGTGGTCAACAACGTGGAAACCCTCTCCAACATCCCGGCCATCGTCGCCCACGGCCCGGCCTGGTTCAAGGCCCTGGCCGCCACCCCGGAAGGGGCCGGCACCAAGCTCTTCTGCGTCAGCGGCCATGTGCAGAGCCCCCTTTGCCTGGAACTCCCCATCGGCACCACCCTGGGTGAGATCATCGACACCCACTGCAACGGCATGCGGACCGGCAGCACCTTCAAGGCCTGCATCCCCGGCGGCGCGTCCACCCCCTATTTCACCAAGGACCACTGGACAGTGCCCCTGGACTTCGACCCGGTGGCCAAGGCCGGTTCGCGCCTGGGCACCGGCGGGATTGTGGTCTTCGACCAGAGCACCTGCATGGTGGCCGCCACCCTCAACCTGGTCCGTTTCTTCGCCCGCGAGTCCTGCGGCTGGTGCACCCCCTGCCGGGAAGGGCTCCCCTTTGTGCAGCACACCTTGGAACGGATCGAGTCAGGTCGCGGCGACCTGGCCGACATCGACATCCTGCGGGAGCACGTGCATAAGCTGAACTACGCCTTCTGCGCCCTGGCCCCCGGCGCCATGGGACCGGTGGAGGGGCTGCTGAGGCTGTTCGAGGACGAGGTACGGGAACATATCACCGGGGGGAAATGCCCTGTTAAAGGCTAAAAGCTAAAGTCTGCCACAGAGACACGGAGACACAGAGAAAATCTTTAACGACAGATGCGTAAAATCATTTTTAGGGTTAAAAACCTTCTAGCTGCATTTGTCGCGGGGACACGGAGGAAGCCATTAACGGACTCACTGATAAAATTATCGGTTGTGCCATTGAGGTTCACCGGAATCTGGGACCGGGGCTTTTGGAAGGCATTTACGAAAAAGCGTTGTGCCACGAACTACAATCCAGTGGCTTACGCTTTCAATGCCAAGCCATCATACCTATCATTTACAAAGGTACCCGTTTGGGCGATCACAGACTTGATTTACTGGTTGAAGATGAAATTATCATAGAATTGAAGGCCGTCGAAAAAATCGAATCCGTGTTCAAGGCCCAGCTTTTAAGCTATTTGAAACTGACAAACAAAAAGCTGGGTCTGCTCATAAACTTCAACGTTCCCGTGCTGAAAGACGGGGTCACAAGGATTATTCTCTAAAATACTATGGCCGGGGTTAAATTTATCTTCCCCCAAAGCCTTTCTGCCTTTGAAGTCCTCTGTGTCTCTGTGTCTCTGTGGCAGATTTTGACTATCGATTATAAAGATTGAGGCACCATGCCGAAACTGATCATTGACGACATACCGGTTGAAGTCCCCGAGGGCACCACAGTGCTGGAAGCCGCCCAGTCGGTGGACATCCCCATCCCCCATTTCTGCTGGCACCCCGCCCTGGGCAAGGCCGGCGCCTGCCGGGTCTGCGCCGTGAAGATGCTGGACGGCCCGGTCAAGGGGGTGCAGATGTCCTGCATGCTCCCCGCCCAGGAGGGCATGGTGGTCTCCACCACCGACGACGAGGCGGTGACCATGCGCAAAGGCGTCATCGAGTGGCTGATGATCAACCACCCCCACGACTGCCCGGTGTGCGACGAGGGGGGCGAATGCCAGTTGCAGGATTACACCATCGCCGGCGGCCAAGGTATCCGGCGCTACGACGGCAAAAAACGCACCCACGTTAACCAGTACCTGGGCGAATACATCGAACACGAGATGAACCGCTGCATCCAGTGCTACCGCTGCGCCCGCTTCTACCAGGAGTACGCCGGGGGCACCGACTTCGGCGTCATGGGGCGGGCCGCCACGATCTACTTCGGCCGCCAGGAGGAGGGACCGCTGGAATCCCCCTTCTCCGGCAACCTGGTGGACATCTGCCCCACGGGGGTATTCACCGACAAGACCGCCCGCTTCCGCGCCCGCTATTGGGACTACGACATGGCCCCCTCCATCTGCCCCCACTGTTCCCTGGGGTGCAACACCGTCCCCATGGCCCGCTACCGGGAGCTGCTCAAGACCACGGCCCGCAAGAACGATCACGTCAACGGCTGGTTCATCTGCGACAAGGGCCGCTTTGCCAACGCCATGGTCAACGCCCCGGACCGCCCCCGCCAGGCATTGGTGGACGGCACGCCGGTCACCCTGGACGAGGCGCTGGACGCAGTGGCGACCCGCATCGACGATTTTCTGGAACTGCACGGCCCCCAGGCCCTGGCCATCGTGGGCTCGCCCCGCATGGACCTGGGGGGGAACATCATGGCGGCGCGCCTGGCGGAGCTGCTCGGTGCCGGGGCGCTCTGCTACTTCGACGACCCGGAACAAGCCCAACTGACCGGTGAGGCGGTGGCGCTGCTGACAGGGGAGAACAGCGCCTCCCAGGAGGACGTGCGCAAGGCCGACCTGATCACCCTCGTGGGATGCGACCTTTTGGCGGATGCCCCCATGATGGCCCTGGCCGTACGCCAAGCGTGGCGGAGCGGGGCAAAGGTGTACGTTATTGCCCCTCATCCCGACCTTCTCCCCGAGGGAGAAGGCACAAATCTTACCCTCGCCCAGCGGGAGAGGGTGGCCGAAGGCCGGGTGAGGGGGCCCCTTCCCTTCCCATTCGAGCACGTCGCCGCCATTTCAGACATCCCCCTGGCGGAGGCCAAGCGCCCGGTCGTCATCTGCGGCGCCACCCGCAACGGACTGGAAGCCGTGCAAGCGGCCCCCCGCACCGCCAAACTGGCCTTTATCCTGGACGGCCCCAACGCCTTCGGCTGCGCCGAACTGGCCCGGCAACACAACGCCGTGGCGCTCTCCACGGCCCTGGCCGACAGCCGGATCAAGGGGATCATCTCCTTTGAGGCCGACCTCTTCCGCGACCTGTCGCCGGGGATCGCAGTGCTGGCCGCCGCCGACTGGCGGCCCACCCGGCTCACGGCGCGGGCCGGGGTGTTCCTCCCCACCACCGCCTGGGTAGAGCAGGAGGGGATCTATGTCAATAACGAGGGGCGCGCCCAACGTTTCAACAAGGTGATGAACCCCGGCCTCCCGATCAAGGGGCTCACCCCCGAACTGCACCCGCCCCGCACCCACGGCAAGACCGCCCCCGGCGGCGACGTGGCCCCGTCGGAACGGCTCATCGTCGCCCTCATGCAGCGCCTGGGCGAGGCAGAGGTGGAGGAGTTGGAGTTCCCCCTCCTTGATAAGGAGGGGGTCAGGGGGTGGTCGAGCAGTTGCTTGGGATTAAAGGCTACCACCCCCGGCCCCTCCTAAATTAGGAGGGGAGAAAACCGCCCAGATCTTCCCCCTCCTTGATAAGGAGGGGGCCAGGGGGTGGTCGAGCTGTTGAGCAGTCGAGGATTACATGAAAGATATTCCGATCCACAACAGCCCGGACATGAAGCCTCTGCGCAAAACCCTGCGCAATGAGGCGACTCCTGCCGAGCGGGAATTATGGAATGTCCTTCGACACAGCAATCTCGGCGGCTACAAATTCCGTCGTCAACAGAGCGTCGGCCGGTATATAGTGGACTTCTACTGTCCATCGGAACGGCTTGCCGTTGAACTGGATGGTGACTCGCATTTCACGGATGAAGCCATGGAATACGATCGTGAAAGAACGGCTTTCCTGAATAGCCTCACTATCCGTGTACTCAGGTTTCTCAATACGGATGTGCATGAAAATCTTGATGCAGTGAGCGAGAGGATTTTGGAAGAGTTACAGGCTACCACCCCCGGCCCCTCCTAAACTAGGAGGGGAGAAAACCACCCAGCATCCCCACTCACCGACAAAAGCGAGGTACAATGAAAACCGCAATTCTGCTGATGGCCCACGGCAGCCGCATCCCCCAGGCAAACGACGCCGCCCGCGAGGTGGCGAAGATGGTGCAGGAAATGACCGGCTTCGAGATCGTTGAAGTTTCGTTCCGCGAGATGCATGAACCCAACATCCAGCACGGTATCGACGCCTGTGTGGCCCGCGGGGCTGAACGCATCCTGCTCATGCCCTATTTCCTCTTCATGGGCGCCCATGTGGTCCACGACCTGCCCGAGGAGATCGAGGCGGCCCAGAAACGTCACCCCGGCCTGATCATGGAGATGGGCCCGCATCTGGGGGTGCACCGCAAGCTGGCCGAGGTGGAGAGCGAGCGGATCGGCGAGGCGCTGGACTCCCTGGGGTGGCGCTGATGGACTCCCTGACCATGAGACCGGAAGCCATCGAGGCCGAATCGTTCCGCATCATCGACAAGGAGGCCGGGGAGCACGGCTGGCCCGAGGCCGAGTGGCAGGTGGTGCGCCGCAGCATCCACACCAGCGCCGATTTCGAGTATGCCGGCTCCATGGTGTTCTCCGACGGGGCCGTGGCAAAGGCGGTGGCGGCCATCAGAAGCGGCAGCGCCATCGTCACCGACACGAACATGGCCCTGTCCGGCATCGGCAAGGCCCGCCTGGCCCCCTTCGGCTGCCGGGTCTCCTGCCACGTGGCCGACCCGGACGTGGCCGAGGCGGCCCGGCACGAAGGGGTCACCCGCTCCATCGCGGCCATGCGCAAGGCAACGGCAAACCCGGACAACCGTATCTTCGTCATCGGCAATGCCCCCACGGCCCTTTTCGAACTGCTGCGCCTCGTCGGGGAAGGTAAAGCCCATCCGGCCCTGATCATCGGGCTGCCGGTCGGTTTCGTGGGTGCCGAGGAGAGCAAGAACGCCCTGGCGGCCACGGACGGCTCCATCCCCTTCATCACCAACATGGGGCGCAAGGGGGGCTCCAACGTGGCGGCGGCGGTGGTGAACGCCCTGGCAATAATCGCCGCGAGGGCCTAGTGCAACATATTCCCCCTCCTTGATAAGGAGGGGGTCAGGGGGTGGTCGAGCAGTTGCAGGGCTGATTTACAGGCTACCACCCCCGGCCCTTTAGGCCCCAGAGGGTCCTCCTAAACTAGGAGGGGAGACCTTCCAAAACTATTCAACATTACAAGGTACCAGATGAACAAACCCCTACGACACGGCTATACCACCGGCGCCTGCGCCGCTGCCGCGGCCAAGGGCGCGGCCCTGATGCTCGTGCGCCAGACAGAGGTCGCGGAGGTCACTATCGACCTGCCCGCCGGGGTCTCGGCCACCTTCCCGTTGCACGGCCAGCGGTTCGCCACCCATGAGGCCTCCTGCTTCGTGGTGAAGGATGCGGGGGACGACCCGGACGTAACCAACGGAGCCGAACTGCACGCCAGGGTAGCGTTCATCCCCGCCCCGCCCCACTCCTCCACCGGAGAAAACGGAATCGTCATCGAGGGTGGCACCGGCGTCGGCAAGGCCACCAAGCCGGGCCTGGCCGTAGGGCCGGGAGAGTGGGCCATCAACCCGGTGCCCCGCCGCATGATCGAGCAGGCGGTGCGCGAAGCGATTCACGACGCCCAATTCACGCTTAAAGATTCACCATTCACGATTCACCATTCACGATTCACGACTAAAGATGCACCACCAACGCTCCACGTCACCATCAGCATCCCGGACGGCGAACTACGGGCGCAGAAGACTCTGAACGCCCGCCTCGGCATCGTGGGGGGGCTCTCCATCCTGGGCACCACCGGCATCGTCCGCCCCCTGTCGGCCAAGGCGTGGACCGACACCATCGACGCAGCCCTGGACGTGGCCCGCGCCTGCGGCTGCCCCAACGTGGTCCTCTCCACCGGCCGCACCAGCGAACTGGCGGCCCAGCACCACCTGAACCGCGCCGCCGCCCCCGTAACCGCTCTCCCGGAGGAGGCCTTCGTCATGATGGGGGACCACGTGGCCTATTCCCTGCAATCCTGCGCCCGGCGCGGTTTCCTCCAGCCGCTCGTGGCCTGCCAGTTCGCCAAGCTCCTCAAGATCGCCTGCGGCCACGAAAACACCCATGCCGCCGCTTCGGAGCTGGACCTGTCCACCCTCCAAGGGTGGGCCGGTGAGGCGGGGCTGCCCGAGGCCATCACCGCCACCATCGCCCCGGCCAACACCGCCCGGGAGATCGTCATCGCCGCAAACTTCGACCCGAGCCTGCTGGAACTGGTCTGCGGCCACGCCATCACCGCCGCCCAACGTCATGCGCCGGATCTCAGACCCCAGTTCCTGGTGGCCGACTACGACGGGGCCATCGCCTTCCATGGCCGTATCGCAGGGCTTTGAGTGCACTTTTTTCTCCCTTGTCGCAAAAAATTATGCTAACATTTGTGTTTCTTTACACCACACATCCCGGCTGTTGAAAATCACCCAAACGGAGCGGTTTTTCGGCACCCTGAACAAGGAGATCGTCATGCCACAATTCTTTGAAGGTAACCTCGATGCCAAAGGCCTGAAAGTCGGTATCGTCGTCGCCCGTTTCAACAGCTTCATCTCCGACCGCCTGCTGGAAGGGGCCCTGGATTCCCTGATCCGCCACGGCGCCAGCGACAAGGACATCCACGTGGCCCGCGTACCGGGCGCCTTCGAGATTCCCCTGGCCGCCAAGAAGCTGGCCGAGTCCCGCAAGTACGACGCCATCATCTGCCTGGGCGCGGTGATCCGCGGCTCCACGCCCCATTTCGACTTCGTCTCGGCCGAGGTATCCAAGGGCGTAGCCATGGTCTCCCTGGAGAGCGGCGTGCCGGTCATCTTCGGCGTTCTGACCACCGACACCATCGAGCAGGCCGTTGAGCGCGCAGGCACCAAGGCCGGCAACAAGGGCTTCGAGGCCGCCGCAGGGGCCATTGAAACCGCCAACCTGCTGAAGGCCCTCAAATAATGGGCATCCGACGGGAAGCACGCGAACTGGCGTTGCAGATGCTGTACGCCCTGGATGCCAATACGACCACGGGGCTGCGCGAAACCCTGCAGACATTCCGCGAAGAGCAGCATGAAACTCCAGCGAACATCAGGGAGTTTGCCGAGGGGCTGGTGACCGGGGTGCAGCAGCACCGCGAGGCCATCGATGCGGCCATCAAGGCCCGCTCCAAGAACTGGGCACTGGCCCGCATGCCGCGGGTGGACCTGAACGTCATGCGTCTGGCCGTCTTTGAACTGATGTTCAGAAACGACATCCCCAAGAAGGTCACCATCAACGAGGCCATCGAGATTGCCCGCCGTTTCGGCGACAAGGACTCGCCGGCCTTCGTGAACGGCATCCTGGACGAGATCGAGGCGTGCGCCAAGACCGAGGAGCCGGCGGAAGAACAAATCTGAATCTAACATCCGCCACAGAGACACGGAGAACGTCAAAGGCAGAACCTGATTTTGGCTTCCTGTCCGTGACTCTGTGGCGGGATTTGATGTTTCCTAAAAGAGGTCAGCAATGAGCGACATCAAGGTAGGTCTGATAGGATACGGCAATATCGGGGCCGGGGTGGTCAAGCTGCTCCAGCAGAACGCGGACGTCATCCGCAGCAAGGTCGGAGCCGGCATCGTACTGAAGAGGATCGCGGACCTGGACATCACCAGCGACCGCGGCGTCACGGTCGATCCCGCCTGCCTGACCACCGACGTCAATGCCATCTTCGACGACCCCGAGATCTCGGTGGTGATCGAACTGATGGGGGGGTACGAGCCGGCCAAGACCTTTGTGCTCAAGGCCATCGAAAAGGGCAAGCACATCGTCACCGCCAACAAGGCGCTCCTGGCCCTGCACGGCGACGAGATCTTTGCCGCCGCGGCCCGCAAAGGGGTCGAGGTGCAGTTCGAGGCCTCCGTGGGGGGCGGCATCCCGGTGCTCACCTCCATCAAGGGGAACCTGGCCGCCAACCGCATCGATTCCGTGTTCGGCATCATGAACGGCACCTGCAACTACATCCTCACCCGCATGACTCAGGAGGGGGCGGATTTCGCCGACATGCTCGCGGCGGCCCAGAAACTGGGCTATGCCGAGCCCAACCCGACCTTCGACATCGAGGGTGTGGATACGGCCCACAAGCTGGCCATCCTGGTCTCCCTCTGCTTCGGCACGCGCATCGACTTCAACAGCATCTACACCGAGGGGATCTCCCGCATCAGCGCCCTGGACGTCAAGTTCGCCAGCGAGTTCGGCTACCGCATCAAGCTGTTGGCCATCGGCAAGCTGAACAACGGCCAGGTGGAGGCGAGGGTCCACCCCACCATGATCCCGCTGCAGAACCCGCTGGCCGAGGTGAACGGCGTGTTCAACGCCATCCGTCTGCACGGCGATTTCGTCGGTCCAGTGATGTTCTACGGCCGGGGCGCCGGGCAGAACCCCACCGCCAGCGCCATTGTGGGCGACCTGATCGGGCTTTCCCGCAGCATGATGGCCGGCGCGGGACGCAGGATGGCGCCGTTGGGCTTCATGGACGACCAGGTAGCCACCCTGCCGCTCAAGCCCATGGCGGAGATCGTCAGCAAGTACATGCTCCGTTTCAGCGCCCTGGACCAGCCGGGCGTGCTGTCCGCCATCTCCGGGGCTCTCGGCAGGCACGGCATCAGCATCGAATCCATGGTGCAGACCTCGCACCAGGCCGACGACGCGGCGCCGGTGCCCATCGTGATCATGACCCACGAGGCCCGGGAAGGGGCCGTACAGGCCGCCCTGGCGGAGATCGACCGTTTCGACGTCATCAGCCAGAAGACCGGCTTCATCAGGATCGAGGATAACTTGGAGTAGCGGCTGCAAATTTTGCCAGGGAGAGATTGGAGGGGATGGGTCTCATAGAACCTCCCCCCTCTCCCTGGTTTGACTTCAATTCGGGAGCAACCACATGAACACCAAGATCCTCCTCGGCGAAGACCAGATCCCCCGTCAGTGGTACAACATCATCCCCGACATGCCCGGCCCCCTGGCCCCGGTCATCAACCCCCAGACCCTCAAGCCGATCGCCCCGGACGACATGCTGGCCATCTTCCCCATGGCGCTGATCGAGCAGGAGATGTCCCCCAACCGCTGGATCGACATCCCGGACGAGGTCAGGGAAATCTACAAACTGTGGAGACCGTCGCCGCTCTACCGCGCCCATCGCCTGGAAAAGGCGCTCGGCACCCCGGCCAAGATCTATTACAAGTATGAAGGGGTCTCCCCGGCAGGCTCCCACAAGCCCAACTCGGCCATCCCCCAGGCATGGTACAACAAGCAGGCCGGCATCCGCCGCCTGGCCACCGAGACCGGCGCCGGCCAATGGGGCAGTTCCCTGGCCCTGGCCTGTTCCCTGTTCGGGCTTGAATGCACGGTGTACATGGTCAAGATCTCCTGCACCCAGAAGCCGTACCGCAGGAGCATGATGCAGTTGTGGGGCGCCCAGGTCATCCCCTCCCCCTCGGAGTTCACCAACGCGGGGCGCGCCATCCTGGCTCACGACCCGGAATGCCTGGGCTCACTGGGGATCGCCATCTCCGAGGCGGTGGAGGATGCCGCCACCCACGCCGACACCAACTACGCCCTGGGGAGCGTGCTCAACCACGTCTGCCTGCACCAGACCGTGATCGGCCAGGAGGCGCGGGAGCAGATGAAGATCGCCGGCGACTACCCGGATGTGGTCATCGCCTGCTGCGGCGGCGGCTCCAACTTCGCCGGGCTGGCCTTCCCCTTTATCGCCGACCGGGCCGCCGGGAAGAACGTGCGCTGCCTGGCCGTGGAACCGGCCTCCTGCCCGACCCTGACCAAGGGTGTCTACGCCTTCGATTACGGCGATACCGCCAAGATGGCGCCCATCTCCATGATGTACACCCTGGGGCACGATTTCATGCCCCCCGGCATCCATGCCGGCGGGTTGCGCTACCACGGCGAATCTCCCCTGGTATCCCAACTGCACCACGCCGGGCAGATCGAGGCCAAGGCCTACAAGCAGAACGCCTGCTTCGAGGGCGCCCTGCTCTTCGCCCGCAGCGAGGGGATCGTCCCGGCACCCGAGTCGTCCCACGCCGTGCGCGCCGCCATCGACGAAGCGGTGCTGGCCAAGGAGGAGGGGAAGGAACGGACCATCCTGTTCGGCCTCTCGGGCCACGGCCAACTGGACATGGGCGCCTACGACGCCTATCTCTCGGGCAACCTGGAGGACTACGAGTACCCGGAGCAGAAGATCCGCGAAGCGCTGGAGCGGCTGCCCAAGGTGGATTTGTAAATCAAGAGCAAGCGTCTGCAACTCTGGGTCCTATAAGACGTATAAGTCCTATGATCATAATTTTCGAAAAGGCGCCACCATGATTAAGGTTAAGATCTGCGGCATAACCAATCTGGAGGACGCCCTGACGGCCATCGACGCCGGGGCCGATGCCCTGGGTTTCGTCTTTCACCCCCAATCCCCCCGGCACGTGTTTCCCGAACAGGCCGCCGCCATCATCCGCCATCTGCCCTCCTTTGTGCAGACCGTGGGCCTGTTCGTCAACGACCCCCTGGAACAGGTGAATGCCACCGTGGATCAGTGCGGCCTGGACCTGGTCCAACTGCACGGCGAGGAAAAGCCGGGGTACTGCGACTCGGTCAGGCGCAGGGTCATCAAGTCCTTCCGGGTGAAGGACATCACCTCCCTGGAATCGATGCGGGATTACCGGGTGGCGGCGTTTCTGCTGGACGCATGGTCCCCGGCCGCCCACGGAGGCACCGGGCAGACCTTCAATTGGGAGATCGCCGCCTGCGTGGCCCAGTCCAACCGCATCATCCTGGCCGGCGGACTGACGCCCCTGAATGTGGCGGAGGCGGCCCGCCAGGTGCGTCCCTATGCCGTGGACGTTTCCAGCGGCGTGGAATCCGGGCCGGGCAAGAAGGATGCAGACAAGATACGAGAATTCATCAGATTGGCTAAGGAGGCTGTTCCTTGAAACTCCCCGATAAATATGGACACTTTGGCGCATTCGGCGGACGCTACGTCCCCGAGACCCTCATGCCGGCGCTTTTGGAACTGGAAAAGGCCTACGAACACTACCGCCACGACAAGGAATTCAAGGAAGAATTCCAGTACTATCTGCGTCAGTACGTGGGTCGCCCCAATCCGCTCTACTACGCCGAAAAACTGACCCAAAAACTGGGGGGCGCCAAGATCTACCTCAAGCGGGAAGACCTGAACCACACCGGCGCCCACAAGGTGAACAACACCATCGGCCAGGGGCTTCTGGCCAAACGCATGGGCAAGAAACGGGTCATCGCCGAGACCGGGGCGGGCCAGCACGGGGTGGCCACCGCCACCATCGCCGCCCTGTTCGGGATGGAGTGCGAGGTGTTCATGGGCGAGGAGGATACCCGCCGCCAGGCCCTCAACGTCTTCCGCATGCGGCTTTTGGGGGCCACGGTCACGCCGGTCACCGCCGGCACGGCGACCCTCAAGGACGCCATGAACGAGGCCATGCGCAACTGGGTGACCACCATCACCACCACCTTCTACGTCATCGGCACCGTGGCCGGACCCCACCCCTACCCCCAGATGGTGCGCGACTTCCAATCGGTCATCGGCAACGAGGTCAAAAAACAGCACCAGAAGATCGAGGGGCGCCTGCCCGACTACCTGGTGGCCTGCGTCGGCGGCGGCAGCAACGCCATGGGCCTGTTCCACCCCTTCCTGAAAAACCACAAGGTCAAGATGATCGGGGTGGAGGCGGCCGGATTCGGCATCGAGAGCGGCAAGCACGCGGCCTCGCTCAGCGCCGGTTCCCCCGGCATCCTGCACGGCAACAAGACCTACCTGCTCCAGGACGGGCACGGCCAGATCACGCCTGCCCACTCCATCTCCGCCGGCCTGGACTATCCCGGCGTGGGGCCGGAGCATTCCTGGCTGAAGGAAACCCTGCGCGCCGAGTACGTCTCCATCACCGACGACGAGGCCCTGGAGGGGTTCAATGTGCTGACCCGGGAGGAGGGGATCATGCCGGCCCTGGAGTCGTCCCACGCCATCGCCCACGTCATGAAGCTGGCCCCCACCCTGTCCAAGGACAAGACCATCGTGGTCTGCCTGTCGGGCCGGGGGGACAAGGATATCCATACGGTAGCCGACGCCATGGGAGTAAAATTTTAAATCCTGTTTGAATATTTTAAGCCCTATTAAAAGCCTGATCTGCTCAGGCTTTTTTATTTGACCGTTACCTGCGTTTCAACTATATATACCCTTGTTCTATTTAAATCCAAGCAGGCTCTTGAAAAACAACTAAGGTTGTTCAAAAATAGTCAGATCGTCGCACCCGCTAGATAAGCCCCGCGGAGGCGTAGCAGCGCTACGCCGCACAAGGTGGCCTTCGAGGATGGCAACGAGATGGCTGTTTTTCAACAACCTCAACGAGGAGGTAACCCATGCATCTTGTTGACCAGATCAAGGATAAGGCCCGGAAGAACCTGCAGACCGTGGTGCTGCCGGAGAGCTACGACGAGCGGATGCTGTTCGCCGCCGAGAAGGTGACCAGGGAGGGGCTGGCGCGGATCGTCATCCTGGGGGACCCGGCCAGGATTCTGGCCGATGCCGCCGCAAAAGGGGTCGACCTGACGGGGGTGGAGCTGCTCAACCCGGCCGCATCCCCCAAGCTGGAACAGTACGTGGCCGATTTCGTCGAACTGCGCAAGGCCAAGGGCATGACCCCTGAGGAGGCCCGCGCCCTCCTGACCGCGCCGGACAACCTGTACTACGCCGGCATGATGGTGCGTAACGGCGACGCCGGGGGGGAAGTGGCCGGGGCCACCGGCACCACCGGCAACGTGCTCAAGGCGGCCTTCCAGACCGTCGGCCCGGCCAAGGGGATCAAGACCGTCTCCTCCTTCTTCCTCATGATCACCAAGAGCGAGAACTTCGGTGAGAACGGCATCATCCTGTTCGCCGACTGCGCCGTCAACCCCAACCCGGACGCCCAGGCCCTGGCCGAGATCGCCGTGGCCACGGCCGGCAACTGCAAGGCCTTCCTGGACGTGGATGCCCGGGTGGCCCTGCTCTCCTTCTCCACCAAGGGGAGCGCCACCCATCCCGACTGCGACAAGGTGACCAAAGCCCTGGAAATCGCCCGGCAACTCAAGCCGGATATGCAGATCGACGGCGAACTCCAGGCCGACGCCGCCCTGCTCCCCAAGGTGGGCGAGAAAAAGGCCCCGGGCAGCGCCGTGGCCGGCAAAGCCAACGTACTGGTCTTCCCGGACCTGGACGCCGGCAACATCGCCTACAAGCTGGTGGAACGGGTGGCCGGCGCCGAGGCGGTCGGCCCGATCATCCAGGGGCTGGCCAAGCCGGTCAACGACCTGTCCCGCGGCTGCTCCGTGGACGATATCGTCAACGTCGCCGCCATCACCGCCGTCCAGGCGGCCCAAGGGTAAATTGTCAGGCGGGGCTCCTATGGACCTATGGCTCATAGGTCCTATAAGTCCTAAAGAGGGTGTGATGATGCTTTGACCTGTTCTCCCATCCCTGATAGAATTTGAGTGAAAAGGAGACGCACATGGGAGGAAGATGGATTGTTGCCCTGCTGCTCATAGCGCTGCCTGCCGTTCCCTGCCGCGCGGACACCCCCATCAGGGATAAGGGCAGGGAGGCCGGCCAAGGGTTGAAGAAAATGGGCAAGGACACGGGAAAGGCCATGAAAGAGGGGGGCAAAGAGGTGGGCCACGCCTTCAAGGAAGGGGGCAAGGAGGTCGGTCAGGGCTTCAAGAAGCTCGGCACGGACACCGGACGGGCCTTCAAGGAAGGCGGCAGGGAATCAGGCCAAGCCGCCAGGAAGACCGGCCGTTCTATGGGTGAATGGTTCAGGGATACGGGACACTCCATCAAGGGCTTTTTCCACGACCGCTTCACCACCACGAAGTAGTCCGCCGCTTCACGGTCTCGAATAGTACAAAAGGCGCACCCCGGGATGGGATGCGCCTTTTGTCGTGCAGCCCCGTGGCGGGGCAAATCCTACCGGTTCAAATACCTGAGCGGGTCCTTCAGCCCCGCCTCGGCAAACCCCTTCAAGCGCAGCCTGCAGGAATCGCACTCCCCGCAGGAGAGCCCTTCCGGCGTCGGATCGTAGCAGGAATGGGTCAGGCCGTAATCCACCCCCAACTCCATCCCCCTTTTGATGATCTGGGCCTTGGTCAGGTCGATGAGCGGCGTATGGATGCGAAAATGCCCCGTTCCCTCCACGCCCGCCTTGGTGGCCAGGTTGGCCATGGTCTCGTAGGCCTCGATATAGGCGGGGCGGCAGTCCGGGTAGCCGGAATAATCCAGGGCGTTGACACCGATGTAGATGTCGAAGGCCCCCAGCACCTCGGCCCACCCCAGGGCAAAGGAGAGAAAGATGGTGTTGCGGGCCGGTACGTAGGTGACCGGGATCTCGGCCCCCACCCCCGCCTTGGGCACGGCGATATCCGCCGTCAGGGCGCTCCCCCCCATCAGGCGCAGGTCGAAATCCACCACCAGGTGTTCGGCCGCCCCCAGGCGCACCGCATTGGCCTTGGCCACCTCCAATTCGTGGCTGTGCCGTTGACCGTAGGAAAAACTGATGGCGTACGGGGTGAACCCCTCGGCCTGGGCCATGGCCAGACAGGTGGTTGAATCAAGACCGCTGCTATAAAGAACGACCGCTTTGCGTTGCATAGTATTCTGTCCCCTCTATTTTTGAACTGCCAGTTATCATGCTTTCGTGATAGTATCAAAAAATTCGAGTTGGTAAATTCAAAAATGAGGACCACATGAAAAAGAATCATCTTCTGTCTCTTGCGCTCATCGTTTTTTGCTGCGCCGCCTCCGCGGCCCTGGCCGCAACTTCCTCCCCCAACGTGCCGGCCGGCCACCCGAAGATCGACTATCCCGCCCAATCCACGACCCACCAGCAATCGGCCCAAATCTCGGGCAAGGTGCTGCAGGCCATGAACAGCGGCGGCTACAGCTATATCTACCTCCAGAAGAACAACGGCGAGAAGGTCTGGCTGGCCGTGGCGGAGACCAGGGTGAATGTGGGCGACCGCATGAGCTTCAAGGAAGGCCTCGTCATGAAGGACTTCGAGAGCAAGACCCTCAAACGCACCTTTGATTCCATCATCTTCTCCAACGGCGTCATCCCCCAGGCGAAAGCGGCCGCACCGGCAGCGCCGGCAAAAGTGCCGGCGGCACCGGCGGTTCAGGCAAAGGCGCAGACGGCCCCTCTCGGCAGCAAGGTTGCCGTAAAGGCCAAGGAGGTGAAGATCTCGGTCAAAAAGGCAACCGGCCCCAATGCCTATACCATTGCCGAGGCGTACCGCAACAGCGCCAAACTCAACAAGAAGCAGGTCTCCATCAGGGGCAAGGTGGTCAAGGTCACACCCAAGATCATGAAGAAGAACTGGATACATATCCAGGACGGCAGCGGCTCCCAGGCCAAGGGGACCCATAATCTGGTCTGCACCACCACGGCAACGGCCCAGGTTGGCGACGTGGTCACGGTCAAGGGAACCCTGTCCAAGGACCGGGACTTCGGGTACGGCTACCGCTACAGCGTGATCATCGAGAACGCCGCCATCGGCAAATAGCATCCGCTCAACAGAGCCGGTCACGCCAGCCCCTCCCCCACCGGAGGGGCTTTTTACTTCTATCCCGCCACAAGACGCAGATGTTAAACCTGGTGCCGAGAAAAAAGGCAACCCCTGTCAGAATGATGCACCCCTGCATCATTTTTACCTCGTCCCCCACCCCTCACACCGCATAACATCATCGCAACCGTCCGGCATCATTAGGTTTAACAATTTGCGCCATCCCGGCACGCATTATGTATATCCGTTAATTATCCTTGTATATCATGGCGACTTTGATTCAAAATGATAGGCAAGCGGCAGGAGTCATGTTCAACACCGTTGCACCAGGGAGCATTACCATGAATACCAATCTTATCGACGAAGCCATTGACCGATATGTCAGTGAACGCATGACCGCAGGACGGGAGCACGCCAGTTCGCGCTTTCTCAGCTACGCCCATCTCAAATGCACCGGCAGCGAGATCGGCGAATTCATGCGCCACGTGACCGGGCTGACCCGCTATTACATAGACGTGACCAAGGTGTTCGAAAATCCGTTCCGCGGCATCGAAATGGCCTTTTTATCCACCATGCTGGTGGTTGCGGTGGTCGCTTGCTGGCTGATGCAGGACGAGGCCACCCGCCTGTGCGGCATCTGCATCTTTGCCGGCACCATCGTCCACGGCTTCGCCCTGATACGGCACATCGCCCGCAAATGGCTCGAATCGGGCGTGATGATCGCCATGTACGAGGAACTCGTCGCCTTGGTGGAGCAGGAGGAAGCGAGCCTCCGGGGGTGACCCCCGCGCCGTCTTGACTCGCACCCCCTCGGGCAGCACGCGCTTGTCAGGAACCGCGGGACTTGCTACAGTGGGGCATGGCCGACGACGTACGCACCCATTACGAGCTCTACCCCTATCCCCACTACCCCCTGCTGGCTTCGGTGCGCCGGTGCGATACCTACGCCCTTAACCTGACCGCCGTATGGACCCGCTTCAACGGCGCCCTGCCGCCCCGTGCGGCGCAACGCATCCTGATAGCGGGTTGCGGCAGCTTTTCCCCCTACCCTTTTAGCCTGGCCAACCCCCATGCCGCCATCACCGCCCTCGACCTGTCGGAGCGCAGCCTCCGCCGCGCCCGGCTGCACTGCCTGCTCCACGGCCGGACCAACGTCACCTTCTGCCGGGGCGACCTGCTGGACGCCCCCCTGACCGGCGGCCCCTTCGGCCTGATCGACGCCTACGGCGTGCTCCACCACCTGGACGACCCCCTGGCCGGGCTCACGGCCCTGGCGGGACGCCTCGCACCGGGAGGGGTGCTGCGGCTGATGGTCTACAGCCGCTACGCCCGCCGGGAAGAGGAGTCCATCCGCCGCGCCTTCCACCTGTTGGGGATTACCGACCCGGCCGCGGCGCGGCGGCTCATCGCCCGGGCCAAACCGGGGTCGCGCCTGCGCCGGTTCGTGGAGGCGTCCGACGAGGCCGCCTTCGACAACGGGCTGGCCGATGCTCTGCTCCACCCCCGGGTCCATACCTTCCGGGTCGGCGAGCTGCTGGACCTGGTCCGCCAAAGCGGCCTGGAGCCGCTCCTGTTTGCCCACCACGACGCCCTGGAGGATGTGGGGCTGGAGACGGAACGGCTCACGGCCCTGGAGGCCTCCCGGCGCTCCCCCGGCAACTTCATCCTCTACGCGGGCCGCAACGTTTCCGGCCCCTGCCCCGACGACCGCGGCTCCCTCGTCATGCTCAACCCCTGTCTTTCCCGGGCCGTCGCCCCGTTTAACCTGGGGGCGGTGCATATCGCCCCGCGCCTGGGGGCCGCCACCCCGGTGCTGACCCGCCCGGAACGCGCCCTGCTGCGGGGCCTGCGCAGCCCAAAACCGTGGGACGCCCTCTCCCCCGCCTGCCGCGCCCTCCTGCCGGCCTACCGCGAGGCGTTGTTCCTGCTCCAGTTCAGGCGCTGACAGTTCGCAGATCCGCCAAGGGGAGCCGGAGCCAGACCCGGACCCCCTGTGGGGTGTTCCCCACCCCCATCTCCCCGTGGTGAAGCAGGGCGACCTTCCGGGCGATGGCCAGGCCGAGGCCCGCCCCCTGTCCCGTGGCCCCCTTCCCCCGGTAAAAGGGCTCGAAGAGCCGTTCCAGGTCGTCCTCCGCGACAGGGGGCGCGCTGTTCGTAACCTCCAGAAGAACCGCATTCCCCTCCCCGTGGAGCCCTACCCGCACCACCCCCTGCTCCGGCGTGTAGCGTGCCGCATTCTCCAGAATGTTCTTCAGCGCCGAACGCAGGTACTCCTCGTCGCCGCTCACCCACAGGTCAGGTTCCAGATCCTGCTCCACCGTGATCCGTTTCGTCCCGAACAGGGGGCGCATGGCCTTCATGAGCCCGTTCAGCAGGACGGACGGCTGAACGAGCGCGGTCGCCGGGACCGGTGTATGCAGGTCCAGCTTGGAGTACTGGAGGATGCGGCCGACCATCCGGTCCGCCTCGTCGATATCCTCCCACATCCCCGCCAGCAACTCTCCGGCCTCTACCCCATCGCCCCGGGCCAGCGCCCCCGTGAGGCACTCCCCCGCGACCCGGATGCGGGCCAAGGGGCTGCGCATCTCGTGGGACACATTGGCCGTCAGTTCCCGCCCCGCCCGGACCATGCGTTCCACGGTCTCCGCCATACCGTTGAAGGCCGCGCCGAGCCGGCCGATCTCGTCGTCCCCCTGTACGTCGGCCCGGGCGGAGAGATCGCCGCCGGCGATGCGCAAGGCCGACTCCTGGAGCCGGTTCAGCGGCTGGGTGATGTGCCGGGAGAGGGGAACGGCGATGGCCGCCACCACGGCGCAGATCAAGGCCAGTCCGGCCGCGAACGCTCCGTGGGGAAATCTGCCCGGCTCCCGCTCCGTGAGGATGTGCAGCCAGGCCTGCTCCGCCCCCCGGGTACCGGGGGCCAGGGGGACCGTGGCGTAGGCGAGCCGGTTCGGACCGGCCTCCACCGTGACGCTCGCGGCCCCGTAACGGCCGGACAGGCCGTGGGTGCCCTCCGGGGCCTTGACCTCACCCGGGAAGGAGGCGGCCAGGGGGGTGCCGTCGCCCCGGCTGATCCACACCTTGGCGTGGGTGCTTTGGCTCACCTGGTGCACGGCCCGGCGCAGCACGAGGCCCGGCTCCTCGTTCCGCGCGCCGCCACCGTCCGCCGCTGCCACCACGTAATCCCTGGCCATGAGGGCCGTGCGGCCAACGGACGCCGTTACCGATGCCTGGTGGCCATCCTTTACGAGCAGGAACACAAGGGCGAAGGCCAGCAGTGCCGTCACCACCAACGCAACGCACCAGTGGAGCAGTATCTTGAAGTAGAGCCGCCGCATCATACCCGGTCCTCCAGCATGTATCCCGATCCCCACACCGTCCTGATGCGCTTCCCGCCGCCCGGCAAGGACTCCAGCTTGGCGCGCAGCTTGCCCACATGCACGTCGATGCTCCGGTCAAAGGGGCCGGCCTCCTTGCCCCGGGCATAGGTGAGCAGTTCGTCCCGGGAGAGGATCGTGTTCGGGCGGCTCATGAGCGCCTCCAAAAGTTTGAATTCCGTGGCCGACAGCGCCAGTTCGCCCCCTCCGGCGCTAACCGTGCGCCGGGCACGGCTGAGCCGCAGACCGGCGGCCTCCAGGACGTCGCCGGGGGGCGGGTCGGCCTCTCCCGCGGGCCCGGTCCTCCTCAGGACGGCGTTGAGCCGCGCCAGGAGTTCCCGGGGGTTGAACGGCTTGGGCAGGTAGTCGTCCGAGCCGAGTTCCAGGCCGAGGATGCGGTCCTCGTCCTCCCCCCGGGCGGTCAGCATGATCACCGGCAGGGGGGACTCCTTCCGAATGCGCTCAAGAATCTCCAGGCCGCTCTCTCCCGGCAGCATGATGTCGAGGATCACGGCGTCGGGCCGCTCCATGGCGATGGCCGCCGTCACGTCCCGGCCGTCGGGAAACTCCCGCAGTTCGAAGCCGTGCCCCCCCAGAAACCGCACCAAAAGCTTGCGCAGCCGGGCGTCGTCATCCACCAGAAAAATCCGTTTACGCCGTGTTTCGTCCATCCCGCGCGCTCCCTGTGAATAGTGGTACGGGATATTACATACCAGATCACCCCGGAACCCGGCAGTTTTTTACGCTTTTTTTACATTTGCCACATACTTTTTTTACATCCCTGCCGTAGCCTGACTTCATTGTACCACATCAAACAGAACGAGAAGGAGGAGCGGATGAACAAGGGCATCAAACGGATTGCGGCGGTTCTCGGGGCCGTGGCCATGGCCGGCGCCATAACGGCCTGCAAACAGTGCGGCTCCCACGGCGACCTTTCCGGCAAGATCAATGGGCATGTGGCCGCCTCCCTGGACAAGATCGACGCCACGGAAGAGCAGAAGGGGAAGATCAACGCCGGCGTGGACCAGATTGTGGCCGACGGCAAGGAAATCTATAACAGCAATCAGGGGCTGAAGAACAAGATGGTCGGCTGCCTCCTGCTGGACATCCCCAATAGCGCCTGGCTGCACGCCACCGTGGATGAGAAGGCCAAGGAGTTGACGGGGTTCGCCCACCGCACCGTGGACCGGCTCATCGCGATCAGCGCCGTGCTGACTCCTGGGCAACGGGCGGAGTTGAAGAAACGCTACGAATCGGCCCACGGGGAGATGAAGTAACCCCATGACACCGCATACAGACACAGAGGAGATCACCATGGAACAGAGTACCATCAGCGCGGAATTGAGCCGCAACTTCCACCTTTTCTGGGACCATTTTCCCTCACCGGTCATGCTGGTGCGCAAGGACCGCACCATTCTTGACCGTAACAGGGCCGCCGAGGCCATGGGGTGCATCCCCGGGACGCGCTGCATCGACAGCGGCACGAAGGAAGATCACCAGCGGTGCCTGGCCGCCAAGGCGCTTCAGGAACAGAGCGCCAAACGGCTCGTGACCTATGCCGACAACCTGGGGCTGGTGGTGGACGGTTACTGGGTCCCCCTGGCCGGTGAACAGGACCTGTACCTCCACTTCTTCATCGACATCACCCCCTATGCAGCCGATCACCTGTTCCCCCGAGGCAGCCGCAATGAGAAGAGCGCCTGCGGGACGGAGAGCGCCTGCAGTTCCTGCGGCGCGTAACCTGTCGGCAACGGCTGCCGAAGTACCCCGACACGGGGCTTCGGCAGCCCCCTTGGAACAGACATGACCTACCTTTTCCTTATCGCCCTCGCCGCAGCCATCGCACTGGCGAACATCCCCTGTGGCTACCTGCGCCGGGGGTACGGCTACCTTACCTACGGCTGGTTCTTTTACGCCCACCTCACCATCCCGGTTATCGTGTACCTCAGGATGAAGATCGGGTGCGGTTGGCAACTCGTCCCCCTGGCCATCCTTTGCGCCATTGCCGGGCAGATGGCCGGCGGCGCCCTCAGGAGCCGGCATGGCGCCGCTGGCCTCACTCCCCTTCGTGCAGGACAAACCGCACCGGCACCAGGACCTGGGACGATACGCCCCTGCCGTTTTTCACCGCCGGCGCAAAGGACGATTTCCTGATGGCGGCGCTCGCCGCTTCGGCAAAACCGAAACCGTTTGCCTCGACGGTATCGATCCCCTGCAACCGCCCCTGGGCATCCAGCGACAGCCGCACGACGACCCGCCCCTCTTTCCCCAGCCTACGGGCAATGAGCGGGTAGAGCGGCGCTTCCCGATGGATGAAGCGCGGCGCACCCGCATCCCCCAACGCCATGACCCGCCCCGGCGCCGGCTCTTGCCCGGTCGGCCCGGTCGGCGCACCTCCCGGCCTCTCCCCCGGTGGGCGGGCGGGCAGCGGGCCGGGCGGCATGCCGGCGGATACGACGCGGGCAGGGGCCGAACCCGGAAGCGGCGGCACCGGAGGGGCGGCCGCCAGGGGGGCTTGTGCCACAGCACTCCGATCGGAGGGGATAAGAGCGGACCTGACGACCGGGGGCCGCGGTTGCCGCCGGTCCGTTTCCGGGCCGGGCCGTTGCAGAGCGTTACCGGTATGCGCGGGCTTCGGAGCGCCCGTCCTCGGCAACCGGGAGCCGGGCGGCTCGACGGCAAAGACCTCGACGGCGCGCACCGCGGTAGGCGTCCCGGGTGGCACCCGGGACGCCAGGACCCCCAGGCCGAGATGGAGGAGGAGCGACCCGATCAGGCAGGTGCCGAGCCCTTTGGCCGTCACCTCGTCCTCACCGGGGTTGCCGCTCAAGGGCCAGGCCCACGGCACGGTGCGCCGCCGTGTAGCTGTCGGCGGCATCGTCCAGGTCGAAGGCGTCCCGCACCATCTCATCCGTGAGGACGCTGCCGGGATCGCCTTCGGCGACCACCCGCCCGCGCTTGAGCAGGAGGAGCCGGTCCAGCAGGGCTCCCATGCCGATATCGTGCAGCGACAGGCATACGGACACGCCTTTATCCCGGGCAATGTCCTTCAGGAGCCGGTACAGGTCGAACTGGTACCTGATGTCCAGGCTCGCCAACGGCTCGTCCAGGAGCAGCACCCGCGCCCCCTGGACCAGGGTCATGGCGATATAGGCCCGTCGTTGCTCCCCGCCGCTCAGTTCGGCCAGGTGCGCCGCCGCCTTATCCTCCAGGCCCGTGAGATGGAGCGCTTCCCCCACGGTGAGCGCCGCCTCCCCGCCGCGGGGATACGCCCCCATCCCCACGAGTTCGGCCACCCGAAACGGGACCTGGGTATCCAGTGTCTGCGGGAGGTAGGCCACGAGCTGCGCCCGTTCGTTCCCGCCATAGGAGCGGATCGCCCGCCTGCCCACCAGTACCTCCCCCTGTTGCGGGGGGAGAAGCCCCGCCGCAAGCTTGAGGATCGTCGACTTCCCCGCGCCGTTGGGCCCCATGAGGCCGACCAGTTCCCCACCGGCCAAGGAAAAGGACAGCTGCTCCATGAATCCTTGCGGGTTGTAGGAAAACGAGACGTTGGCGAATTCGAGCGTGGTCATGGCGGCATCCTCCGGCATCAGCGGCTCCTCCTCCGTCCCAGGAGGAAGATGAAATAGGGGGAGCCGATGAGCGCGGCGATTACCCCGGCGGGAAGTTCCAGCGGCGCGGCGACGGTCCTGCCCACGGCGTCGGCAACGCAGAGCAGGGTTCCCCCGGCGACCACCGAGAGCGGCAGCACCACGGCGGCGTCCGAGCCCACATGGCGGCGAACCACATGGGGGACCACGAGCCCGATGAAGCCGACAACGCCCCCCATGGCGACCGACGCTGCGGTCATGAGCGACGCGGCAATGAAGAGGACGAGCCGTTCCCGCGCCGGGTTGAAGCCCAGACTGTAGGCGATATCGTCCCCCAGGGTCAGGGCGTTCAGCCCCTTGCGCCGTGCCACGGCGAGGGCCAACCCGGCAAGGATGAAGAGGAGCCCCACGGGGAGCAGCCCCCAATCCACCAGGGAGAGATCGCCGGACATCCAGAGGATGGCCCGCCTGAGGCCGTCGTCCACGGAAACGGTCATGACCAGCATGAGCAGGGCGGAGAGGAAGAAGCCGACGCCCACGCCGGCCAGGAGGAGCCGGTCGGGCTGCAACCCTTTCCAGCCGCGCCCCAGGATAACGACGGCGACACCCGTTGCGATGGCCCCCAGAAACGCCAGCAGGGGAACACTGAGCGCGAGCAGGGAGAGGCCGAACATGAGCCCGAACGAGGCGGCCAGGGATGCGCCGCTGGAAATGCCCAGGATGTACGGGTCGGCCAGGGGGTTGCGGAAGATCCCCTGGAGGATGGCTCCCGACGCCCCAAGGGCGCCTCCCATGAGCAGGGCGGCGGCGGTCCGGGGGAGCCTGATGGCGAGGAGCGTCCGGCACGTTTCCCGGTCCATGGTAAAGGGGTTCAACAGTCGCGGGCCGCTGGCTATCGAGATAATGATGACGCACAACGCGGCGACGCACAGTGCCGTTGCCACGAGAGCGGTGCCGTTAGCACGCTTCACGGCATCCTCCCGCAGCGGGCCAGCTCCGCCAGGCCCGCCGGTATCCTCGGCCCGGGGCGATACAGGGCGTCGTCCATGAAGCAGACCCGCCCCTTCTGCACCGCTTCGAGCATGCCGATGCTCTTCAGGAATCCCTTGGAAAGCGCCCGCATGTCGTCGTGCCCCTTGCCGATCAGGATCACATCGGGCCTTCGCTCGATGACCGCCTCCAGGGAGAAGCGGGGATAGGCGGCCTTGGCGTCGGCGGCGATATTGTTCAAGCCGCTCATCTTCATGGCATCGTCCAGGATCGTACCGGGCCCGGCCACGATAAGGGGGCTGGGCCAGATGACGAAGATCGCCTTTCTGCCCCCCCTGCCCGCGCCCGCTTGCGGTGGCTTCCCCCGGTGCGACGCCGCGACGTCCCGGATTGCCGTCTCCAGTTGTTCCGCAAGGCGGTTGGCGGCGGGAGAGGCCCCCAAAGCCCGGCCCATCTCCCGGATGCCGCCGGGCAGTTCGGTCAGGCGCCGGGACGTGAAGACATAGGTTCGGATACCGAGCCGGGCCAGCCGTTCGGCCACGGCCTTCGGGTTCCCGTCGCTGGTCATGACCACCAGATCCGGCTTCAGGGCGACGATCGCCTCGATGGACGGGTTCGCCATGCCGCCGATCTTCGCCTTGCTCCGGGCCGCGGCGGGGCGGTCGCACACCGTGGTCACCCCCACGATCCGCTCCCCCAGCCCCAGGGAGAACATGATCTCGGTCATGGCCGGGGCGAGGGAGACGATCCGCTGCGGGGGCCGAGGAGTGCAATACGCGGCCCCATGCCATCCGCAGAGGATGAGCAGGCAGAGAACCCACCGCGTTACGCCGCGCAGTTTCCGCGCCACTAAAACGCAACCTTGACACCGCCAAAGGCGGAGATTCCGGGAGTACCATAGCCACCGGCCTCCTCGTACGATTTGTCGAAGAGATTGTCGATTCGTGCAAAGAGCGAAAGGTTTTTGTGCAGGAGATACGAGCCCTTCAGATTGACAAGGGCATAGGGGGACAGGTCCCGATTCAGCGTCGCATCGTACCGCTTGGCAACATACCGGTATTCACCGATCACCGTCAGCTTTGCCAGGGTATATTCAACGGATGACGTGAATTTGTTCCGTGGGCGGAGCGTAAGAGAGGCTCCGGTGTCCTTGTTGACCGCGTTGAGGTAGGTGTAACCGGCATTCAATTTCAGATCGGCGAGAGGAAGGGCGGTTGCCGTGACCTCCACCCCCTCGGTCAGAGCGTTTCCGATATTGACGGCGGTGAAGGTATTCGGGTCCGACTGGATGAGGTCATGGTAGCGCTGCCAGAACCAGGTCGCGCCGATCACCAGCTTCTTGTCGAGCAGGTCCTTTTCGACACCAACGTCGTAACCGATGCTTCTTTCCGGTTTCAGATCGGGGTTGCCGTAGTTCGGATAGTAAAGCTCATTCAGCGATGGTGCCCGAAATCCGCTGCCGAGATTTGCCTTGAATCTCATCTCCAGCGGCTTGAGGTTATAGAGCACGCCGGCCCGGTAGGTGACGGCATCGCCAAAGGCCGAATGATCGTCATAGCGCAGCCCGGCGTTGAGAATCAGGGCATCGTCGAGCAGGCCGAGTTTGGCGTTGAGGTAACCGGCCCTGTTGTCAATCGACTCGTCGAATGCCCCCTCATTATTGGCCGATTCGTAGCGGTAGGCAAATCCCCCGGTTATGGTCAACGGGTGCAGATCAAGCGTGTGTTGCCAGTCCAGGAGTTCGGTGGTCGCGTTGATCCGGTAATTATTGTAGGCGGTGACAGGGTCCGTGGCGTTCAGGTTATCGCGGAGATATGAGAGCGTCAGACTCTGTTCGTACTTCTCCCAGGGGAAAATCCTCCCGGTGGCGGCCACGAGATAGTTCTCGTGCTTTTGGCTATAGTTCCGGGTGTCCACCGGCCCGGCTCCGAAGGCGTAATTGTCGAGCTGCGTCTTGTCCGCCCCGTAGCGCAGGTTGAGTTCGATGGAGGCGTTGTCGGCCGGGTTGGCGCCGAGCCGAGCCGATACCGACTTGTTCGTGGTGCCGTTCGGCACCGAGCCGTTTTTGGCTGTGGGGATACCGTCGGTGTCGAAGTAGGTGGCGGACAGCCGGTAACTCGTCTTGTCTGTGCCACCGGAAACCGAACCAGCCGTCCTGACGGTGGAAAACGAGCCCCCCTCGACGCTCAGGCCGGCCTTCGGTTTGCCTTCCCCCTTTTTGGTGATGATGTTGACCACGCCGGCCATGGCCTCCGAGCCGTAGAGGGTGCTCTGGGGGCCTTTGATGATCTCGATGCGCTCGATATCGGTGGTCAGCAACGTGGACAGGTCCGCGGAACCGGTGGTGGGGCTGTTGAACTTGATGCCGTCGACCAGCACCAGCACCTGATTGCTGCCGCCGCCACGCATGAGCAGGGTTGCGTTCGTACCGGGGCCGCCGTTTTGCACGACCTGCACATCTGGCTGGAGCCTCAAGAGGTCAACGACAAAAGGGACGCCCCGTTTCTCCAGATCGGCCCGGGTAATGACGGTCATATCCTGCGGGACGCGCTCCACGGACTCTTCCCAGCGGGAAGCGGTTGCCACGATCTCCGGCAGGACGGCATCAGGCGGTTCGGCAAAGGCCGGGGTAGACAACAACAGTACGCACAACAGGTTTACAACGTTCTTCTTCATGACATTCCTCCCTCGAAATTACGAATGGAGCGGTCTTCCGGCTCAGGGCCACCTACTCGCCCGCCTTCCCAGGATTGCTCCCAGTGGCTGTTTCGCGCTGAGCGCGACGGGGTTTCGTTCCCATTACGGCTGCGGGGCAGCGGGGGAATGGCTCCATCGGGAGCGGCACCCCTCTTCCTCACATCCATTCGGTGATAACTCTAATTAATGCGCGAAATCCTTTTTGAAATCGTTCTGCTTAGGGTGCGCCGTTTTCGGGGAACCGGACGATCAGGGTCTTTTCCCATAACCGGTCCCGCGCCCTCGCCAGCCAGAGGCCATAAATCTTCATCAAACAGGGAAAAGGCATAAAAAAAAGTCCGCATGTGCCGAAGCATCAAGCGGACTTTTCGTATTCAAAGTCTGGTAATGGATTCACTCTTCCCTTACCACGGGGAATTTTCGAGTGCTGAGATCAGGGCAGGTCTTCTGGCTCGCGATTCATCCTCCGGGCGCCTTCCCGGTCTTTCGACCAGTGACGTAATGCCCTTCGTCATCGCTTACAGCGGCGGGTCCGCGGGGGAATGGCTCTTCGAGCTGCACCCCTCTTCCCTATCAAGCCCTTGCGGGCACCGTGATCCGGTATTCGGTTTTTGTTTTTATCGGCTATATTTAGCGCAGCATCAATATCACAGCACTATATGATGTGTCAACGGCCATTATTGAAACTATTCTGGTGGAGACACGGACGTCAGAGCCATGCCTGGCGCGAGGAGCCGTGAAGGCGCCACGGCTTCAGGACTCCTCCCCGCCGAACTCCACCAGGTGGGCGCGGAAACGCAACGGCACGAGTTGCTGCTGGAGCCGGGGATTGTGGCGCTCCGGTATGGCCATACGCTGGAAGTAGCTGCGCCAGAGGCGGCTGCACACCTCCTCGTCGGCGGTGTAGCCGGGCGGGCTGGTCAATTCCACCTCCCTGACCAAGCGCCACGTCTCCCGGTTGAACACCGCCGCCTGCGAGCGGCGCAGGTCGTGGATCATCCAGTCGCGGTCGTTGAGCCGTTCCGTGAAGAAGGGGGCGATGAAGGCGAGGATGTCGACCGCCGGCTCGATCCGGGCGTAAAGGAACGAAGTGCCCTTCTCCCCATCTCCCTCACCCCACGAATCCCCCACGGGCCACGTCACCTCACGGAAACGCACGAACCCGGTGAACTTGTGGGCCTCGTGGGAGACCGCGCGGGCCAGCCGGTTCACCGTGCAGACCGGCTCCTGGGCCAGCATGTGCTCCAGACGTTTCCCCTGTTTCAACCCCACCAGCACATAGCGCCACAGCAGCTCCTCCACCCCGGCGGCTTCGCTGTGAAAGGCGTAGCGCAGGGTGGCAAAGGCATCTCGCGACACCGCCGTGACGAACCGCTCCCGGAAGCGGAGCGCCGTTTCACGCTCCGTGGCCACATCACGGGGGACGCCCGCGAACAGTCCCGCCCCGCTCTCGGCCCCCGGCCGCAGGAACTCCGCCTCCCCGCCCCCGGATTCGAGGCACAGAGCCAAGGCGCAGAGGAACCCCTCCAGGGTCCCGTCGTAGCGGTAGCACACCATCACAGCTCCCCCGTCAGGGCCGAGGCGTCAGGGGTCGCCGGAAACAGTTCCAGTTGATCCAACCGGGCCGGACGCCGCTCCGGCGCCAGGAGCCGCGCCACCAGGGTGGCCCCGTCCAGGCGGATTCCCCCCAGGTAACGGCCGCCGGCGGTCAGAAAATAGCGCGCCCGCTTGAGCACCACCCCGAGCCGTTTCAACTCCGCCTCCCCCAGCCGGGCATGGCGGCGGGCCGCGACGATGCGCTGGGCCGAGCGCACGCCGATGCCCGGCACCCGGAGCAGCACCTCGTACTCGACGCTGTTCACCTCCACCGGGAACAGGTCCAGGTGGCGCACGGCCCAGTCGCTCTTGGGATCGAAACGCATGTCCAGGTTGGGACGGTCCTCGTCCAGCAGCTCGTGGGCGGCGAATCCGTAGAAGCGCAGCAGCCAGTCGGCCTGGTACAGGCGGTGCTCCCGCAGCAGGGGGGGCGTGGGGAGCGCCGGCAGGCGACGGTCGCTGGAGCCGGGCACAAAGGCCGAGTAGTAGACCCGCCGCATATCCAGGCGGCGGTAGAGCCCCTCCGCCAGGGTGACGATCTCCCGGTCGCTCTCGGGGGTGGCCCCCACGATCAACTGGGTGCTCTGTCCGGCCGGGGCGAACTGGGGCGCCTTGCGGGATTTCTTGCGCTCTTCGCGGGCCGAGGCGATGAGGCCGCTCACCTGGCGCATGGGGGCGATCACCGATTCCCGCGGCTTGTCCGGCGCCAGAAGCGCCAGGCTCTGGCGGGTGGGGAGCTCGATATTGACGCTGACCCGGTCGGCGTAGCGACCCGCCTCGGCCACCAGCAGCGGGTCGGCCCCCGGCACGATCTTGAGGTGGACATAGCCGTTGAAACGCTCCTCGTCGCGCAGTTTGCGCACCACGGCGATCAACTGCTCCATGGTGTGATCGGCGGAACGGGTGACGCCGGTGCTGAGGAACAGCCCCTCGATGTAGTTGCGGCGGTAGAAATCCATGGTCAGCCGCACTACCTCCGCCGGGGTGAAGGCGGCCCGGGGGATGTCGTTGCTGCGGCGGTTGACGCAGTAGGCGCAGTCGTAGATGCAGGCGTTGGTGAGCAGAATCTTGAGGAGGGAGATGCAGCGGCCGTCGGCGGTCCAGGTGTGGCAGATCCCGGCAACGGCGGTGCTCCCCACCCCGCCGGGCGTGCCCCTGCGGTTGCTGCCGCTGGAGGAGCAGGAGACATCGTACTTGGCGCTGTCGGCCAGTATTTCCAGGCGTTGTTCGAAAGTCCGGTTGTTCATGGGGGCCCCGCATTCGTGGTGCGGAGAAGTATAGTAAATAAATACGACAAAATATGTCCTACCGTTCGATGTTTTCCTGAAAGACCACCCGCATGCTGTTCAGCTCCAGGGCCGCCAGGTATCCCATGTCGGGCCGCCGCGCGGTGACGCAGCCGTTGTCCAGCATGATCTTGTCCGACTTCAGGGAGGCTTCCAGTTGGTGGCGCGAGACCATGGTATGGCCGCAGATGAGCCGCCTGCCGCCGATGCGTTGCCGATCCACCACGTCGGAACGGGTCCAGAGCATGGCCTCGGTATCGTCAAAGGGGTCGAAGGGGGGCGGCGGGTCGAAGTTGAGCCCGGCATGGACGATGACGAACGCATCCAGCAGGATATAGGGGGGGAGGGAGTTGAGGTACTCCAGGTAGCGGTGGGGAATGTCCCCCGGGCCGTCGGCCTGGAAACTGGCCAGGGTGGTCAGGCCGCCGTTGGCGGTCCACATATCCATGGCCGGCCGGCCGTAGGGGGCGCGCAGGCACATTTCCTCGTGGTTCCCCTGCACCGAGGCCACATTGTAACCGGCGGCGGTCAGCTCGAAGATAAAGTCCAGCACCCCCTTGCTGTCCGGTCCCCGGTCGATCAGGTCCCCCAGCAGGTAGAGGGTGTCGCTGGGGGTAAGGCGGACCCCCCTGGTGACCAGCTCCCGCAAGGTGCGGGCGCAGCCGTGCACGTCGCCGATGACGAAAACGCGGCGGCTCATGGCGTCACGCTCCCGCCGGTGATCAGGCAAATCTGCAGGTCCATCACATTGGTCCCGGTCGGCCCGCATCTCAGCAGTGCGCCGCAGGCATCCAGCAGCGGGTAGGCGTCGTTGTCCGCAAGGCTGGCCACGGGGTCCAGACCCGCCCGCCGGGCCAGGGGGACGGTTTCCCCATCCACGATAGCCCCGGCCGCGTCGGTCGGCCCGTCGATGCCGTCCGTACCGGCGGACAGGAGGGTGATGCCCGGCGTAGCCGCGACCTCCAGGGCAAAGGCCAGGGCCAACTCCTGGTTGCGCCCTCCCCTGCCCGTTCCCCGCACCGTGACCGTGGTCTCGCCGCCGCTCACCAGGCAGCCCCGCTGCCCCGCCGACAGGTTCGCCCGGCAGCGTAGCGCCTCATGGGCCAGTCGCCTGCCCGCCTCCCGCGCCTCACCGGCCACGATCTCTTCCGAAATGTTCACCTCCAACCCCAGGGCCTGGGCAGTCCCGGCGGCAGCGGAGAGGGCGTCCCGGTTGCGCGCCGCGACAATGCTCTCCACCGTTGCGAAGAGAGGGTCGTCCGGCTTGGGGGTCTCGGCCACCATCCCCGCGTTCCCCTGTTCCAGGCGTTGACGGACGGCAGGGGGCACCCTGTCCGTGAGGCCGAAGCGCCCCAGCACCCCCAGGGCATCGCCAAAGGTGGTCGGATCGGCCACGGCCGGGCCGGAGGCGATCACGTCCAACCGGTCCCCCGGCACGTCCGAGATCATGAGGGCCATAACCCGCGCCGGAAAGGCCAGGCGGGCCAACTGCCCCCCCTTGACGGCGGAGAGGTGCTTGCGCACGCAGTTCAACTCAAAGATATCGGCCCCTGCCGCCATGAGGAGGTGGGCCGTGACCCGCTTCTCCTCCAGGGTGATCCCCTCGGCCGGTGCCGCCAGCAGGGCCGAACCGCCGCCGGAGATCAAAAGGAGCAGCAGGTCGCGCTCGCCGCAGGTGTGGGCCTGGGCCATGATGCGCCGGGCCGCCGCCTCCCCGGCGCTGTCCGGGTGGGGATGGCCGGCGAAGGCGACTTCTATCGTTTCCAGTTCCCCTTTTTTAAAAGGAGGAGTGCCATGGGGGGCGATCACCAGCCCGGAGGAGATAAGGGCGCCCAACCGCTCCTGGGCGGCCAGGGCCATGGGGATGGCCGCCTTGCCGAAACCGGCCACCACGAGGCGTTGGAGCCCCTCGTTGCGCAGGCGCTCCCCCACCCGGTCCAGGTGCGGGGCCAGGGCCGCCCCCGGCTCCACCGCCCCCAGAGCGGCCTTGAAGAGGGTGTGCAGGGTATGTCTGGCTGTTTCCGTCACAGGCAGATCGGCCCTTCGCACACGGTTTGGGCCGGCTTGCGCCGGTAGCCAGCGGTCTTCCCCCGGCGTTTTTCACTCCCCTTTATCATGGCGACATCCTTTCTATCAGCTGTCGGAAAGCAGCCAAGACGAGCGATCACCCCCGGCTGAAATACTGCTTCACGGCGCGGACAAAGGCGTCCATGTCCGTTACCGTCACATCCAGGTGGGTGACCAGGCGGGTCGTGGGGGTCACCTGCACCAGCATCCCCCGCTCGGCCAGGTATGCCTGCAACGGCGCGCACGCCTCTTCCGGGAACCGGGCAAACACCATGTTGGTGGCCTGCCCCGTTACCGTGACCTGGTCGATGGCCCCGAGCCCCCTGGCCAGATGCTCGGCATTGGCGTGATCCTGGGCCAGCCGGTCGAAGTGATTGTCCAGGGCGTACAGGCATGCAGCGGCCAGAAAACCGGCCTGGCGCATGCCGCCCCCCAGCACCTTGCGCCAGCGGTGGGCGCGCTCGATGAACGCATGTGACCCCACCAGTACCGATCCCACCGGCGCCCCCAGCCCCTTGGAAAAGCAGATGGATACGGAATCGAACGGCCCACACGCCTGGGCCAGGGTTTCATTCCGGGCCACCGCCGCATTGCAGACCCGCGCCCCGTCCAGGTGCAGGGCCAGGCCCCGTTCCCGGGCCAGGGCGGCGGCTTCGCGTATGTAATCAGCCGGGAGTACCTGGCCGTTGAAGGTGTCCTCCAGCGCCAGAAGCCGGGTGCGGGCGAAGTGCACCCCCATGCCCGGGCCGTGGTGCTTGATGGCGGCCGCCACCTTGGGGAGCGGCAGGGTGCCGTCGGCGGCGTTCTCGATGGGTTGGGGCACGATGGAGCCGAGCACCGCCGCGCCGCCCCCCTCGTATTTGTAGGTATGGGCCACCTGGCCGACGATATACTCGTCACCCCGTTCGCAATGGGCCATCAACGCCGCCAGGTTGCTCTGGGTACCGCTGGGGAGGAACAGGGCCGCCTCCTTGCCGCTCCGTTCCGCCACCACGTCTTGTAGCCTGTTGACGGTGGGGTCGTCCCCCCACACGTCGTCCCCCACCTGCGCATCCATCATGGCGGCCCGCATCTCAGGCGTGGGGCGGGTCACGGTGTCGCTGCGCAGGTCGATGATATGTCCGGTCATGGGTGATCTCCTTATGGGTAAGGTTATACGACACATGCCCGGAGTGCAAGCCGGGATGTGGGGAGGGGCACCTCACTCTCCTACCCCTCTGGGACCTATACGACTTATGAGTCTTATAGGTCCCAGAATCATAGTCCCCTACCCCACCGCCTGCAACACGAAGCACTTGAGGTACTCCGACTCCGGGAAGGAGAGCAGCACCGGGTGGTCCGGGGCCTGGGCGCGGGACGAGACCAGGCGCACCTCGCGTTTGGCCAGGCGGGCGGCCTGGGTCAGCAGGTCGCGGAACGGCTCCCTCCCCATGTGAAAGGAGCAGGAGCAGGTGATCAGGTAGCCCCCCGGTTCCAGGAGTTCCAGGGCGCGGCGGTTGACGGTGAGATACCCCTTGGTGGCCTCGGCGATGTTCTTGCGGCTCTTCACAAAGGCGGGCGGGTCCATGACCACCACCCCGAAACGCCGCCCCTCGTGGTGCAGGGAGCGGAGGCGTTCGAAGGCGTCGCACTCCTCGAAGGTCGCCCGGCCGGCCAGGCCGTTCAGCTCCGCGTTGCGGGCGGCCTGGGCCACGGCCCGGGCCGAGATATCGATCCCCAAGGCCGACGCGGCGCCGAAGGAGGCGGCGTGCACGGCCCAGCTCCCGGTGTAGCAGAAGCAGTCCAGCACCGCCTTCCCAGCGCTGACTCCCTTGAGCAGCAGGTGGTTCTCCTTCTGGTCCAGAAAGCCGCCGGTCTTCTGCCCCTCCCGCAGGTTCACCTGGAAGCGGAGGCCGTTCTCCTCCATCTCCACCAGACCGGGGATCTCCCCCGCCAGCACCTCCACCCGTTCCTCCAGCCCTTCAAGCTGCCGTACCCCCACGTCGTTCCTGGCCATGATCCCGGCCGGGGCAAAGACCCGCTGCAGCGCCTCCACTACCAGCCCCCGGCGCACGTCCATGCCGGCGGAGAGGAACTGCACCGACAGGTGGTCGCCGTACTTGTCCACCACCAGGCCGGGGAGGAAATCGCTCTCACCGTACACGGCCCGGAAGGTGGCCATCCCGGGGTAGAGAGCCCGGCGGTGGGCCAGGGCGGAGGCCACGCGCTGTTCGTAGAACTCGGGCTGATCAAGGTCCGCCTGGTGGCGGGAGAGGAGGCGGAAGGCGATGAGGGAGCGGGAGTTGTAATGGCCGCAGCCGATGAAACCGCCGCCGGCGTCGTACAGTTCGGCCGCAGCGCCGGGGGCCGCGCCCTTGTCGGACACCTCGCGGATTTCGTTGCTGAATACCCAGGGGTGGCCGGACTTGATGCGTTTGTCTTCGTTCTTATTCAAAACAATGCGAATCATAAGGTATCCTTGGTTGAGATTGGCAATTGCCGCCGAAAGGGGCGCGGCCGCTTGACAGCCAGTCGTTTGTACACCATTATTGGTGATAAATCAGCACTTATCGGCGATGCGCCGGAAAGGCAGGAATGCATGAACGGCGTATGCGCCCCCGGTTTCGACCGGCTGCTGGATTTCATGGAAACAGGATGGCAGGGGGACGGCACCGAGATCATCTACGGGGTCTGGCCCGATTTCAGGCTGGCGTACTTCAACGAGGGGTGGATGCGCTTTGCCCGGGAAAACGGCGGCGCTCCATGGCTCATGTCCCCGGAGTGCCTCGGCAGGTCGGCGTTGGATGTCGCCACCCCGGAGCTGCGCCCCTTCTACCGCGAACTTTTCACCAGGGCCATTACCACCGTAACGGCCCGCCCCTACAGCATCAGCCACGAGTACGAGTGTTCAAGCGCCGAAGTCTACCGGAAATTCGCCATGCTCCTCTTTCGGCTGGAGGGGGGCCAGGGCCTGTTGATTGCCAACTCCCTGGTAGTGGAAATGCCCCACGCGGTCCGGGGCACCGTGCCGGTGGAACCGAGCGCCGATTCAGCCCCCTACCACAACGAACACGCGCTGATCGTGCAATGCGCCGCTTGCCGCCGCATCAGGCACCAGCAACTCGAAGGCCGCTGGGACTGGATTCCCGCGTGGGTCCGCCAGCCGCCGGAGCGGACCAGCCACGGCCTGTGCGACCTGTGCATGAGTTACTATTACCCGTCGAAGAAGTGAAAGGGGTCAGCGAGGAGGGGTGCGTTTCAAGAGCGCCTCGACGATGGTAAGCCGTTCGGGCGTATCCAGGGCGTCGGACTGGGACAGGAAGAGCGCATTGACCGCCACCAGGAGCGAGTTGAGGTTGTCCAGGTCGATGATCACGGAACCGGGGAGCGATTCGCTCTCGGTCAGATTGAGGGGGCAGTAGTCGATGCGCCGCTCCAACCCCGTGCCGTAGATGATGGGGAGGCCGTGGGTGCGGCAGACCACCGGACGGGCGGTGTACAAGAGGCAGCGGTGATTGCGGAGCAGCGGGCAACGCTCATCCTCCGCGTGTTCGGCCACGTAGCGTCGGATCTCCTCCGCCTCCTCCTCGGGCAGCGCTTCCAGGGCCGCGGCCAGCGAGGCCGCCTCCACCGGAAAGAGGTTGATGGCCGTGCAGCAGTCGCTACACCCCTCGGAGCAGGTGATCTGCTCCCCCAGGGCGTCCACGATGCCGCGGCAGAGGGCATCGATGCGCGCGATCAATTGGCGGTAGTTGTGTAAGAGATCATCCATAGGCAATGAGTTACCACATCCTTTGAAAAATAAAAAGGGGGGCAAACGCCGTAACAACGGACAGTATTCTCAACCACCCCCTTCCCCCTCCTTATCAAGGAGGGGAAATATCCGGGCGTTTTTCCTCCCCTCCTAGTTTAGGAGGGGCCGGGGGTGGTAGCCATCCACAGTTCACAGTCTACCCCTCCCACGCTGAGGGAGGGAATTAGATACTACTGGATCTTCAGTACGATCTTGCCGAAGTGCTTGTCCTCTTCCATCATGCGGTGGGCATCCACCACCTGGTCGATGGTGAAGACCTTCTCGATGATCGGCACAATGGTGCGGTCGGCGAACTTGGGCAGGGCGCGGCGAGTGAACTCGGCCACGATCTCCCCCTTTTCCGCAACCGGCCGGGACCGGAGCACCGAACCGATGATCTGCTGCCGCTTCACCATCATCAGGGCCAGGTTGAGTTCGGCCTTGATGCCGCTGACCACGCCGATGATCACCAGACGCCCCTTGTAGGCCAGGGAGTTCATATTGGGCGCCAGGTACTTGGCCCCCACGTGGTCCAGGATCAGGTCCACCCCCTTCTTGTTGGTGTACTCCTTCACCACCTCGGTAAAATCCGGGGTCTCCCGGAAATTGATCAGGAAATCCGCGCCCACCTGACGCACCCGCTCCATCTTCTCCGGCGACGCGGTCACGATCAGCTTGCTGGCCGGGGCAAGGGCTCGGCAGAGCTGGATGGCCGCCGTGTTGACGCCGCCGCCCCCGCCGTGCAGGATGGCGGTCTGCCGGTCCTGGAACTCGCCGATCATGAAGACGTTCAAAAACGCGGTGATGTAGGACTCGCAGATACAGGCCGCCTCCTCGAAGGACATGGACTCCGGGATGGGCATCAGGTGGCAGGCATAGGCCACGGCATACTCGGCATATCCGCCCCCACCCACCAGGGACACGACCCGCTGCCCCACCTGCCAGCCGGTGACGCCCGTCCCCAACTCCTCCACCGTACCTGCGACCTCCAGGCCCAGAATCTCCGAATCCCCCGGCGGCGGCGGATATTTACCCTCGCGCTGCACCAGGTCGGGACGGTTGATGCTGGTGGCGTGCACCTTGATCAGCACCTGTCCCTCGCCCGGGACCGGGCGTTCCACCTCGCCCACCTTGAGTACCTCCACACCGCCGAAACCTTCCATTAAAACCGCTTTCATAGCCCTAACCTCCCGATATGCGTATGGATGTCCTATCCTTCAAAACCATGTTTGCTTCCGAATGTACCCAGTTAAGATTATTTTGTAAACACAAAAACATGAACCTGCATTGGAGCGAGGGGAGCCGCAAAGGCGTCACGACAGACCTGAACCCGTGACACCCGAACGGCGGAGCGAGCGACATGCCGGAGTCAAACGCCGCCCACGAAGCGCCACGCCGCCTGCACCGTTCGTCCTCCGCCCCGAAGGAAACGCAACCGACCACGCCAGGACAGAGGCATGGGAGCAAGTGAAGCCGCGGGGGCGTCACGGCAGGCCTGAACCCGTGGCGCCCGAACGGCGGAGCGAGCGACATGCCGGGGTCAAACGCCGCCCACGAAGCGCCACGCCGCCTGCGCCGTTCGTCCTCCGTCCCGCAGGAAACGCAAACGACCACGCCAAGACAGAGGCATCGGAACGAGCGGAGCCGTGAGGGCGTCACGGGTTCAGGCACGGGTCCAGGCCCAGGACAATCCACACCTTGATTTATGCCCCGTTTCTGTGCGATAACTAGTTGGTTTCGCAACACGCCACACAGGATCTATTCCATGCACATCATGGTCACAAACGACGACGGCATCAACGCTCCCGGCATCATCGCCCTGGCTGCGGCCTTGGGCGAACTGGGGACCGTGACGGTCGTCGCCCCGGATCGGGAACAGAGCGCCGTCGGCCACTCCCTCACTCTGCACGCGCCGCTGCGGGTCTTCGAGCTGCGCAAGGGGTTCTACGCCGTGGACGGCACCCCCACCGACTGCGTCAACATGGCCATCCACAGCCTGCTCTCCCATCGTCCCGACCTGGTGGTCTCCGGCATCAACCACGGCGCCAACCTGGGGGACGACGTGACCTATTCGGGCACCGTGGCGGCCGCCATGGAGGCCAACCTCATGGGCATCCCGGCCATCGCCGTTTCCCTGGCCACCCTTGCCTTCGAACGCCAGGGGCACTTCGACGCCGCCGCCCAGGTGGCCCTGGGCATCGCCCGCCAGGTCCTGAATAACGGCCTGCCGGCCGACACCTTCCTCAACGTCAACATCCCCAACTGCCCGGCCGAAGAGATGCAGCCCACGCTCATCACCCGCCAGGGCAAACGCTCCTTCGTGGGCACGATCATCGACAAGACCGACCCCCGGGGGCGCAAATACTACTGGATCGGCAGCGTGGAGCCGGCATTCAATGACGAAGAGGGGACCGACTTCCATGCCGTCAACCGCAAGCACGTATCCGTCACGCCGCTCCACCTGGACCTGACCAACCACGACTCCATGAAGGTTCTTTCCCAATGGCCCCTGTGACGCGACTGGACATACCCACCCGCCTTTGGTATAGTGCCGCCTTCTTACGGGGCGCACAACCATGAACTACGATATCGCCAGAAAACGGATGGTCCAGGAACAACTCATCGCGCGCGGCATCGACGACCGCCGGGTCATCGACGCCATGCTCAAGATCCCGCGCCACATCTTCGTCCAGGAGGCCTTCGCCGCCCAGGCCTACAGCGACAACCCCCTGCCCATCGGCGAAAAGCAGACCATCTCCCAGCCCTTCATGGTGGCCCTGATGACCGAACTTCTGGCCCTGACCGGCACGGAGAAGGTGCTGGAGATCGGCACCGGTTCCGGCTACCAGACCGCCATCCTGGCGACCCTGGCCGACCGGGTCTGCACCGCCGAACGCATCCGCCCCCTGGCCATGCGGGCCAGAAAATGCCTGGATTCCCTCGGACTTTTCAATGTAAAATTAAAAATTAACGACAGTCACGACAGCCCCATCGGCTGGGAGGAAGAGGCCCCCTTCGACGCCATCATGGTGACGGCCGGGGCTCCCGACGTGCCGAGCGTGCTCACCGACCAGTTGGCCGTGGGGGGCAGACTGGTGATCCCGGTGGGGAATGAGATCGAGCAACGCCTGCTCAGGATCGTGAAGGAACCGGATGGAACCCTGGTGACCGAATCATCGGTCGGCTGCCGTTTCGTCCCCCTGATCGGACGACAAGGATGGCAGATAGAGCGCACGTAAAAGAGCGAGGGCTGACCATGCAACGTGACCACCTTCTGGATACTGAAAGTAGCGCCTTCCTGGAAAAAGAGCCCACGGTCAGTGTGACCCTGGCCCTGGACGATGTGGACGAGCCGCTGGAATTCCCGGACGACGAAGCGGCCGCCGAAGAAGAGGAAGAGGCGGTTGAAGAGAAGCTCCCCCCGGAAGAGCTGGAAAGCTTCGACGACGCCATCAAGATCTACCTGCGGGACATCCAGCGCACCCCCCTGCTGACCGCCGAGGCGGAGAAAGCCTTGGCCCGCAGCATCGAAAAGGGCGACAAGGCCGCCCGGGACAAGATGATCGAGTCCAACCTGCGGCTGGTGGTCAAGATCGCCAAACGCTACATCAACCGCGGCCTCCCCTTCCTGGACCTGATCGAGGAGGGAAACCTCGGGTTGATCAAGGCGGTGGAACGGTTCAACCTGGCCAAGGAGTGCCGCTTCTCCACCTACGCCACCTGGTGGATCCGCCAGGCCATCGAACGCTCCCTGGTCAACCAGTCCCGGACGATCCGCCTGCCGGTACACGTCTCCGACGACATCAACCGCATGCTCAAGGTCACCCGCGCCCTCTCCCAGACCCTGCAACGGGAGCCGTCCGTCCAGGAGGTGGCCGACGCCATGAAGGCCAAGGTGGCCTACACCCGCCGGCTCATGACCCTGCTGCGGCGCACCTGTTCCATGGAGACCCCCATCGGGGACGGCAACGACTTCTTCCTCATCGACACCATCGAGGACAACTCCCTGGTGTCGCCGTCCGACCTGCTGGAGAACGTCAACCGCTTCGAGATGATCTCCCGCCTCTTCGAGGGCCTGAGCGAGAGCGAGCAGAAGATCCTGACCCTGCGGTTCGGCCTGGACGACAAGGAGCCCCAAACCCTGGACACCATCGGTCAGAGTTTCGGCGTTACCCGGGAGCGCATCCGCCAGATCGAGGCCAAGTGCCTGGAAAAACTGCGCAAGCTCTCGGAGAACTGAGACCTGGAGAAAAGAAAAAGGCTGACATCTGCCGCAGAGACACGGAGACACAGAGGTCCACAGAGAAAGCAAAAAACTTTTGGATAAAAGTACCATTCCAACCAGATGTTTTGGAGTTTCTTGGATTTTACCCCTCTCTCCGTGGCAGGTGTTTTTCCCGGATAAACCGTTTGGCACTACGCACACGTAGCGAATTTACCTACCGATAAGGAGCACAACCTGATGGACGAGTTGAAGAGCATCATCCGCGACATCCACGACTTTCCCAAGAAGGGGATCGTCTTCAAGGATATCACCACCCTGCTGCAGGACGCCAAATCCTATCACCGCATGATCGACCTGCTGTCCCACCACTACATCGGCAAGCACGTGGACAAGGTGATCGGCGTGGAGGCCCGCGGTTTCATCATCGGTTCGGCCCTGGCCTACAAACTGGGGGCCGGCATCGTGCTGGTGCGCAAACCGGGCAAGCTCCCCTCGGAGACCTTCAGCAAGACCTATGCCCTGGAATACGGCACCGACACCCTGGAGATCCACAAGGACGCCATCAAGCCGGGCGAGCGCATCCTGATCGCCGACGACCTGTTGGCCACCGGCGGCACCATGGCCGCGGTAGTGGATCTGGTGCAGAGCATGGGGGGGGAGTTGGTTGATTGCTGCTTCATGGCCGAGTTGGAATTCCTGGAAGGGCGCAAAAGACTGCCCGAGGGCAAGGTTTTCTCGCTGCTCAAGTTTTAGGGACAGTACGGGACACCGGACGAGCGTTTTGCTTGAAACCGGGGCGTAACTCTGCTATAAAAGTCGTTCAATTTCATCAGTCCCCGTAGCTCAGCAGGATAGAGCACTTCCCTCCTAAGGAAGGGGTCGGACGTTCGAATCGTCTCGGGGACGCCAATAAAAGCAAGGGATTAGCTGAAAAGCTGGTCCCTTTTGTTTTACTGTGGAGCACGCATGGAGCATATTTTGAAAAATTACTGCCAGAGAGCACCTATGTATTTCGTTCCTCCGGCGTCTTCCATGACGTAAGCCATTTCAAGGCGTCCCTAGAATCAACCATCTTGCGGGCCAGTGCCAGTCGATCCAAGACAGCAGCCTTCTCTGCATCCTCCAGATCGACGGTCCTGTGCTCGACGTCTGCAAAGAATTCCTCAATCCTCTTTGCCTTGGCCCAAGCCTTGATGATGTCGGATAGCTCATCGCGACTATCCTTGATCGCCTTGACCCGTCGACGCTCCGCCTCTTCCAGGGCCTGTCTGCCTCTCTCCTCTTCCCGCCGCTGACGTTCTATCTCGCATTGCTGCTCATACTGTTTTCTCTGGATTTCCGCCTTGTGCTCCGCATCTTCAACCTGTTTAGCAATCGTAGCTGATGCAATTTCAAGTTCTCTTATGATTCCGGGAAGTTTGTCTGGAAAATCACCAGCCTTTTTTTCTTGCCATTGTTTTGTCCATTGCGTCCCCGGATATGGTGATGACGCTTGAATGCATAGCCTGCCGCTCGGCATGTCCTGTGTTGACGTCCATGAGTATGTCCTTGCCGCTTTCTTTAGCTGTTGCGGGGTAAGATCAGTAATCTTTATGTACTCTCCGTCAATATGTCGAACCTCCACGTACTCGGTCATCTCGTAGACAGAGAGTCCTATGGCTACGTTGCCGATGAACACGAGAGTAGGCCGTGACGGTGACCACAAGTAGGAATTGTGGTTGCCACCTCTCACCTTTTCTCGCTCATCGATCGTACAACGCCATAAACACCGGCCATGCGGAGAAAATTTTACCTGATGCCCGTGTGCCTCAAGATCAAGATAGAGTTCGTTTGCCACATCAATAGTACGCCTTGCCGTTTTCTTGGATGTGATTATATCCGGAAGGAGCCTTTTTATGGGCCTGATGAATGGATTGAAGATAGAATCGCGCCCTTCATTAAGGCGATCTTGAAAGCCTGCAAGCAGCGGATGAAGTGCCGGAAGCTCACTGCGTTTTCGGCGCTTAAACTTCAGAGGGTGAGTTTGTAACTTTAACGGCTCCCGCCTTGCCTCACCATCTCGCGCCCATTCCAACTCATCGCCTGGACGAGCTTCTGGCAGCGGTGGTTGCTTCGGGCGTTTCCCAGTTGCGTGCATGGCCCAGTAGCCCCTTTGTGGCCGCGGGACGTTAAGTCGTGTACAAATACGGGCGAGGAAACTCGACGAAACACAGTACTTCAGGGCGACTTTGGTCATCGGCTCAGCCCAGACTTCTTCATACAACTGTTCTCGGCTGACTCGGTTGGCCTTTCTTGCAGAAACTGCTGATTCGTACATGAATTTAGCCCCTTAACATAAGTAACTGCCCTCGGCATAATAACATGTTGGATGAATATGAGAAGTCATGAATACGGCTTGATTGTTCCAAATTCAAGGTATATATTTCTATAGACCAATATTTTGGAACAATGACGGGGCCATGAACCTTACGGCACAAAAAAACTCCTGGAGCTTTTCGGGAAGCAAAGTGTGGTGCGTTCACGCGACCTCGAACAGTATGAGATCCCCCGTATTGAGATCAGCCGGCTTTGCCGGCGAGGAATAATCCAGAGGGTCGGGCGCGGCCTTTTATCGACTGACAAGTGCAGAAGTAACAGAACACCAGACCCTGGCAGAGGTTGGTAAAGAAACCCCACTGGGGCCTGCCCTTGATATGGGCCAATGTCTCGTGTCAAGGGCAAGCCCCGCGAGCAGTCCCTTTTAAATGACCTCTCAACCTCAACTACTGTTGTCCTGCCGAGGTTATCAAGCGCGACAACATCAGGGCGTTTTCCGTTTCACGCCCACTTTTCAAGCCGGTCTCCTGTCCGCCATTCCGTCCACCCGGCACGCTCCGCAATTATTCTGATACGCTGAATGTCAAGCGTATGTATTAAGACAGCGCCAGCGCCCCTTGCAGGTTCAAACACTCTTCTGCCCTTCAACCAACCCTTTGACAGGTCAATTGCCCACCAAAGATGTGAATCGGCTTGGTGATTTGCCCCATGGTTATCAGCATTATAGGCGCCCAGATTGACCCACCTGGTATTTATAACTTAATGATTTAACTTGCGGAGGCAATAAGGGGATAGGCTGCTTATTGAACCCACTGCTACTAATTTGTTGCCTGGCCCCCCCTTTATTGGCTCTGCTTGCCGGTGTGAACCTCCATAGCTATTTTCGAAAGACGGATCAATTCTTCGTCTTCAAAGTTATCAATAAAATATTTCAGTCTGCTGACAGCATCTTCTTTCTCCTGCCCCAGCAGATAAAGCACAGAGAGTACTCGCGCAACTTCACGTGCAAACTCAATCGGTTCGGCCTTGAAATCCCGCGAAAGAAGATAGCGAATTCTCCACCTCAACATCCCCGGCCTACGATGCAGTAACCTGGATATTGCAGTGATTGCACGGATGCGGTGTTTCGGATTATCTGAATCCAGCAGAACATCGTAAACTCTTTCAAACAGCTTTTCGTTGGCTCCAATAAAATCGACCAATTCATCAATCCCGGTAAGCCCTTCCCCCTCTGTGACTTTATTACGAAAGAACTCAGGATACCTTCGGTCTAACGCCCGCCTTGCTTCACCACAGCTCCAGTACCACTTCGGATCATCTCTGGACCATGTTCGGTTACCCAGTTCCTTTCCGAACCATCCGTACAGTCCATACGCCATAGCCGCCGCCATACCGCCGCCGGACCTGTCCCAGGTTCCTATTTCCCTGATCCGGAAAGCTATTTTATGGTTAATGCTCTCACTGGTGCCGTCCAGGTACTCCAGCACTTGATGAGCACGCCCGCCGGCAGCCCAGCCCATGAATCTAAATACTTCATGAAGATATGAGCCTCGATGGGTGCAATTGATTGAATACGGATACCACTCCTGCAGGACCCGACAGAGTTCACTTCCGACAGGCAGGCGTTCACATGTCATCATTTTTTTGAGATGTTCCGGCAGGTCATGCAGACTTCTCAACTCACAAACATCACGGGAAGTCATAGTCATACCCCACTCCCTACCCCCATCCCTCGGCAAAAAGACAATCGGAATGCCGTGATCGTCGAAATAGTGCTGCACAAGCGATACTGCCAACAATCCCGGAAAAGTAATTGCCCTGACAAGGAGCCCGTCAAGATCTTTGAAACCTTCTTCTAGCGCACACACAACGTTGTTATCTGACCAGATGGATAGAGATGGCAGGTTGTTATTCAGAATCTTCTTTGCCTCCAGACAGGAAGACAATACTTCCTTTTTGTTCTCATAGTAGTCCGAGTAGAATCTTACTGGGGATTTGGAAACGTAATATTTTTCATCACTTGAATCAGATAAAACAACTGCAACACCAATATACAACCGAGTGTCTCCAGGCCGAGGCAACCTGACGCAAGGAATCTCATACTCTTGAAAATAGTTTTTCAACCTTGAATAATCTTCTTTACTTATCGAGAATATTTTTTCCATGGATATCCCCCTCGTATGCTGAATTAACCTCCGTGTCTGTTTTCAAACGGTAAAAGGAAAGCCGGGAGAAGATACAGTTCAGCATCTGCTGACGCCTATAAGGGTCCGGTTGTCATGAAAACAGTTTGTCTGGTTGTGTTAAAGGGTAAAGTGCATATGAGCCCCCTAGACTGAAAAACCCCTTCCGGATTGTCGGAAGGGGTCATAGTCCAAGAGGAGTTTGACGTGGCTTCCTTATCTTCCGGATTTCTCCGCTGGATTTAGCACCTGCCTGTAAGGGTGGTTGCTGCAACTTCAAAGGGCCAGTCCCTCAGTTGCTCGTGATAAGAAGGGGTGTTTCGATATGTTAAATAAAACATACTAAACTTTACAAATTCTGTCAAGGTGCCGAACGCGCTTGGCGTTGACCCGGGACGCAATAAGGAGACAGGCAACAAATACGTCACCGATGGGCCAATAAGTAGCCTGTCCCCTTATTGGCTCTCGCCTGCGGTGGTTCAAAATCCAATGCCGATTGACATCGGCGTATTCTGAGATAATCATTAATCAACTATTTTTCCACACCATGCCGCTTCTGTAGCACTTTTTATTGCTCTCGTACATGCAGATGAAGGGAGACGTCTTATGCCTGAAGGCCCAGAGATCGAAACTGAAAATTTGCACGAAGCAATTAAAGAAGAACTGGAACGGGAGGGGGGAACATTTCTCAGGCTCATTTCAATTACCACTGCAATTCTGGCAGTTCTCGCCGCTATTGCATCGCTTCAGGCCGGAGCTACTGTCAACATGGCCCTGGTACTGAAGACGGAAGCGACGCGACTACAATCCGAGGCATCGGACCAGTGGGCCTATTACCAAGCCAAAGGCATTAAGGCAGCGGTCCAGGAAGCGTCACGCACGGCCTGGTTGGCCATTGGCAAAGAACCTCCCGCCGCTTATGAAGAAAAAATGCACCGCTACATCGAAGAGCAGAAAGAGATCCAGGGCAAGGCACTGGAGAAGGAACGAGAACGGGACGAGCGGCTAAAGGAATCCGATCACCTTCTCCATAAACACCATGGCTTTGCAAGTGCGGTCGCCCTTTTTCAGGTCTCTATTGCCTTGGGCGCCGTGGCGGCACTTACGCGCTACAGATTGGTCTGGTTTGCTTCGCTGCTCGCCGGTGGAGTAGGCATAATACTCTTTGTCTGGCCAATGTTTCAATAAAGAGGTAAACGGCCCGGCCAATAAGGGGACAGGCAACAAATACGTCACCGAGGGGACAATAAGTAGCTGTCCCCTTATTGGCTCTGCGAAGATACCAATCCGCGCCAGGTATCGCAAGAGAGGGATGGCCGTTATGACAACGTTTAACCGCCTGATTCGTCTGACTATCCTAGCGCTCGTTCTCACGTCATGCAGCCAATTAAGGATCGATGTTCAACAGAACAGCGATCCGGCCGCCAAGGCACCGCATTCCGACTGCCTGTATTGCCACACTGTTGCCAAACCGGAAGGGGAAACGGCGCTTTTTCCTTCCTACGTCGACCCCTCACATTTTTGTCCCGACTGTCATAACTACACGACAAACCACCACCCGGTAAATTTTATCCCAACCATGCAAATCAAGCCGCAGTTTCCACTCTATCTCGGCAAAATCGAGTGCCTCACGTGCCATGAAATGCATGGCGGCCCGCAACACAAGGGGACACCGATGTTCTTACGGGGAGGCCCGTACACTGATGTGAGAACGATGTGCTTCAATTGCCACACTGCCGAACAATACGCCACGATAGATCCTCATGTCATGAGGCAGGATGATGGAAGTCAAACCGTCGTCAATGGCAAGGTGGTATGTTTATACTGCCATGAATTGGAGCCGGACCCTTCGCAGGACCGGGCGAATATGGTGTTATTCAAAGCAGATGTGTCATTTCTCTGCATGAGGTGCCACACTCTGATGCATACAGGTTATTTTGAAAAACACTTCCTGCTAACGCCACCGGGCGAAATCAAGAAAAACATCGCCAGACCGGAAATCCAGGAAAGGTTTTCGCTGCCGCTGGTCCCCCGAGGGCGCATTACGTGCACAACGTGCCATAACCCCCATCAGGAAGGTATCATTTCCTATGGGCCTTCAGCCGCGGGAGCGGATTCGGTCCACAGGCTCAGGGACGAGAACGTTTGCATAGGGTGCCATTAGTTTGCGGCGCCCCGGCCCTCCCGGGGGATCGGCATCCGGGCGGTAATTATTTCAACATTTTCTGGATCGTGGCGACATTTCTAACATATTGAAACTGCATTTGAATTCAGTACTTATATGGGGTAAAATTAATAACCATGAATTTGATGGGGCGGCAGGGGGTGATGGGGGGCAGCTCAAAAATGGTCCGTCATCGGCGGCTATCCCGATAGAAGTACTTATGGAGTAAGCGAACCCTTAGCAGGCAAAAAGTTTGCAAGTCGTGTGGGAGGGGAAAATGGCTCGATGGTACCTGACATCAAACGAGAATTCGCACCAACAAGCCGAAAACGCATGCAGGAGAGCGGGACTGAACTCCTCAGGGCATCGTTCCACCCATAATTGCCATGTTCAGGCATACCTAAAGCGTGCCGTTGGCACCAACAACCTTGTTACATGTGGAGAAGACGATTGGATCTGCTCAGCCGGCACGATCATTTACCGGTCCAGGCTTGGCCCTTCGGCGCTTCGGGACTTCTATTCCGATTTCGTCAACAGTGGCATTGAAGCTGTACGCTCAAGGGCAATCGGCCACTACGCCGTCGCGATCAGGCATAACAATAAAATAACCGTCTTCACCGATCCTCAGGGTGCGATTTCTCTGTATTACTCAAACATGGATTCGTGCTGGAATATTTCGAATTCGCTTGATATCTGTGCGCAGATGTTGCCAGAGCGGAGAATAAATCCAATAAAACTGGTCATGACCGCATTTGAGAGCTGCACCCTGGGAGAAGAGACTTTTTACAGGGGAGTGAGGCGGCTTTTCGGCACCCAGGCGATAACTGTCGACCTCAACGATGGAGTATTCAAAGTAAATAACCTGCCTGATACCCATACTGCCAGGCAAAAATATTCATCGATTTCCGATGCGGTTGACGGTTATAAATCTGAGGTTCAGGCGGTGTTCCGCGAGATAACGGCGGTCGGATCTGTTGGGCTTTTCGGAACGGGTGGACGTGATTCAAGAACCATCCTGGCGGCATTATTGGATCAGGGGGCGGCTCCTAAAATCATGTATGGAGTCGGAAACAGCGACCTGACTGACGACCGCCCAATTGATCTTGAGATTGCAACAAAAATCGCCGAAACATTCAACCTGCCTTTCCAGCTACTGGACTGGTCCGGGGAACAGCCATACAATCAAAACATTTTACAAGAGTTATTCCAGACTTACGGCTTCCAGTATGAGGTTTATGGCGCTTCCCGGTCGTTGTTAGAGGAATTAAGCGGCGGCATTTCACCTTATCCCGATCTCCTGCTCGGTGGGCGTGGCGTTATTACGGCATGTAGGAGACCATGGGCGCAAGAGCATAGAAACTATACGATCAACGACCTCATTGAATTCAATATGTCTTCCGAAGGCAAGAGCCCAGATCTTCCTTGCCGGGAGCTATATAGATCCGAATTCATCCAGGATCTGAGAGAGGGGTTGCGCCATGGCGGGATAGAATTTCCTGATGATGAAGCACCATTAGAAACGTTCGTAAAAGCCGCCCTTTTCCTTTACATCCGTACCGATGCAAGGTTTCTTAACTTTGCCAATGAGTTTTGCCACTATATTGACCCACTAGCGTTGAAGTGTCTGCACGATTCACTGTTAGAGATGCCATTCGAGTATCGATCGAACGATGCATTCCAGATACGGCTCATTCATACCCTGATGCCAGAGCTCTTAGAGCTGCCCGTATGCACTACGCATAGGCCGGCAAAAATTAATCTCAAGACTTTCGAGTTGGAATTCCTGGATGTTTATAAGCAAGCGTTTCTGTCTCGCCTTGCACATGCGGTTTTACCTTCCGCCTGTATTGAACCGGCAAAAAAGTTGTACCACTTTGCAAAAGGTGGCAAAAAACGCGAGAGTGCGATATTGCCAGATGACAGGAAGCTCAAGAGCAATCAGATTATGGAGACGTATGGTAGACAGGTGCTGAGCGACCCGTTGTCCACGCATTATTTGACGACCACAACTTTCCTGAAAATAAAAGCAGCTGAGAGATTTGCGCACTATCTGGCCGGGGTGAATGCTCTGGGGTATCTGGAATAGCCTTTCAGGTTTGTCCCGTTACGCCCGCGGATACACGGCATATTCAACGCCGTTTTTCCCGGCATGCTTCACGTCATACATGAGCTTGTCCGCTGTCGATATGAGGTCATCGAGTTCGCATGCCCCGTCCGAACAGGTTACGACCCCCATGCTGATGGTGGTGGGCCACTTGTTGAGTTTCGCCAGCCGGTCCAGTGCCTTCACCAGATCCAGCGTTACCGTCTTCACCGCCTCATGGTCCGTCGAGGGGAAAAAGATGGTGAATTCGTCCCCGCCCAGCCTGGCGATAATATCCGTCCTCCGTATCTTTTCCCGCAGGCAGCTTACCACCGACTTGAGCAGTTCATCACCCTTGCGGTGCCCGTACCTGTCATTCACCTTTTTAAAGTTGTCGATATCGAAATAGGCAATGGAAAAAGGCCTATAGTCGCGCCGCAAGCGCAATATTTCATACTCCACAAGCTCGGTGAAGGCTCGAAGGTTCATTGCCCCGGTCAGCGCATCGGTGCGGGACAAAATCCGTTCGTTGTCCAGAAGCTGGTGGATTTTACCTACCATGACGGCGACGACGCAGAAGATGCCGAGCGTCGACAGGTTGTTCCATACGGCGGCGAGCATGTTCGCCTGAAAGCTGTACCGCGCCAGAATGGCGGTGCACGTTATGGAAGCCAGCAGACCCGCGCGTTTGCCGGCAAACCAGGTGGTAAAGGAGATGGGAAAGAGATAGAGAAAGGAAAACATGTATTCCGGCGGCGTCAGAACGTCCAAAGCCCCGAGGAGCACGCAGCATAGCAGCCCGATGGCGGCATTGACGGTGCTCCCCAGCCGGTAGAGGTAGTCGAAATAGCGGGACGAGACGGTTTCCTGTTTATGCACCATGTTCACCCGGAGAGGTTATTTGGATAGATCATGCCATGTTTTCACCCTATTTCAATACCTTAGTCCTATTTTTTACGGGATGATCGAAAATATTTATGGCGCCTCCGCAAATCTTGCCGCTCTTCCCCTTGCTCCCCTATCCGCCCCCCCAAGAAAGGAAAAAACAGACAGCATGGCCCCTATTCCGGTTTCGCCGGGTTGACCCGGACGTTGTCGAAACAGGTGACGGAATCCGCCTTGGTCCATAATCCTACCTTCCCGGCCTTGAAGGTATCATCGATCGCCTCCACGACCTGTTTGTTGTTCAGGAAACCACGAATGCGGTTTCCCTGTACCTCCACCCGCAACTCCTGCCATGTGCCGGAGGGCACCTTGGCCGAACCTTCACGGATGGATCTGCGCCTGCCACCCGCATACGTGTAGATGTTGATGTTGTCTTCCAGGGCGTTGGCCCTCAGAATGTAGTAGTTATCCTTATCCCTGATACGAAAAATAATTCCTGCGGCCCGGTCGCTGCTGCCCGAGATCGCCTTGAACTGCGTTGCGATCGTCACGTCGCCATAGACCTTGTCCCCCAGGGAGAGCGCGGGATAGTCGGAGTAGCCGGTCTGGCAGAGGGCATTCGGCGCACTCGGCGCGCCGGGCACCCCTTGAACGGCCCATTTCCCGGCAAAGACCGTCGCCCCGGCCGGAAGCTTCCCCGCCTGCTCCTTGTCAAAGGTCCATTGGCTTGCCTTGGTGGCCTCCGCGGCCCAACACGTGCTACCGCCCGCCGTCAGCGCAACCATTATGCAGATGCTCCCACAGACTGCTCTCCTTCTCATGGATCCTCCTCAGGGGCCAATCGGCCTTTTTTTTCGGTTTCAGCCCTTAAACAGCAAAAATCCCACAACAGCGCCCCCAAGTATGAGCACCGGTTCCGGCAGCCTCCAGCGCCAGATTAGCAGGAGGCTGACAATGCCGATGGCCGCCGTGGGGACGTCGATAATCGAGCCTTGCCCGAGAATGACGGCTGCGCCTGCGATTGCCCCCGAAGCCGCCGCTGTGGCACCTTTGACGAACCCTTTCAATGCGGGATGTTCACGGTAACGGATAATGTACCGGCCAATGAACAGGACAAACAAATAAACCGGCAGGAACACCCCGGCCGCTGCAATGAACGCACCCCACAATCCGGCCACGAGATAGCCGACGAAGGTTGCGGTTATGACCACCGGACCCGGTGTTATGACCCCGACTGCAACGGCATCGAGGAACTGTCGTTCGGTAAGCCAGTGGTAATTGAGGACGACTCCCTGGTGCAAGAACGGGACGATGGCAAGGCCGCTGCCGAAGGTAAACGCCCCCGCCTTGACGAAAAAGCCTCCCAACTTCCAGAGAAGCGGCGCCGTAGCCGATAAACCGGTAAAAGCGACCAGTACCGCAGGAATCAGATCCCCCCGCCTTTTCCAACTCGCCGGCGGGCTATAGAGCAGAATGCCGATCAAACCGGAAATAACGAACAGCAGGGCGATTTCGGTGCGGGACGCCATCGTTATCAGTGCAACGATGCCAAAGATGAGCCACATGCGGCGCTCTGCGCCGACCGTGCCTTTGGCGAGGCGGGCGGCGGAGTGCGCGACTATGGCGATCACCACCGGGCCAATGCCATAGAAAAGCGCCTGCACGACCGCAAGTCCCTGGTAGGCCACGTAAAAAAAGGAAATGGCAACAACGATCAGGAAGGCCGGGAGAATGAAGGCGATTCCCACCAGGGAGGCCCCTACCGCCCCATGACGGATAAACCCTATCCACATGGCTAACTGGGCGGCAAGGGGGCCGGGCATCATCTGCGCAAAGGCAAGACCCTGAAGATACTCTTCTTCGGTAATCCAGCCGCGGGGAATCAAGTCGCGCTGCATGTATCCGGCAAGGGCTATCGGCCCGCCAAAGCCGAAGGCGCCGAGGCGGAGAAAGTAACTGACAAGCTCCCACAGTCCGACTGGTTTCAGCGGTATCGTTGCAATAATGTCAGCCGGTTTCTCCAGCATTTCGATCTCCCCGATGGTTCTGTTTCACAGCCCCATTTGCACCGCCGGAAAGAGACACTGATGTGGCCTGTCATGCATGGTGCCTGCCATGAGCGGCCTTACCGCACCTTGAAGGCAAGGATGGCGCTGTTGATCTCGGTCTGGTCGTCGGTGAACGACTCGTCGTTGTACCGGTTGAGGTCGTAGATGAGGCGCGCCCGAACGGTATACTCGCCGGCCGGCAACTTCGGCATCCAGGGAAGAATCCGCTCCTCACCCGCACGGATGATCTCTTCATGGGGTCCCTGGGCATCGGCCTGCATGGCTGCTTTCGCGTCCGGCCGTTTTTTATCCTCTTCCAGGAATTTTTTATCGTCGGGACGAGCACCATACCACGGGGCAAACATCCACTCGTTCCGGGCAACATTTTTGCCGTCTTTGTCCATAACCTCCACGTTCAGGTATATGGCCCGGCGGTTGGAGCCTGTGGGCACCGAATGTCCGGCGCCTACATTGATGACATGGAATGAGAGGTCGGATCGTCCCTTATCCTGCTGGCTGATGGCCAGACTCAAGGCGCTGGCAAGCCGCTGCTGGGAGCGTCCGCCGGTCCAGAGATGCCGGGCAACGGCCCGTGCCGGATTATCGAAATCTTCCGCCACCTTGCGGACGGTACGCGGCATGTGGCAATCCTGGCAGTGCTGTTTGCCGAGGCCGGGCTTATTGAAGTCATCCCGCCACTCCAGGAAGGTCTGGGTCTGCTTGCCGGGCACCCGCTTGCCCATGCTGTGGCAATAGGCGCACATGGCGGAGGTCTGGATGGCGGGATCGGCAACGGTCGCGTGGGGGGCCTTCACGGCATGGGGTCCGCGGATCTGGCCTTCAGGCGTCAGATGGCAACTGGCGCAGGTCAGCCCTCCGGCCTCTTTGCCTTTCGGTCGCGCTTTCGGCTTGGTCATCTCCTCGACACCCATGGCCGGGATGGCGAACGGTTCCGGGAAGTGGCAGACGTTGCAGGATTTCCCCCCCTCTTCGGCCTCGCGGGAGTGGATGGGATACGGTTCGACACCGGCAAAGGCATGGGCGGTGGCGGTATCTGAAACATTCGCGGGCATGGTCAGTTTTTGATTTGGTGATGTTGGTATCGTCGTTGGCTTGTAATGAATGTCGCTCCCGAAGCCAAAGGCAAATTCCCGGTAGATCGCCTTGTGGCATCCGCCGCATGTTTCGGAAGGGGTTGCGGTCCCCTCGGGGAACGCCATCCCTTCCGCTCCTGCCACGGCCGAGACGGTGAGCGATACCAGAACTGCCGCCACGGTTGATACAACGCCTGATGTAATGCCATTTTTCATCGGGTGCTCCTTTCATGCCTGTCGTTTTGCGCCACAGGGAGAATCAGCGATTCGCCGCATAGAACATTTCAAAGATACTCATCCCCTTCTCCAAGGCCTCGTGGTCGTCCTTAACCGTCTTTCTGATCCCATCGAGAATCTCTCGTAAACCTTCTGCCGCGGGATTCCGGTATTTGTCATCCTGCAAATCGAGCTGATGAACTATTTCGGACATGACGCCAAGCGCCTTGTCCTTCAATCCAAACGACTTGAACAGCACCTCGAAGGTGCACAGTTCCCCGACGTGGGTGAACTCCCCGCCAACCATGTCAAAAACAATAGCATCCCTATCCAACCCCTCGACGTCACTTTCGTCGATGAAGCCGAATGCGGCTTTCCTGTCAATGAACCTTTGTATCAGCCATGCCGACGCCATTCGGTCGATGAACGGCCTTTTCCTCGTGACCCACCTCTTCCCCTGGTAATCGGCTGCGCGTCTCCTTACGATCTCAGCGGCATGTTGTGCAGATTCCGCACGACTCCTGCTGGCAATTTCATTCCCCAGGGCTTTCAGCCTCTTATCCAATTCTTTCCGCCCCTTGGAGCAGAAGAAGTCGATTTTCCCCATGTCTTGAAATTCCTTTACGAATCGATTCAATTCCTCCTCAATCTTTTTGTTGTCCATTGTGCCCGCTTCTTTTCCGACACCGCCGACCCTGTTTTGGAAGGCATCGAGCCTGTTGCCGAGGTCGAGATACTCCTTTTCCCTTTGCTGATCAAAAAGGCCTACGATCTCAGCGTCTTTCATGGTTTCAATCCCCGCCACCCTGACGAAGGCCGCTTCCCCCTGCGTGGCCGCAACGCTGGATACCAGCCATTGGAACAGCTCGTAGTGGTCGTCACTGGAGGGGAGGATATAAGCCGATCCTTTGAACTGGATGGCCCCAGCCTTTACCAGCATCCTCCAGATTCTCATCCGATTGCTTACCGGCTTGGATGGCGCGCTGTAGAAGAAGAGGAGCCATTCCTGTTTTTGGGCTTTACCTTTTTCCATAAAACAGACCATCTACCCTTTGTATTTCAACAGGTTCATTGAGCACATTCCCTGTGGTGCGGCTCCCAAGGAAGCCCGCATGTGATCGCGACCAGCGGCAAAGATTAATGTATCATTTATTACATTTTGTAATAGATGATACAAAAATGTCAACATGAAATAGTATGCGAGCGGTAACGACCGGGGGCAGCACGCAGACGCGTGGCTTCTTCCGGGCCAGGGGAAAATCCCGGCGGGTGCAGGCCCGGCCTTCCAGACCATGCCCTCCGGGATTTCGACAATACTATAGGCCACCTCGTTACGGGCGGCCCTTCTGCATCGAGGTGTAGGTGGGGCCATGGCATTCCTTGCAGTCCACCGGCCCCTTTTTACCCTGGTCATGGCAGGAGATGCAGATCTGGTGGGCGACCTCCTTGTCCCAGTTTTTGATCTTCCACTCCTGGGCCGTATGGCAGCGGAGACATTCACGATTGCTCCACTTCTGATGCCGCCAGTGTTTGAAGATCAGATAGAGGTCGCCCATCTTGAGCTTGATGATCTCAGGACCGGCATTTTGGGGAGCATCCGCCGCAACAAGGGCAGCGGGCGTCCCGGCCGTCGCCAGAACCACGGCAAGAACCACGGTGAGTATTTTCATGATGTGACGCCTCCTTTCGGGGCTCGGCATGAAAGCGATGTGCTAATTGTAATGCACAAATGAAAACTCGCAAGAAAGCGCGGTCGGTGCGCCCTGCCCGGCCTCATGCGGGACATGGCCGATAAGGCCGGTGGAGCGGCAAACGGGTGCGCCGTGAAGGGATGCCCCTGGAGGCGCCTCGGGAAGAGGGACACACATTCTCCCAAAATGTGACGACCGTCACATAGTATCTGCCCGGGCAGGGGTAGAGTGAATCGACAATTGCATAGGGTATCGACAATACTAAACCATCCGCGAGGGTGGGACGGAAAGCCCACGGGTCTTACAGAGACAGCCGGGTCGCCGAAATATCAGGATGATGATATCGGTGACCCGGCTTTTTTTGTGCCCGCAGCCGGAATCAGGAAAAGGAAGAACGTATGCAAGCACACCGCCAAGCAACACCCCGCTTGTTCATGGCCGCTGCGATCTGCGCCCTGCTCTCCCCGCTTCTCGTCCCCCTCCCCGCCCGCGCCGAAAACGTGCTTTTCCTCCAGGCCCCGAACCAACAACTCCGGGACCAACCCGCTCCCCAGCTCCCTGCCGCCAAAAAAACCCTCCTGACCCTGAACGACGACGGCAACGTCATGGTCCGCTACGACAGGGTGTCGGTCACCTTTATCTACGAAGCGGGCGTCGGCGCCCAGGAAAGCCGGATAAAAGCCGCCGCCCCCCGCCAGGAGGTCGCCAGCTTGGGCGGCCTCAGCGTCAAGCTCGGCGTCGCCTTTTAGCCGCTCCTCCCCCCCCTCCCGAGGTACCGCCCACCCGAGCCCCACCCGCAGAACCCGCCTGAGGGGACACGCAAATAGACTTTGTTAATGGAAACCTGGTGTGGTATAGCAGAAGGCATACGGTTGCCCGCACCGGGGACAATCGTGCGATCTTCACCGGCAACGGATGCCCGCGGCCCAGGGGCTGAGACCCGGGCCACGGGCGTTGTTTCCCCACAGAGGCGTCATGGGCGGCAAATCAACCTTAATAGCGACAAAATTGAAGAATTTCCGCGAGACGTTCATGCGGCAGCTCCCCGCCAAGCTGGACGCCGTCAGGGAGGCGCATGCCGCCCTCGGCCAGGGGGTGCCGGCCAACGAGGCGGTCAACGAGCTGTACCGCTGCTTCCACACCCTGCGGGGGGAGAGCGCCAACTTCGGCCTGCACGCGTTGAGCGCCCTGGCCGCGGAGGGGGAGCGGCTGGCGCGGCAGGTGCGCAAGGGAGAGGCCGGCCCCGAGAGCGCCTGGCGCCCCCTGGCGCAGGAGCTTGTCGGCCGGATGGAGCGCGAGGCGGCCCGCACCGATGCGCCCCGGGCCATGGACCTGCAAGCCCTGGAGGTCGTGGCGGCCGCCGAGACCTTCCACGGGATGGAGCGCCGGGTCGTCTATCTCTGCGAGCACGACCCCCTGCAACGCCTGAACCTGGCCACCCAGATCGGCTGTTTCGGCTTCGAGGTGCTGACCTTCGGCGAGCTGGAACAGTTCCGCAACGCCGTCCGCGGCGGGCACCCGGACGTCATCGTCATGGACCTGGTCTACCCCGGCCAGCCGACCGGCGGGGCGGATGTGATGAAGGAGATCCGCCCCGAACTGGAACGGACTATCCCCACGGTCTTCATTTCCTCCCTGGGCGACCTCTCTTCCCGTCTCGCGGCGCTCCGGGCCGGGTCCGACGCCTATTTCGTCAAGCCTGTCAACATCACCGGCCTCTGCACGACCCTCCACGCCCTTACCACCCGGGAGGCCCCCGAACCGTACCGCATCATGATCGTGGACGACGACCCGCTCCTGACGGAGATGACCGCCCTCATCCTCCAGGACGCGGGCATGGAGACCCGGAGCCTGAACGACCCCTTGCAGGCGCTGCCGCTGCTCTTCGAATTCAAGCCGGACCTGATCCTCATGGATATGTACATGCCCGGCTGCAACGGCACGGAGTTGGCCAGGACGATCCGGCAGATCGAGGCCTACTTCAGCATCCCGATCATCTTCCTCTCCAGCGAAACCAATGCGGACGCCCAGTTCGAGGCGCGGCGCATGGGGGGGGATGAATTCCTGCTCAAGCCGATCACGCCGGATCACCTGATCTCCACCGTGACCGTTCTGGCCGAGCGGATGAAGGTCATACGCTCCTCCATGACCACGGACGCCATGACCGGGCTGCTCAACCACACCGCCACCAGGAAGCATCTCGACCTGGCCATCGAAGACGCCCTCAGGGGGGAGGAGGCGCTCTGCTTCGCCATGATCGACCTGGACCGTTTCAAGGAGATCAACGACCAGTACGGCCATGACGCGGGGGACCGGGTCCTCATGGCCCTGGCCCGGCTGCTCAGGCAGCGGCTCCGCACGTGCGACGTGGTTGGCCGCACCGGGGGCGAGGAGTTTGCCGTCATCCTTCCCGCCTGCGACATCATGGAGGCCGGGCACCTCCTGGAGCAGATCCTGGAGAGCTTCGCCGCCATCGGCTTTCCTGCCGGCGAGGAGTATTTCAACTCCACCTTCAGTTGCGGCGTCGCCTCCCTGGACAAGTTCGGCACGGCGGAAAAGCTCTACAAGGCCGCCGATGAGGCGCTCTATATCTCCAAGGAAGAGGGGCGCAACCGGGTCATAGCCGTCGGCTGCGAGGATATGGCGTAAACCATCCCCCCTCCCGTCAAGGCCGGGAATAAGTTCCCTGCCCTCCTACGCACCACCGGGTCCGTTTACAACACCGCTTGCAAAAGTGCCGCAACTGAGTGTATAAGAGAGCCCTTCCCCAATCGTGCGGGCCGGTTGCAGCCGGCTCGTCACAACCTATTCGGAAGCACGTCGGTCGCTGGTGGGCCGCCCGGTCTTCAAAACCGGTGGGGGGGATGAGAAATCTCCCCGGTGGGTTCGATTCCCATGTGCTTCCGCCAATTATTTCGTCAAATAGTTTCGATTGTTTTGTAACGATGGCCGGTTGTGGGGGCGTGGAGGCTCGGCAGAGTGGGTTGGGGCGAGTTATGGGAGGGTGCAATATACTCGATGCCAATGTGCAGACTTGACACCTACTCATGACCACACCTTAGTACGGTCTCAATTCGCCTAGTAATTGGCTAAACTGGTTCGCCACGGTTTCAAACCTCGTGTAGTTGCCACCAAAAAAACCTGCTCTCAACGGTGGCCAAGAGTCTTTCAGCTTTCCTGCCTCATCAAGAAGCACCTGGTAAGGGTTACTACCACCCATCCTACTCCTAAGCTTCCAACCAAATCTCCCAATAGGGCCCCACGCGCTGTGGTGTTTTTCAATCTCTAAGTCGGCATGAACCAATCCTAGGAGGATCTCAAATCTATCGAAGGTAGCCTCGTAGTCATTTCCGAGATAGAGAAGATCATCTAGCTTCGGTTGAAGGAGTTTAAAGAAATACTCACTTCGAGGGGTGTAGTTCCGTTCGTGTCCAGGTAAAGCTTTAAATGTATTATGTGATTCTGCAATGAAGTCTCCAAGAGCTAATACAAGCTCGCATGATGAATCTAAACGTCGACTCGTGACATTGGTCATGAATACTGAATACAAATAGTCATAGTGAGAGGATGCAACTGCGGCGATACCAGACGAATAGGCTAGCAAGCAGATCGGGTACCATCTCAGAGCTAGCCAGACAACCAGCCCGTTCTGTGATTCAAGGCGCCCAGCAAACTGAGCAAAAGGTAGTTTTAGTGTTGAAACATGCTCTGATGTTCCCCAATATGAAATCGAAGTAACAAGGTCTGCAAGCGTGTCAACAGAGGCCTCATATCGATGCAACCTTTCAATAAACTCTTCGCCAGAAAAGTTGCCGCCTTGAACTGGAAAACTATCATCACTAGTCTGTGCTAATGCTCTTCTCACCTCTGTGGCAACTAAATCATGCAATCTAATTCTATGACGTCCTTCAGAAAGGTAATCCTTTGCTAATTCGTTAATACCCCTTGCTACTTGAGGCAAGTCTGCAACACCAGAAGAAGGAATTGAAATTAAGATGTCAGAATCTTCAATTTCATCATTAATCAAATCGGTTAAGCCAGGGGCATGAAAGATGAAATCACCATCTCCCTCAAGGTATCCGTAGTGAGGCGTCTGATGGGAATGCTGATCTCTTGAAACTTTTTCATATACGTACGCCATTACACCGTTGGCAGTTATTATTCCGTCTCGAGTTGCGGCCTTCCCATTCAGAGCATCAATCAGGTGCCCAGTAAAAATGGAGTGATCCGGAATTGGACCACCAGAGTCTGCAACCACTTCATCAGCTTTGCCAGCAGTTAGAACCTGACGGGAATATCGTAATAACATATCCTTCAGGAACCGCATCGTTCCTGGCATCGGTGATCGGGTTAGCGCTAGTCCACCATAGCAAGCATCCATAATGAACAGCATATGTTTCGACTTAAAAAGTTCCGCGTTACGTGTAAGTTCATCCCACCTGATGAGGGTTGAGAGATCGTCCGGATTGCCATCATGTGGTACTAGATACCCTACCTCGCCTCTTCGACTTGGTATGGTATATCCATGGCCCGCAAAGAAAAATAGAAGCCTATCATCGGCAGAAGTGCCATGATTTGCCCACTTGAGATATTCAGCCAAAATTCTAGTTTTAGTGGCTTGATCATCAAGAAGTATCTCAATATCACTGTCGGTAAAACCAAATTTTTCCACCAACAAGACTGAAATAGCCTCTGCGTCACTTACAGCATATCCAAGTGGAGATGCTATATTATAATTGTTAATCCCTACTATTAAGGCTCGGCTCGCCCCATACTTGAGGTCATATTGGGTAATTGTCATTTCTGCTTCCTTTCGGCACAAACTTGCTATTGAGTAGTTGGAGTCTTATTTATACATTTATAAGCGTACCAGTTTCAGCAACACAGAACTCCAAACACATCCCCAACCACCAAAACCCAACCAACGCTCTCCTTCTACATCACCCCACGACCGATTTCAACGTAAAATCAAAGTGTTAAAAAAATTAACATAAAATCCGCCACGCCATAACCCACCATTATTACGACAAAAAAGGCGCCCCAATCATGCCAGGGCGCCTTGCGTTGTATCATTTTGAACCAAATTTATCGCCCCTTCGCCAGGCGGTAAGGCTTACACGCGGTCCATGCGCTACGGTACCATGGCGTGCTTCCATGATGGGAGCGCCGCCATGGGCATGAAGAGCCATCCTTAAAGGGGTTAAGCATCATCCCGGCAGCAGTAGAATCCGTTCCGCCCCTTGCACTTGGCTTCATACATCGCCATATCGGCCTTTTTCATAAACGCCGCAGCGTCATCGGCGGCGGGGCGGGGCCGCTTTCGAACTTATTGGATAAAACGGGCTATTTTGTACGTCTCACCCATGAGGACATCATCATCGTACTTTGCAGCGACTACTTCCCTAAGCCTGACAAACGAATGCACATCAATAGTATTGATTGACAGGCCTACCCCGCCCCTATCGGTGCGAACGGTGCTGGCATACAGGTTTATCGGCGATGTGGCAGACGGGCAGATGGTAAGCATGACCGGCGTATTCAGCGGTACCTCGTGGGCGGTCTTGAAGTAGACCCCCTTCAGGCTTACGTTCTCAATATTGCCGGAGACGCGCTGTCCGTTATATGCTAGTGAGGCTTCTCCAGAGAAATCCACCCGAACAAATCCTCTGTTTTCCATTGGCGCCTCCAAACCGTTTGCGCTAAAAGAACCCCCAAAAAAAGGGCTCCCATGTGGAAGCCCTTTTGAGTTGCATCGGTGTCGGCCAATTTAAAATCACCTACCCGCTCTACGCCGAACCAGGGCGGCCACACCGAAACCACCGCCCAGGAGAAGAAGGGTGCACGGCTCCGGCACTGGATTCGCAGGATACCCCCCCAAACTCGTACCATACTGGAATTCAACATTTGAAATGTCTGCCAGGGTGAAAGCGTTGCCGGTTGTGAAGGTGAACTGGACCGCATTCTGAATCAACTGTGCATTGCCCAGGTCGCCGTTGTTGAAGTTGATGGTGCCGGTACCGACGATGCCGTAGGGAAGGCCGGCCGGAGGGTTGCCGGGAGCGGAGATAAGACCAGGACCACCAATTATGTCGTGTGGGCCGAAGATACCAAGACCGGCGCTTGAAACGCCGTTGCTGTTATAGGCCCATTGGCTGCCGACGTTCGTGCCGGCAGGATACAAGGTCCCGTTTTTAGTAATGACGGTGCTGCCGCTCGGCACTATCGCTGACAGCGCCGTCAAGGAACTGCTGGTGTCGAACAGCAGCGCGGTCAGGATATAGGTCGGATCGGGAACTGCCGAGGTCGAAGTGTTGGTGAGCAGCAATGTGAGGCTTGTCCCGTCCAGGGTAAAGTCTGCGGTTGCCGCACGGCCGGACGCATCGGAATACGCATAATCGCTGTACGTCGTTGCCCACCCGCTTGTTGCCATCCCCAAGAAGATCATCATGCCGATCAGTGTTTTTCTCATTATATTCACATCCTTTTTTTATGAGTGTACAAATATGTCCTTGCTGGCAAATTAATGCAGATATCGTACCAATACAAAAAGACAAACAATAACAGCTACCTTACAGGGACGGCCCATACTATGTAAAATATTTCGACAACCATGTCTTTCTAATGTCAGACCGTATATTCCAACAATATCAATCAGTTAAATTATACCGATGCACGAACGGCACAACATGTGTAAAGTCCTGAATACCCCTCATTGGGGAAATCAGGACAAAATGTATTCATATCGGCTGGTTATAGTGGAGGTCTCGGCACATTTCATTGCCAGGAGCTTGTTATTGCCTCCGGGGCTTCCAGATGAGGGAGACATCGGGCTCGACTGCATTCGCGTGGATCGGCCCGCCCGGGCGGTTGCGCAGCCCCGATTATCTGCTATCCTTTAATCATACGATGGCAGTCAGGCCGCAGGGCCACGAAGGCGCAGAGAAAATCACCATCGTCTGGCGGGGTCACCCCGCCTCGACATGATGCGACATTTGTTGCCTGGGAGGCTCTGTGACAAATATTTTCTATTTGAAAGGAGATTAAACAGATGTGCAAGGTACTCATCGTCTATTACAGCATGTATGGGCATATCTACAAGATGGCCGAAGCGGTAGCCGAGGGGGTTCGCGAGGTGGCGGGCTGCGAGGCGATCATCAAGCGCGTGCCGGAGACCCTGTCCGATGAGGTATTGGGGATGATGGGGGCGCTGGAGGCCCAGAAGAGCATGGCCCATATTCCGGTGGCTACGGTGGACGATCTGGCAGGGGCCGATGCCATCATTTTTGGCACCCCGACCCGTTTCGGCAACATGTGCGGCCAGATGCGCCAGTACCTGGATGCCACGGGCCAGCTCTGGATGAGCGGGGCGCTGGTAGGCAAGCCGGGCAGCGTCTTCGCCAGCTCCGCCACCCAGCACGGCGGGCAGGAATCCACCATCTTGAGCTTCCACACGACCCTGCTCCATCAGGGGATGGTGGTGGTCGGCCTCCCCTACGCCTTTGCCGGGCAGATGGGCATCTCCGAGATCACCGGGGGAAGCCCCTACGGCGCGTCAACCATCGCCGGGGGCAAGGGCGAGCGCCTGCCGAGCGACAACGAACTGGCCGGCGCCCGCTACCAGGGCGCCCACGTGGCGCGCATCGCCCTCAAACTGAAGTAGGACCGCCCCGCGCAAACAACAGCCGGAGACGTCACCCCATGGTGCGCCTCCGGCGTGTGTTTCTACCTGTTTCATTCCCGGGAAAAACTATCTCCAGTGATGCGGTCCGTACCAGTAGGGGCCGCCCCACCCGTAGGGATAGGCGGGGCCGTAACCGTAATAAAAGTACGGAGAATCGTAGTACCCCGGCGGGTATGGATACAGGTCGGAGCGTTTCCAGACGTGGATCTCCACAATCGAGACTACCGGATAGGTATAACTGATCTCGCCCAAGGGCAGGACCTTTTCCCCCTTCACCTCTCCGATGACCGCAACCGGCCGCCCCGCCTTGAAGACCAGGGCATCCAGATAGCCGGGGCTGGTGGCCAGGAAGCGCCCGCCCGAGACATGCTCCTCATAGGGCATGTCGTCGTTTCCCAGGTCAAATTGCACCACCTCGATCCGGGACCCTTCCTTGGTATTCTTGGTGGACGCTATGATTCCGCCGAACTTTACAAACTTGCCCACATAGGCCTTGGGATTCAGCTTGAACTGTTCGTAGTCGATGGTGCGGTCCACCATCAGGTCTGACCGTTCGCTAAAGACATGGACGCATCCGGTCAGGAGTACCAGGGAACACACCGATAACAGTAATGCTTTCATGGGTATTCGCCTCCTTTGTTTTAGTATACCCCCTTTTGCGCGGGCGGTACAAGGGGGAGCCCCACCCGTTCCCAGGCAGCAAAAATAGCGCACAAACAGGGATATACCCTTGCAGACGGATAAAAAATAGTATATTTGGAAAAGGCAGGGGAGCGCACCGAGCTTCCCGCTGACGCCGGCAGCCGCGTCCGCAGAGCACCCCAAACACAGCCAGGAGGAGATTTGCCCATGAAACAGACCGCTGCTGTCCTGCTTGCCCTGCTTGCCTTCTCGGGATCGGCCTTTGCCGCGCCCGAGGTGATCAATTTCAAGAACAAGGTGACCTTTCCCCACAAAGACCACATGGCCATTACCGGCACATGCATCACATGCCACGCGGGGGGGGTCGGCAAGATCAAAGGGTTCGGCAAGGAATGGGCGCACAAGAACTGCAAGGGGTGCCACGTGGAGATGGCGAAAGGCCCCGTCAGATGCTCGGGTTGCCATAAATGGAAGGATTAGCGCTCTTTTTTTAAAATTATATTATTATAATCTCTAACCGCTTGACGCTGCAATTTAATTAATGGCAAAATTCAGCTCATGCCGACGATACGGACACATTGCAGCCATTGCGGAGCAGCCTTCGATACCGGCAGCACCGCTGGTATTTATTCCGTCCGCGTGGACCGCAACGGTTACCTGTTGGAGGTCACGGATGGGGTGATCATCCCCGGCGCCCTTCACTACTGCTCGCCGAATTGCATGTTCAAGCGCGAGCAGGGCGTGGCCCCGGAAAACAATATCTTCGATTTCATGGGTCTCGCATGTGACATGATGTAACAAGCACGCTCCCCCTCCCCTGTTTCGTTCCCCGGCCAGCCCAACTTTTCCCAATCATCCCCCTCCCGCTGTCAGCTTCGCAACACACCGCAACCATTAAACAAAATTTCTGAACCGGGAGATTAACGACAAGGATTGTCTGTCAACCCATGACAACGGCGCGTATATGTAGTATAGTATCATCTACTGTTTTGGCCTGGCACCGCCACATCGGCCCGGCAGGCTGTCGACATCGATGCCTGTCGAATCCAGAATGCACAAAGGAGAGACAAACCATGAAAAAAACATTGACCACCCTTGCACTCCTCATAGCCGTTGCCATCCCTGCCGCAAGCCAGGCGGCACCCATGCGGCCGGGTCCCTATGTCACCGGTTTCCTCGGCGTCACCATGCCCAGGGGGACCGACGTGACGACGACCGATTTCAGCACCGCCCCCAGCTCGTCGTTTAGCGAACGGGCCCGCTTCGACCCCGGCGTTTACGTCGGAGGCGCCGGCGGATTCGATTTCGGCTTCCTGCGCTTGGAGGGAGAGATTTCGTACAAGGAAGCTGACATCAAGTCCATTACGGACAATACCGGCGTCAACCAGTACCGGGATATCGATGGCAATCTGGGGGCGCTCGCCTTCATGGGCAACGTTTTTTTCGACATGCACAACGACACCCCCGTCACACCGTACCTGGGGGGCGGTATCGGGTTTGCAACGCTGCACATGAGTGACACCTATGCGACCGACGGCAGCAACAACAGAAATCTCATGTATCCCAGGGACGACGACACCGTCTTTGCCTACCAGGCAGGCGCCGGGCTGGGTATCGCCCTCAACCGCAGGTTCACCCTGGACCTGGGCTACCGCTACTTCAACACCGACCGGGCCAACTTCAGCAGACACAACTTGGATTCCAGCGGCGTTCGCTTCGAGAGCCACAACGTAGCGGTCGGGTTCAGGACAAAATTCTGATCCCCGGCATTACCCGTAACAACAACAGCTCATTGCAAAAAAGCCCCGGACCATCGATCCGGGGCTTTTTTGTCGGCACGATTCGCCACCCACGTTCTACCGCACACGAAACCGGCCGCAGTTCCTCAGCAGCGCTCACCCTCCCCCCTTGGCCTTGAAAAGCCGCAGGCCGTGTGCTACAACCACCAACACCCATTTTACGAAACGGAAGGTTCACAACGCATGGCAGACCAGACCCCCATGATGCGGCAATACCTGGAGATCAAGTCGGGATACCCGGACGCGATCCTCTTCTTCCGCATGGGGGACTTTTACGAGATGTTCCTGGACGACGCCCTGACCGCCTCCCGCATCCTGGACATCGCCCTCACCTCCCGCAACAAGGGGAGCGGCGACGAGATCCCCTTCTGCGGCGTTCCCTTCCACTCCGCTTCCCCCTACATCGCCAAGCTGATCGAATCGGGCCGCAAGGTGGCCATCTGCGAACAGGTGGAAGACCCCAAGCAGGCCAAGGGGATCGTGCGGCGCGAGGTGGTCAAGGTGGTCACGCCGGGGCTCCTCATCGAAACCGAGAGCCTGTCGCCGGACGAGAACAACTACCTGCTCGCCCTCTCCCAGGGCGCGGGCACCACCTGGGGATGCGCCTGGCTGGACCTGTCCACGGGCGAATTCCGGGTAACGGAGCTGGCGGGCGCCACGGCGGCAGCCGGCGAGGCAGCCTGCATCAGCCCCCGCGAGGTGCTTCTTGCCGACAATCTGGAACTGGACGACCTGCCCACGGACCTGCGCGCCTTCCTGGGGGAGCGGATCGTCTCCCGCGCTCCGGGATGGGTCTTCGAGCGGGACTATGCCACGTCGCTTCTCTGCGGCCAGTTCGGTGCCGCCTCGGCCGAGGCCCTGGGCCTTGGCGCCATGCCGGCGGGCCTGACGGCGGCCGGGGCGGCCCTGTACTACCTGCGGGAGAACCGCAAGTCCGCCATCCCCCACATCCGCGACATTCAGGTCTACGAGCGGACCGAGCACCTGGCCCTGGACCCGGCCACCCGCCGCAACCTGGAGATCACCGCCACCATGGCCGAGGGGAAGAAGGCCGGATCGCTCCTGGGGTGTCTGGACCGGACCGCCACCGCCATGGGCGCCCGGCGGCTCAAGCAGTGGCTCAGCTACCCCCTGGTGGGGCTGGAACCGATCCGCCAGCGCCTGGCCGCGGTGGAGGAGTTGCTGGAAGCCGCCGACCTGCGGGAGGAGTTGACGACCCACCTGCGGGAGATCGCCGACCTGGAACGGTTGAACGGCCGCATCGGCATGGCCTCGGCCTCAGGCCGCGACCTGCGGGCCCTGCACGATTCCCTGCGCCGCCTCCCACAACTCCTGGAACGCCTCGCCCCGATGCAGTCCGGGCTCCTGCACTCCCTTGCCGGCAGCATCGATCCCCTGGACGACATCCGCGCCCTGGTAGAGCGGGGCATCGTGGAGAACCCGCCCTTCTCCCTGCGGGAGGGGGGCATCATCGCGCACGGGCATAATGCCGAACTGGACGAACTGCGGGCCATCAGCAGCGAGGGGAAGGGATTCATCGCCCGCCTGGAGGCCCAGGAGAAGGCGCGCACCGGCATCTCCACCCTCAAGATCCGCTACAACCGGGTCTTCGGCTATTCCATCGAGGTGACCAAGAGCAACCTGGGCTCCGTGCCGGCCGACTACATCCGCCGCCAAACCCTGGCCAACGCCGAGCGCTTCATCACCGAGGAGCTAAAGAACTACGAGGAAAAGGTGCTGGGGGCCGAGGAGCGCATCTGCGACCTGGAATACGCCCTGTTCCAGGAGATCCGCGAACAGGTGGCGGCCCAGGCCGAACGCATCTGCCGCACCGCCGACGGCCTGGCGGTGCTGGACGTGCTCATCTCCCTGGCCATCGTGGCGGGGGAACGTAACTACTGCAAGCCCCAGATGAACGACACGGACGTCATCGACATCAAGGACGGCCGCCATCCGGTCATTGAGGCCATGAAGCTGGGCGAGCGCTTCGTCCCCAACGACACCCGCCTGGACGCCGACGAGAACCAGATCCTCATGATCACCGGCCCCAACATGGCCGGTAAATCCACCTACATGCGCCAGGTGGCCCTGATCTGCCTCATGGCCCAGGCCGGCAGCTTCGTCCCGGCCGCCGAGGCCCGCATCGGCATCGCCGACCGCATCTTCACCCGCGTCGGCGCGGGGGACAACCTGGCCCGCGGCCAGTCCACCTTCATGCTTGAAATGATGGAGGCGGCCAACATCCTGCGCAACGCCGGTTCCAAGAGCCTGATCGTCATGGACGAGATCGGCCGGGGCACCTCCACCTTCGACGGGGTCTCCATCGCCTGGGCCGTGGCCGAGTACATCCACGACACCCCCGGTTGCCGGGCCCGCACCCTGTTCGCCACCCATTACCACGAGCTGACCGAGCTGGCCGCCACCAGGGAGCGGATCAAGAACTTCACCGTGGCGGTGCGGGAGTGGAACGACCAGGTCATCTTCCTGCGCACCATCATCCCCGGCGGCGCCTCCCACTCCTACGGCATCCAGGTGGCCCGGCTGGCTGGCATGCCGGCGGACGTGATCGAGCGGGCCAAGGAGATCCTGCGCAACCTGGAGCATGGCGAGTTCGAGGAGGGCGCCCCGCGCCTGGCCAAGAGCAAAAAAAGCCCGCCGCAAGCCCCCTCCCCCCAGTTCTCCCTGTTCGAGAGCACGGAGGATCAGTTGCGCCTGCGCCTGAAGAAGCTCAACATAGCCACCCTCACCCCCCTGGAAGCGCTTAATTTGCTGGATGAGTTGAAGCGGATGGTGTGAGCAAAGTCGGGGCTGGGGCTGAAATTAGTTTTGCAAGCAACATCAGAATTCCCCTCATCCGCCCCTTCGGGGCACCTTCTCCCCCAGGGAGAAGGGATGCTCATCAGCCCCTCTCCCTAAGGAAGAGGGTGGCCGAAGGCCGGGTGAGGGGATAAAGCAGAGGCTTGTCACTAATTAATCAACCACCCCCTGCCCCCCTCCTTATCAAGGAGGGGGAAGAACGAGGCGTTTTCCTCCCCTCCTAGTTTAGGAGGGGCCGGGGGTGGTAGCCATCTTTACAGTTGGAGTTTCGCCATGAAAAGCATCTGTGTCTATTGCGGTTCCAACCCCGGTCGCCAGGAGGCCTATGCCGGCGCCGCCCGCGACCTTGCCAAATCGTTGGTCGATCGTAACCTGCGGCTGGTCTACGGCGGCGCCAGCGTCGGCATCATGGGGCTGGTGGCGGATACGGTGCTGGAACTGGGCGGCGAGGCGGTGGGGGTCATCCCCGATGCGCTCATGCGCAAGGAAATCGCCCACCCGAACCTGACCGAACTCCACGTCACCCGCTCCATGCACGAGCGCAAGACCATGATGGCCGAGCTTTCCGACGGGTTCATCGCCCTGCCGGGAGGGATCGGCACCCTGGAGGAAATCTTCGAGATCTGGACCTGGGCTCAACTGGGCTTTCACGGCAAACCGTGCGGCCTGCTCAACATCGCGGGGTATTACGACGCGCTGATTACGTTCCTGGATCACACCGTGGCGGAACAGTTCGTCAGGGAGCCGCACCGCTCCATGCTGCTCGTGGAGCAAAGCCCCAATGCGCTGCTGGACCGGTTCGCCGGTTACGCACCGCCGACCGTGCAAAAGTGGGTGGAGAAAGCCGATACATGAGGGGGCGGCTCTCATCAATTTATTCCATCGGAGCAGATCTGCCCCAATAGGTTGAAACATTCAATTATTTCTGTTAAAAGAATATGTTACTTTTTCAATCCGATTCCGTTGCGGCACAAAGCGACCCAATGACCCGATTTCTTCACATAGTTGCAAACCTTCTCATCCTCACGTTACTCCTCCCCTACCCCGCCCTGGCGGCCAAGAAAAAGACCAACGGCGACCAGACCGCCAGCTCCCGCCCCCTGGCCGTACTGAGCGAGATGAAGCACTGGTCGAACCCGGACTACACCCGCATTTCCCTGGAGTTCGACCGGGACGTCACCTGGGAGGCCCATGAACTGGGCAAGGGGAGCCGCGGCAAACCGGGCCGGGTCTACATCGACATCAACCGGGCCAAGCTGGGGCCGGAGGCGAAGGACATCACCATCGGCGACGGCCTCCTGAAGGGGGTCCGGTTGGGCCAGCACAAGCTGGACGTGGTGCGGGTGGTGCTGGATACGGAGAATATCAAGGACTACAAGATCTTCCCGCTCTCCGAGCCTGCCCGGCTGGTCATCGACGTACGCGGGGAGCGGCGCGCCGAGATCTCCCGCCTGGAGAACACCATCGCCGCCAAACCGGCCCCGACTCAATCTCCGGTTGCACCGCCGGCCCCGGAGCCGAAATCCGCAACCCCGTCGGTTGTGGAAAAGAAGGCCAAGCCCCATAAAAAACCGCTCATCGCCAAGATCCGCCGGATTGTCGTGGATCCGGGGCACGGCGGGCATGATTCCGGGGCCCTCGGTCCCAACGGGGTGAAGGAAAAGGACGTGGTCCTGGCCATCGGCCTGAAGCTGCGGGACCTGCTGAGGGATGAACTGGGGCTGGACGTGATCATGACCCGCGCCACCGACGTCTTCATCCCCCTGGAGGAGCGCACCGCCATCGCCAACAAGGTGAACGCCGACCTGTTCGTGTCGGTACACGCCAATGCCGCCTTGAACCACGGGGCCTCGGGCATCGAGACCTACTACCTCAACCTGGCCAAGACCGAAAAGGCCGCCCAACTGGCCGCCAAGGAGAATGGCACCACCCTGGAGAAGGTCAGCGTCCTGCAGGCGATCCTCTTCGACCTCATGGCCAATTACAAGCTCAACGACTCGGCCCATCTGGCGGACGAAGTGCAGCGGTCCCTGCACGGCAAGATCAAAAGCCGCCACGCCGACGTGAGAAACCTGGGGGTCAAGCAGGGACCCTTCTACGTCCTGGTGGGCGCCACCATGCCGAGCATCCTGGTGGAGACCGCCTTTGTCAGCAACGCACAGGAAGAGTCCCGCCTCACGGACCCCGCCTACCAGGAACAGACCGCGGAAGGTATCATGGAAGGCATCCGCGGCTATATCACCAGCCTCAAATAGATGGCGGGCACCCTCTACATCATGGCCACGCCCATCGGCAACCTGGAGGACATGACCTACCGGGCGGTGCGCATCCTGGGCGAGGTGGACCTGATCGCCGCCGAGGACACCCGCCACTCCCTCAAGCTGCTCAACCACTTCGGCATCTCCAAGCCGCTCACCTCCTATTTCGACCACAACCAGCAGTTCAAGGGGGAGCGTATCCTCCAGGCGCTGCGGGATGAACGTTCGGTGGCCCTGATCTCCGACGCCGGCACCCCCTGCATCTCCGACCCCGGCTTCAACCTGGTGCGCGCCGCCGTGGCCGAGGGCATCCGGGTCATCCCCGTCCCCGGTTCCTGCGCCGCCATCACCGCCCTCTCCGCCTCCGGGCTCCCCAGCGACACCTTCACCTTCGCCGGTTTCCCACCGAACCGCCAGGGCAAGCGCCGGGCGTTCCTGACCGCCATGGCCTCCCAGCCGGGGACCCTGATCTTCTACGAGGCGCCCCACCGGCTGGAGGAAACCCTGCGGGATATGGGGGAAGTGCTGGGCGAGCGGCAGATCGTGGTGGCCCGGGAGCTGACCAAGATCTACGAGGAGTTCATGCGGGGCACGGTGGGCGAGGTGCTGGCAACGGTCGCCCAGGGCAAGGTGCGGGGCGAGGTGGTCATACTGGTGGCGCCGGGTGAAGCGGTGGAGCAGGAGACCGAACCGCTGCCCGAACTGCTGCACCGCCTGCTGCACGACGAGGGGATGACGGTCAAGGATGCCGCCCGGAAAGCCGCTGAAATGACCGGCGTTTCCAAAAACACGGCCTATTCCGAGGCCCTGCGGGTACAAAATGGCATGAATGAGCATTAGTTATGCTGGAATTACAAGTGGATATGTGTTATAGAAAACCAATTACCCTAACTTCCGGAGCGACTGCATGAAAATCTGTATCTTTGGTGCCGGCTATGTGGGCCTTGTGGCGGCGGCCTGTTTTGCCGAAAGCGGCAACAGCGTCATCGCCGTTGATGTTGACAAATCCAGGATTGACGGCCTTAAAGAAGGCATCATCCCGATCTACGAACCGGGCCTGAAAGAAATGATACTGCGCAACCAGGCAGAGGGTCGCCTTTCCTTTACCACCGAGATGACCGAGGCGGTCCAGGCGTCCCTGGTCTGCTTCATCGCCGTGGGAACCCCTCCCGGCGAGGACGGCTCCGCCGACCTGAAATACGTTCTGGGTGTTGCCCGCAATATTGGCCAAGCCATGAACGGCTACAAGATCATCGTGGACAAATCCACCGTCCCGGTCGGCACGGCCGACAAGGTCCGGGAGGCCGTCAAGGCAGAACTGGCCTCCCGCAACGTCGCCTTCGAGTTCGACGTGGTCTCCAACCCCGAATTTCTCAAGGAGGGGGCAGCCATCGACGACTTCATGAAACCGGACCGGGTCGTGATCGGCACCGACAACGTGCGCACCGCCGAGATCATGAAGGAGCTGTACGACCCCTACATGCGCAAGCAGAACCGCCTGATCGTCATGGACATCCGCAGCGCCGAGATGACCAAGTACGCCGCCAACGCCATGCTGGCCACCCGCATCTCCTTCATGAACCAGATCGCTAACCTGTGCGATTGCATGGGGGCCGACGTGAGCGCCGTACGCGAGGGGATCGGCTCCGATTCGCGCATCGGCTACGACTTTCTCTTCCCCGGCCCCGGCTACGGCGGCTCCTGCTTCCCCAAGGACGTCAAGGCCCTGATCAAGACCGCCGAGGAGTGCAGCTACGACTTCCTGCTGCTCAAGGCCGTGGAGGACGTGAACGAGCGCCAGAAAGAGGTCCTGGCGGACAAGCTCATCACGGCCTTAGGCTCCCCGGACGAGGAGCAACCGCTCACCGGCCGCACCGTGGCCTGCTGGGGCCTTTCCTTCAAGCCGCGCACCGACGACATGCGGGAAGCGCCCGCCATCACCATCATCGAACGCCTGCTGGCCGCCGGCGCCACCGTGCGCGCCCATGACCCGGAAGCGCTCAAGGAGGCCAAGAAGCACTTCGGCGACCGCATCGAATACAGCACGAACCAGTACGCGATCCTGGAAAACGCCGACGCCCTGACCATCATCACCGACTGGAGCGAGTACCGCAACCCGGACTTCGACCGCATCAAGAGCGCGCTGAAGAGTCCGCTCGTCATCGACGGCCGCAACCTCTACAAGCCGGACCGCATGGCGGCCGCCGGATTCCGCTACCTCCCCCTGGGGCGCTGCGGCGTCGGCATCTGCGGAGAGGTGAAATAATGCGTATCCTGGTCACCGGCGGCGCCGGATTCCTCGGTTCGCACCTGTGCGAACGGCTCCTTACCGAAGGACACGACGTCATCTGCCTGGACAACTTCTTCACCGGCAGCAAGGACAACATCATCCACCTGATGGACAACCATCGCTTCGAACTGGTCCGCCACGATATCGTGGAGCCGATCCTTCTGGAGGTGGACCGCATCTACAACCTGGCCTGCCCCGCCTCGCCGGTGCACTACCAGTACAACCCGGTCAAGACCTTGAAGACCAGCGTCATGGGCGCCATCAACATGCTGGGAATGGCCAAACGGGTCAAGGCCCGCATCCTCCAGGCATCCACGTCCGAGGTCTACGGCGACCCCCAGGTGCATCCCCAGACCGAGGCCTACTGGGGCAACGTCAACCCCATCGGCATCCGCAGTTGCTACGACGAGGGGAAACGGGTGGCGGAAACCCTGATGATGGACTACCACCGCCAGAACAAGGTGGATATCCGCCTCATCCGCATCTTCAACACCTACGGCCCCCGCATGGCCGAGCACGACGGCCGCGTGGTGTCCAACTTCATCCTCCAGGCGCTGCGCAACGAAGACATCACGGTCTACGGCGACGGCTCCCAGACCCGCTCCTTCTGCTACGTTTCCGACCTGGTGGAGGGGATGTGCCGCATGATGGAGTGCGACGACTTCACCGGACCGGTCAACCTGGGCAACCCGGTTGAAAATACAATCCTTGAGTTTGCCGAAAAAATCATTACAATTACAGGATCAAAGTCCAAGGTGATCTTCAGTCCCCTCCCCCAGGACGATCCCAAACAGCGCCGGCCGGACATCTCGCTGGCCGGGGAGCGGCTGGGGTGGAAACCCCAGGTGGAATTGGACGCGGGGCTGGCCAGGACGGCCGAGTATTTTGCCGGGCGGATCGGCAAAGGATGACCACGTGAACCTGCCTTTCCAGAAAAGGATGTACCTCTTTCCCGCCGGATGCCTTGCATTCATCCTTTTCTTTACCGTTTTCGGCGACAAGGGGCTCCTGCGCATCTACGAGATTCGCCAGGACATCGTCGGCGTCGAGGAGCGGCTGAACGGCACCAAACTCGAAAACGAAACCCTGAAGCGGGAGATCGTCGCCCTCAAGTCCGACCGCCGTTACCTGGAAAGCATCGCCCGCAAGGATTTCGGGTTTGTGCGTTCGAACGAAGTGATCTACCAGTTCCCCCAGGAAAAGAAATAACCGAAATCCACCGTTTTTCAGGATAGGTGCCATGTCACGACAAAGCTGCGCCGTCTGCGCCTGGCGCGAAACATGCGCCAAAAGATTCAGTGTCTCCGACGGAGGAGCGCACTGCCCCGACTTCTCCCGCGACGTCAGTATCCGTGACTGCGGCGAATAAACATCAAACAAGCCGATCGTAAGGAACCACCCACACAATGATGCGAAACAGAATTGCCGCCCTTGTCGAAACCGCCCTGCAGACCGCTGCTGCCGCAGAAGAACTTCTCTCGTCCCCATTCCCCGCCGTTATCATCGGTACGCCGGACAACCCGGATCACGGGGATTTTTCCTGCAATATCGCCATGCAGATGGCCAAGGGCGAGCGTAAAGCCCCCCGCCAGGTAGCCGAGATCGTCATCCGCCACCTGGGCGACGGTGGCGGCCTCCTGGCCAAAACCGAGATCGCCGGCCCCGGCTTCATCAACCTATTCGTCGCCCCAGGGGCCTGGCAGTCCGCACTCCTGGAGATCGAGAGCCAGGGCGCAGCCTTCGGCCGCACCGCGACCGGCGCCGGGAAAAAGGTGCAGATCGAATTCGTCAGCGCCAACCCCACCGGGCCTTTGCACATCGGCCACGGCCGCGGCGCCGCCATCGGCGACACCCTCTGCCGCATTATGGGGGCCGCAGGCTGGGCGGTCACCCGTGAATTCTACTACAACGACGCCGGTCAACAGATCAGCAACCTGGCGCTCTCCGTCCAGGCCCGCTGCCTCGGCATCGAGCCGGAGGACCCTCGCTGGCCGGCCGAGGGCTACCGGGGCGAGTACATCAAGGACGTGGCCAACGCCTATCTGGGTAGGGAGACCGTGGAGGCCAGCGACCAGCACACCATCGCCAACGGCGACCCCAACAACCTGGATGCCATCCGCACCTTTGCCGTGGCCTACCTGCGCCGGGAGCAGGACCTGGACCTGGCCGCCTTCGACGTGGCCTTCGACGTCTACTTTCTGGAATCGGGCCTGTACGCCGACGGCAGCGTGGACGAGGTGGTCCAACGGCTCATCGCTAACAAGCACGCCTACGAGCAGGACGGCGCACTCTGGCTGCGCACCACCGATTTCGGCGACGACAAAGACCGGGTGATGCGCAAGAGCGACGGCGCCTACACCTACTTCATCCCGGACGTGGCCTATCACCTGGGTAAATGGAAACGGGGCTTTACCCGGGTCATCAACGAGCAGGGGGCCGATCACCACAGCACCATCACCAGGGTTCGGGCCGGCCTGCAGGCTCTGGATATGGGCATCCCCCAAGGGTGGCCCGAGTATGTGCTGCACCAGATGGTGACCGTCATGCGCGGCGGCGAAGAGGTCAAAATCTCCAAACGGGCCGGCAGCTACGTCACCCTGCGGGACCTGATCGACGAGGTGGGGCGCGATGCCACCCGCTTCTTCTTCCTGATGCGCAAAGTGGACGCCCAACTGGTGTTCGACATCGACCTGGCCAAGCAGCAGACCAACGAGAACCCGGTCTACTACGTCCAGTACGCCCATGCCCGCATCTGCAGCATCTTCGAAAACGCGGCCGAAAAAGGTTTTATCGCTCCAGAGCATCCGACGCCGGGAGCGCTCGCCGTTCTTTCCACCCCGGAGGAATTGCAGCTCATCAAGCTTTTGTGCGCCCTGCCGGACACCATCGACGACAGCGCCGTCCACTTCGAGCCGCACCGCCTCACCTACTACCTGACCGAACTGGCCGGCTGCTTCCACAGTTTCTACAACAAGAACCGGGTCATCACCGAAGACACCGCCCTGACCGCCGCGCGCCTCTACCTGCTCAAACGCACCGCCCAGACCCTGAAAAACGCCCTCACGGTCCTGGGAATATCAGCACCTGAACGGATGTAGCGGAGTCTCCCATGAGGATCGATTACAGCGAACCAAAGAAGTCATTCGTCACCCCCCCCACCGGCAACCGTCCCCGCAAGGAACCGGTTGCGCGGCTCTCGGTCATCATCGTCGTCACCGGCCTGGCCACCTTCGCCGCCGGCTTCGGCAGCGGCTGGTTCCTCTCCCAGCGGGCAGCCAAGAAATCGTTCCAGGCCGCCATGGAGCAGACCAGCCTGGAAAGCTCGCCGCGCCAGGACGCCGGAGCGGCCAAACCGATGCCGCCCCAACCGGCCGCACCGACGCCCACCCAGCCGCCCCAGGCTGGTGCAACCCAGCCCCCCAACGGCCAGACCATGCCCGAGCCCCCCTTGAGCTTCTACAAGACCCTGCCCAGCGGCCAGAAGAGCAACGTCATAGGGAGCGGCGTCAATACCAAGGAAGAAAAGGGAAAACAGCCGCTCCAGGCCGCCATGCCGGCGAACGTGAACAGGCAGCCCCAGCAGGACGGCGGCGACGCGGCCAAACCGGCTGGCGAGAAGGCTCCGGAAAAACCGGCACGGCGCGATGCGAGCGGCTTCACGGTGCAGGTCGCATCCTACAGCCTGAAATCCGAGGCAGAAGCCATGCGGAGCAAACTGGCGGGCAAGGGGTACAACGTCTTCCTCAGCGAATCCAACCAGGGGGACAAGGGTACCTGGTACCGGGTGCGGGTCGGCAGAAGGCTGGATCAGGACGCGGCCAAGGAATTGTCCGGCAAGGTCGGCAAAGGAGCCATCGTCATCCCGGACAAGGATTGACGTATACCGTTTTTTTCGACACCAACCATTTTTTCCATTGACAGCGAATCCAGTTTGGACTATAAATAGGATTCTTCAATTGACGCGGGGTGGAGCAGTCTGGTAGCTCGTCGGGCTCATAACCCGAAGGTCACAGGTTCAAATCCTGTCCCCGCAACCAAAACATTCTAAGGACTCAGGCTTGATTGCCTGAGTCCTTTTTTGTTGTACTTCCCCCGCCAGCCATCAGCAGAACCAACTTCACCGGAACCAACTATCGTGCGATGCGTCCTTCTATCCCGGCACACGGGATTTCAAAAAACGCTCGAACCTGCATTCTATTCTTGACAGTACCAGCCGAATTCGATATACGTAGTCATATGACTACGTATGCTTCAAAATCACCAGAAGAACTGACTCAACGCCAACGCCAGGTGTTCCAGTTCATCGTGTCGTATTCTGACAGCAAAGGCTTCCCGCCCAGCCAACGGGATATCGCCAAGCACCTGAATGTGTCCGGCACACTCCCCGTTATGAGGCACCTGGATGCGTTGGAGCGCAAAGGTTATATCAAACGGGAAAACGTGAACCGGGGGATCACCTTGACGACGCCTCATAGTCGAAACGTGTCCCTGCCTATCGTTGGCACCGTTCGAGCGGGACAACTCTCCACGGCTATCGAGGACATACGGGGATACTTTTCAGTCGATCAGGTGGCGGTCAGGGGAGATGGCTGTTTCTTTTTGAGGGTCAGCGGCGAGTCAATGATTACGGCCGGTATCTTTGACGGCGACCTTGTCCTGGTACGCCCGCAAAAGAATGCCGACAACCGGGAGATCGTCGTCGTCATGGTCGATGGCGACGCGACCGTCAAGCGATTCTTTCGGGAGTCCGGTTACATCCGACTGCAACCGGAAAACCCGGACATGGAGCCGATCATCGTTCGCCCGGAGGATGGCGAAGTTACCATTGTCGGCAAGGTGACAGGTGTCTTTCGGCAACTGTAGGCTAAAAATTCAGGAGGGATACTATGGAACCCCTTACGTTGTGTGGAATCGTGATAGTGGCATTTGGTTTGTGGATCGAATGCGAATCACCGGTAAAAAGGTTTGCCCGTTCCTTTTGTCGCAGCAACCTGCTGAAGGGAATAATTGCCATGGCAACAGCCGAGCGAAAGCCCGTCTTAGGGAACCGGTATGTTCCTTACTCCCCTAACTAGGTTTGCAGTGTATTCTTTGTGTGCCCCCGTACGCGTACCCCTTGGACATCGAAAAGAATGAATCACCCCGCCGCAAACTATTCAATGTGAAACGGCTTCGAATCCCGCGTCCATGTACAAAAAAATTGTACCCTACAAAACAAAAAAGATGGTAAATATGACAAACAAGCTATAGTGTATTTTTAATGCAAGTCATCAAAATAACAGCAAATTATTATTTTTGTTGCGGATAAATTTGGCGCTGTCGACCCTTCATAACCCGAAGGTCACAGGTTCAAATCCTGTCCCCGCAACCAAAACATTACAGCCAGTTAGCCCACAAAGCGAACTGGCTTTTTTGTTATCCTGACGCAGGTGGCACTCTGACGCAGTAAAGGCAAGGATATCAAGGTATATTCACGCTATCGTCCTTGCTCTCGTACGGAGACTTCGTTTCTTCGGCGGGCTGTTTCAGGCCGCGGGCGATTGGGAGCTGCCAACCGTGGCGGATGGCCATGAACCTGAGCCAGAAGCAAAGGGCCGCCCCCACGATAGATGCCATGGTGAATGAAAGTCCCAGCATGTTGCCGCCTACAACCACGGCTGCACCAGCCAAAGCGGCAACGGCATAAAGTTCGGCTCGCAAGACCACCGGAATCTCAGTCAATAGGACGTCACGCGCCATGCCCCCGCCGATCCCCGTCAACATACCAAGAAGGGCCGCCATAACCGGATTGAGGCCGTAGGAAAGTGCTTTATGCGTTCCGGCGACCGCAAAGAGCCCTAATCCAGCAGCATCGAAGATGAGGACGGGGTTCATCAACCGATTGATGGCAGGATGCCAGTAGAAGGTGATGATTCCGGCAACTAGCGACACTGCCAGATAACGCCAGTTACTGATCGCCGCCGGAGGCACCGCTCCGATCAACAAGTCGCGGGCAATCCCGCCGAAAGTGGCCGCTGCAAAGGACAGTACCAGCACGCCGAACAGATCTAGCCGGCGCTGGACCGCCGCCATAGCCCCGCTGAGCGCAAAGACGAAGGTACCAACAAGATCGAGCACCAGCACAAGCCGGTCCACCGTTAGCTCTTTTTTCACCATCATAAACCCAGTGGGTTCCATAACACCTCCAGCTCAGGTTCCGGTCTTTCTGCCGGGCGCAACCGTCTTGAGGATGGCAATATCGCAACGATCACGACATCGATCTATTTAGCCAACCAGACACCAGCAGCGGTCACCATGGTTTCAATACCGGTTTGTAATGTGGGATGCAGGGTGGGTGCCCAAAAGGGTGAATGCGGACCGGGCAGTTGCGCCACCGCCCCCTCTTGCACGGCCTTATCATACTTCTCGGGCGCGCAGCCGCCGACGAACCAGTATGTATAGGGGGAATTCCAGGCATTCCCGAAACGGCCAAAGTCTTCGCTGGCCCCCTGGGATGGTATATCGATGAACTGCTCGCCAAACTGGTCGCGAAACGCGTCGATAACCTTTTTTGCCATCTCGGCATCATTGACGGTCAGCGGATAATTGTTGATTTCTTCGAACTCAGGGTCTTTCGGCGCATTCGATGCGTGGGACTCGGCAATGCAGATCCGCTTGATTGCAGCAAGGATGTGATCGCGAACGGCTTCGTCCGTGGTCCGCACATTCAACGTTATATAAGCCTCAGCAGGAATGATGTTTTCAGCCGTGCCTGCATGAAATTCGCCCACCGTCACCACGCCCTGTGCCTGGGGGGGAATCTCGCGGCTGACGATGGTTTGCAGGCGCAGTACCGCCGAGGCGGCCATCACGATCGGATCGATTCCGTTTTGTGGCATACCGCCGTGCGCTCCCTTGCCGAAAAAGCGCACCAAAAGACTATCGCCAGACGTCAGTACTTGCCCGGAATGGCAGCCCACCGTGCCGCTGCGATACTGTAGCAGATGCTGACCCAAGATGACGTCAGGCTTAGGGAAACGCTGGGTAAAACCGTCATCGAGCATGGCTTGTGACCCCTGCCCAGTCTCTTCCGCCGGTTGGAACACCGCCATGAGTGTGCCATGCCAGGTCTCGCGCGCCTGGGACAATACCGTGGCCGCGCCGACCAGCCACGATGTATGCATGTCATGCCCGCAGGAATGTGCCACAGGTACAGTCTCGCCTTTTGCGTTTAGACCTTCCTTGCAGCTTGAGTAAGGCACTCCGGTATCTTCCTTCATTGGCAAAGCGTCCATATCTGCACGCAACATGACTGTAGGTCCGTCGCCATTTTTCATGATGCCGACCACCCCGGTCTTGCCGACCTTTTCCGTCACTTCGTAACCAGCTTCGCGCAACTTCTGCGCTACGATGCCTGCAGTACGCACCTCTTGCAAAGACAACTCGGGGTTTTGATGGAGATCCTTGTAGATGGACTCAACCACCGGCAACACCTGTTCGATATCGCCAAAAAGGCGACTGACAAATTCTGACATGGCTCCCTCCCCATTTTTGAAATTTCGAACCTTAAAGTGGATACAACTTCAGCGGGTATCATATTATACCTTGAAATCCCGTTAAGTTATTTGGTGTTGACCAAAACTATAGTGACGTTGGACTCTGCAGGGTACATTTAACGGCTCAGGGGATGACCTTTGCTCTATTGTTTTTTGGGAACACTCGCCAACACAAGCATCGATTTTGATACCACTGGGCAGGTTATTGTGTTGCAGAGGGTTATTGGGTGAAGGTAATTCTACACCAAACTGTACACCAAAAATTGGTAAACATGGTTGACATGGGATGGGCAGTGACGGCATCCAACTGGCCAATATCACTGTAAGTTATTAAAATTAATACGGAAGCGTGAAACGAGGGAAAAGCCCTCATAATCCGAAGGTCACAGGTTCAAATCCTGTCCCCGCGACCAAACAAAAAAAGGACTCAGGCTTAATTGCCCGAGTCCTTTTTTGTACCCTGCCGCAGCTGCGCCCCCCTACCCGCACGCACTCCGCACAGCCGGACGTTATGCAGTGTCACGTGGTGAACCGGCCATTTGCTTCAATCGGACAAGCCGACCGGCACAGCCATGCCGGAGGTCGACGACCGTGTGCCGTAGTGCCACTGGCTCGAGAACCCCGGGAGTGAATTCATCAGCATCAGTTTAACCTCGGCAGAAGGTATCGGTTTGCTGAAAAGATAGCCCTGCATTTCATCGCAACCGAGTTCGTTCAGGGTTTCCATCTGGAACATGGTTTCGACGCCCTCTGCGACGAGATGCAGTCCAAATCCGCGCGCCATGCCGATAATGGCATGGAGAATAGGCGAGACCGTCGTTCCCGCAGTCAGGTCGCGGACAAACGACTGGTCGATCTTGATGGTGTTGATGGGGAACTTGCGCAGGTAATTGAGCGAAGAATAGCGGGTGCCGAAGTCGTCGATGGAGATCCGCACCCCATGATTGCGCAGATAGCGCATCTTGTCGATGATACCCGGGACATCGTGCAACAAGAGGTTTTCGGTGATTTCTATCTCCACGGCATCGTCAGGGAGACAGAACTTGGTAATGTTGCAGACGATACGTTCGAGAAAATCACTATGGGTGAACTCCGACGGCGAGACATTGACCGAAATACGCAGATTATCCAGCCCTATTTCACGCCAGCGGGCCATTTGGCTGCACGCCTCGGCCAACACCCAGTCGGTTATGTCGCAAATCAATCCCGACTCCTCGGCCAGATCGATAAAGCTGGCCGGATTCAGCAGCCCGTGCACCGGATGCCGCCACCTGATCAAGGCTTCCAGGCCGACGACCCGGTCACCGCAAATACTGACCTTGGGTTGATAGTACAACTCGAATTCGGAGTTGCTGATGGCCTGCCGCAACTCGTTTTCAAGGCTGATGCGCTCGTGATAGCAGGCATTCATCTCAGGGGTAAAGAACAGGTAGTTGTTCTTGCCGGTGGCCTTGACCTTGTACATCGCGATATCGGCGTTCTTCAACAGCACATCGGCACTATCTCCGTCGCTTGGATACACGGCAATGCCGATGCTGGCCGTTGCCCGGAATTCCTGCCCTCTCACCAGGAATGGCGCCTTCAGCACATCGAGCACTTTATCGGCGATGATACTCGCATCCTCGGGGCGATACAGATCCGGCAAAAGCACCGTGAATTCGTCCCCCCCCTGGCGGGCCAGGGTGTCGCCGCCCCTGACGCAGTTGCGCAGGCGATGGGCCACGTTTACCAGGAGCTCATCCCCTTCGGCATGCCCATGGGTATCATTCACGAGCTTGAAGCGGTCGAGATCGAGAAACATGACACCCACCAGCCGGCCATTCCGTTTCGCCTGGCTCATGGACAGTTCGAGCCGGTCCTTGAACAGTCTGCGGTTCGGCAGATGGGTGAGATGGTCGTGCAGGGCCTGAAAACTGATGGTCTCTTCAGCCTTCTTGCGTTCGGTGATATCGCGCGCCACGCCGTAGGTGCCGAGAAAACGGCTCTCCAGGGAGTCATCACCATCACCGTTCTCCTCATAGACCCCCATGGCGCTCACCACCACGACGATCTGGCGGGGCTCGAAGCGGTGGCTGCCGTTGCACTTCAGGCGCACTTCCATATTCGTCGTGGCACGGGTGTCGCGGCGGCGCTCGGTGAAGGCATATCTGGCGATATCGATGTCTTCGTCAGAAACGATTGAGGTGAAGTGGCGCCCCACAAGTTCGTCACGGGAATAGCCGAGCAGCGACTCGGCCCGGCCATTGATGAACATGAAGCAGCCGTCCGTATCGAGCGTGTAGATGATATCCGGGGAGCTCTCCACCAGGAACCGGTGCATGCGCTCGGAAAGTTCGAGGCGCATGGCCATCAGAGCATTGGTGCGCTCCAGGCGGCTGCGCAGCAGGGCATTGTCAACCTTGTGCTGCATCTCTTCCAGGTCATAGGGCTTGCGTATGAACTCCACGGCTCCGCCGCGAAGGGCACGTATGGCGGAGTCGATGTCGGCATCCGCACTGACCATGATGACTCGCGTCGCCGCATTGAAATTCATGATCCATTCCATCACATCCAGGCCGGAAATGCCCGGTAGATGGATGTCCAGCAGGACCAGGTCCATGTCGTTGTTCTTGAGTGCGGCGATCGCATCTTCGCCGTTTCCGCACTCCGCGATGTCCCGGTTTGGGCCCTCCAGGAGTTGGTGCAGGCTGGAACGCATCCGCGGTTCATCATCGACGATGAGTATGCGCTCCGGTTGCTCAACCACTTCGTGCGTATGGTTGAATTTCGATTGAACAAAAAAGTTCATTCTCTGGGTTGTCCCATGGATTGCGGCAGAAGAATAATGAAGCACGCTCCTTGTCCGGCCTGATTCTGGCATCCGATTCGACCGCCGAGACGTTCAACCAATGACGCCACGATGGACAAGCCGATGCCGGAATGCCCCGGACGCCTGTTGGGGGCCAGCGGCTTGAAGAGCCCCTGCATGACCTCCGGGGGCAGGCCGGGGCCCGAGTCGCTGACATGGATTTCGATAGAGGGCTGCCCATCCAGCAGCATATCCCCGCGCGTGGAGATGGTAATACGGCCCCCTTCCGGCATCGCCTCGGAGGCGTTTTTCCAGAGGTTGAACAGGATCTGCTTGAAACTGTCCCTCTCCCCGCTTACCGGGGGGAGGTTGGGCTCCAGTGACTTGAGGAGGGTTATGCCGCAACCGGCGAAGAACGTTTCGCCATACAGCGCCAACATCTCCTCGATCACCGTATTGACGTCGAATAGGCCCGTGGCCTTTGGAACGTCGTCGACCTCGACCAGACTCCGCACGATCTGCGTCACGCGATCGATTTCCTCGCCGAGGATCGTCATCTCCTGGTGCACATTGAGTTCGTCGGGCAGTTTCCGGCTGACGATCTTCAGATAGTTTTTGATGATGGCCAGCGGGTTTCCGGCTTCATGCACGACCTTGCGTGCCCGTTGTTCGAAGCCGCTCTGCAGGGTTGTGGCAACCTCCTGCTCGTGATCGCGCGCTTCTCTCCAGGTTTCAATGCTCTCCGCAGCCAGGTTGGCGAAACGGGCCACCAAGCCGAGACGGGGCCGTATCCTGGCATATTGGGCAGCGGTCACTCCATAGACCATGACGCCGATGTGATTCTCGCGGACACGCAGGGGAGCGTACAGGACGCCTTGGCACCCCAGCGCACGGGCAATCTGCACATCGACAAGCGAGGCCGACGACGATCGTCCATCGTCAAAGGTGGAGGCGGGCCGTTGTTCCAGGAGAGCGGCAGCCGCAAGACTCTGCCCGGAGTCGAGTTTGATCTGAAGCCGCTGAAGCAGGGGCGGCTGTCCGGCCAGGTCCGCCCCGGAGAGCACCTGTTTATCCTGCTGGACAAACAGAAAGGCAATGCGCCCCACGCCAAACAGGATTCGGGCCGATTCGCGTACGGCCAGGACAATTTCGGTTTCGCCGTAGAGGCCGGAGAGGTTTTGCTGCAGGGAATTCATCGTGGCCATGTCACGCACCACCGCTTCCAGGCGGGAATAGGTCACGCTGGTATCGTTCAGCTTTGGTCTGAAGTGTTCGAACGGGGTGGCGAAATACGGAAGGGTCTTCGTGTGGCTGGCGCACTCGATGTCAAGCGCGGCAGCCAGTTCGTCGATGCGTTCGGTACATGCCTGCTGCATGGTCGCCACATCGGATGCGGTAATGCCAAGGGCTGATTCGACAACGGCTAACGTGGGGGTTGCTTCGTTTTGTACGGGGCCTGAATCTCTGGTGTCATCGATGATATGCGCAGACCAGACGATTTGACTGAGGAAATCGGCCTTTACAATCTCGCTGGCCGGCCGGTGATGAAAAAGAATCGCATCCGCCATGAAGGACGAGAGATTCCATTGATCGACCAACCAGGCACCGACGGCGGTATGATCGGTACCGAGCTGGGAATTTTCAGTGCCTTGAAGAGCGGTTTCATCGGCGCTCCCGTCAAGCAGAACGCCGTAGCTGTCACCCATGCCCCCCAGCAGGAGCAACTGGCCGATATCATGCATCAGGCCGGCCAAATAGGCCTCGCCCGCATCGGGGTAGTTGACGCGGGAGGCGATGACGGAGGATAACTCGGCAACCCGGAGCGCATGGCCCCAAAATCCGGTCAGATCGTATCTCAAATCACCGGCAGTGCGGGCAAAAACGCTCTGAATGGCGAGGCAGGCGGCCAGAGTCCTCATCAGGCGCGTGCCCAGCACGACCAGCCCCTGATCAAGGCTTTTGATCTCCGTCCCACCGCGTAGCGCCGGCGAATTTGCGACCGTGAGAACCCGTGCGCTCAGTGCCGGGTCCTGCCCGACCACCTTTGCCAAGTCAGCCATCGATGCCAGATCGTCATGCGTCACGGTCAAAAACCGCAGCAATACCTGCGGCATGGACGGCAATTGGATCGACTCTATGGCTTCGAGGATCGTTCCCGGAATCTGTTGCAATCAAAATCCTCCTTGTAGTGCTTTGGCAATGCAACAAGAACGGAATTCATTGACATGAGAGGAAATATAATAAAATTTCACCTATTAAGCCACAAATAGTTACTTTTTAACAAGAAATAAATTAGATCGCGATAATTTTTTTGTTTACGCTGGATGAACCGTCAAAAAGGAGCCGCCCCTTTACCGGTGCTGACGCGCATTGAGGAGAACGTGGCATGATACCGCCTGAGATCTTACGTTGGAAGCCGGGGGCATGACTGCGGGTCCGGACGTTGCCCTTCGCCCCGTGGGCCCCTCAGCCGGCATCGTCTGTTTTGTCCTCTGCCCGGCCATCGGATTCCCGGTCGAATGGCCACCGGTACGCGATAAAGAAAAGCCCGCAGGAGAGGAGAAGGGTAAGGCATGCCAGGGTAGAGGCGAGTGATCTCCCCTGCCAGAGCCCGCCGAACCATCGCATGAATCCTACGGCAAGGACATTCGCCTTGCCGCCGTAGACCTCCAAATCGCGCAGGGATTGCTTCGACTCTTCAAATTCATAGGTTTGAGCGCTATCCGAAACATCTCCCGCGGCCAGATAGATAAGGGCGGAAATCCCCAAGCCGGCCAGCAGAATAACGGCGCTGCCGAGGTAGAGGCGCGTTTGCAGCCCGGTATGCCATGAATGTTCCTGCCTGCCGGTCCCCATACCCTCGGTCCACTCCTCCCAGCCGTACTCGACACTATGTCTCGTTGCGTCGCGATACCGCAGTTCCGGGCTACTGGTCAACCAGCTTCCAGGTCAGGTCCGGATTGTACCCCTTCAGCCGGCGCGCGATCTCCGCGGTCTTGGGCCCCAGGTTCTTCTCGTACACCCTGCCCCGCTGGTTCACGATGAACGTCATAACCCCCGAGACCCCCCACTTGGCGGGATAGGCGACCAGGGCGTAGCCGGCCACCATGTTGTTGTTGACGACGTAGCTGAACCTGCCGCCCGGCGCGTTCCTGCCCTGACTGGTGAGAATGCGGAAGTAGTAGCCGTGGTACGGCCGGGGGCCGTGGTCACCGGCCGGACGCTTCTGCATGTACCCTTCTTCCTTCGCCTTGGCGACCAGGGGACCGAGGGGGCTCTCTTTCTCGCCGGCCGCGGTCGGCCAATAGAGCCCGTCCTTTTTGCCCGGCCTGCTGATCATGCGTTGGGCGTATTTGGGCAGCTGCTCGCCATCCGGTTCCGCCATGGCGTAATACTCCCGCTGGGCATCCACATAGGCCCGGCAGACGTTGATGGCCAGCAGTTCGTTGTGACCGATGCGCCGGTTGACGATCTCCTCGCGCCCCTCTTCCATGTTGAACAGCCAGGTGTCGCCGCGCTTGACGATCGGCACGGGGAACGGCCATTTTTTCGCGCCGATGACCAGGACCGCCTTTGTCTCCCCCTCCCGGACCAACCCGATCCCCTCCTGCACGTGGCGGCTGAAGTGGTCGAACTCCGCGGCCTGTTCCACCGGATCGCCCGGCTCCAACTCAACGGCAACCGGGCCGAAGATTCTGGCCAGCGCCCCGTGGTCCTTGTGCTGAACGGCATCCACCAGGGCCTGGCGGGCCGCCTCGGGCGATGCGAAGCTTTGCTGGAGCGGCACGGACGGGGCGGCGCTGCCGACCGCCGGCCACACAGCCACCACCGCCAGCAGGGCGGCCAGACACCACGCCCCCAAGCCGCGAAACAAGATTTTTCCCCTCTCCGTCATCATACGCGTCGTTCCTTTCTTGAGCGCAACCGGTCACCCGGCTGCGCAACCAATGACATCGACCGGCCCTTACTAGCGTTGCTGCCGCCAGCCGCCGCCTCCGCCGCCGGACGGCGCCGGGCGGGAGGCCGGGGCCGGACGCGAGACCGCCCTCTGGGCCGGGGCCGCCCGGTTGACCGGCTGCATGGCTCCCCTGCTCGTCTGGCCGCGTTGACGGTAGGTGGTGGCGTCCCTGCTGCTGCCGTAACCGCCGTAGCCGGTTTGGGATGCCGGTTGCGACCTCTGGACGTCACGGCCCCGGTACACGTTGGTGGCAGCCGGCGGACGGGTGCCGACCGCAGCCGGAGTGCCCTGCCCCCCCCTGGCCGAAGGCGCCGGGCGGCCCGGAAGAGCGGGACGGAGTTGCACGTTGCGGCGAATTTCCCCGCGATAGCGCGTGGTATCGTGTTGCAGCGCCCCCCTGTTGACGGTGATCGTCCGGTAGCGGTTATTGATGTAGATGTTATTCCCGCCCCGGACATGGAGCCGGGACCGGCCGATCCATCCCCCGCCCTGCCAGCCGTGGTAGTAGATGCGCCGGCCGTGCCAGTCGCAATCACGGTTCAGCCAGGCGCCGATGATAAATCCGGTGCCGAACGTAAAGAACCCGTACCCCGGTTCCATATACACCATCTGGGGGTCGTACTGGGGAACATAGATCACATCGGGCGCGGCCGGGTCGATGCTGATGACCCCGCCCGAATCCACCACCTGCTGTTCCGGGGTGGAACTGAGATTGCCCCTGGCCTCCGCCTCGGCGCGCAGCCGCTGGATCGAGTCCATCACATCCTGCTGCTGGTTGATATAGGCTTGCCCCAGAGAGACGGTCCAGTCGAACTTCTGGTCCATCATGGCGAGCAGGTTGGGATAGTGGGCCACCGCCTTGACGCTCACGTCCCACGGCTGGTCGTCGATCCGGGCCGCTTGGCCGTACTGCCCGACGTAGCGGGCCGCCGCATCGATCTGGTCGCTGAACGTGGCCGCCGGGAGGATCTGGGCAAGCAGCGGATCGGGATAGAGGGCGATGGGGGCGAGCAGGTCGTCCAGCTCCGCGGCCGTGAAGGGGGCGTCATACGCCTGCTCCGCCTCGTCGGCCGGGTCATACCGGTCGTCGTCGGCATACGCCGCGCTGCCCGCCAGGAGCCCCAGGGCGAGGAACGCCGCAGGTACCGTAATCAGAAATGTTTTCATGTCTCTCTCCATGGACGTGGGGTCCATTTACAGTGTACCAGAAACCAATGGAACAGTAAGCCCGTTCGGCCGGGGCCTGCTCGTACTCCGAATAAGAGTATATATCCATTGAACGCAGATACCATGCCGTTGGTTACAAATTAATTTGCCCACCGGCGCGATGGTCAGTCTCGCCGGCCTTGCCGCCATCCCCATGCAAAAGTGCTCCAGAGCCTCGGCCCCCACGGGGCAGACGCAATCGCCTCCCTTGAATTTATATTGAAAGTTGGGGGTCCATCAGGTAGAAAAGGAGGAAATGGTGCAAAGAGATGTCGCCATCTCTTTGTGCAGAGGAATCGACAGCGTCTCTTAGCCGTGATTTTTATCCTGCTTTCCGCCGGCCATGCCGTTGCCGCGACACCCCCTGCCCCGCACCCGACACGCCCCTCCAGGGATTTCAGTTCATTCAGGCTGGCCGAACGAACTTCGCGGGGGGTCGTGCGTGATCGAGTTCAGGGGCGATGCGGCCAAGCGGTGACCAGACACAACGCTTCAACCACCCGAGAACGAAAGAGACCAAACCGGAACACGTCCGGCCTGTTGTAAAATCCATGATGATGGAGCGCCTGGATTGATACGACTTCTGCTCGGCACAATGCTCATTGCCCTTGTGCTGCTCCTCATGTACCGCCCCGTTTTTCCCACGAAGCACCTCGGCCCTGCGGCGGCTGCGGCCATCCGCAAAGGCACCACGAACAAGGCCCAGGTGCGGGCCCTCCTGGGCGAACCCCAGTCTGCCGAACGCCAGGTGCCCCTGCGCCAGGTGCCCGGGACCGAGCCGCTGCCGGCCAAGTATACCGCTTCCGAGATCTGGACCTACTGGACCGTCAGCAAGCACAAGTCGTCGGATGCCACCCCCGGTACCGGGCCTGCACACTTTTTCATCATCGTCTTCTTCGATGCCCGGGGGATGGTGCTCGACTGCGATACCAAACAGGATGAGTGAGCCCCCTGCGCCGGGACGGATTCGTGGGGGAGCGGCACGCACGAGGGCCTGAATCTCCCGCAGAATCACGGCGCGGCGGCAGCCCCGCCCTCCGGCAGGAGAGGAAAAACTCGCCCCCTGGAGGTTTTGTTTGTATTGGTTACCCGACTAATGCTAATCTTATCCCATGCACACCTTGGCAAATACCATCATCCTGTGCGGACTGCTCTTCGGCATGATCCTCTTTTTCATAGCGCGCAGGCGGTAGTTCTCCCTTTTACGGCCGGCCTCCCGATGCCCGGCCGCCCGCAAAAGGGAAAAACCGTTTCTCGTGTTTCAGTATCCACTCTTCCGTAGTTGACGCCACGGCGCTCGTTCGATACCGGTGTCCCGTGGTCAATTCCCACCGCCCCTGATCGATGTTCTTTGACGGCGCTTCCGGCCCCGTCAGCATCGGCATTACGGAACTGCGTAGCGGCTACGCCGGAGCATCCCTGCCGGAGCGCGCCGACGAGGCGCCGCACCCGGCGAAGAGTAGCGGCCGAAACCGCATTGAAGCTCCGTAGCCACCCACCAAAGATATCTTAAATTCTTCTGATATACTTGATCCGTCTTCAGCGCCGTGGCGATGATTCCGGTGCCGCAGCTAAAATTTGTACTTACACGGGGAGGCAACATGGCTACGGGAAAACAGGGAGTGAGGTTCGGGAACAAGATTCTCCTCATGGTGCTGGCGTGCAGCATCGGGCTGGCATTGGCGACCACCTGCATCGCCCTGAAGGAGTATGTGGCCTCGTACCACAGCTCCATCGAGATGTATAAGAAATCCCTGTTCAACGATTTCGACGCCCAGGCGCGAAACGAGGTGGAAACGGCCGTCAGCCTGTTGCAGGCGGTCTACGACCGCGCCCAGAAGGAGGGCACATCGCCGGAAGAGGCCCGAAAACAGGGCGCCGACCTGCTGCGCGGCCTGAAGTACGGCAAGGACGGCTATTTCTGGGCCGATACGACCGAGGGGATCAACGTCGTCATTTTGGGCAAGCCGGTCGAAGGCAAGAGCCGCATTGATTCCCAGGACGCAAAGGGTAAATACCTCGTCCGGGAGATCATCCAGAACGGGAGACAGCCGGGCGGCGGCTTCACCGACTACTGGTTCCCCCGGGCGGGTGAAACGACCCCAGCCCCGAAGCGGGGCTACTCGGTGGAATTCAAGCCCTTCGGCTGGGTGATCGGCACCGGCAACTACGTGGACGACCTGGACGCACTGGTCAAGAAGGCCGCCGACGAGAGCATGACAAGCCTCCGACAGGGGGTCTATCTGATCATCGGCGTCACCCTGGTCCTGATCATCCTCATCTCCGTCATCTCGATCTTCGTCACCAGGCGTCTGCTACTCCACATCGGCACCGAACCGGCCCACCTGGAGGAGATCACCCAACAGGTGGCGGCCGGCGATCTGACCTACCGCTTCGAGCAGGGCAAAGGCGGAATCTATGAGGCCATGCGCCGGATGGTGGAGCAGTTGCGCCAGGTCATGGACAAGGTCAACAAGAGTTCCCAGGAGGTGGCCTCGGCATCGGTGCAGTTGAGCAGCAACGCCGATCAGATGGCCAGCGCCTCCCACCAGGTCGTCGGCCAGGCCAACACCGTGGCCACGGCCAGCGAAGAGATGTCGGCCACCAGCATGGATATCGCCAACAACTGTCACCGGGCGGCGGAGAGTTCGAACCAGGCCAGCAAGACGGCCCAGGCCGGCGCCGCCATCGTCAGGAGCACGGTGGACGGCATGAGCCGCATCGCCGGCAAGGTGCGCAGCTCCGCCACCGTGGTGGAGCAGTTGGGCACCCGTTCCGACCAGATCGGCGCGATCGTGGCCACTATCGAGGATATTGCCGACCAGACCAACCTGCTGGCCCTGAACGCCGCCATCGAGGCGGCCCGCGCCGGAGAGCAGGGACGCGGGTTTGCGGTGGTCGCCGACGAGGTTCGGGCCCTGGCCGAACGCACCGCGCGGGCCACCCGCGAGATCGGCGAGATGATCAAGAATATCCAGGGAGAGACCCGCCAGGCGGTGGCCGCCATGGAGGAGGGGGTCCGGGAGGTGGAGCAGGGGACGAACGAAGCGGCCCGGTCCGGCCAGGCGCTGGAGGAGATCCTGGAAAAGATCAACGAGGTGACGGCGCAGATCAGCCAGATCGCCACGGCCGCGGAGGAGCAGACCGCCACGACCCGGGAGATATCCAACAATATTCAGCAGATTTCCGATGTGGTGGAGATGAGCGCCAAGAGTTCCATGGACATCTCCCAGTCATCCTCGAGCCTGTCCCAGCTCTCCGTGGAGTTGCAGGATATGGTCAGGATGTTCCGGGTCTAGCGCTACGGCTGGGCACCGACGAGAAAAGCCCACCAAGTTGGCTCGGTGGGCTCATTTTTCTCGTATTGGTTCCATTCAGGAATGATCCGGTGCTTTGGCGCACCCGGAACTGTTTCACATCCTATGTGCCATACCGGCCCGGCGGCGTGTCTTCCATAGAAAATCAAGCCTCCTTACACCTGGTTTGTACTTCCTTTTACCTGAGTGAAGTATAACCGTCCCAGACGGATAAAAACAGTCTGTTGAAATTATTTTTATGCGCGTATACTGATAATTTGCCGGTCGATAATGGATGTCCCTTCCCCGCCACATCACAACGCAGGCCCGTGGCACCCCGGATGCACGCCGCATTTTCCATTTATCGCCCGGCAACCGATACTCATTTTTCCGGTACGCTTACCAGAACAGCAAGGGGATACACGATGAAGATCACGGAGACCATGTCCCGCGTCGCGCACGGCATGAGGAGCGCGCTCGTATGCGGTTTACTCGCCATGACGGCCGGCTGTTCCGGCATAACAATGGTCGGCAGTCTTGACGCGGGAACGGAAACGTGGGCGAACAATGTTGCCCCGCGTGAACCTCAAGGACCAGTAGAAATGGCGGCATGCAATGCTGCCGTGTCGAAAAAAACCGTCAGTAGTGGTGATATCACGGCCGTATACCTTGCCGCGGACTCTTCGTATCAGATAGTTGTAGCTGTTGTAGGGTCGGGTCATGAAGCCGATGAGATGACCCCGAAAAAAATAACCAATTACCTTATTGTAGACGGCAAGATACGAGCCTACTCACAGCCGGTAATGGCGCCTTCCCCGGACGTGGACTATGAAAAAACCATTTACTCGGCAGCCGTAGGGGCCTTATCCCCAGACGGATTTTCCGTAATCATTTATTCCCGCCCAACAAGAAACTTTACGGTCAAGGGGACGAAAAAGACGAAATGCAGCTTCAAGGTCACGGTGCTGGACGGTTTTGACTCTGCGGGAAAGATACTGTCAGAGCGGGACGTCAACATCTGCCATGATAATCTGTAAAACGATTGGGGAATGCCGCCGCCGTTCCCCCAAAGGATGGGACATGCGTTTCGGCATCTGTCGCCTGCCGGGCAAACAACCCGCTTCATTTCGGGCCATCACGAGGGGTATGATCATGGGCATCCTGTCAGGCCTTTTGGCCGCGTGTACCGGCGAACGCCCCACCAACCTGGGGGTGCGGGACGGCCGCCTGACCGCCTGCCCCACGTCGCCCAACTGCGTGCTGAGCCAGGCCGACGACGAGCGGCACCGGATTGCGCCCCTGCCGTTCACGGGCGAACCGGATGCCGCCTTTGCCCGCCTGAAACAACTCCTCGCCCGACGGACCGATGCGACGGTCATCGAAGAACGCCCCGGGTATCTGCGGGCCGAACTACGAACGACCCTCTTCACGGATGACGCCGAATTCCTGCTGGACCGGGAACGGAGCTGCATCCAGATACGCTCCGCCTCGCGGCTCGGGTATTCCGACCTGGGGAAAAACCGCCGCCGGATGGAGGAGATCCGGGAGGCGTTCCGGGCGGCGGAGATGCAGCCGTGAACAGTATATCACGGCATTGAGCAGCAATTACGCCGGACCGCCTCATTTGTTGCAATAATCTTCCTTTTTTCGCCACCTCATGGTAAAAGCGATAGTTACAATAAATTCAACATCATATTGAAACTGTTTGCTTGGATACCCGAGGAGCCGTAACGAATGAAGATCTGGAACGGATATTGTGCGCTGATGCTGTCCCTGGCCCTCTACGGCTGCGGCGTCGACCCGTCCGGGACGCCGGCTGCGGAAAGCACGGTGGCGTTATCGAGCTATTCCGCCTCCCGGCCGGCTGCCATGGCGGACAGCGGAGATACCGTCTCCCCAACGATATATGTCAACGGCGTTCCCCTGGATGCGGCCGCCGTAAACGCCGCCCTGCTCAACATGGACCTTGCCGTGTTTTCGGCTGCGACGGCCGGCGCGCCCCTGCCCCAGATGGCGAATGCGTCCCGCCCTTCCCTCGGCAGGGACGGCATCGCCGTGGCAAAGGCCCCGCCGCCCCTCTCCGCCTTCAGGAACGTCACCTCGGTGCCGAAGGGGATGCCTACGCCAGCTTTCTAAGGAGGTGGCCGGAGATGCGCAGTGCCGCAGCAGATCGGATTTTCCTCTGGGCAGTGATCTTCACGGCGCTGTCCGGCTGTACCGAAAAGCCGACAGGCATCGGCGATCTCTACCTGGAATCCCGGACCGCCCTTGAGGCGTATAAAGCCGGCAATTACAGGTATATCCCCGCCAACAGACAGATCTCCGTCACCACAAAACAGGATGCAACCCAGCTCAGGATTATCGCCATCGGCTTTGTCAACGCCAGGAAGATGGCGTTGCACCTCACCTTCCCCACCGAGTGCCTTTTGAAACACGCGGCATGTCTCCGCAACGCCAACCAGGAGTTCACAGCCTTGAAAAAATGTGTGGACACGGCGACGAGCGGCTCTCCTGCACCGACTTCCTGCTCCGTCTCCTCGCTGATCATCAACGACGGGACCGGCGCCATCATCAGGGACCGCATCCATGCCCCCCACATGGACGTATGGGTTTACGACGTGGACTAATCTCCTGAAACACGTATTCTTTCGCAACGCCACCTCTCAATATCCCCTTACCACCGGGGGACTTCGAGGCTTCCCCCCTTATAAAGGATGGTACTACCACCCCCGGCCCTTTAGGCCCCAGAGGGTCCTCCTAAACTAGGAGGGGAGGAAAAACGCCCAGATCTTCCCCCTCCTTGATAAGGAGGGGGGCAGGGGGTGGTTGAGAATTACTTTGCACGAGGAGGATACGAGCGCCACAGATTCTCCCCCTGAACATGGCCGGGCCGCCGAAGGACATACCCTTCGTGCTGCCCGGCCTTTCTTATCAGGCGCGGAGGGGATCGAGGCCTCGGACCGCTCCGGCCTCCCGGCCACATTTTAATGTTGCAACTTTTTTTTGAAAGGACTTAAACTGGCATTAAGGATAAAAATAGTCCTATAGGGGGCATTTCCATGAAAACCGAATTGCTCAACCCGGCCAACAGCGCCGTCATCTTCATCGACTTTCAGCCCCAGATGACTTTCGGGGTTGCCAACATCGACCGCCAGACCCTTTTCAACAATGTCCTGCTGCTGGCCAAAGCGGCACAGATTTTCAAGGTTCCCACCATCCTCACCACCGTTGAGACCAAAAGTTTCTCGGGCAATATGTGGCCCCAGATCCTGGACATCTTCCCCGGCCAGGAGCCGATCGAGCGCAGTTCCATGAACTCATGGGAAAGCGAGGAGTTCGTCGCCGCCGTGAAGGCGACCGGGAGAAGCAAGCTGGTCATGGCTGCCCTCTGGACCGAGGTCTGCCTGACCTTCCCGGCCCTGGAGGCCATGAGGGCCGGGTTCGAGGTCTACGCCGTGGAGGATGCCTCGGGGGGCACCTCGGTGACGGCGCACAACGCGGCCATGCGTCGCGTGGAACAGGCGGGCGCAATCCCGGTGACCTCGCTCCAGGTCCTCCTCGAGTACCAGCGCGATTGGGCGCACAAAGAGACCTACAACGATGTCATGGCGGTGGTCAAGGAGCAGTGCGGAGCCTATGGCCAGGGTGTGGAGTACGCCTACACTATGGTGCACGGCGCGCCTCCCAGCCGGGCCGGCGCCGGGCATTAGTCCCCGTTCCATAATGCAGCGCTGACAAGGAGAACAACCATGAAGATCAAGCGCAACGGATCGGCCAAATGGCAAGGCGGCATCAAGGACGGCAGCGGGGCCATCTCCACCGGGAGCGGCGCCCTCCATGCCTATCCCTACGGTTTTTCCAGCCGCTTCGAGGGGGTGCCGGGCACCAACCCGGAAGAGTTGCTCGGGGCGGCCCACGCCGGCTGCTTCACCATGGCCCTTTCGCTCATCCTGGGCGAGGCGAAGCTTACCGCCGAACGGATGGAGACCACGGCCACGGTCACCCTGGAGCAGGTGGAGGGGGGCTATGCCATTACCGCCGTCCACCTGAAGCTGGAAGCCAAGATTCCGGGGGCGGACCAGGCGACCCTGGAACGACTCGCTGCTCAGGCCAAGGCCGGCTGCCCGGTTTCCAAGCTGTTCAACACCGAGATCACCCTGGAGGCGACACTCGTATCATAGGGCGGCGAGACATGGCTTTCCTCAACTGACCCTTGAAGGCCGGGAACGCCGCGATGACAGTGACGTTGCTGCAAGGAACCCAAACATGGAACGCATCATTGAAGTACATCATATAGCTCTGGAGACGGATGCCGACTTTGAGGACTTCACCAAAGCACTCGAACAATCCCTCGGCCGGTTCGACGACGCTCTCCTCAAGGGGATTGCGACCGATCCCCGCTCAGTGGAGGACCGCCTTGAGAAAGCGGCTGGCGAAGAGGGGCTGATGCTGTTCAACGTCCAGGACCATGGTGGGCTTCTGAACCTCTTCGGCACCCCGCAAAAGGGCAAACAGTATGTCTTGGGAAACCCGCTCATCGCGGCCACCATGACACGCCACGATATCAGGGCAGGGCTTTACGCCCCTCTGAGGTTGTTCGTCTACGCAGCCGACGACGGATTGACGCGCATCGAATATGACCAGCCTTCCTCTCTTTTCGGCCAATTCCATCATCCTGAGGTCATGGCCGTGGCTCGGTCCCTCGATGCAAAATTGGCGAGGCTTATCAAAAAGGCCGGGCTTTTGGCGGCAGAACGCCGAGCCGGTGGATCACCGGGGACCGGTACGCAGTAACCATGGACCGGCCAAAGATAAAACTGGAAGATGACCGCCGTCACGGTCCTGGGCGTCTGGCCGGTCAGCATGCTGGCCCCCTGGCTGGAACACCGCCCTCAAAGGTAATAAAGGGGGTAGCGCTATGAACGCACCTGACATGATTCTGTATAACGGCGCCATTGCCGCAACGGATGGTGTCCCTTCCACGATTTCCGCCCTTGCCTTGAGCGACGGCAAGATCACCGCCCTGGGCGGCGAAGAGCTGCTTGCAGGCGCCCCCACCGCGACCCGGCGGATCGACCTCAAAGGACACACCGTCATCCCCGGCCTGAACGATTCCCACATCCACGTCATCCGGGGCGGCCTCAATTTCAACATGGAGCTGCGCTGGGACGGGGTGTCGTCCCTGGCCCTGGCGCTGCGCATGCTGCGCGAGCAGGCCCGCCGCACCCCGCCCCCCCAGTGGGTGCGGGTCATCGGCGGCTGGACCGAGTTCCAGTTTGCCGAGCGGCGCATGCCGACCCTGGAGGAGATCAACGCCGCCGCCCCGGACACCCCGGTCTTTGTCCTGCACCTGTACGACCGGGCGTTCGTCAACCGGGCCGGACTCCGAGCCCTGGGGTACACGAAGGAGACCCCCAATCCAACCGGCGGGGAGATCCAGCGGGACAGGTCCGGCAATCCCACCGGCCTGCTGATCGCCAAGCCCAACGCCCTGATCCTCTACGCCAGCCTGGCCAAGGGGCCGAAGCTCGGTTTCGACGATCAAGTCAACTCCACCCGCCACTTCATGCGCGAACTGAACCGGCTCGGGCTCACCAGTTGCATCGACGCCGGGGGCGGCTTCCAGAACTACCCCGACGACTACCGGGTGGTGGAGGAGTTGGCGGGACGGGACGAACTGACCCTGCGCATCGCCTACAACCTGTTCACCCAGCGCCCCGGTCAGGAGTACGACGACTTTGCCCACTGGGCCGAGATCACCGAACCGGGAAAGGGGAACGATGTTTACAAGGTGAACGGCGCGGGCGAGATGCTGGTCTTTTCCGCCGCCGACTTCGAGGATTTCCTGGAGCCGCGCCCCGACCTGCAACCGGTCCTGGAGGCCGAACTGAAAAAGGTGGTGGCCCTGCTGGTGAAGAAGCGCTGGCCGTTTCGGCTGCACGCCACCTACGATGAATCCATCACCCGTTTTCTGGACGTGTTCGAGGCCATCGACCGGGAGATCCCCTTCGACGGGCTGCGCTGGTTCTTCGACCATGCCGAGACCATCTCGGAGCGGAACATGGAGCGGGTGCGCCGCCTGGGGGGCGGCATCGCCATCCAGGACCGCATGGCCTTCCAGGGTGAGTATTTTGTGGAACGTTACGGGAAAAGAGCGGCCAGCATGGCCCCGCCCATCTCGACAATGCTCCGCATGGGAATTCCGGTGGGCGCGGGCACGGACGCCACCAGGGTGGCGAGCTACAACCCCTGGGTATCGCTCTACTGGCTGGTGACCGGCAAAACCGTCGGCGGCCTTGCCCTGTACGGCGAAGAGAACCGCCTCGACCGGGCCACGGCCCTTGGGCTCTACACCGAGGGAAGCTCATGGTTTTCCGGCGACGATGGCAAAAAAGGGCGGATCGCGGTGGGGCAGCTCGCCGATCTGGCGGTGCTGTCGGCCGACTATTTCAGCGTGCCCGACGAGGAGATCAAGGGGATCGAGTCGCTTTTGACCATCATGGGTGGGCGTATCGTCCATGGGGCGGGCGACTTCGCCTCCCTGGCGCCCCCCGTGCCGCCGGTCTCTCCCGACTGGTCGCCCACGGGCGTCTACGGCGGGGCGTACCGGGATGGGCAGGGCGAACCAGAGGTGCCCGCCCTGGCAGCGGCCGTCTCATGCGACGACCCGCTCCACCGGCATACCCACCGGGTATTCGGCGAGGACGGCCCCTGGGGGATCGGTTGTACATGTTTTGCATTCTGATATGATAGAGGGGTGTATAAGTCCCATAGGACCTATGGGACTCATACACCCCAAATCTCCCTGAAAGGAAATCCCCCCATGAGCACCCGCGCCATCGACAAGCTGTACAAGAGCCGCCCCACCATCGAGGGGGCCGGCGTCCACCTGAAACGCGCCTTCGGCAACTCCCAGGTGCCGTTGTTCGACCCGTTCCTGATGCTGGACGACTTCCATACCGCCAACCCGGCCGAGTATCTGCCCGGCTTTCCCTGGCACCCCCACCGGGGTATCGAGACCATCACCTATGTCCTGGAAGGGTTGGTGGAGCATGGGGACAGCATGGGCAACAAGGGGGTGATCGGCCCCGGCGACGTGCAGTGGATGACCGCCGGCAGCGGCATCATCCACCAGGAGATGCCCCAGAAGAGCCCCACCGGCATGATGTGGGGCTTCCAGTTCTGGGCCAACCTGCCGGCCGGCCAGAAGATGATGGCCCCCCGCTACCGGGACGTGAAGGCGGCCGATATCCCGGAGGTCACCCTGGATACGGGGGTCAGGATCAAGATCGTCAGCGGCCTCGTCAACGGGGTCCAGGGGCCGGTGCGGGACATCGTGATCGACCCGGAGATGCTGGATGTGAGCATCCCGGCCGGCGCGACCTTTCGCCACCCGGTCACGGCGGGACATACCGCCATCGCCTACGTGCTGGACGGCGAGGGGTATTTCGACGAGCAGCGCGACGCCTTTGCCTACGAGATGGCGGGCGCGGGGTGGATGGACGTGGACCGGCGCTGCATCTGCGGCCCCGAGACCGTGGTCCTCTACAAGCGGGAAGGGAGCGAGGTGCAGGTCGTGGCGGGCGAGCGGCCGGTCCGCTTCCTGTTCATCGCGGGGAAACCGCTCCATGAGCCGGTTGCCTGGTACGGCCCCATCGTCATGAACACCCAGGAGGAGTTGCGGGTCGCCTTCGAGGAATTCCAGAACGGCACCTTTATCAAGAGCAGATAGCGTGACGATCCTGGCGATCATATCCGGCATTGCCTTGGTCCTCCTGGTCCTGTGGGAGGGGTTCGAGACCATCGTCCTGCCGCGCCGGGTGACGCGCCGTTTCCGCCTCACCCGTTTTTTCTACCGGAGCAGCTGGCGCCCCTGGGTGCGGATGGTCACGCTCCTGATCCCGGCCCGGCGGCAGGAGACCTGGCTCAGCTATTTCGGCCCGCTGTCGCTCCTCTTGCTCCTGAGCTTCTGGGCCTTCGGCCTGATCTGCGGCTTCGCCCTCATCCACTGGGCCCTCGGCTCGGCGGTAGTGGCCCGGGACGGGGCCAGCGGCTTCCTCACCGACCTGTACCTGAGCGGCACCACCTTCTTCACCCTGGGGCTGGGGGACGTCGTTCCCCGCACCCCCCTGGCGCGCCTCCTGGTAGTGGTGGAATCGGGCATGGGATTCGCCTTTCTCGCCCTGGTGATCGGCTACCTGCCGGCCCTCAACCAGTCCTTCGCCCGCCGGGAGGTGAGCATTTCCCTCCTGGACGCCCGGGCCGGCTCGCCTCCCACCGCCTCGGAGATGCTCCGCCGCCACGGCTACGAACACGGGAAGGAGGCGCTGCGCCAGCTCCTGCACGAATGGGAGCGCTGGTCGGCGGAGTTCCTGGAGGGGCACCTCTCCTATCCGGTCCTGGCCTATTTCCGCTCCCAGCACGACAACCAGTCGTGGCTGGCGGCACTGGCCGCGATCCTGGACACCTGCGCGCTGGTCATGGCCGGCCTGGAGGGGGCCTGCGAGCGCCAGGCGGAACTGACCTTCGCCATGGCCCGCCACGCGGTCATCGACCTCTCCCTGGTCTTCAGGACCGCCCCGCGGGAGTCGATCCCGGACCGGCTGCCCCCGGAGCGGCTGGAGGAGTTGCGCCTCCTGCTGGCCGAGAGCGGGCAACACCTGCGGCAGGGCGAGGCCTTCGACCGGAAGCTGCGTGAATTGCGCCTTTTGTACGAGCCGTACGTCCACGAGCTTGCCGCCCACTTCCAGATCGCCCTCCCCCCCTGGATCGCCGACGAGGATTCGGTGGACAACTGGCGGGGAAGCTTCTGGGAACGGTCGGTCAAGGACAGGATATCGGTGCGGAAAGGCAGGGGTGAACACTTCTGAGAGGTTCTGCGGGATGACGAAGGGATGGATGCGGGTGGAAAACATGGGCCGCAGAGGCACGGGGGCAATAAAGCCGAAATTGCATCATGGGGGGGCGGGGTTTCCCCGCCCCTGCGATGATGATTTGCTTTGTCCCCTTGCGCCTATTTATCCCCGGCAGCGGGCCCCTCGGGCGGTGCGGGTGACGGATCGGCCGGTGCGGGAGGCGGTTCAGGAACGGCGGCAGGCGGCGGTTCCGGGGCCGGAGAGCACGCCTTGACGCAATCGCCGTAGGCGGTTGCGTTCTTCTCAACGCACTGTCTGTGATCTTCGTCCGAGTAGCCGCCGGCCGGAGGACAGTACATATCGTTCGACCGCTTGTCGCTCGCACAGGCGTTGAGGCAGTCGGACCTGTCGTCGGCAAGGGCCGCCCCTGCCAGAGGGCACAGGATCAGGAACAACATGGTGGTGAAAAGGATGCGCATCGTGAGCCCCTTACGCCTTTCTTCGTTCTTTCCCGCCATAGGCCTTCTTGCCGGACGCCCCCCGCAGGGGGTCCTTGGCAACCCTGACCCACTCCCCGGAACGGCGGAAGGAGAGGATGCGCCTTTTCTGGATGAACGATTCGAGTTCATTATCCCCCACAACGCCGGGGGTGGCGTCGATAAAGAGTACCGGAATCTTCATAGGTCGTTTTTAGCAAACTTTCTCAGCAACAGCAATCCCCCAAAACAGGGAAAGATTGTGACCTGGATTCGATCGGACGCAGAGGGACTTGAGTCGCCTTCCGGCGGCCACGCACCGATTCGCTCGCACTGGATCGCCTTGTAGCAGATTTCCCCACGAGTAACAATACCCCAATGGACAAAAACGCCACGGATAAAAACGCCGTGCAGTCCGGGCCGGGACGGGTACGAAATAAGGCTTGTGCATCACACCGGAAAACAATATGATTTCCCGCAAACACCCTCCCAAAGGAGCCGTACATGACACGAAGCGCACAGTTGTTGAGCATCATTTTCACCATCTCTTTCATCGCGGCGGGCCAGGTTGCCCATGGGTTCCCCAAAGGGACCTTCAGCAACCGTTCCGCGGCCCGGACCGTCTCGCAGCAAGCACCGCTCCCCCTCTCCGGCACCGTGGTGGAAACCATGGACGCGGGGGGATATACCTATGTCGGCCTGGAGAACAACGGAGTGAAGAGTTGGGTGGCCGTCCCCGTGATGAGCGTGACCGTGGGGCAGAAGATGTCGTTCAACCCCGGGGGCGAGATCCCAAATTTCACCAGCAAAACCCTCAAGCGCACCTTCGACCGGATCGTCTTTTCAGACGGGCCGGTGGCACAGCAGAAGGCCGCCCCGACGAGCGCACCCAAGGCGGCACCGGCGAAAGCCGCCGCTAAAAGCGACAACGCCAAGGTGGAAAAGGCCACCGGTCCCAATGCCTATACGGTGGCGGAACTCTACAAGAACAAGAATACCCTGAACAAACGCAAGGTCGTGGTCAGGGGCAAGGTCGTCAAGGTCGCAACGGGGATCATGGGGAAAAACTGGGTCCACCTGCGGGACGGCAGCGGCAGCGCCAAGAAGAAGACCAACGACCTCACCGTCACCACCCAAACGGTGCCCAACGAGGGGGATGTGGTCACGGCCGCGGGGATACTCAGCAAGGACCGGGATTTCGGCGCCGGCTACAAGTATGAGCTGATCATCGAAGATGGCACCCTGCAACCCTGAACCTGAGCCGGCGGCCGCCCCCAGCGTCATCGGCGTCAGTTCCTGCCTGCTGGGGGAGCAGGTCCGCTACGACGGCGGCCACAAACACGACCGGTACCTCACCGGCTGCCTGGGCCCCCTTTTCCGGTTCGTATCGGTCTGTCCCGAGGTGGGGTGCGGCCTGTCCATCCCCCGGGAGGCCATGCGCCTGGAGGGGGACCCGGCTGCCCCGCGCCTGGTGACCACCCAAAGCCGCATCGACCTGACCGGCCGGATGCAGGCCTGGTGCCGCATGAAGGTCAGGGAGTTGGAAGGCGAGGACCTGTGCGGCTTCATCTTCAAAAGGAGTTCGCCCAGTTGCGGCTTGGTGCAGGTCCCGGTCTACGACGGTGGCGGAGCGGCCGGAAGCGGCAGCGGCCTGTTCGCCGCAGCCCTGACGGCCCGATTCCCGCTTTTGCCGGTGGCAGAGGAGGGGCGGCTGGGCGACCAGGGGTTCCGGGAGGAGTTCATCGAGCGGGTCTTCACCTATCGGCGTTTGAAGGCTTAAAACAGCGGACCTCTGTTCGTAAGCCCTCCCCTGCTCCGGCAGCGGGGGGAAATGCAAGCGACCGGCGTGACGACACTATCCCGCTATCCGCACCAACCCCTTGACTTGCAACGTCAAACGCAGTATGTAGCCACACAGTCATAACCGCATACTTCCGAACGCAAAGGTCATCCATGCACCTGCGTCTCTCCCTCATCGTCAAGCTCACCCTGGCCACCTCCCTGATCCTGGTCGGCTTCATGGGCATCCTGGACTATATCAACCTGAAAAACTTCCGCAAAGCCACCATCGAGTACGCCATCTCCAATGCCGACCAGTTGACGGAGATCATCAACCAGAGCACCTACGACGCCATGATGAAGAACGATAAGGCCAGCCTGTACCTGATGGCGGACCGGATCGCCCAGAGCAGCAGCATCGAGCATATCAGCATCATCGACCGGAGCGGCAAGGTGGTCTTCTCCAGCCACAAGAGCGAGATCGGCACCATCATCGACCAGAAGAACGCGGCCTGCATCTTCTGCCACCAACCGAACAACACCCGGCTCTTTTCCCCGACCAACAACAGCAGCCGCCTGTACCGCACCGCCAACGGTGCGGAGGTGCTGGGCTACACCAAGGCCATCTACAACCAGCCGGAATGCTCCACCGGGGCCTGCCATTTCCACGACAAGGATCATCATATCTTGGGCGTGCTGGACATCACCCTCTCCCTGGAAAGCCTGCGCCAACAGTCCCACGAGTACCGCATGCAGTTCATCGTCATGACCTGCATGCTCCTGCTGTTCATCGGGGTGTTGATCACTTTCCTGACCCAGCGCCTCGTGGACCGCCCGGTGCAGCGGCTGGTGCAGCACACAGCCCGGGTGTCGGCGGGGGACATGGACGCCCGCATACCGATCACCAGCGACGACGAGTTGGGGGATCTTTCCGAGGCGGTCAACGACATGACCGCGGGCCTCGCCAAGGCCAACGAGGAGTTGAAGGAATGGGCCGGCAATCTGGAACACAAGGTCGAGGAGCGGAGCCAGGAGATCAAGCAGATGCAGGCCCAGCTCCACCGTTCCGAAAAGCTGGCCTCCCTGGGCAACCTGGTGGCGGGCATCGCCCATGAGATCAACAACCCCCTGAGCGGCATCCTGCTCTACGCCTCCATCGTGGACAACGACAAGCGCCTCGCCCCGTCCCTCAAGCCGGACCTGGAACGGATCATCGCCGAGTGCCGCCGCTGCGCCGAGATCGTCAAACAACTCCTGGAGTTTTCCCGCGAGGCCCTGCCCCACAAGGAGGCCATCTCCCTCAACAACCTCCTGGACCGGGTCGTCGGCCTGCTGCAGCATCAGCCCAGCTTCCAGAACATCAGCATCAAGCGCTCCTATACCCCGGACCTGGGGGATGTCTTCGTGGATTCCAACCAGATGCAGCAGGTCTTCGTCAACCTGTTCATCAACGCCAGCCATGCCATGCCCAAGGGGGGGCTGATCAGCATCACCACCTCGCAGCAGGACGGCGGCGGTTTCGCCTGCGTGGAGATCGGGGATAACGGCTGCGGCATCTCCGAAGAGGACCTGCAACGCATCTTCGACCCATTCTTCACCACCAAGGCCGAGGGGACCGGGTTGGGGCTCTCCATTTCCTACGGTTTTGTGGAAAACAATGCGGGGAAGATCGAGGTGGCAAGCAAGGTGGGGGTGGGGACGACCTTTACCATCCTGCTGCCGCTTCAGGGAAGCGGAGAGGAAGAGCAGGGAGGACCTATGTGACTTATAGGTCCTCTGGGTCCTATAAGTTCTATTATTTTTTACTTCTCCATCTGCGCCTTCACCGAGATCCCCAGCCGCTTGAGCATCCCCTGGAAGTTGGGACGCAGGATGCCGGTCTCCTCGGCGGCCCGGGTGATGTTCCAGTTGTTCCGCTCCAGAGCTCCCATGACAAAGGCCTTTTCGATCCCCTCCACGGCCTGGTCCCGGATATGGCGCTTCATCTCCTTCAGTTCGTCCGACGTATGGGGGACATACCCTTCCTCCATTCCGTGCAGCTCCGGCGCGCCGGGACTGTCCGGGGAGAGTTCCAGATCGTCCTTGTGGATGACCTCCCCACCCGCCAGCACCACCGCGCGCTCGATGGTGTTCTCCAACTCCCGCACGTTGCCCGGATAGTCGTAGGTTTCCAACAGCGCCATGGCGTCCGGCGCGATGCCCCGGATGTTCTTGCCCATGGCGGCGGTGAATTTTTTCAGGAAATGGCTGATAAGCAGGGGGATGTCCCCCTTGCGCTCCCGCAGGGGAGGCAGTTCGATGGGGATGATGTTGAGGCGGAAGAACAGGTCCTCGCGAAAGGTCCCCTCTCCCACCATGGTGCGCAGGTTCCGGTTGGTGGCCGCCACCAGATGGATGTTGATGGGGACCGGCTGGGTCCCGCCGATGGGGGTCACCAGGCGTTCCTGGAGCACCCGCAGCAGCTTGGCCTGGGTGGAGAGGCTGATGTTGGAGACCTCGTCCAGAAACAGGGTGCCGCCGTCGGCCACCTTGAAGAGCCCGGTCTTGGCCAGGACCGCCCCGGTGAACGCCCCCTTGACGTGGCCGAACAACTCGCTCTCCAGGAGGTTTTCCGCCAGGGAGCTGCAATCAACGGCCACGAAGGGCTTGCCGTTTCTCGGGCTGCTCTGGTGGATGGCCCGGGCGACCAGCTCCTTGCCGGTGCCGCTTTCGCCGGTAACCAGCACCGTGCTGTCGGTGGCGGCCACCTGCATGATCCGGTGGTAGACCTTCTGCATCTCCTTGCTCTGGCCCACGAACAGGCCGAATCCGTGCTGTGAGGAGATGGCATCCTTGGTCCTGTTGAGTTCCTCCATGAGGAGGACCCGCTGCTCCAGGGCCCGGTCGATCTTCTGGAGAAGCTGCTCGGGAGTGAAGGGCTTGGCGATATAGTCCACCGCCCCGTTCTTCATGGCCTCCACGGCGGTATCCACGGTGGCGTAGCCGGTGATGATGATGACCGGCGCTTCCGGCTGGAGGGTCTTCACCGCCTTGAGGACCTCGATGCCGTTCATGCCCGGCATCTTCAGGTCGGTGACGATCAGGTCGAATTCCCGCGCGTGCAGGGATTCGATGGCGCTGTGGCCGCTCACGCACGTTTCTACGAAGAAGCCTTCTCCTTCGAGAATACGTCTCAGGCCGTCCCTGATCACCGCCTCGTCGTCGACTACCAGCATCCGGAACTGTCCCATCCCCGTCTCCTTCCCCGTAAACGTCACATTGCAATAGTTTCAAAAGCATGTCAACTACTCAAAACATAATCTGTTTTCCTATTTTAGCAAGACGATACCGCAAGTCAATACGACTGCCCAGATGTATAATTTCGCTATACGGTTACGCCTCCCGCCGATTCTTCATTAAAAACCAAATGATCCCGGCCTCCTGACGACCGGTTTGCGCCTGTCCTCTTTTTTCGACTGTATGGGATTGCTATACAGCCGGCCGCGCCGCTCCCCACGCCCCGTCCGCGGAGTGCCCGGGCATACCTCTAATTATCCCAGATACTTATCTTTATTTTTTAAATGGTTGCGTCATTATGGCACGGTCGATGCTCTGGCAATGGGCAAGGAAACACCATGACACGCTCAGCAAGAAAGGGGAGAGCCATGAGAACCATATCAGCAACGCTATTGTCCCTGATGATCACTGCCGGTACGGCGCTGGCGGCGGGAGGGGGAGCAGAGGGAGAAGGTCTGAGCCTGTTGGCCACATTCTTCATCGCATTCGGCATCCTGATCGTCCTCTTCCAGTTCGTTCCCGGCATCATGCTGCTGGTCGGCATGCTCAAGGGGGTATTCTCGGCAAGCGAGAAGAAGGCGCACGAAACCGGCGGCGACAAATAACGCCACGCTCCGTAAAAAAGGCGGGGCAACTTTTCAAACACACTTTGAATGCTATACTACCGAGGGAGGACGCCATGAAAACCACACCATTGATCAATGCTCTCATGCTTACCATCGGTTCCGCATCCAGCGCCTTTGCGGCAAGCGGCGCGCGGGAGGACAACAGCGGGCTCTTCGTATGGATCTTCCTGGGCTTCTGCGCCCTGATCGTCGTTGCCCAACTCATGCCGGCGCTCCTGATAATGCTCGGGTTCGCCAAGGCCATGGGCAAGAACAAGGTAGCCGACCCCCAGACCGTGACCAATAAATAACGGCGCAGCACGAGCACTTACCGCCGATTTCACGTCAATGTGGAATCGGCGGCACATCTACGAAACAATGCGCACCAGACGGCACCACTACCCATCGCCCCGCCCGAGACGGGGCCCCAGGGAAAAGGAGAGCTCACGTGAAGACGGATGTTTGCAGAGTGATACTGTGCCTGGCTGTTCTCATGCTGCCCGCGGCCGCCGCTTCGGCGGCCGGCGCGGACAATGACGCCTGCCTCGCCTGCCACGGCAATCGGGATGTTGCCAGAAACGGCGGCGAGCGGCTGTACCTGGATGCGAGCAAATTCGCCTCCACAACCCATGCCCTGATCGGGTGCACCTCGTGCCATGACTCGGTGACGGCAGCCCATCCCAAGGACGGTTCCCACCCCACCAAGGCCAGGTGCAAGGAATGCCATGCCCCCATCCAGGCGGAATACGCCAAAAGCCTCCATGGCGCCAAGGCGGCCTGCAACGACTGCCACAACCCCCATGAGGTCAAGCCGGGCATCGCGGCATCCGGCGATTACCTGAACAGCAAATGCGCCAAGTGCCACGACAAGGGCAAGACCATCAAGAGCCATTCCAAATGGCTCACCCAGGCCGACCTGCACCTGGATTCGCTCCCCTGCGTCACCTGCCATACCGGCTCCAAGAGCTACGTCATCACCATGGCCATCGAAAACAAGAAACCGGACGATCCCCACGGCGACTTCAAGACCGCCACATACGGCGAGCTTGGCGCGCTGCAACCCATAAACGGGGATATCAGCCGACTGGTGGACAAAAACGGCGACGGCTTCATCTCCCTGGCCGAACTGAGGGATTTCAACCACGAGGCGCGCAACAAGGGGATGCGGCTCTGGGGGATGATGACCCCCGAGACGGTCACCCATACCTACCAGATCAACGAGAAGTGCTGGGATTGCTCCTTCTGCCACGCCTCGGGGCCTCAGGCGATGCAGACCAGCTATGTGGCGTTCCCCGACAAAAACGGCAACGTGACCCGCGTGGCGGTTGAAAAGGGCGCAATTCTTGATATTCTCTATGGGACGCCCGATTTTTACATGCTCGGCACCACCAGAAGCAGCGCCCTCAACATCGTCGGTGCGCTGATCATAGTGGGCGGGATGATGATGCCGGTCGGGCACGGCACCCTGCGGTTCCTCACCAGAAAAAACCGGAAGGAGCACTGAGCCATGAAACACACGGAACAGATCTATCTCACCCCCATGCCGGTCAGGATCTGGCACTGGCTGAACGCCTTCGGCATCGTGACCCTCTGCGTGACGGCCCTGCAGATCAGGTTTCCCGATTACGTGAACATCTTCGGCACCTACAAGGCGGCCATCCGCCTCCATAACACCGCCGGCGTCGTGGTGTCCATATCCTATGCCCTCTGGCTCATCTACTACATGTTCGTGGCCCGCACCATGCTCAAACTGTATGTCCCAACCCTTGAGGACATAAAATCCGGCCTCTTCCGCCAGGCGTTCTTTTACTTCTTCTATTATTTCAAAGGGGGGCCCAACCCGCATCACAGCACCCCGGACAGCAAGTTCAACCCGTTGCAGAAGGCCTCGTACCTGGTGATCATGTTCGTGCTGCTGCCGCTGGTCGTCTTTTCCGGCTACGTCCTGATGTACGTCGCCCCGCTGCGGGAGATCTTCATCGTGATCGGTGGCATCAAGACCCTGGTGAGCGTCCACTACCTGATCGCCTGCTGTTTCTGCGCCTTCCTCTTCGTACACATCTACCTGGCGACCCTGGGGCACACCCCCTTTGCCCACTTCAAGCCGATGTGGAACGGCTGGGAGGAAGAGGAGGTAGAGGACGAACTGGGGGCCATCCCCGGAGCGGAGCCGGTGCCGGTGACCGAACCCCATGCGGCGGCGCGCCATTCCAGCACCACGGAAACAGCGTAGATAGATTTCGATTCGGAAAGGAGGGATTTTTCGTCCAGGCACGGAAATCGAGGGATTGCGCGGAGGCGTACATCAGTACGCCGCACGAAGCGAGCCCGGAGATTGACGCCGCATGGGCGAAAAAGAACCCTTTCCTTCCATCATCCACAGGAGGAGCTCCATGCGTCGCAATCTCATGTTTTCGATCACCCTGGCGGTTCTGTTATTCGGCATGATTGCACAAGCCGTGGATATTCGGGATATCACCTTCACGACGAACAATGCCGGCAAAGTGGTCTTCAGCCACAAGAAGCATATCCAGCAGAAACAGATGGCCAACAACTGCAAGTCCTGCCACGACACCCTCTACCCATTCAAGAAAAAGGCCACCTACACCATGGCCGACATGGAGAAGGGCAAGTCGTGCGGTGCCTGCCATGACGGCAAAAACGCCTTTGCCCTGAAGGAGTGCGCCCGCTGCCACCAGGTGAAGGAGATCACCTACGCGGTGAAGGCAACGGGCACCACCCGTTTCAGCCATCAGAAGCACCTGGCCGCCACCCCCGACTGCAGCGCCTGCCACCCGAGCCTGTTCGCCGCGGGCCACAACAAACGGACCACCATGGCGGAGATGGAGAAGGGCAAGTCGTGCGGGGCGTGCCATAACGGCAAAACTGCCTTCAGCCTCGACAAATGCGCCTCGTGCCACCCCACCAGGGATCAGAAATTCGCCGTCAAGAACGTCGGCAACGTCATCTTCAGCCACGCCGACCACGCGAGCCATTTCCAGTGCGGCAGTTGCCACACCAAGATTTACACCACCACCCGCAGCAAGGCGCGCGTCACCATGCATGCCATGGAAAAGGGGAAATCCTGCGGTGCCTGCCACAACAGCGCCAAGGTCTTTACCGTGGTCGGCAACTGCGATCGCTGCCACAAAGGGTTGAAACCGAAGGACATCGGCTTTACGGTCAAGGATACCGCACCGGTCACCTTCAGCCACTCGTTCCATAGCCAGGCATATAAATGCGCCGACTGCCACACCAAGATCTTCCCCTACCGGGCCGTGACTGGCAAGGCGACCATGACCGACATGGAGAAAGGCAAATCCTGCGGGGCATGCCACAACGGCAAGGAGGCATTCAGCGTCAAGGCCAACTGCGCCAGTTGCCACAAGACGAAATAAGAACTACTCTGGGGCCTATAGGACTCATACGACCTATAGGTCCCAGAGGGAAGGTTGAATCAACTACCACCAGGGAGAGATGAAAACATGTTCAAAACCCTCGCAGGACGAGCCCTCATTCCGGTCGGCATTGCCGTCACCGGATTCGTCGTCGTCTGTTTCCTCCTCCTCTACTCGGTCATCAAGAACGTGGTCAACCGGGACACGGTAGGCTATGCCACCAACCTGGCCGACACGATCCTCAAATCCACCCGGTACGCCATGCTCAAGTCCGACCGGGAGATGCTCACCACGATCATCAGCAACATCGGCCAGCAGAAGGGGGTCGAACATATCCGCATCTTCAACAAGAAGGGGATCGTCAATATCTCCACCCGGTCCGACGAACTGGACCGCCAGGTGGACAAGAAGACCGAGGGGTGCATCGCTTGCCACGCCGGGGCCACGCCGTCCGCCTCCCTGGGCAAGATGGAACAGGCGCGCATCTTCACCAACGGCGACGGCCGGGATGTGCTGGCCATCACCGCCCCCATCTACAACGAACCGGAATGCGCCAATGCCGCCTGCCATGTCCACCCCCCGGAACAAAAGGTGCTGGGCATCCTGGACATCGGGCTCTCCCGGGAGATGCTGCTCAACTCCCTGGCCTCCATCCGCAACCAGATGATCGTCTTCACCATCATGATCCTCGTGCTGACCGTGGGCGGCGTCACGGCACTCCTGCGCCGGAGCGTCTTTCTGCCGTTGCAGAGACTGCGCCACCTGGCCGACCAGGTGGAGGCGGGTGAGACCCCCACGGCCCATCCCACCCACTTTCCCCGTGAACTTGACAGAATTGCCCAATCCCTCTATAACCTGAGCCAGAGGATTCGTCCCGCCGGGAAAGAACCGGCCACTACCGAACAGGGAACCGTCCCGAAGGATGTCTAGGTGCTGCAAGAAACTCACAACCGGGGCCCGGCTCCGGTTTCGCGCACATCGGGCTATGCGATGACACAGACCGTCGACAATCAGCCGGCAACCGACCTGGCGCCGCAGCAGAGCCAGGTCGAGCTGTTCGAACAGCAGCTCAGGGCTGACATCAAGCGTCTCGGCCGTTTCTCCAACCGGGGGCTGTGGGCCTTTTCCCTGTTCATGCTCGTCTGCATGACGGCATGGCGCGACTTCCCCATGCTCCCCCTGCCCGACACGGTCGTGGCGGCCCTCGGTCCGCCGCCGGCGCCCCACATCATCAGCATCGTCCTCCTGTTCTACACCTTCTCCGCCATCATCCTCAGCCTCTCGCGCATGACGGCGGGCCTGGAGCACAAGAGCAGCTTCTGCCATGTGGGCTACCTGACCGGCTTCTTTCTCTTCTACCACTTCGCCAAGGCGCTGGACGACAACTTCTGGGCCGTCCTCGGCTCCGGGGTCACCATCCTGTCGGTGGAGAGCTACCGCATCTGGAGCTTCTGCCGGGAGGCCCTCGGCCGCAAGGCCGAACAGCTGGAATTCGTCCAGAGGACCGGCCGGATACCGCCGGAGGACGAGTAAGCAGCAGCCCATCCCCGGCCTCCGGCTTCTGGGACCTATGGGTCCTATGGGACGTATAAGTCCCATGAGGGAAAGTTGGGAAGAGATAATTAATCCACTAGCCACCGGGAACCCACTTACCATGCACATCATCAGCATCGACTCCTCCACCGCCATCGCCAGCATCGCCCTGACCTCCGACGAAACCATCGTCGCCGAGGCCCTGTTCAGCGCCAACAAGACCCTGTCGGCGCGCCTCATACCGGAGATCGAACGCATGCTGGCCGCAGCGGGGCTCACGATCGACGCCATCGACCTCTTTACCTGCGCCGTCGGCCCCGGCTCCTTTACCGGGGTGCGGGCCGGCGTCGCCACGATCCAGGGGCTGGCCCTGGCCACCGGCAAGCCGTGCGTCGGCTTCTCCACCCTGGCCCTGGTTGCCATGAACTTCCCCCTGGCCTCCCTGCCGGTCTGCCCCCTGCTGGACGCCCGCAAGAACGAGGTCTACGCCGCCCTGTACGACTGCTCCGCCCCCCTCCCCGCCCCCATCATGGAGGAGTGCGTCATGGGGCCGGAGGCGTTCCTGGACAAACTCTCCGCCGCCACCCATACGCCGGTCATCTTCGCCGGCGACGGCGCGCTCCGCTACCGCCAGGTCATCACCGAACGCATGGGCGGACAGGCCCGCTTCCCCTCCCCCTTCCACCATGCGGGCCACGCCGCCAACGGCGCGCTCCTGGCCCTCCACGCCTACCGGAACAGCGCCACCCTGACGCCGGAGCGCCTCCTGCCGGTCTACCTGCGCCCCTCCGAGGCGGAATACGCCAAGATCGACCAGCAGAACACCCGCCAGTCACGGTAATCCTCAACCACCCCCTGACCCCCTCCTAATTTAGGAGGACCCTCTGGGGCCTAAAGGGCCGGGGGTGGTAGCCACACTCTCGCATTTTACCCATAATAAAAAAATTCATTACCGGTAAAATCATCTTGTCTACACCATATTTCCTGGTATACTCCATCAAAATCCCGACGGACGGAGCTTGCCATGAACATCCATGAGTACCAGGCCAAGGAGATCTTCAGCACCTTCGGCATCCCCGTGCCCCGCAGCCGCGTGGCGCTGACCGCCGACCAGGTGGAGCGGGCCGCCAAGGAGATGGGGGGCCACTGCGTGGTCAAGGCCCAGATCTATGCGGGCGGGCGCGGCAAGGCGGGGGGCGTCAAGATCGTCCACCACCCGGAGCAGGCCAACGACGTGGCCAAGGAGCTGTTCGGCAAGAAGCTCGTCACCCCCCAGACCGGGCCGGAGGGGCTCAAGGTCCGCCGCATCCTGGTGGAGGAGGCGGTGGAGATCGCCCGGGAGTTCTACCTTTCCATCACCCTGGACCGGGCCACGTCGCGCTACTGCCTCATCGCCTCCCCCGAGGGGGGCATGGACATCGAGGAGGTGGCCCACAAATCCCCGGAAAAGATCCACGTCCTGACCATCGACCCGCTCATGGGGCTGCGTCCCTACCAGGCCCGCAAGATCGCCCTGGCCCTGGGGCTCACCGGCGTGGTGTGCGAGGACTGCGTGGAGTTGATCCTCAACCTGTACCGCTGCTGCCTGGACAAGGACTGTTACCTGGTGGAGATCAACCCCCTGGTGGTCACCAAGGCCGGGTGGCTCCTGGCCATGGACGGCAAGATGTCCTTCGACGACAACGCCGTGTACCGCCACCGGGAATACCCGGACATGGTGGACTACTCCCAGCTCGACCCGCTGGAGATCAACGCCGGCAAGTACGACCTGGCCTACATCAAGCTGGAAGGCTCCATCGGCTGCATGGTCAACGGCGCGGGCCTGGCCATGGCCACCCTGGACGTGCTGAAGGAGTTCGGCGGCGAACCGGCCAACTTCCTGGACGTGGGGGGCGGGGCCACGCGGGAGAAGGTCACCGAGGCGTTCAAGATCATCCTGGAGGACTGCGACGTCAAGGCGGTCTTCGTCAACATCTTCGGCGGCATCATGCGCTGCGACGTCATCGCCCAGGGGATCATCGAGGCGGCCAACGAGGTGCAGTGCCACCTCCCCATCGTGGTGCGCATGGACGGCAGCAACGTGGAGGAGGGGAAACGCCTCCTCATGGAATCGGGGCTGAACGTGCAGGTGGGCGACAACCTGGGGGACGGCGCCAAGCGGATCGTCAAGATGCTGGGATTGGGGGGAAAATAGCATGTCCATACTGATCGATAAGCATTCCAAGATCATCGTACAGGGGATCACCGGCCGCAGCGGCCTGTTCCACACCCAGCAGTGCCGGGCCTACGGCACCAACATCGTGGCCGGCGTCACCCCCGGCAAGGGGGGCATCCACATCGACGGCATCCCGGTGTTCAACACCGTGGAAGAGGCGGTGCGCTACACCAAGGCCAACGTCTCCATGATCTTCGTGCCGCCCCCGGCGGCGGCCGACGCCATCCTGGAGGCCTGCGCCGCCGAACTGGACCTGGCGGTGTGCATCACCGAGGGGATACCGGTGCGGGACATGGTCCTGGCCCGCGCGATCCAGGAGCGGAGCCGGACCCTGCTGGTGGGCCCCAACTGCCCCGGCGTCATCACCCCCGGCCAGTGCAAGCTGGGCATCATGCCGGGCTACATCCACAAGCCGGGCAAGATCGGCGTCGTCTCCCGCAGCGGCACCCTGACCTACGAGGCGGTGAAGCAGCTCACCGACATGGGGCTGGGGCAATCCACCTGCGTCGGCATCGGCGGCGACCCGATCATCGGCATGAAGTTCATCGACGTGCTGGAGTTGTTCAACAACGACCCCCACACCGAGGCGGTCTTCATGATCGGCGAGATCGGCGGCGGGGCCGAGGAAGAGGCGGCCTACTGGATCAAGGAAAACATGAAGAAGCCGGTGGCGGCGTTCATCGCCGGGGTCACGGCCCCGCCGGGCAAACGCATGGGCCATGCGGGAGCCATCATCACCGGCGGCAAGGGCAAGGCCGAGGACAAGATCCGCACCCTGAACGAGTGCGGGGTCGTGGTGGCCGAGAGCCCCACCAGGATGGGGCACGCCATGAAGGAGGCGTTGAAGGCGGCGGGCAAGCACACCGCGCACCCGGCGAAACCGGCGGCGAAAAAGGCGAAGAAGTAGCGTAACGATAGCAAGGGTGTGAACTGGCCCCGTTTCCCGTGAGGGAGGCGGGGCTTTGTTTGTTTTAGGAGGGATTTTTGTGGCGACACATGGTATTTTGGTGGGGAATTTGACCCGTAGGGGCGCCTTGCATGTGCCCCTACGGGGCTGTCCCGAATATATGGGCTCTAAATTTCAAATGAGGAACCCTCCCCCTACCCATCCCCCCACAGCGGATCGGTCTTGAACTGCCGCGCCCTTGGTGACGGGCCGTGATCTCCCGGAGGGACGCACGTTCGCCAAGGCCGAAGAGGTGCAGCGATGTCTTCAGATCCGCAGAGGTCAAGGCCGGCTTCCTTTAGGAACAGCGGCAATCGGCATCCTGTTCATTGTTGTACATAAGCTTTAATCCGCACTTCTGGCACCGCCAGAAGAGGCCGCCTCAGCCGGGCAGCAGGATCATCTTGCCCTGGCATTCGGGGCACTGTTTTTCAGTTACCATGATGTGTTCCTCCCCTATTCTGTGATATGCTCCTCACCGCATGAGGCAGCCTTTTAATGGGTGGCCCTCATGGTGTATTCTTACCTATAACAGTAACAAACAAGCATCAATTATTCAATGCCGCCCCGCCTTGCTCAACAAAAAGCAGGGCGGCGCGCATCGTTCGAGGCACGCACCATGAAGATCGGGCGCAACGATCCCTGCTCCTGCGGCAGCGGAAAAAAATACAAGAACTGCTGCGGCTCAGGCCATACCCTCCCCCTCAACGAGGATCGCCGGTGGGTAGAGGAGCAGGTCATCAAAGACGGCGACATGCTCCTGTACGGAAATCTATCGGACGAACTGGCGGACATCCCGGCGGAAGCGCTCTGGAAAGAGTTCCGGCGGATCGGGGAAAGCTATCTGGGCGGCGGCAAGGATCGAACGCGCGTGGTGCACGAGCTGGTGGATGCCACCATCGACTCCCTGATCGAACGGGACAGGAGGTTCGGCTACGCCCCTCCGTTCTGCCACAAGGGGTGCGGCAATTGCTGCCATGAAGTGGTCTATTGCACCGCCGAGGAAGCGGCGGATATTCGTGATTACTGTCGGGAAAACGGCGTCGGGATCGATTACGAAAAGCTCGCGCGCCAGCTTGATTACCTGGAATTCGACACCAGCATGGATCACACGGGGGAAACGACCTGGAATGACCAAAGATCGGAAGACCAGTCGTGCGTCTTTCTGGACCGGGCGGACAACGGCTGCGCCATCTGGCCGGTCAGGCCGCTGGTATGCCGGGTGCATCTGGCCGAGGATACGGATCAATACTGCGCGCCGCACAATGGCGTCGTAAACCCCGAGGCCCACGGGATCAATTATATCGAACTGAGCTATATCCTGAGCGTCGTTTTTACCATCCACCGGGATTCCATCAAGAAAACCATGGGGAGATTGCTGCTTGACGCACAACCAAGGGGATCGGATGAGACCAGGCTCCCCGAGTGACAAATCGGGAAGCCTCCCCCAAAAACACAAAAAAATAACGCCAACATTCCGGCCTGTTACGCATAAGGGCTTGTAATCAAACCAATAACTCCCGATTGACGTACCGCCCGAAACGGGGCATACTATCCCCCACATATCACCGAACGGGAACTCATAGAGGTCCCGTTCTTTTTTGCATCCGGCTCCGCTTCCCCTTCGTCATTAACGCTGTTCGCTCTCAAAAGGTCGCCCATGGAAACACCTCCCTTCGTCCATCTGCATCTCCATACCCAGTATTCCCTGCTGGACGGCGCCATCCGCGTCGAAGACCTGGTCCACAAGGCCGAGGATTACCACATGCCGGCCCTGGCCATTACGGACCACGGCAACATGTTCGGCGCGGTGGAGTTCTACCTCAAGTGCCAGAAGGCCCACATCAAGCCGATCCTCGGCTGCGAGGTCTACCTGGCGCCCGAGTCCCGCTTCTCCAAGGAGGCCAGGGGGATCTCCGACGCGGCCTACCACCTGATCCTGCTCTGCCAGAACCTGGAGGGATACCGGAACCTCTCCTACCTCACCTCGGCCGGCTACAAGGAGGGGTTCTACTACCGCCCCCGCATCGACCGGGAGTTGTTGAAGGAACACAGCAACGGGCTCATCGCCCTGTCGGCCTGCCTCAAGGGCGAGGTGGCCATGCAGTGCGGCCGGAACAAGATGGAGGATGCGCTGGCCACGGCCCGCTGGTACAGCGAGTTGTTCGAGGACCGCTATTACATCGAGTTGCAGGAAAACACCCTGGCCGAGCAGGATGTGGTCAACAAGCGTCTGCTGGAGATTGCGGGCGAGCTGAAGCTGCCGCTCGTGGCTACCAACGACTGCCACTACCTGAACCGGGAGGATGCCCGCGCCCACGAGGTGCTGCTCTGCATCCAGACCGGCAAGACCATGAGCGACCCGACCCACATGAAGTTCACGGCGGACGAGTTCTACGTCAAGTCGCCGGAGGAGATGGTCAAGGCATTTTCCTACGCCCCCGAGGCCATCGCCAACACCGTGGCCATCGCCGAGCGCTGCGACTTGGAACTTCCCTTGGGCAAAGAGTACTTCTTCCCCCACTTCGAGCCGCCGGCCGGCAAGACCCACGGCGAGATGCTGGAGCACCTGGCCACGGAAGGGCTCAAGGAGCGCATGGTCACCATTCTGGCCAAGTACCCGGATATGACCCTGGAACGGCAGCAGGCCTACTTCGACCGCCTGCGCATCGAGCTGGACTGTATCCACCAGATGCAGTTCCCGGCCTACTTCCTGATCGTGTCCGACTTCATCAACTGGGCCAAGGACCACGGCATCCCGGTCGGTCCGGGCAGGGGCTCGGCCGCCGGTTCGCTGGTGGCCTACTCCATCAAGATCACCGACCTTGATCCCATGCCCTACAATCTGCTGTTCGAACGTTTCCTCAACCCGGAACGTATCTCCATGCCTGATATCGACGTCGACTTCTGCATGGACCGCCGGGAAGAGGTCATCCAGTACGTGGTGGAGAAATACGGGCGGGAGCGGGTCTGCCAGATCATCACCTTCGGGACCATGAAGGCCAAGGCCGTGGTGCGTGACGTGGGGCGGGCGCTGAACATGACCTACGGGGATGTGGACCGCATCGCCAAGCTGATCCCGGACGACCTGAAGATGACCCTGGCAAAGGCCCTGGAGCAGGAACCGCAACTGAAGGAGTTGGCGGCGGCCGACCCGCAGATCAAAAATCTGCTGGAAACCGCCATCTGCCTGGAAGGCTTGGCCCGCCACGCCGGCACCCATGCCGCCGGGGTGGTGGTGGCCCCCCGGCAGCTGGAGGAGTTTCTGCCGGTGTACAAGGACCAGAAGACCGGTTCCATCAATACCCAGTACTCCATGAAGTACGTGGAGATGGTCGGCCTGGTCAAGTTCGACTTCCTGGGGCTCAAGAACCTTACCGTGATCCAGAACGCCGTCAAGCTGGTGCGGGAGGGGAAGGACCCGGAGTTCGACATCACCCGCCTGCGGGACGACGACAAGGCCAGCTACGACCTCATCTCCTCGGGCAACACCACCGGCATCTTCCAGCTCGAAGGCAGCGGCATGAAGGAGATGCTGGTCAAGCTCAAGCCCTCCTGCTTCGAGGACGTGATCGCCGCCTGCGCCCTGTACCGGCCGGGCCCCCTGGGGTGCGGCATGGTGGACGAGTTCATCGAGCGCAAGCACGGCCGCCAGAAGGTGGTCTACGACCTGCCCCAGCTGGAGCCGATCCTGAAGGATACCTACGGGGTCATCGTCTACCAGGAGCAGGTCATGCAGATCTCCCGCACCCTGGCCGGCTACTCCCTGGGGCGCGCTGACCTCCTGCGCCGCGCCATGGGCAAGAAAGACCCGGCGGTCATGGCCAAGGAGAAGGAGCCGTTTCTGGCCGGGGCCAAGGCCCAGAACATCGACCCGAAAAAGGCCGAGGCGATCTTCGACCAGATGGCCAAGTTCGCCGAATACGGCTTCAACAAGTCCCACTCGGCCGCCTACGCCCTCATCGCCTACCAGACCGCCTACCTCAAGTCCTACTACCCGGTGGAGTTCATGGCCGCGCTTCTCACCTGCGACATGGACAACACGGACAAGGTGATCAAGAGCATCGGCGACTGCCGCGAGCAGGGGATCGAGGTGCTGCCGCCGGATGTGAACAAGTCCGGCCTCTCCTTCACCGTGGTGGGCAAGTCCATGCGCTTCGGCCTGGGCGCGGTCAAGGGGATCGGCACCGGCGCCGTGGAGGCGATCCTGGAGGCGCGGGCCGAAGGTCCCTTCAAGGATATCTACGACTTCTGCGAACGGGTCGATATGCGACGCGCCAACAAGAAGGTATTCGAGGCCCTCATCAAGTGCGGCGCCTTCGACTCCACCGGCGCTTTCCGCTCGGCCCTCATGGAAGGGCTGGAGCAGGCCATGTCCTACGGCCAGAAGATCCAGGAGGAAAAGGCCAGCGCCCAGGTTTCCCTGTTCGACACCGCCGAGGTGGTACGACACAACGGCAACGGCGGCATGCACCTCCCCGACGTCCAGGAATGGCCGGACAAGGAAAAGCTGGGGTACGAGAAGGAGGCGTTGGGCTTCCTGATCACCGGCCACCCCCTGGACCGCTACGTGGACGACATCAAGCGCCTGACCAACTCGGAGATCGCCCATCTGAGTGAGATGCCGGACGGCTGCGAGGTGCGGGTCTGCGGCATCGTCTCCGCCTTCCGGGAGATCCCCACCAAGAAGGGGGACCGCATGTGCTTCGCCACCATCGAGGACCTGACCGGCTCGGTGGAGATCACCGTGTTCCCCGACACCTATGTGGAAACCTCCACCCTGCTCAAATCCGACGACCCGCTGTTGGTGACCGGCAAGCTGGAAAAGACGGAAAAGGGGGCCAAGATTCTGGTCAGCCGCCCCAGCCCCGACAACGGGCGCAGGGGGGGGCATCATCGCGACCCCGGCCCGGCCGGCGATATCAAGCTGCTCCAGGATGCCCGGGCCATGACCACCAAGCGGGTCTGCTTCACCCTGCGCACGGACGATCTGCCGGTGGAGCGTCTGGACGCCCTCAAGACGATCATCCAGCGCTACCACGGCAGCGTGCCGGCCTGCATCCATTTTCTCATCCCGCAGCGGAGCCGCGCGACCATGCCGCTCCCGCCGGATTTGAGCGTCATGGCCAGCGATGATTTAAGGCTGGAAGTGGAGCGACTGTTCGGCTATAATGCCGCGACTTTCGAGTAGAATCTTATAGGACCCATGAGACTCATGGGCTCTACAAGTCATATCCCGGCAAAAACACTATCGAGGTATCACTATGGCGACCCCGTTTCATCTGGAATTCGAAAAACCTATTGTGGAGCTTGAGAAGAAGATCGAGGAGTTGAACGCCCTGGCTGCGGACGGCCTGGACATCAGCGCCGACGTGGCCACCCTGGAAGGGCATGTGGAGAAGACGCGCAAGGATATCTTCGCCAACCTCTCCCGCTGGCAGACCGCCCAGGTGGCGCGCCACATCAACCGTCCCTTCACCCTCGACTATGTCAAACACATGTTCACCGAATTCGTGGAACTGCACGGCGACCGCAACTTCGGCGACGACCACGCCATCGTGGGCGGCCTGGCCCGCTTCGACGGCCAGCCGGTCGTGGTGATCGGCCACCAGAAGGGGCGCGACACCAAGGAGAAGGTCTACCGCAACTTCGGCATGCCCAACCCGGAAGGGTACCGCAAGGCGTTGCGCCTGATGCAGATGGCCGAACAATTCAAGCTGCCGGTCATCACCTTCGTGGATACGCCCGGCGCCTACCCCGGCATCGGCGCCGAGGAGCGCGGCCAGGCCGAGGCCATTGCCCGCAACCTGCGCGAGATGGCCAGCCTGCGCACCCCGATCATCGTCTGCGTCACCGGCGAAGGGGGCTCCGGCGGGGCCCTGGCCATCGCCGTGGGCGACCGCATCCTGATGCTGGAGCACTCGGTCTACGCCGTCATCTCCCCGGAAGGGTGCGCCGCCATCCTCTGGTCCGACGGCACCAAGGGCGAGCAGGCCGCAGAGGCGCTCAAACCGACCGCCAAGGACATCATCGGCCTGGGGGTCATCGACGAGATCATAGGCGAGCCCATAGGCGGCGCCCACCGGGACCACGAGGCCATGGCCGCGACCTTGAAAGAGGCCATAGCCCGCAACCTGGCGGAGCTGAACAAGCTCTCCCTGGACGACCTGGTGGAGAAACGCTATCAGAAGTTCCGCGCCATGACGCGCTGCGTGGAATAGCGAACTTAAAGTCCCCCCTCCCTTGACGGGAGGAGGCTAGGGGGTGGGTGAAGCTGCCAATGAGTTCATTTCATGGCAATCTCCCCCCCACCCTGCCCCTCCCCCGCAAGGGGGGAGGGAAATGTTTGGAATTGGAATATAGTATCAATGGGGGCGGCTTAACCGCCCCGTTTTCGTTAAAGAGGTACGACTATGCTGGAACGTCTGCAAAAACTCATCTCCCAGGCCGGTATCACCTCCCGCCGGGCCGCCGAGGAACTGATCGTGAACGGCCGGGTCGCGGTCAACGGCGTTATTGTCACCGAGCTGGGGAGCAAGGCCGACCCGGCCACAGACCGCGTCGCCGTGGACGGCAAGCCGCTCCAGTTCAGCGAAAAGCACCTGTATATCCTGCTCAACAAGCCGACCGGCTACATCACCGCCCTGAAGGACTCCCAGGACCGGCCGCTGGTGACCGACCTGTTGAAAGGTGTGGAGGAGCGGGTCTACCCGGTGGGGAGGCTGGACTACAACACCGAGGGGCTTCTGCTGCTGACCAACGACGGGGATTGGGCCAACCGCCTGATGCACCCGCGCCACGAGGTGGAGAAGGAGTATCACGTCCGGGTGCGGGGCAAGGTGCTGGAACAACAGCTGAAACGGATGGCGGGCGGGGTCGAGCTGGAGGACGGCGTCACCGCTCCGGCAACGGTGCGCATGGTGAAGAGCAGCGACCAGAACGACTGGATTTCGGTAACGATCCACGAGGGGAGGAACCGCCAGGTACGGCGCATGTGCGAGGTGGTCAGCCTCTCCGTGGTGCGCCTGCGGCGGGTACGCTACGGCAGTCTGGAGATCGGGGCGTTGAAGCCGGGCCAGTTCCGCTACCTGACCGATGCCGAGGTGCAGGGATTGCTCCAGCCGGGAGGGATATCTGAGCCCGAGCCGCAGAAGGTGCAGAAGCCGCGCCCCCCCCGCAGCACGAACACGACAAAGACCGGCACTGGGGCGCCAGGGAGCCCCCGGAAAGCGCAGAGTACGGCAAAGGTCGGCACAACGGCGTCTGGACGCCCCCAGAAACCGCGTGGCACGGCAAAAACCGGCATAGAGACGGCAGGACGTCCCCCCGCCCGGACGGCCGAGAAACAGACCAAAAGGCAGCCCTCCCGCACGAAGCCCGGGGAATCCCCGAGACCCTCGCGACCACGCCGGTGAACTGCTTTTTCGACAGATGTAGGGGCGGAGTGCCTCCGCCCTGCATATCTTCGCCCGGATCAAGAAAACTCAAGCAGCCCGTTTCCAGGGGTTAATCCGGGCCAACGCCTCCGATGCCCCCCGCTCCGCCTCTTCCGTATCGAAATCAGCCTGCAATCCCAGCCAGAGCCCGGCGGTCGTGCCGAAGAATCGGGCCAGCCGGACGGCCGTATCGGCCCCGATCCCCCGCTTACCCTGGCAGATGGCGGAAATCCTGGACTCGGGCACGCCGATTTCCTTTGCCAACCGATACTGGCTGATGCCCATGGGCACGAGGAATTCCTCTTTCAGCACTTCTCCCGGATGGATGTTCGGCAGCTTATTCATACTCATTACCTCAAGATATGTTGTTGTTAGTGATAGTCGCAAATCTCGACGCGGGATGCCGTGCCGTTTTCCCACACAAAGCAGATACGCCATTGGTCGTTGATCCTGATGCTCCACTGCCCTTCGCGGTCGCGGCCTAGCTTCTCCAACCTGTTGTTGGGCGGGGTACGGAGGTCTTCCATAGCTCTGGCGTTGTTCAGCATCCTGAGCTTGCGCCGTGCCACCGCCTGAATGTCATGGGGTAGCTTGCGTGAGAATTCACCCTCCCACACTTTCAATGTCTCGTTGTCGTGGAAGCTCTGGATCATGGAGAACAATACTACCGCACAACGGAAGCATTTGCAAGGATTGTAATGTCGGGCCGAAGCAAAACCGGCACCACGCCCCGGTGCCACAGGCACAGCCTATCCGCTCGTAACAGATGAACGCCCCTCACAGCATATCCATCGGGATTGCCCTGACAACGACGGACTCCTGCCTGAAAAGGCGCTCCAGCCTCTCCCGGAACTCTTTCCACCACCCGCGGTCCAATTCCTTTGTCATGACTTCGTAGATAACGATTTCGTCCTTTACCGCGTCGCTCTGCCCCTCTTTCCACACCCCTTCTGCGGGAGACCTGACGTAGGTGGTTATCCCCCCGAACTGTTCGGTGAGTTCGTCCCTGACCTGGAGATACATTGATTGCGGAAAGGGATGGCCATCGTTGTCGCACAGGGGGAGCAGCAGTTGAATCAGGTTCATGGAATCACCTCATGCCATGTGTATATCGGGGATGGCCTAAGCTCCGGGGGCTGGTTTGGCAGGGGCCTGATAGGAATCGATGAGTCCCTGAAGCAGTTCATCCTGCGCTTGCAGGTGCTTCTGGATCTCAAGCGCCTCGTACAGAATGGCCTCGGCATCATTGTAGGTGTCGTCGGCCCTGGTATCGGCCGCGGCCCCCTCGACTTTCTGGCCTACCATGATGATGGACAACAGGACCAATTGCAGGAAGGTCTGCGCGATCCAGGATATGAGGGCGCTCGTGCCGCCGTGAATGGCTTCCGGGAGGCTGATGAGTGCGATGAGGGCAAAGGCATAGGCGCACCACATGGTGCCCACGCCCTCGGTGATTTTTTCTCCCAGAAATGAGTTAAAGCGGGCCACCGGGCCTTCTTTGACAACCTTCTTGGGTTTGGGAGCGCGCTTCTTCCGGAGTTCGATTTGGGGATGCGGCTTATGCTGGTAGACTTTCATGGCTGCTCCTTGGGGTGGAGAGATCATGGGGATTATTGGGATGAACCTGTCTACTGGCCCGTTTTCCTGAGCTGCTTATTCTCTGTCATGAGGCGGATAATCTCTGCCTTGAGGCGCGCATTTTCGTCCTTCAGTTGCTCACAGGTGTTTTCCGGGTGCGGTACGGCAGGTTCCGGCTTCTTTACTTCGACTGCCGGGTTGCCCCCGCCACTGTTGCCGCCGCTGACGGCTTGCTTCACCGGGACAACAGGTGGAACGCCGGAATCGGCATTTTCGGCGCTGCCGATCTTTTTGCACTTATCGGTAGCGGTATACTCCCTCAACGCCTTCTGAGTCGCAAAGCATGCGCTCGGATTCAGGAGATAGCTGAAACCGCTGCATGCGCCGGCCTCCTTCTTCTTCAAGGCATCCTGTTCCTTGATGCAGCGGTCATACCCGCTGCCGGCCAGAGCATTTCCCGAGAGCACAAGAAGCAGGGTGGAAAGGGGCAGAATTATTCTCATAGAACTATAATCCTCGTTTTTCCGCTGTCCAGCGTTCTGCCGGACAGCAAAATTTGTCATTTATATGCACTGCTGCGCAAAGAACTCATCAAGTTCCCTGATCCATCCCGCCTTGACGCTTTCATCCACAAAACTGGCCTGAAAACTGTTGCGGGCCAACCGGTATGCCTCATGCGCCCCCAGCTCCGGCAGCGCGGCGAAGGTGGCCAGGTAATTCTCGTTCAGGTAACCACCGAAATAGGCCGGATCGTCGGAGTTGATCGTTGCGGCGATACCGGCAGCCAGCAATCTGCCGATGGTGTGGCCGGCAAGGTCCGGGAATACGCAGAGCTTTACGTTGGACAGGGGGCACACGGTCAAGGGTATCCGTTGCTCCGCCAGCCGCGCCACAAGCTGGGGATCTTCCAGGCAGCGCACGCCGTGGTCGATGCGCTCCGCCTTCAGCAGATCGAGGGCATGGTGGATGTATCCGGCCGGTCCCTCCTCCCCGGCATGGGCTACCAGCCGCAGCCCCAACTCCCGGCAGCGGGCGAATACCCGGGCGAATTTCTCCGGCGGATTGCCGCGCTCACTGCTGTCCAGGCCGACACCGATGAACCGGTCGCGGAACGGCAGGGCCTCTTCCAGGGTCGCAAAAGCGGCCTCTTCGCTTAGGTGGCGCAGAAAGCAGAGGATCAGCGAGGCGCTTACCCCCAACTCTTCGCGGCCACGCCGGACCGCCCGGTCCAGCCCGTTGATGACGGTTGCAAAGGGAATTCCCCTCTCCGTATGGGTCTGGGGGTCGAAGAAGATCTCCGCATGGCGGACATTCTCGGCTTTGGCGCGTTTCAGGTATGCCCAGGCCATGGCGAAGAAATCGTCTTCCGTTTGCAGCACGCCGGCCCCGGCGTAGTAGATATCCAGAAAGCTCTGCAAGTCGGTAAAGGCATAGGCGGCACGCAGGTCGTCCACGGTTGGATAGGGGAGCGGGATGTTGTTCCGCGTTGCCAGTGCAAAGATCAGTTCCGGCTCCAGGGAGCCTTCGATGTGAATGTGCAGCTCTGCTTTGGGCATGCGGCAGAGAATGTCGGGCAGGCTCTCCCGTGGGATACAAGCGAAATTCATGGTGACGTGGTTACTCCTGATATTTTTGAGATCACGCTTACAACAAAAGGCCGCGCGATCAACCCATGTTGACCGACACGGCCTTTTTTATACTCATTGAGAGACCGCGTCCCGGACGAAATCATTCTTCCTCCTGCGCCTGATCTATCGCTACTTTTTCGCCTGCGCCTTTTTGAGACTCTCCTGGAACGACTCCGGGGTAAAGCCGTGCATGACGATCTCGTTCTGCCCCGTTCCCAAGACGATCACCGGAATCCCCTTGCTCTTGTATTTGCCGGTCAACAGCTTCATGGCTTGGTCATCCTGCTCCACGTCGCGGTTGGTGTAGGGGATGTTGTTCTTGGCGAAGTACTCCTTGGTCGCGCGGCAATGGGGGCACCAGGAGGTGGAGTAGAGCACGATCTGGGGGTACTTCCGGGCCTCTACCGCCTTGACGGGGTTGAGCCTGCTCTGGGGGGCCTGTTGTCCGGCGGCCATGGCCCCGGACGCCACCAGCAGCGTCAGCATGACGGCGGCCAAAATCCTCTTGATCATTATCATTTCTCCTTGGGTGCGGTTATCACCAGTTGTTGTCGCTGCAAGGTAAAGGTCAGCGGCTTCTCCACGCCTTCCCGCCGGACCTTCAAAACGACCGGAGTCCCGGCGCGCCCCCGCAGCCGCTTGTGAACCATCTGCCGGAAATCGCTGCCCCGGGTCGGCTTGCCGTCGATGTGGGTAATGACATCCCCCGCCTTGATCCCGGCCACATGGGCAGGTCCGCCGGCCACAAGCTGCCGGACCGTGATCTGCCCGTCGGGGGCAGCCACGCCGTCAATGCCGACGCCGCCGAAGTTCTTCTCGCCGTTGGCCGCAAACGCCGTCAGCGCCGTCAGGGCCACAAACAATATCAGCAGCACTGTTTTCATGGGTCAAATGTACCACAGGGCACTGGCGGGGTCAAACGAACAAGGCTCTTGAACCTGTGTCCGATTGCACGTATCATCTGGTACAATACCTGGGAAAAAGCAGTTCACCACAAAGGCACAAAGGACACAAAGCTAAACAAAGAACGATTTCAGTTGGATATATGATAATTTCATAATTGACTGGCCTCACCTTTTCGCCGCTAACTCTTTGAATCCTTTGTGCTCTTTGTGCCTTTGTGGTGAATAACCGCCGTCTTTAGGATAATATCTTCCACCGGAGAACCACAACTATGAAAACTCGGATACGGACACTCCTGGCGGGCGGCACAAGCGGCCGGGAATGCGTGGTCACAGGATGGGTGCGCTCGGTGCGCGCCGCCAAAGAGGTGGCCTTTGTCACCCTGAACGACGGCTCCGACATGGCCGGGCTCCAGGTGGTGGCCGGAAAAGATCTGGCGAACTTCGACCCGGTCTGCCGTCTCGGCACCGGCGCAGCCCTGCGGGTGCACGGCACGCTGGTGGAATCCCCGGCGGCCGGGCAGCAGTGGGAGTTGCACGCCACCATCATCGAGATCGTCGGCGAGGCCGACGATGCCTACCCGTTGCAGAAGAAGCGCCACACCTTCGAGTACCTGCGCACCATCGCCCACCTGCGGCCCCGGACCAACACCCTGGGCGCCGTGTTCCGCCTCCGTTCGCGCCTGGCCCAGGCCGTGCACCGGTTCTTCGCGGAGCGGGATTTCCTCTACGCCCACACCCCGATCATCACGGCCAGCGATTGCGAGGGGGCCGGCGAGCTGTTCCGCGTAACCACCCTGGATGCCGGTGCGCCGCCCGACTTCGACCTGGACTTCTTCGGCCAGCGCACCGGCCTCACGGTCAGCGGTCAACTGGAGGGGGAGCTTCTGGCCCTGGCTTTTTCCGACATCTACACCTTCGGCCCCACCTTTCGCGCCGAAAACTCCAACACGCCGCGCCACGCGGCGGAATTCTGGATGATCGAGCCGGAGATGGCCTTTGCCGACCTGGCCGACGACGCCGAACTGGCCGAGGAGTTCATCCGCTACCTGTGCCGTTTTAGCCTGGATGAGTGCGCCGACGACATGGCGTTTTTCGACAAGCAGATCGAGAAGGGGTTGGTGGAGCGTGTCCGCCAGGTGGCCGAGGCCGACTTCGTCCGCATGGATTACGGCGAGGCCATCGAGCGGCTCCAGCGGTCGGGTACGGCGTTCTCATTTCCCGTGGAATGGGGGCTGGACCTGCAGACCGAGCACGAACGCTATCTGAGCGAGCAGGTGGTGGGTGGCCCGGTGTTCATCCTCAACTACCCCAAGGAGATCAAGGCCTTTTACATGCGCCAGAACAGCGACGGCCGCACCGTGGCCGCCATGGACCTGCTGGTGCCCAAGGTGGGCGAGATCATCGGCGGCAGCCAGCGCGAGGAGCGGCTGGACCGGCTGACGGCACGCATGACCGAGATGGGCGTCTCCCAGGAACCACTCTGGTGGTATCTGGACAGCCGCCGCTGGGGGAGTTGCCCCCACGCCGGTTTTGGTCTGGGCTTCGAGCGGCTGGTGATGTACCTCACCGGCATGGACAACATCCGGGACGTGATCCCCTTCCCCCGCACGCCGCGCCACGCCGAGTTTTGACGACAGTCCTACACCATCCAAAGCGGCCTCGCGCGACGACGCAGCGTAAAACCAGGCGGTTGCTGCATCACGGCCATTCAGAGGTTCAGGCCGTAATCGACATCATTCAAGCCTTTGAATTCCGTTACGTCGTCGCGGCGTTGCGTGAGTAATGCCGTTACCGGTTTTCTCCGCCCCACTGCTCTCCCTCCCCTTGCGGCGCGATGGTCGAGTTGTAACGTTCGATAGTGGCGTTGCATTTGTCCAGGGCGCCGCGGTACAGCTCCAGGTTGGTCAATATCCCCAGACGGCCGCTCTCGGACAGGCAGTATGCCGCCCCCGGCTCCGAGGGATCGAGGGTTTCGACCTCGCTCAAAAGAGGCTGCGGCTCAGTGGGCAGTATGGGACGGACGCACGGCGGGCAGGTCCGGCAACCGGCCAGCAGGCACCAGCACGCCATGCCGAGCAGGGCGCGGCTGAACACGGAGAGAACTGATACGGGACTGCGTAACTTTGTCGATGGTCTGCTTCTCATGCTGAATGTCCCCCTGGAGTGTTATCGAGCCTTGGGCGGCCTGTACCTGCGCCTTGAGCTCCTGATTTTGTGTTTGAAGCTGGTCGCGTTCGGCCGGGACGTGGAAGCCGAACCACCAGACAACCCCTGCCAGCGCGGCAACACCCGTCACCTCAACAACAACCCTGCGGTTGTCCCACAGCCATGCGGCTAGTGCGGCGGCGGTCATGGTTCCCCACCCGGCTCGGTGTGGGCTTTCTGCCCAATGCCGAAGCCTCCGGCCCCCAAGATCGCGGCGACCGCCCCGCCGAACGCAAGCAGGTCCACCGGCTGTCCCTTCACCAACTGCGTGATGATGGCGCCGATGGCCGTGACCAGGGCGGCGGCAATCCCCACCCTGATGTTGTCATACGTCTGGCCGTCGATGCCGGTCAGAATGTCCCGAATGAATTTCATTGGTCCTCCTTTACGCTTCACGGCGTTATTGTGCGCATCAGGCACGCGCCTTGATCATCTCCTTGAGCCCGGCAACCTCGGCATAGGTCAGCCCGTCCCTGGCGGCCTGCATGACCTGCGTAATCTCTTCAGCAGACACCCCGTCGCGCCGAAGCCAGGACGGGAGGAACTGCACCTGTGACGGATCGGCGGCGGCCCGGTCCAGCCGATAGAAGGCGGCCACGTCCTCGGCCTCCTGCAGGAGCTCGACGGGGTCGGAGGCATTGATGGCCGCAATGGTGGCCGGCCCCACCTTGCCGTCCGCCGTCACCCCGGCCGCCTCCTGCAGCCACATGGCCCCCCGCGCCCCCCCGTTGACCACGTGATCGTAAAGCCAGGTCGCCACGGACTGGTCGTTGATCTCGGACAGACGGTACTTGTCCCAAAAATTCCAGCGGTAGAAGTCGAGCACAACCTGTTGCAGTGAGGCGAGCCTAGCCAGACAACAGTTCAAATGAGAGGCATAGTTGCGATACGCCGTGGTGCCATAGGCCGGTTGGGGCACGGTATTGGCCTTGACGCCATCCACATACTTCCACCCGACCCAATTCGGCCAGGACTTGCGGGCAATGCCCTTGTACGTTTCCCCCCCGGCATCGTGCGGGTTGTTGGCGTAGCCGCCTTCATTTGATATGACTGTTGCGTGTGCTATGGTGAAATTTACCATTTTGGCCCCCTTTCTCAGGTAATCAATGTGCTTGTCACTGCACCCTGGTCGTTTACCCAAATTCGATATTGTTTTGTCCCATCCGGCGTAGAAACGACCATCCCGTATTTCGACATGGAATGCAAACAATGCACCTCGCCCCCTGGCGTTACCTGGAAATTGACATTGCCGGTGCCAGAACCGGTTTTATATTTGACCCCGAGGGCTCCATCTGTTTCGCGCAAAACGATCCCTTCCACGGCATTAAACGACAGGCCCCGAAAATAAGAAGGAAATTCACTATTTCCATTCGTTTGTGTAAAATCACCGATGTACCAACTGGCGATCTCGCCTTGATTGTTGATATAGGGTTGCACAACCCCGGATTTGTCCGCTCCGCCGAGCCAGATGATATTGTAGACTCCACCCCGATTGGTGATCTCAAACAACCGCCAGGTTGAAAGCTGATTACCCAGAACATGCGGAACTTCTAAAGTGATATTCTGGCACTCACCGTCGAAATAGAAGCCCCGCTGTATCCGACTCACAAAGGTCGGCAAGACGATCTTCAGTCCTTCCACATCGTGGGCTTCTATGCAACAGCCGTAACGATCAAACATGGGGCGCCTGATCTCGATAGCCTGCGCCCTCCCCATGCGGGTTGAGGAACGCCCGATATGTACCCCTATCCTGCCAGCCTTGATGGGATCACCATACAAATGGTCGTATTCCAGAGGATACGCCAGGGTTAGCACATTATTGTTCACCAGCGTGACGCGATTCATTTCAAAATTGTTGTCACCACGGCCGATATATACAGGATCGTCAACCGTGAAGAGGCTCCCGTTTGCCACATTGACCGAGATATCGCTGTTTGATGTTGAGGCGACCAATGTCGATACCAAGAACTGCCCGTCACCGGAAACCCCCTCGAACGTGGAATCCTCAATGGTAATGTTCCCGTTTTGATAGGAGTCTTCATACACCTTGGTGTCACCGATCCAATAAGCCAGCGCCACGTTCTGGACAATCGGTTGGTATGCTCCCCAGTTCGAGGCCCCGTCTCCGACGCGGATTCCGTACCCACAAGGGATATTCGCCATGGTGAGTTGCTGCATCCGCATATTGTTGGAACTTCCCCGAAAATCAAACACGCCTCGGATCAGCTTGTTGCCCTGACCATCCACATAGACGTTCTCTATCTGCACCCCGTCTTGGTCGTGGGCATAGAGAAAGCTCTTGCACCCCTTTTTTAGCAGTACCGCCATGTCCTTAAATTGGTAGTTGAACTGCCCCCACGGCCAGTTGGCGGTCTGTGACACACCATCAATGGCTAAAGGCTTGCCAATGGCTCCGAGTTCAATGGTATCTATACTGTCATCGTCGCCGTCCCACATGAGAGCCGTACCCATGGGGCCGTTTGTATCCCAGTAGAAGGTTGAACCCTGTCCCTGGAATATCCAGGAGCCACGAATGGGCGAACTTGGAGCAGTGATCTTCTTTGTATACCGAAAAATACCGCACGGGAAAAGAATGCGCCCGCCGTTGCTGGCATTGATGCAGGCCTGTATAGCGTCGGAATCATCGGTTACGCCATCGCCGATGGCACCGAACCATCCCGGAGAACAGCCGTTGCTGCCGGTTGCAAAGGCCACACTGCCGGCACCACTCTTCAAAAACAGCTTATGGTTGTTGCTGGCCTGAATAGGAGCCAACACGGAAAGGTTGTAAGCCCCCAAATCCACAGAACCGCCGCCTACGAACACCAATCTCACATTGCGTTGCACAGCCGTGTTTGCCGTCAGGGCTACCACACTGCTGATGAGGATATCCGCCGACAGCCCTCCCACCTGCGCAAGGCACTCAGTCAGAGAACCGTACGCCCGTGCGTCAACCCACGGCGCGGAAAGTGAAAATTGCATTGTATTGATAGACAATGGCAAATCGGTCAAAGTCCCTTCGGCATTCCAGCCCACCACCTTGTTGGCTAGCGTTCCGGCCACGGCTATGACCTGATTCGTGTCGTTCTCAACCGGCACCCTGATCGCTCGCTTGAATATCGACCCGACCTGCTGGAGCATCATGAAGTTGCGGCAGGTCTTGAGCCCGGTCAGGTAGCGGGCCAGGTCCACGCGCCCGTACAGGGACGGCGCCAGTTCTCCGGCGGTGAATGCGGTTTGGGGGATGCCCGTGCCCATGCTTAACTCCTTAGAGGCGTGAATGGTGGAACCTTAAAGGCGTGAATGGTGAATAGTGAATGGTGAAACCTTGGAATCGCCTTTATTCACCATTCACGATTCACGATTCACGGTTTCTACCTTCTCGCCCTGATGAAATCACTCTCCGGCCCGTCGCCGCTCCGTTCCTCGTTCAGGGCGTCGGCCCCCGCCTCCAGCATTGCCTGGGCGTACATCCTCTGGGCCAGCTGCGCCCGGTTCATGTCCGTGGTCAGGGGGATGGCGATCTCCGCCGCTAGGGCCCACGCCAGGGCCGAGGTGAAGGATTCGGGGAATAGGGCGACGTCGGCGATCCGGGCGGTGTACTCGGCCTCGGCCATTTCCAGGTCGGTGAGGATGGCCCTGGCGGCGCTCGCCTCCGCCTCCCCGATCTCGAAGGGGACCGGCGCGCCCGCGCCCTGCCCCCGCTCCCCATCCGGCACGAGCCGCCGCACCTTCAGGCAGTCGGAGGGGTAGTGGTAGCGGTACCGCCAGCATGAGGGGGGCGAACCCAGCTCCTGCAGCAGGGCGTACCTGCGGGCAAAGGGCCAGGGCCAGGCCTGGAGCACCCGGTCCCGCACCGGCACGTAGAAGAGGTTGCAGACGCTCGCCTGCTGGCTTGCCTCCCCCACGGACTCGATGAACAGGGTCACCCCGCAGCGCGCCAGGGCCATGTTGCAGATCGACACCTCGGAGATGCTCGCCGACAGGTATTCCACCACGTACAGGCAGTTGATGCCCGGATCGGCGCCAAGGGCCTGGGCCATGACCACCAGCTCCCCCAGGGTGTCGCACACGGACGCCGCCAGGTCGATGTTGTACCAGCCCAGGCCACGCTCCGTGACCACCGGGGAGATGGCAACAAAACCGCCGCCGTTCTTGGACACGGCCACCGTCAGGGTCAGGCCGGTTTTCCCGGTGACATGGTCGATGGCATCGGTCAGGCGCACCATGATGCTGGTGGCCGTGTTGAGCTGTATGTCGTGCATGGGGAGACTCCTTTATAGGACCTATGAGTCCCATGGGACCTATAGGTCCTATGAAAACCTAAACGACGACGTAGCCGCCTGGGTAGGTGGTATTGTCCGGCGCATCCGAACAGATCCAGGCCGAGAAGTCCCCGGCGGTGAGCGGCCCGGTGGCGACCAGGTAGTTCAGGGCCAGGTACTGCTTGAAGGCCGCCGAGGGGAGTTTGAACTTAAGGGCGCTGTTCCCTCCCAGGGAAGCCTTGGGGATGGCGCCGGAATCCAGCACCGTGACGGCCGTGCCCATGGCGGAACTGCTGTCGGTCTGCAGCTGGAAGTTGACCGTGGCGGCCCCGGCAGCCTGGGCCGCGGCGCCGACCCGGATGTAGAGGAACAGGTCCTCCCCGGCGCCGATGTTGCGTGCCGTTGCGATGTCGATCACATTGGCGGACAGGGCCGTGGTCGTAACGGCCTGGGCCAGGCTGAGTTCAAGGGACTTGTCGAGAATCATGTGAAGCTCCTTTCTAAAACCGTGAATGGTGAACGGTGAATGGTGAATCGTGAAATATTGGAATCGCCTTTATTCACGATTCACGTTTCACAATTCACGGGTTTTACGCCACCGCCGCCTCGGTCAGGGACAGCTGGTCGCAGGTCTTGATGGGGATGCCCATGAAGGTGGTCTTGAACTGCTCCGCCGCCTCCCGGATGGCCAGGACGTTGGACGACTTGGCCAGGGCCTGGATGTCCAGCATCTCCCGCACGGTGCGGTTGGCGTAGAACACCGGCCTCCCCATGGTCAAAAACGGGATGCGGTGGATCGCCTTGATCATCAGCTTGATCACGTCGGCGGCCGAGGTCTCGGTGACCAGGTTACTGACGTCCACGTTGCAGATGCGCACGGCATAGCGCCAATCCTTCACCACCAGGCCGTTCTTCCACTGCCACCAGTCCTTGTAGGCCCGGTAGAAGCCGCCATTGGCGTCGGTCACATCCTGGAGCCCCAGGTCGTCGTGCTGCAACCCGGCCTTGCTCCCCTTGGGGTAGATGCCGAAGACGGAGTTCTCGCCCCACACCACGAGCCAGATGGAGGTGTTGTCGGAGCCGGTGCCGCCGCCGCTGATGACGTTCTGGGAGACCGGCACGGCGGTGGATAGCGTATTGTAGCGGGGGGTGAGGCCGTTGAAGCGCTCCGGGTTCAGGGACGAATCGCCGTAGAACAGGGTCTGGGCCATGGTCTGGTTCATGGCCTCCACCTCGGCCACCCCTTCGGAGAGGCGGAAGGCGGCTGTATTGCCGTTCAGTTCGGCCACGTCCTTGTCCACGTGGTTCCTGGCTTCCAGCATGCCGCAGGTGTCCACCACCGGGGTGCGGGTGGATTTGGACGGCTGGACCCCCTCGTACAGCTTGCGCCAAGTGGCCGAGGGAAGGCCGGTGCGGATCACGGAGCGGTGCCCGGTCTCCAGGTTGGATTCCTTGAAGGGCATGTCCTCCAGGATGGAGTTGGTCTGGTTGAGCAGTTCCGCGACGGCGGCCACCTTGCCGTCGGGATCGAGGCTGTTGGCCACATCGATGAGGGTTGCCCCCTTGTTGCCGATAACTGCCATGGTGATGCTCTCCTTTCATTTCAGGGAATGGCGGTGCTGACTGGTTGCAATACTGTCTATTTTCCGGGAGCTATGGGAACGATGGGGTCCCATGATTCCCCCCCGCAGGGTCGCCCCGGCATTTTCGAGCTGCGGTCATTCGCCGCTGCCGTACAGCCGGTCGGCCACGCTCCGTTTGCCGCCGCCGGGACGGCTGCCGGGGAGGACGATGCTGTCCTCGCGCATGGCGTTCCCCATGCGGACCATGAGGCGGATCAACTCCGGGTGATTGCCCAGGCCGAACCGGTTGAGGGCCGCCGTGAGCTCAGGGGTGCCGAAGGTGTTGAGCGCCCGCTGGGCCACCTCCACGTTATGGGCGAACCGTTCCCCGCCGATCTCCCGGTCCGCCCGGGCCGCATCGGCCCATCCCGTGACGATGCCGTTCCAGGCCTCCAGGCGCCGCGCCTCCATGCGGGGATGAACCTGGGTGAGGAGCCGGTCGAAGAGGAGCTGCGCCTTTTCCTGGGGCAGCCCCATCTCTTGGGCGACCGGCTTGAAGGCCTCCAGCGCCTCGGCCACCAACTCCATCTCCTGGGCCTCCGCCGGGATGGTGAACTCGCCGTACTCCTCCGGCGCTCCCGTCGCATCCGCTTCGGGGGCAGGTTCCCGCTCCCCCGCCGTATCGTCGGCCTCGTGCCCTTCCGGGGCCGCCGCTTCCGCAGTGGCTCCTGCTCCGGGATGGGGCGCGCCTTCGGGCGGGGCGTCTCCCGCCCCTGCGGCCCCGGCCGCCCCTGCCGCCCCCATGAGCAGGAACAGCGGGGACAGCGCAATCCTTCTAAGCCATGTGTCGAGCATCTTCATCCTCCTGATCTCCGGGCCCCTTGCCAAGACGCATCATGGCGATGTACTTCTCCGGGCAGGCGGCCATGATTGCACCCACCACCCTAAGCCCCACGTTGCGCTGCCCTTCGTTCATGGCCATCACCAACGGATCGGTGGAGAACGACGACCGGAACACCCCGCTTTGGGTGAGGAGCCGCCAGAGAAAGCGCCGCCCGGCCGGGATGGACATGAGGCTGTCCAGGTCCAATAGTTCCTGTTTCCTGCCCTTTAGCTGTGCCATTGCCGTTTCCTTGCATTTGGTAGGGGCGATACCGTAAAACCGGGCGAGCCGTTGGCATCGCCCCTACCTGTTGTTCACCACGATAAAATCGGGCGTAGGGGCGACGCCGACGGCTCGCCCTGACGTCGCCCCTACGGTTATGCCGTCCCCAGCAGACGGGCCAGGGCGTTGGTATCGCCCACGCCGGTCTCGCTCAGGGTCTTGGCCGCCTGCGCCGCATCCGCCATGGCCGGGGCGGCCGCCGCCATCTGCTGCGCCTGCTGGGCCTTGGCCTTCTGGGCCCGCAGCCCCTTCACCGCGTCGGCGGAATTGATCACGTTGGGCGGCACCCCGTGCATGCTGGCGTACTCGTCGATGGCCGCGTCGATGTTCAGCTTGTCCACGGCGCCCGCATCCATCCGGGCCAGGTTGCCGATGTACCCCGCCACCCGCTCCATATTGGCCGTGCCGATGAGCTTCTGGGCCTGGGCCATGACGCTGATGTACTCGATCTTCAACGCCTGCCCCTGCAACTCCCGGGGCGGTGTGGGGATCATCCCCCGGCGCAGCATGATGGCGAAGGTCCGGTCGATGGCCGGGTCGTACAGCTCCTCGCCGAAGCGCTCCATGGTCGGGCCGAGCACCAGCAGCTTCTCCTGGTGGCGCTCCTCCACCTCCCGGGCCGTCACGTTGGAGGCATCAGAGGTAGCGAACATCTGCATCAGGTCCTCGAAGAAGATCGTGCGGATCTCCCGCTTGATGGCTTCGATGTCGGCGCGGATCTCGCCTATGTTGGGGTTGAACTGGTAGGCCGGGCGGAGCCCCGCGTGCTGCTGAGCCCCCAAATTATCGATATAGGTCACGTCCCCCGGCAGGATGGAGGTGCGCTGGGTGCGCAACGACGCATCGGCCAGCATGGGGGGGCGCACCAGCTTGTCCAGGGCCTCGGCCTTGCGCTTCTCGCAGAATTGCAGCCCCTTCACCAGCCCCAGGGCGTCCATGCCGGGGGAATAGCCGTACACGTCGTCCCCCTCCACGTCCCAGCGCGGGGCCATGACCGGGAACTCGTCGAAGCCCGACTCCCGCAGCAGGAGGTCGTTGCTCCCCCCGGCTTCGTAGTAGATGGAGCGGAACGGCTTGTCCTTGGCGTTCATCCTGGAGCAGTCGCGCCCCTGATTCGGCTCGATGGCGTGGACGACCTCCACCGGCTGCTCGTAGGAGCCCCGGTCCCACAGGGTCTTGATGGTGTGGGAGACATGGTCGTGGCCGAACTGCTGCACCACCTGGCGCACAGTCATGGGGAATTCGCGGTACAGGGTGTCGCAGCGGAGCTTGTCGGAGAGGGCGATCATGAACGACCCCACCGGGAAGGGGTAGCAGCGGATCACGGTCTCGTCGTCCTCCAGGATCGCCAGGGCCGCCGTGCCGTGGCCCGCCGCCGCGCCGTAGATCTGGGGCATGACGTTGTAGAAGTTGGAGCGGGAGAACACGATGCGCATCTTGTTCTCCACGTCGAAGAGCCACTGCTTGACCGCGCTGGAAGCCATCATGTCCACGTCGTCCGTGGTCAGGCGGAACCAGGGGCGGGCCTGGGAGGTCATGCCGGCGTGCATGCCGGACTTGAGGGTGCGCAGGGCCGTGGTGGCGCAGGAATTGATGATCTTGTCGTTGGCCTTGACCCCTTTGTTGCGGTCGATGACCAGATAGCGGCCCGTGCGGGGGGAGAGGAAATCAGTGAGCTCCCGCCAATGGGGGATAAAGGAACTCCGCTCCTGTTTCAGCTCTCCCAGCCGCCTGGAAACCTGCTCGCGTACCGATTCTTCAGCCATGGAAATGCGCTCCTGTCGTCGCGACGGTGCTTGGTGAATTATCCCCTGCCCTTCCTCATCAAAGAGGGAGAAGAGCCGGGCGTTTTCCTCCCCTCCTGGTTCAGGAGGGGCCGGGGGTGGTAGCCGGTAACTTCTCAAACTCAACCACCCCCAACCCCCTCCTTATCAAGGAGGGGGAATTCTACTGTCCCAACAAGGTCTTACCGACCGTGGGCGCCGGTGCGGTCACCCCCTGCGCTCCGGTCAGGATCGTGTTGCTGGCCGCCTGCCTCCGGCGCAGGCGTTCCGCATCCCTGGCCGCCACCACCCCGGCATCCTGTTCTTCCGGCGCCGGGGTCACCACCGGCGCGCTGGGCGCTCCTCCTCCGCACATATTCCGCCTCCCGTGACGTGGTGTGTTTCGTATGGCCATCAAAACAAAAAAACGGGATTGCGTCCATGCCGCAACCCCGGTGTCTTTCCCCAAAAGTGCATGGGGGATGGGTGAGAGTCGAATTTTTTGTTTAGGGGATCAAGGGGGTGGTTAGGGCGGACGGTTGCTTATGTCTGTTTTTTAGAAACGCGAAAGGCGGCCGATTGGCCGCCTTGGGGAGCAATAAGGGGACAGACTGCTTATTGCCCCTCCGTCGAAACATAGAAAAAGTCTCCTTACGATTGGAGCGTCTTGTCCTCAATTACCTTTCGCACGCGCAAAGCAACTTCTTGTGCCAATTTCATATCATCATGAAGTCGGTGCATATTTAACCAATGCTCTTGCCAGAGATCGGGTGGAACAATTGAAGCAAAATCAATTGGCGTAACGTTGCCCCACTTTTCGTATGCTTCTAACCGTGTAATCCTCTCATGTAGATCAACTATCTTGCGCGTTCCGGGTGAACGCTTAGCTGGGCCCAACATCCATTGTCGCCAATGGCTTTTTCCTTTGGACTGATTGCATTTACCACATGAGGGGACAAGATTTCTTATTTCACTGATGAATCCAGTGGGCATCTGGTCAGTGACAATCGGTCTTAAGTGGTCCCATTCTGATGACTTATCCCCACAGTATGCACAACGGACATTTCCCGGTTCCATCTCAAGAATGAGCAGTGCTTGCAGTATTTCATCGTCAGTTGGCGGAATAATCGGAAGGATCGAGGAAACGAAAGCGGCGGTAATGCTCGATGACCGTGCAGAGATTGCTTTTGCAATAGCAGTGCTTGGCATCTGAAAAACGGATTGAATATTCATTTTGATTCCCTCGTTCAAGGAAGTGCATGAGGCCTCACACAGGGCAAGTCTCAAGGGTCAGATGACCAATAAGGGGACAGGCTACTTATTCGTTTTTACCTCTATCCTCCAATAAACGGCCTGTCACCTTATTGAACTTCCTACATAAAATGAAACAAGTAGACGCGACCCTTTGTATTTCTCAGACTGATTCACCTATCTGCAGTAAATTGATTAATGACGGAAGTCAAGCATCTCTCGGTCGCATCGCTCACAATTTTATGGTACTCTTTTACAAGTCCAGAATAAGGAAAAGTCCCCGACGCAGACCCGGAGCACGTTGCTTTATATTCTCGCTTCGCTCCGTCAGGCCATGTCACCTCCAGGGAATGGTTAGTAGAAAAATCATATGTATTTGTGAGTACCGGTGCCAGCACAAATAGAGTAAGTCCAGTTAAAAAACCTTTAGTAATATTCATACCCATATTCATATCAGGATTTTCTTCAATAGATATATTCAGGTCATAGTATGGAGCATTGGGTTTCTTAGAATATAATCCATAGCCTAGATCTTCAAAATAATTTGACTGTTTCAGTTTACCAACCACTCGGTTTACAAATCCATCACTAGTATTAGTGATGCTATTATTTGTTTTTACGTTAATGCTTGAAATATAGCCTAATTTGTCACTTTTATTGTTTTTAGATGCCACAGCAATATTATCCGAAAAATCAGGTGTTTTTGTCATGTTCGAAAACGAATAGCAACCGTTCAGTGCAATGACTACAAGAAAAACACCTATAAATTTTGTTACCAATGCGTACCTGCTTACAACCATACCCATTCCCCCCTTGTATTTTTTAATAAAGTCTGGTTCTTAGTCATTTCGTGAGGGCAACGCATGACCTTCCCTCTGCAATCTGAGCCGTTGCAAACTTAGTGAGCCCCCGCAATGGTCAGGTCTCCATTCCCCACAAAACCAGCAAACACCGACGCCCCAGCGCCCTACCCATCCCCTTCTACACCCCGCACCCCCTAATTTCAACGGAGGAAGCATATGGGGTCGCGTCTCCAAAATTCAAATTTGCAATCTGGAGACGCGATCCTTACAATACTCACAACAGATGGTTATTTAGGTCGCTGAATGGTAAGCCCCTGCTGCCCAGATGCAACCCATCCATGAATCCCTGCATCAGTTTCAACATGTAACGCCCAATAGTCCTTTCCGTAAGTCGTACGATTTACTTTCAGCTTTTCTCCAGGTTTTAGCGTTTTGATTAACTTTAGGCTACCGTATGCTGCATCAATTTCGCTGGCATAAAGTGGGGTCGCAGAATCGACGAAAATTTTGATTTGCTGGTCCTGATAACGATCCCATCCCCAAATGATGAGCGGAATTGCCATAGCTACAGCAATTATCACGATCAATTTCTTTCTCATGATTTCTCAATCCCACCAGCGACTATGCGTAATTCCGAAGACATACTCAATTGACCGAACTTATTAACCTGTATCGCAGTTCCTTATCTCGGATATCCCCGGAATTCCCTCCAAGCCTTTGCATCAAGAAACTCTCTTCCTTTCATACTGAGCCGGGGAAGCCCTTTGTCGATAACCACGAACTCCAGCTTCACCAATGCTCGCACACTATCCGCAGCAGAGCCCCTGGCCAGTGCCCGCACACGCGCCATCGCCTCGGAGGCATCACGGGTGGCCAACCCCTGCAACAGTGTCACCGAGGTGCTTAACTCCGCCTCTTGCATGCCGCGCCACAGCCACCTGCTGCCAAAAATTTCCCCATAGGCGCTCAAAATCAGGTGTGAAATGGACACCAAAAAGCCAAGACCTATATGGGCCCGGTCGATGTCGTCCTGGATGGTGAAGGGGTCATCCATCAAAAGCGGCCCTGCCGTCCACCCCAGGTAATAATCGTCTTTAGGCTCGTAGGCATGCCCGACACACCCCAGCATGGCCAAGGCCAGCAGCAGGTAGAACGGCCAGAACCACCCCGGATGAGTCCGGGAGAGCGGAGTTGCGTAGGACATGGCGAGGAGGCAGCAGAACAGGCCGCCCGCCGCCGCCAGCCAAGCGGTGTCGCCGTCCTGACGCCGGCATTCCTCCTTCGGCCGGAGGAAATACGAAGCGACCATGAACGCCAGGCAAAGGTTTACCCCGGTGACAAACGACAACCGGTAGCCCAGGTGGTCGATTACCGGCAAATCGACAAAGGCCAGGGCAAAGAGCAGCATGAGGATGAAGAGCACCACCGCCACCGGGGTCAGCAGTACCGTCAAGACGGCAAAAAGCTTTGCATCACTGCGTGCGCCGGCGCAGAGCTCCCGCAGTTTCGTGCGGAGCACCCAATCAACCTTCTGTTGTTCAGTTAGCTCGGTCATGTTCGGCTGATTCCTTGAGTTTTAGGCCCTCCGCAAAGGCCAGACCGCCTACTCTCCACATAACCAGCGCCCCCCCCCGCTGCCCCAGCGGACTACTGCCTCCCCTTCTACCCCACCCAACCCCGAATTTCAACGTAAAATCAAAGTGTTAATAAAATTAACACAAAACCGCCAATCCCCATATCCCCCTGTTTTCACATTAAAAAAAGGCACCCGAAACCTAGCCGGATGCCTTTCATTGCGTCATTTTGATACATAAAAAGTTTACAGGGGCACGGGATCGGGCCTGACACGTGCTTTTTGCCCCACTGAATCCTTATGGGGCCAGGTCCGCACCTGTGACAATTTCAGCCTTCCGTCACGCTCCCCGACAGAGCCCCTGTTTCCTTGCTTACAGCCTGAACTGCTGCACCAGCCGCTGCAACTCCTCTGCATTGCCCCGCAACTGCGCGGATGCCGTGGCCGATTCCTGCGCGCCGAGGGAGGTCTGCTGCACCACTGCGGTGATCTGCTGCATGTTGCTGGATATTTCGCTGGTCGTGGCGGTCTGCTGCTCGGCTGCCGTGGCGATCTGGCCGACCTGCATGGCCACGTCGTTGACCTGCTCCAGGATGTCCCGCAGCGCCTCGCCGGAACGGGCCGCTTCCATGGTGCCGGCCTCCACCTGGTTCACTCCCTGCTCCATGGCGCTCACGGCGCCTTTGGTTTCGCTCTGGATGGCCTTGATCATCTCGCCGATCTCGCGGGTGGCGCGGGTGGTACGTTCGGCCAGGGCGCGCACCTCGTCGGCAACGACCGCGAAGCCCCGCCCCTGCTCACCGGCGCGGGCCGCTTCAATGGCGGCGTTCAGGGCCAGAAGGTTGGTCTGGTCGGCAATATCCTCGATAGTGCCGATGATGGCGCCGATCTGGTCGCTGCGCGCCCCCAGGTTTTCCACGGTTCTGGCCGACTCCTGAACCTTCTCGGCGATCTGCCCCATGACTGCCACGGTCTTCTCGACCACCGCTGCGCCGTTTTCGGCCGATTGGGAGGCGCGTTGCGCCCCTTCGGCGGCAAGCTGGCAGTTCCGGGCGATATCCCCCGATGTGGCCGACATCTCTTCGCCGGCCGTGGCCACGGTGCCGACCTGAACGGCGACCTCCTCGGAGCCGCTGGCGATGCGCTCCGCGGTGGAATGCAGTTGACCGGAGGCAGCGGCAACCTGGGCCGACGTGTTGGACAGTTGACTGATGATGTTGTGCAGGTTTTCGATCATATGTTTTGCCGATTCGTTGAGTTGGCCGATTTCATCCTTGCGATCGACAACGACGGCCACCTTCAGGTCCCCGTCCGCGATGCTGCGATTGACCTGCACCGCATGGCTGAGGGGCAGGGTAATGCTGCGGGCGGTCACGAAGCCGATCAGTGCGGCGACAAGCAGCGAGATCGCGACAACGATGATGATCTCCAGTCGAGCCGACCGGTAGGTTTCCTTCACCGCATCGCCCGATTTGCTCATCTCCCTGGCCTGGAAGTCGATCATTTTGTTGAGCGAATCCAGATAGTCATTCTGGACCGGTTGAAGCTTTGTCAGCAGCAGCTTTCCGGCTTCTGCCTTGTTGTTGGCGTCAAGCAATTCGAAGATCTCATTCTGTGCGGCGTTATATGGCGTCTTGCTGTTTTTGATCGCCTGGAACAGCGCCTTGTCTTCGCCACTGTCTATCGCCTTGTCGAGCTTTTCAAAAAAGCCGGCGTTCTCTTTTTTAGCTTTCTTGATCTGTTCAAGGCCGTTTTTCAGCGTGGCAGGGTCTTCCGAGATAATGGCGTCTCTCATGAGGCGCGTTATCAGGTTGGTATTGTCCTTGATAACATGGATCGCGACCGTCTTTTGCCACCTGTTATCGGTAATGACATGCACCTTGTCGTTGATGCGGGTGAAGCCCTTCAGGGCAATCCCGCTGATCACGACCATAATCAGCAGCATCACGGAAAAACCGAGGGCCAACCGGGCACTGATCTTCAAATCTGACAGCATGCTACACACCTCCTTTTTTTGTTTCATGGGATATCATAGACATATAATATGGACGTAATAGGGATATTTATCGATTAACGAGAGCGTCGAGGGGATCGATCCTCCATCCTGCGGCATGATACGTAGAGCAAGCTCAACCTGATAAAACCTGCTTCCCCCTTCTACCTCACCCGAAACCAAATTTCAATGTAATTGCAAAACGTTAAAAATTTTAAACGGACATTTCCCTTATCCCCTTGTTTTCGCGCAAAAAAAGGCACCCGGAACCGAGCCGGATGCCTTTCATGGTGCCATTGTGGTACAAAAAACTTTTACCGCCGCCTGCTCCCTGACTTTCCCTCAAGAAGCACGCAGGGCGGCCGCCTGGCCGCCCCTCCCCTGATTCTTGCCTACAGTGCCGCCGCGACCGATGTCGCCAACGGCGTCGTGCCCCTGCCGATCAACCGGCTGAGTTGGCGGCCGTCGTCGAACAGCGCCCCCTTGGCGGCTCCGCTGTCCGAATTGGCGAGCAATTCGGCGACCACCTCCGGCAGCCCCGCCTTGAGAAGGGCATTTTTGTAGTCGGCTTCCGCCAGGTTCACATACCCGATTGCCGTGCCGGACCGGCGCGAGACCTCCGCGGCAAACTCCGTCAGGGTGTAGGCGGTGTCGCCGGCCAGTTCATAGACGCGCCCCGCCTGGTTGTCCGCGGCCAGCACGGCAGCCGCCGCTTCCGCGTAGTCGGCGCGCGCGGCGGATGAGATCAGGCCGTCGCCCGCGCAGCCGTACACGGCGCCGAGTTGCAGCGCGGCAGGCACGCCGGCCGTGTAGTTTTCGGTGTACCAGCCGTTGCGCAGCAGCGCGAACGGGATCCCGGAGGCACGGAGCAGCGCCTCGGTCTCCCGGTGTTCGTCGGCCAGCCCCAGCACCGACGTATCGGCATGCAGGACGCTGGTGTACGCCAGGAATTTCACCCCCGCCCGCTTGGCGGCGTCGATGACCGTTTTATGCTGGGCCGCGCGCTGTCCGATCTCGCTGGAAGAGATCAGGAGCAGCTTGTCCGCCCCCTTGAGCGCTCCGTCCCAGGTGGCGGGCTGGCTGTAATCCCCATGACGCACCTGCACGCCCAATGCGGCAAGATCCTTGGCCTTGTCCACATTGCGCACCGCGGCGACGATATCGGTTGCGGGTACCTTTTTCAGCAGCGCTGCGACGACCAAACGGCCCAACTGCCCGGTTGCTCCTGTGATGACGATCATGACAAACTCCCTTCAACGGTGATTGATGTATTGTATGGATTCATCATATCAGCTATAATTACTTTTAGTAAGTACGCACAAAAAGGTAAGTGCCATGACAAAAGCCAAAACCCCAAAACTCTCCGAACTGCTGCGGCGCGGGGAGATCTTTGCCGTCGAATGCCCCTCGCGGGAGATCCTCAAACACGTCACCAGCCGCTGGGGCGTGTTGGTGCTGGTGGCCCTGATGGAGGGCACGCACCGCTTCAGCGATCTGCGGCGCAAGGTGGGCGGGGTCAGCGAAAAGATGCTGGCGCAGACGCTGCAATGCCTGGAAAAGGACGGCTTCATCCACCGGGTGTCCCTGCCGGTCGTGCCGCCCCATGTGGAATATTCCCTGACGCCCATGGGAGCGGAGATCGGCCGCAAGGTGGAGTCGTTGGCCGATTGGATAGAGATCAACCTGCCGACGATTCTGGCGGCGCAGCGGGCAGGGTAACGGGGCCTGCCCCAGTGGGCGCATACCCCATATGAGGTAAGCACAGGATGATTTGCGGTGGTTACAAGCCGGGCGCAGCCGGGGCAAAAAAATTAATTCCACACATATCGGCATGTTAGCCGAACCTTCGTAGTTGGCACCGTTAATGCTATTACCTTAGGCAAGAAGCATTTAAACTCATCTGGAGGCATTATCACATGAAAAAAGTTCTCTCCACCCTCGTAGCCGCTATCGTTGCTCTGTCCTTCTCCGCCGTTGTTTTCGCTGCTGACGCTGCTGCTCCGGCTGCCGACGCTGCTGCTCCTGCTGCAACCGAGAAAAAAGAAGTGAAGAAACCGGCTAAGAAAGCAAAAAAAGCAAAGAAAGCAAAGAAAGCCGCTAAGAAAGACGCAGCTGCTCCTGCTGCTGACGCTGCTGCTCCTGCTGCTCCTGCTGCAAAGTAATTCTTCCTCCGAAGGAAGAAAAAAGGCCACACCGCAAGGTGTGGCCTTTTTTTATTCCCGCTCCGGCGTTTTGCAGCCCTCGCGGGGCCGAGTGGAGCGCAGGTTGTCCCGAATGTGTTGGAGTGGATGGTAGAGCGTCTAGTTTTAGGGATCGGGAGGGAGTTGAGAGAGGGAGCCTGCTTACATCCGCTTTCGGGAAACACGAACGGCGGCCGATTGGCCGCCTTTGCTATGTCATTACCGCTCAGGTTGCTGCTAGGCGAGCGCTTCCAACCCTTTCCGCCTGACCAGATCGAGCAGCTTCAGTGCCGGACCGCTCGGATGCTTCTCGCCGCGCTCCCACTTGCTTACCGATCCGACGGACACGTTAAGGTAGTGGGCAAAAACGGCTTGGCTTACACCGGCCCTATTCCGTGTCTCGATGATCTCATCGGGAGCAAATTCCGCAACGGGAACAAGACACGATTCATCGAACTTTCGCATCGTTCTTTGGTCAACAACCCCTATATCATGCAAATCCTGCATCGATTCATGCAGTGCCGCCAGTGCGGTACTTTTATATCTCTTTGTCATGGGTACTCCACCTCCTCCATCTTGCCATGTTGCAGCGCCGTTTCGATATGTGCGTCACTCAAACCCAGATAGAGAGAAGCAGCATCCTTATATTCGCGTTCTTCTTCCCTGGTGAGGTTTTCCTTGTCTTTTTTGGCGAAGCAGAACATGAAAACGCACCTTAGAGAAACATCCGATAATCAACATTCAGAACCTTTGCCAGCTTGCGGGCGTTTTCCTTGCCAATGGGCCGCCTGCCGTTTTCCATATCGGAGATATGGCGGCGGGGGATTTCCGCGAGTTTGGCAAGCTCTTCCTGCGTCAACCCCTCCCGCATACGATACGCTTTAACGGCAATTTGCGGCTCTTTACCGGAAAACTCGGGAAAGGCGTCCCGGTAATCGATGGTATCCTCCAGATCGGATAGTCCCAGGGACACCGCAAAACGGCGGACTTCCATTATTTTATCGGGCGGTCCCAAAAATCTTGCCGCATCCATTTTTTCAATAGGGCGCTTTCTCGTGCGTGCCAACATAGAGTACCTCCACCAACCGAATCTGTTTGTCCCGTTCTTCCCACACCGCAACGTAACAGGGCTTTCCTTTTTTAAGGTACTTCATGGGGGAGCGCCTACATTTTACATTTGTGTATAATGTAGGCGCGCCCCTTTTCTGTCCTTGAAATTTCCGTCGAATTTTCCCTATCCTATCATCCTTGCCCATTTGTGGTAAAAACCCACCCGAGCTTCAATCGTTCATTTTTGCTTCTGTACGCAATCAAGTGACCATCTCTAATCATGGCTGCAACCTGATGTTCAACTTTTCGCTCAAAAACCTTTCGTGGCGTCCCTCTCGTCAGAATGCAGCATTTTTTTAGTATAATTGTTGTTAATGCTTTGCGCACGCAGGAGTTGTTTGGTAGCGTTTTAAAGGCTTCAAGTATTAGTTTTCGCAACTCAACTGGTTTTAAATTGAGTACTTTTTGTATTGAAAGTGGACCGCCGCTAATAATTTCATCAGAGTCATCAATCTCACCCTCATCATCTGATTCCAAATCAACATCATCGATGTCCTGTGGATTGGATTCTGTACTGTCATCTATAGGCTCTTCGGCTGCTTCATTCGGAGAATTCGTGTGCTGTTCACCACCTTGAGGGTAAATCCCCCTTGCTTCAAGCATACCCCAAAGCTGTTCCAGCGCTTTTTCATTGTCTATACGGTAGTTGCTTTCCCTTACCCTGAAAAAGACCCAATTGCAGCGCTCCAGCATCCGTTGTCGTTGCATGTCATCTTCAAATTTATCTCGACCGTGCCAATGGTCACCATCGCACTCGACTGCGAGTTGCGCGCTGCCGCCTTGGACAACAAGATCAATTTTTTTACCTGCAAACTCAAATTGTGGAACCACAGTATAGCCACGACCGGCAATTTGCAGTGCAACATCTACTTCAAACCAGCTATCAAAAGGTGCTGGCGATTCTTCACGCCAACGATCAGCCACATGCGCGGCCTGTCTCAAATCTTCAACTGAGATGCCCCCTACTGTAGGAGGCGCTGTCGTATCGTAGAAGTGATTGAGTAATCGCTTACGGAGACATCTGTTGCTCAAGTCGTTGCTGGTCACAGAGTGAAACAACCACATCTGTTCTCTGGCTCTGCTTGCTGCGACGTTAAATCTTCGCGTATCCTTTTCCTGAACTAGTGCACCAATACGTTCATTGGTCGCCGCCACCATGCTCATAAAGATAACATCCCGCTCATCACCCTGGAAACTGTACGGATTGCCGCAGAGTAGTCGTCGCTCTTGCATTTCTTCCGTACCCAATTGCCTGACGAGCATATCTTCAATGACTTTTGACTGGGCATCGCCTTGTAAGACAATGACCCCCATCGTCATCCCGTCATAGCAATTGTCTTTACAGCAAGCAATTATCTGCTTAACAATCGCTTCAGCTTCAGGTCGGTTAACAATTGTTTGCCCACTTCCCTCTCTGTATCCCGAAGGAACATGCACAGCCTTGAGCGGTACCAGACGGTTCGGAGGGACTTGCTTCAATGGGATCAGAGGATCGGATGTGTAGCAAAGTTCATTACTAAAACGGATAATTTCTGGGGCACACCTGAAGTGTTCACAGAGGGTGATTTTGTTGCCAAACCGGATCTGACCATGTGCAAATAGACTGTTTTCAATGTCAAAGGAGGCGCTGTGCTTAAAATCGCTCAGGTGTGCCTTCATAAGGTTGAATACGTGCGTTCTGTCTGTGCCAACAGCTTCAGGACTGATCTGCTTCTCATCACCAACCACGATAATTTTTTTGGCAAGATAGAGTAGTGGCAATCCTTCAAAACCGCACTGTGAAGCCTCATCCACGATTACAACGTCAAAACAACCAGGTGCGGCTTCAACTGTTTCGTAGATCCTGTGAAGCGGCATTATCCAGGCAGGAACAGCCCCTTTACATTCGTTGAGGCTTCGCTGGGCATCTAGTCGATGTTTATGCGCATGTTTTCCAGTGCCTTTGCCAAGTCTACGCATAGACTGATGCCAGGAAACCAAGTGTTGTTGATGCTCTCTTGTCATTCGAGCAAAACAATGGGTCCAAGCCTTAAGCGCAGCAAGTTCTTCTAGTGCTTTGGAATATGTCAATTCATACTGTCGAATGTTTCTTTCCAGAACGCTGCCATCCTGCCTTTGGAATTTAACCATCCAGTCAGTAGCTTGACGCCATGCCCATGCTTTATCCAATTTTTCCAATTGCTGGACTGCCAACTGTTTAGAATGCGGAGAAGAAAGGGTAGAAGCAAAACGTGGGGTTTTTGATGCCAATACGTTGAGGAATTTTTTCTTTGTAACAACTCGCGCATGCTGTGTACTCAGACCTTGCAGACTGTTAACGGCCTTACAGTACCTGTCAGGATCATGGTCCTTGACCGCATGGTAGATTTCTGAACAGAGTGGATGACCGTTAGCGCGTGAGACAGCTGACATTACTCGACCATCTTCTTTCAAAACTTGTTGTTTCAATTGCTTTAGTTCAGCTTGTTCAAGTACGTTTTGACAGGTTTTTATGAGTTCCACGAGTGAATCAACATCCTCAAACTGTGGGCGAGGCAGTCCCGGTATTGCAACGACTGCTGATATTACATCCGCTCTTTTTGAGTACAAATCCAATACATTATCAAGCGCTTCTATTAACTCTTCAATTTCGGCTATCTGCATCAGCGGGTGAATCTCCGGCTGACTGGATGCCTTGCCAGCCCAAAGCGACCATATTTCAGCAAGCAAAAACTTTACGCTCAAGTAATCGATGAGATCGGGCAATAAATCCTTGTTGAGACATTCTTGGCCATTCAACCTCACCTGACGTAACATTTCACCATGTTTCTTTACCATCGGGTGTTCAAACAGACCAAACTGCTTTAGTCCGCCACCTGATGTAAAATGAGTAAGTAGGCTTTTGGCATCACCACTCAAACGCATCTGATCTATTCCAGAAGGAATTTCTACGACACATGATTGCGTTTTATCTGCCATTTTTTTGAGATTTTCAAGGCGATCAGTCGTGAGTTTGTGCAATTGTTTCCAAGGAGTGTCGAGGTCAGCTAACACGTCTTTAACTGCTCCGCCAACCCATGATTGTGATCGGCGGTTGACACTATGGATTTCTGCAACCAAGTGATTCATGGCATCATGCAGTGCGAGAATCTGCTCCCGATCTGACTTTGCAATGGCCTGCCCAGATAATGACCTTAATCTTCCCTCGCTGTCTTTCGCCAGCAATTCGTAGTCTGTAAGTTGCTGCCATAGTCCGCGCAGATACTCACAATCAGGTAGATCCTTATTAGGATCAGGAAAATATTTTGATAGCTCAACCTCCATCTCGTTGCTTATGTCTAACAACAAAACGGACAATTCGTCTATCTCAGACCTCGAAAGCGGAGCGTCATCAGTTTCCGTTATTTCATCAGTAAGCCAGTTATAAACTGGTTCATCGGTCAACAGACTGGAAGCAATTGCGGCTGCAGTTCCTGTGTAGGTTCCGCCAGCGATAGAGTGCTGAAAGGTCTCCCTTTCCCGCAAAGCAACCAGCGCATATTCAGCTTCCGCCTTAGCCTTTTTACTATCATGCAGCTTTTGCTCAAGCTCTTCCATTTTCCTGGCAGTTGCAGGGATATTACGGCTGTTTATGTTGTTCAGAATGCCGTTGACGCTGCGCTCCATCGATTCGCGTTCATCAGTCCCACTCCCGAGCATGCTGATGCACAATGGGCTAACTGCCGGCGGAATTTTTTCATGCAATACTTCCAGCGCCCGGGTAGTCTTGGCGGTTACGAGAACTCTCTGGCCGGTAGCCAGCAAATGGCAAATGAGATTCGTGATGGTCTGTGATTTGCCGGTTCCCGGTGGACCCTGAACAAGCACCCCCCGCTGTTTGTTAAATTTGTAGATTATTTGTCTCTGCTGTTCATTCGCCTGTAGCGGGAAATAGATATGATCATGTACGTAAGGTGTTTGTTCGTGAGGTGTGTCGTGCTCACAGATTTCTCCTTGTAAATCAGCGGGGTCCGCCGCCTCACAAAGATCGAGGAATTGTACTGGTATCTCCATGCCGCTCTCTACCTGACGGCGCATGTCGGCAAGAATGTTCAATAGACCTTTTTGAGACCGCTTTCGTAGAATGAGTGCGGGAGCAAATTCGATGAGTGGAACTTCGGTGGTATTGGCACCACAGGGGCGTTCAGCATCAGCATTGTAAATACCTCTGCCTTGCTCTTCGAGTGAGTTTGAAATTGACGACAGAATTGAATTGGAGGTAGTTCTATCCCAAAAATTATCTCTTAATTGTCTGCCTGCGGCCACAAGTGACGAGGCATTGGCCGGAAAACAATCTGACTCAAGCATGTCGAGTTCGACTTCTGCCTGATCACCGTCAGGCGCAGGCTTAACAACAAATCTACCAATCGCGGCCTCGAACTCAAGTGATGCCTTGGCGACTACCAAATGCCTGCGCACGGACTGCCCTTTGGGTTGCCGCCATGTCAGCAACCCCAGTCCCACGATTAATTCATACTGTTCACCAAACCGCTGCTGTTCCTGGTAAATTCCATATAGCGCTCCAAATACCTTTTGAATTTCGAGGTATTTTTTATAGATGACCACCCAAGGTTGCCATTTCTGCTGTACATAGGCGTCCCAAGAGGTTTGTACCGCAGGGTTATCGGATAGACGCTTTGTTTCAATAGTTTCGTGCTGCTCACCTGTGGCAGGATCAATAACTTTGGTAGTTATGGTAATGGATTGCTGAAGTGACGGCAGTGAATCAAATTTCCGTAACTGAGACTCAATGACCCACTGATCACAGATTTTAGGCACTGGTGGCAGTGCTGCCTCAGGCATTTTTTTTACTTCAAGCCAAATGTCATCAGGGGTGTTTTCTTCCGCTCCCCATGTCCTTGAATAACAGTTTGTTCCATTTCTTGGGATGTCTGAGAACCAAAAAATATTCTGATAATTATCGATATCTCTGACCACTACTGAATTTACTCTGGCGAGCGCGGATAGATATTCGATGACGTTGACAACGTGTGCTCGTGCTTTATCGAGTGGCGTTGGAACAGATGCAGCAACTGGGGGGGATGGTGGTTTAGGTTGTGGCACTGGTGCTGTATCTGGCTGTGGCTGTGCAGTGGAAGACAGAGCAACTGGCTGTTGTTGTGATTCAGAAGGTGACGCTGCTACATATGGCTCAGATTCCGACTGTAGCATAGTTGGTGACACTGACTGTAGCTCTAGTTGAAATTGTGGCATGGAGGTTGTTGGTTTTGGTGTGTTCGATGAAAATGGTGTTGACAGTCTGCATTTATCAATTGCAGTAGCAATTTCTTCACGCAAGTGCATTGCTTTAGGTTTATCTCTGTGCTGAAGTTCCAATAATAAATCCTTCAATACAGCCATTTTGTTAACATTTATATTATAAAGTTCTTCTATTTCTGCTGTAGATTTATCGAAATATGGCCTCGACTGCATAACGATAAGAGCCCCTTTAGGCTTTATTTAAAACTTTTACGCATTAGACTCAGCGATTAAGGAACAATTACCACGCAAATTGAATATACGTGGTACCTTGGTGACACAAAGGAAAGCCCATAGGGGTTACGTCCGCAATTTTCAAATTTACAACACAACCACATAAGCTTTGAACCCTGCCCAGACTACATCTCCCCCACCCTCACATAAACTTCCGCCCGACCGAGTAAGCCTTCCCGAGCAGCGGCCCGACGGCATGATACCCCTTGTGGGCGGTATCGTAGATGAGCGGCTGCAGCTTGAGGATGTCGGGGAGACCGTCTTCGCCCAAGGTATCCCGGTCCGCCTTCACATCGATAATCTCGCCGACAAACTGGGTGTGTATCCCCAGATCGAAGGTATGCACCAGCCGGCACTCCAGGACAAGCGGGTACTCCTCCGCATAGGGGGCATCCACCACGTCGCTCCTCACCACGGTCAACCCGGTCACGCCGAACTTGTCCGCGCTGCGCCCCGAGGCCATCCCGGCATAGTCGGCTTCCGCCATGTACGCCCCGTTGGCAATCCCCACGGTGAACGCCTTGCGCTCCACAATACTGTCGTAGGAGTGCCGGGACTTGCGCAGGGATACGGCGATGCAGGGGGGCTCGGAACAGCACACGCCGCCCCACGCGGCGGTCATGATGTTCGGCTTGCCTGCCTTGTCATAGGTTCCGACCATGAGTACGGGGGTGGGAAAAAGCAGTGTCTTTGCGCCAAGTGATTGTTTCATAGTATCTCCAGTGTGATGACGCCCCGCAAGGGGCTGGTTTTCATTCGACAGAGAATGGGGGAGTACCGACGCACTCCCTTTACACGTTCTACCCCACGGAAAATCGAATTTCAATTAAAAACCAACGTGTTAATCTTATTAACATTTCAGGGTCAGTGCCCCTATTCCCCTGTTTTCACATTAAAAAAGGCACCCGAAACCTGCCCGGATGCCTTCGATTGCATCATTTTGATACATAAATATGTTTTCACGAGGGCGGCAGCCCAAGGCTCCATACGAGCCCTCCGGTCCGCGCCCCGCTTCCCTGCCATCCCTCGCCATCCTCCTGCCCGGCACCGGCGTTGTCAACCGCAGACCACACTCTTAACGCCTGCCACCGCCACGGAACCCGCCACCGCGAACGAAACCGCCGCCACGGAATCCGCCGTCGCCGCCGCGGAAGTAGCCCCTGCCGTAGAAAACGTCCCGGCCATGGAAGCCGCGCCCGCCGTGGCCACCGGTAATGAACACGAAGTCCGAGCCCCAATAGCCGTAGGGATACGGGCCGTAATAGTCGCCGTAATAGCCGTAATAGGGATGATAATAGGCGCCATCGTACACCGGGACGGCAACACAGCCCGTCACCAGGAGCGAGACGGCGATCAGAAGCAGTAGCCTTTTCATGTGGCACCTCCTTCGATGCCGGGTTCTTCCCCCCTTACTCTATAAGACGTTTCTTCCCGCTCTTTTGTTACAAAAATCCGCTGAAAAGGCGCCCCCGGAGAGCCCGGCGGCGGGCATCAACCGACCAAGGCGGCGATGGCCCGGATGGATTGCGCGATGTGGCTTTCCCGGGGTGATTGGTCCGGCCGGTGGGCAAGGAGGAACGCCGTCAGGTCCGTTGACGGGATAATGGGAATGCCCCCGCCGTCGACCCGCTCCAGGCTGTTGTCGCGGGACAGGGCGACCGCGCCGGTCACCCAGACGCGCACCCCGTGGTCCTTCAGATAGGCCGAGAGCAGGTGTACCTGCTGCCGCACCTGCTTGATGGGATTGCGCACCGTATCGCGGTACGCCGTGCCGCCCCGCCCGACCTTGTGGATGGTCCAGCGGCGGTCGTCAGGGCCGCCTTCCAGCACGCCGTTATGGCTTTTGGATTCGACCACGAAAACGCCGTTGGGACCGCAGACGATGAAATCCAGCTCCCGTTCGCCCGTTGACGACCGGGGGTCCGGGAGACAGACCTGATAGAAGATGGTGTAGGTGTCGGGGAGTTGTTTCAGGATGCCGAGGGAATAGTTCTCGCCGGCGGCACCGGATACCCTGGAGCGATCCCGGTATCCGGCGGCCAGCAGGAGGATGCCCACCATCCCGAACCAGAGGAGAACCCCTGCGGGATACAGCGCCGAGGCCGCGAGCGCCAGGGGGAGGCCGATATATGCCACGTATTTTCGCCGTCTGCTACAGTCGCGGGCAAGCTCTTGGGTGATCCGGTTTTCCCGCACGTAGTCGGTGTTTGCCACTAGTTACTCCAGAGGGTATCGGGGGGGGCATGTTACCCTTTCATGTCGCCGCAACGCAACAACCGCTCGCCCCTACCTCCCGAACACCTTCTTCAGCAACTCGGTCCCCCGCGCCGCCGGGTTGGTCCTGATCTTCTTCTCTTCCTCGCCCAGCATGGTGAAGAGGCCGTCCACCGCCTTGGTGGCGACGTAGTGGTCCAGATCGAACCCACCGACCGTCGCCCCGGCAAAGGGGATGGACTCCACCTTGCCCATCATCTGGTTGTAGCTGCGGGCCACGCCCACATCCTTCATGCTCGACGCGACCACCGGCTTGAACGCGCCATAGATCCGGTCGCCGGTCTTCTGCCGGAAATAGTCGGTCGCCGAGGTGTTACCCCCCTGGAGGATCTTCCGGGCGTCGTCGAAGGTCATCTCCTTGAGCGCGGAGACGAAATACTCCGTGGCCTTGGGCGCCGCCTGTTCCGCGGCCCGGTTCATGCTGAGGACGAAGTCGTCCACCTGGGCCTGGAACCCGAACTTGCCCAGCAGGTCGGTGGCGGTGCGGATCTTCTCGGGCACGAGGATCTTGATCGCGGCGTTGTTGAAGTAACCGTCCCGCTGCCCCACCGCCGTGACCGCCTTGGTCGTGCCGGTGGCAAGCGCCTCCTTCAGCCCCCTGACGATGGTGGAATCGTCCAGGCCTGCGCCGGAGGAGCCGGAAAGCCCCAACCCGTGGGTCAGATCGTCGAAGAAGCCGCCATGGGCGGCCAGGGGGGATATGCAGAGGAGCAGGACCAGGAATAGTGCGGATACATGCAGGCGTTTCATAGTGCCTCCCAGGTGTGGTTCGGGGTCGCGAAAGGTCGGACTGAACTATTGTACCATCCAGCCCCGCACCTTTCCAGTTTTCAAAGGATTATCCGCGGCCGGCCCGTGGCGGCAGGCCGACGAGGCGGTGCCCCCCCGTGCGCCTGCCGGCGCATTACATGAACAAAAAAACATGAAAAATTATTAAAAAATGCGTGCGCTCAACATTAAAAAATCCTTTTTTGTAAAATAACCCGACGGGTGTGGCGGCGTGTCGGATCCCGGGCAAAAATCAACCTGCCGCATTCATTATGGATTGCCGGACCAGCCCTGATTGCCCTGTTCCACCTTCTTTACACCTCGCGGAGCCCAACGGCCAACATAGCGATATTATGCAGCATAATTTCAGGCACACAAATTGATATCCAGTGAATCGAGCCTGGGAAAGGAGGTGAAACATTATGAAAAGGCTAGTGATCGCATTACTGTTGGCTATGGTGACCGCCACAGGCGGTTGGGCATTCACCCGTGCCGGGCTTGACGCCTTTGGCCAGCCGAACGTTAACGGGCCGAATCTGCAGGGCCCCGCGGCAGTGGGCGGCCTGCGATACGGCATCACCCCGGCCGGGGATACCTCCGCGACATTCACATTAAACGGACCGGGCAGTTTTGCCGGCGATCTTGGCAGCCTGTTTACCAATGTGAGCTTCCAGTACGGCACGGATTCCAGCGAACCCAACAGCGCGCCTCCCCCTCCGGTACCGGAGCAGGTCACGATTCTGCTCCTGGGCGGCGGGTTGTTCTGCCTGGCGGTTTTCGGGAAAAGGCGCATGAACCATTAAGCGAGCCGCGGCTGAAAGAGTTCGCAGCGCAGATGACCGCGCCATCCCACGGGGCCGGGTTTTGAATGGTACGCACCATTCGGAACCCGGCCCGCTCTCTGTGCCCTCGCCCCGGGGAACGGGAACGCCCTACCCCCGCGCGTAATCCACAATGCCCTCCACATGGATGGCGGTCGTGTTCAGGAGCGGGATGCCCGATGGGCTCTGTTCCAGGATCAGCGGCAGCTCGGTGCAGCCGAGGATCACCCCGTCGATCCCCTCCCGGGCGGCCATGCGCCCGATAACCGCCAAAAGCCCCTCACGGGTCTCGTCCCGGATGATCCCCAGCTCGATCTCGGACATCAGCTTTTCGTGGATATACCCCTGGTCGGCCGCCGCAGGCACGACGACCGAGATCCCCTGGTCGGCAAACGGCGGGGCAAAGAAGTTGGCCTGCATCGTAAAAAGCGTCCCCAGGAGGCCGACCCGCCGCAACCCCGCGGCCCGTGCCGCGTCAAGGGTCGCGGTGACGATGCTCACCAGGGGGATGGGCGCTTGCGCCCGGACCCGGTCGAAGACGATATGGGGCGTATTGGCCGAGATCGCGGCGAAATCAGCGCCGGCCCGGTGCAGCGCCTCGATCCGCGCCACCAGGAGAGCGGTCAGGAGATCCCACTCCTGCCGGGCGACCAGACCAAGCACCTCCTCGATATCGACGCTGTAGACGATAATCTCCGGGGCCGCCAGGCTTCCTGCGGACCGGAGCGCCTCGATGATCCGTTTATAGTAGTCGATGGTCGATTCCGGGCCGAGCCCGCCGATAATACCGATCTTTTTCATGGCACACCCCTGTTTTTCCGTAGCATCCCCAGCCCCGGCCGAACCGTTTTTCCTCTCCCGCACACCATCCCGGCGGCGGTGCGGGTCAACTATCCGGGTTTATTCTTCTATCTCCGAACGGTCATTTTTTATGGGTGTTGGGGTGTTTTTTCCTTGACAGCCCCCCTGCCAAAAAATCCGGCAAAGTAACCGGAGCGTCACAAAATCAACACCTTACCACACTACTCCCCAAGCTTTTCCACAGGCGGCTGGGGAAAGCCTGTCCCGGAAGAACGATACGGGGTCACCCCGGGACAAGGAGCCATTTTCCTCTCCATCCCCCAGCCCGTTCGGCCCCCGGGCCATTCCCGGCAGCCGTCCCGCCAACCACGCAAAAATACACGCATTTCGCGAGAACTACCGTCCGTCTTACCCCACAAAATACCCAGTTCAACCGCAATTCCGCTATGTTAAAATTATTACCACATTCCCCTGATCCGTTAAAAAAAGTAACAAACAGCGATTATTCAGTCAACCACCCGATTTTGCACGAGAAAAGGCACACGGACCGCCTCCGTGTGCCCCCGTTTGTCCCATTATGATACAGGGGTCCCACTATCCGTGTTTGGAACAACGCCGGCACCATCTGCTCATTGGGTTTGCAACGGCAGGGAATGGCGGGGAGGAACATGGGTGATGGTTTCCTGTGACGTGGGGGTCCCATGGGCCCCGGAGGCCCCATGCAGCACGGATGATCCCGGATGCCCGCCCTTAGCGCACGGTCTGGCCGATCAATTCTTCCTTGACGCCGTCGTCGATGTAGCTTTCCTCGATCGCTTCCCGCACCCAGGATTCCTTGCAGCGGGCGAGCACCCGCGCGACCCCTTCGGCAACCGAGGGGATGTTGTTCCACAGGGCGTTGCGCAGCGAGCGCAGTTCATTCCCATCGGCCGGCCTGCCGGCGGCCAGTTCGCGGCACCGCCCGCACAGCAGGGCCAGGGTGTCCATGTTGGGCTCGATCTCCGGCTTGTAGTCCCAAACCCGCAGATCGGCCTTGCCGCCGCACCATTCGCATTTGAAACCGGCCCGCTTGCCGATGGACTTGCCGAAGACGGCGATAGTTTCCTCACGTACCTTGTGGGCCTGATACCCCTTTGCCATGGTTGCCTCGCGTGAAAGTAGGGAGCGCCGCGCCGCCGGGAATCCGGCGGCGTTCCCGGAATCCGGGCGCAAAAAAGCCGGGCCGCGCACAGAAACAGATCCTTCGGCAACCCGGCCGTCTCCCCGATGCCCGGCGCGCTTAGTCGCAAGGCATTACGGAGACCCGTAGCTTTCCGCCCCCTCCTCGCGAAGGGTTAGGCTTTATCGGTAGTGAGAGTTACAACGCGCAATCGGGACAAAGCTTACCATGTGCCGGCACAAGCGTCAATCACGGGGGACGTAATCGCCAAGCGACCGGGGCCGGCCCGGAGAGCCCGCCCCGGCTTCACGCAACGTATTAGCTTGGCTTTGTTTACGGTTTGGCATACTGTAATCAGTGAGGTGAACATGAGCGATTTCAAAGTGGCGGTGGAGACGAAGGAACTGGTACGGAGGATCAACCGGGTACTGACCAAGGGCAAACATCGCCTGGTGAAGTCCCGCAGCGAGAGCGACAAGTCGAACCTGGGCGACTGGTATATCGTCAGCACCTCCACAAACGCGGTTACGGCCTGGCATAGCGACATCGCCGAGCTGGCGCGGGAAACGGCGGCGTTGCTGTCCAACGAATACTTCGACGCGGAGCGCCCGGACACGAAGCCCCCGCGCGAGATCGACGAACGGTTCTGATCGAAACGCACCCCCGCAACCGCGAGCATCATCGGAATAGTTGGTTTCTTCCGTCCCGCCCTTTTTTCATCCCGAGACGCCGGTCCATCCGACCGGCGCCGACGCCCCAACCGCTGAACACTCCCCGTTACCTCTGACAATCTCCTGCAAAAAAAAGCGGTTCATGCCGCTGCACATGAAGCTGTTTCCGGGGATGGTTCCGGCAGCTCTGCTTCCCTGAGCAGCCGGCCTATTCCCGCCACCCGCCCCCGGCGGCGGCGTAGATATTGACCAAGTCGTTGCGCAGGCCGGCGTCGGAGGCTGCCAGAGCGGCCTCGGAATCGAGCAGGTTGCGCACGGCCACCAGCACGTCCAACAGGCCGGTGTAGCCGTTGATGTACTGTTGCATGGCCAGGTCGGCCGCGCGGCGGTTCTGCCCCACCCCGGTGGTAAGCGCGGCGTTGCGCGCGGTCTCGTGCAGATAGCCGGACAGGGCGTTTTCCATGTTCTCCAGCGCCTCCAGCACGGTCTGCTGATACCCCAGGAACGCCTGTTTCTGTTGCGCGTCCGCCGCGTCGATCTGCGCCTCGATCCGGCCGAAATTGAGGAGCGGCTGCACGAGATTGACACCGATCCCCCAGGGGGTGGAGCCGAAGGGGGTCGCGGTCTGGACGCCGAACAGGGCGGTCAGGGAGATGTCGGGAAACAGTTCCGCACGGGCGGCGGACCTGGCCGAGATGGCGGCGGCAAAGCGGCGCTCGGCGGCCCGGATGTCGGGCCGCGCCGCCAGGACCTTGGCCGGGGCCGCAAGCAGGATCCGGTGGTCCAGGGGTTTCAGTTCACGGGCGGTGGCGAGCAGGGCGTCCCTCGTCCCCGGCGGAGAGCCCATCAGCACGTTCAGGCGGTTCATGGCGGCGTCGTAGGCGGTCTCCAGGGAAGGGATGAGCGCCTCGGTGGCCGAGACCTGCGCCGCGGCGCGCTGCACGTCGAAGTCGCTGGCCATGGCCCCCTGCACCTGCGCCTTCACCAGTTCCAGGGTCTTCTGCTGGGTCTTGAGGTTCCGCCGGGTCAACTGGAGCTGGCGCTCATAGTTGCGCAGGTCGAAGTAATTGCGGGCCACCTCGGCCAGAAGGCCGACCCGGACCGCCTGGCTGCCCGCCTCGCTGGACTCCAGGAGGGCCGCCGCCTCGGCCGTGCGGGCCCGGTTGCGGCCGAACAGGTCGATCTCCCACGAGGCCTCCACATCGGCCCCGGCGATCCAGACGGTCTGATTGTTGGTGGCAAACCCCTGGTTGCCGCGCTGGGCGGCGGCGACCCCGTTCACCTGGGGAAAGAGCCGCGACCGGGCGGCGCTCCGTCCGGCCCGCGCCTCTTCCACCCGGGCCTTGGCGATCAGGAGGGTCTTGTTGTTGGCCAGGGCCTCGGCCACCAGGGCGTCCAGGGTCGGGTCGCCGAAGCGGGTCCACCAGGCGTGGTCCACCTCGGCTTCCGGGGTAACGATCAGGGGAGCGTTCGGGTCCGTCGCCCCGGCCTTCCCGGTCAGGCGGTTCCAGAACGATGGGGCGGCGATCCCGGAGGATTGGGGCCCCAGGGGGCCGCTGCACGCCGCCAGCAGCAGGACGGCCAGCAGGGCCGACAGTAGTATGGCAGTTGGTTTGAGCTTAGACATGGTGGTGTACCTCTTCCGTTTTCGTGATGCGTTTTTCCAGGGTGCGCATCAGCACATAGAAGACCGGCGTCAGGAACAGGCCGAAGAAGGTGACCCCCAGCATGCCGGAGAAGACGGCGATCCCCATGGCGTGGCGCATCTCCGCGCCCGCCCCGGACGAGAACACCAGGGGCACCACGCCCATGATGAAGGCGAAGGAGGTCATGAGGATCGGCCGCAGCCTGAGGCGCGCGGCCTCGATGGCGGCGGCCGTGGTGGTCTGCCCCCCCAGCTCCAGTTCACGGGCGTATTCCACGATCAGGATGGCGTTCTTGCACGCCAGGCCGATGAGGACGAACAGGCCGATCTGGGTGAACAGGTTGTTGTCGCCGTGGGTGAGCCAGACCCCGGTGATGGCCGACAGCAGGCACATGGGCACGATGAGGATGATGGCCATGGGGAGGAACAGGCTCTCATACTGGGCCGACAGGACCAGGAAGACCAGCAGCACGCAGAGCGGGAACACCAGGAGGGCCGTGTTGCCCGAGAGGATCTGCTGGTAGGTCAGCTCGGTCCACTCGAAGCCCATCCCCTTGGGCAGGGTGGCACCAAGGACCCGGGTGATGGCCGCCTGGGCCTGGCCGGTGGAGTAGCCGGGGGCCGGGGCGCCGTTCAGGTCGGCGGAGCGGAAGGCGTTGTAGCGCATGGCGCTGTCCGGCCCGGTGGTCTCGGACACCTGGACGATGGCGCCGAGCGGCACCATGCGCCCCTCGAAGTTCTTGGCCTGGAGTTTCAGGATATCGCTCGGCTTGGAGCGGAACTGCTTGTCGGCCTGGGCGATGACCTGGTAGGTGCGGCCGAATTTATTGAAGTCGTTGACGTAGAGCGACCCCAAGTAGATCTGCATGGCGTCGAACACGTCCTGCACATCCACCCCGAGCTGGGCGGCCTTGGTGCGGTCCAGGTCGGCGTAGAGCTGGGGCGCGCTGATCTTGTAGCTGGTGAAGACCCGCGCCAGTTCCGGCGTTTTGGCCGCCTGGGCCTGCACCGCCTTCATGGTCCGGTCCAGCGCCTCGTACCCCTGGTCGGTGCGGTCCTCCACCTGGAGCTTGAAGCCGCCGATGGTGCCGAGCCCCTGCACCGGCGGGGGCGGGAAGATGGCGATGAAGGCCCCGTTCACCCCGCTGAACTTCTGTTGCAGCTTCTCGGAGATGGCGAAACCGGACAGTTCCTTGGATTTGCGCTCCTCGAACGGCTTGAGCGAGACAAAGACGATGCCCGCCGTGGGGCTGTTGATGAAGCCGTTGATGGAGAGGCCGGGGAAGGCTATGGCGCTCTCCACCCCCGGTTCCTTCAGGGCGATGTCGGACATGGCCCGGATGACCCCCTCCGTGCGGTCCAGGGTGGAGCCGTCCGGGAGCTGGGCGAAGCTCACCAGGTACTGCTTGTCCTGGGTCGGCACGAAGCCGGGGGGCACGTGCCGGAAGCCTGCGTAGGTGGCCCCCAGGAGGAGCGCGTACACCAGAAGCGCGGCGGATTTGCGCCCCAGGATGCCGGTCACGCCAGTGCTGTACCCGTGGGAGCTGGCGTGGAAGAACCGGTTGAACCCCCGGAACACCGGGCCGAAGAGTTTGTCCATCCACCGGGTCAGCCGGTCCTTGGGCGCGTCGTGGGCCTTGAGCAGGATGGCGGCGAGGGCAGGCGACAGGGTCAGGGAGTTGAAGGCCGAGATCACGGTGGAGAAGGCGATGGTCAGGGCAAACTGCCGGTAGAACTGGCCGGTCAGGCCGCTGATGAAGGCGATGGGCACGAACACGGCGCACAGCACCAGGGCGATGGCGATGATCGGCCGGGTGACCTCGCCCATGGCCTTGATGGTCGCCTCCCGGGGGGCCAGGCCGTTCTCGATGCTGCGCTCCACGTTCTCCACCACCACGATGGCGTCGTCCACCACGATGCCGATGGCCAGGACCAGGCCGAACAGGGAGAGGGCGTTGATGGAAAAGCCGAAGACGTGCATGACCCCGAAGGTGCCGATGATGGAGACCGGCACGGCCAACAGCGGGATGATGGAGGCCCGCCAGGTTTGGAGGAACAGGATCACCACCAGGACCACCAGGGCCACCGCCTCCAGAAGGGTGTGCACGACCGCCTCGATGGAGCCGCGCACGAAGATGGTCGGGTCGTAGACGATGCTGTAGTCAAGCCCGGCCGGGAAGTTCTTCTTCAACTGGGCCATGGTGCTGCGCACCTGGTCCGAGATGGCGATGGCGTTGGAACCGGGGGTCTGGAAGATGGGGATGGCCACGGCCGGCTTGTTGTTCAAGAGGGAGCGGAGCCCGTATTCCGCCGCGTCCACCTCGATGCGCGCCACGTCCTTCAGCCGCGTGACCACGCCGTTGTTGCGTTTGATGATGATCTCGCCGAACTCGTCGGCATTCGTCAGCCTCCCCTGGGCGTTGACCGGCAGTTGCAGTTCGACCCCTTGCTTGTAGGGGGGGCCGCCGATGACCCCGGCCGCCACCTGCACGTTCTGGCGGCGCACGGCGGCGACCACCTCGGCTGCGGTCATGGCGTGCTCCGCCACCTTCTGCGGGTCAAGCCAGAGGCGCATGGCGTAATCGCCGGAGCCGAACAGCTGCACGCTGCCGATGCCCGGGATCTTGGCCAACTGGTCCTTGACGTTCAACAGGGCGTAGTTGCGCAGGTAGAGCATGTCGTAGCGCTCGTTGGGCGAATTCAGGTGCACCACCATGGTCAGGTCGGGGGAGCTTTTCACCGTGGTCACCCCCAACTGGCGGGTGACCTCCGGCAGGCGCGGCAGGGCCTGGTTGACCCGGTTCTGCACCAGCTGCGTCGCCAGGTCCGGGTCGGTGCCGAGCTTGAAGCTGACCGTGAGGGTCAGGGTGCCGTCGCTGGCGGCCTGGGAGAACATGTAGAGCATGCTCTCCACGCCGTTGATCTGCTCCTCCAGCGGGGTGGCGACGGTTTCGGCGATCACCTTGGGGTTGGCCCCGGGAAACTGGGCCTTGACGATGACCGAAGGGGGCACGACCTCGGGGTATTCCGAGATCGGCAACAGGAACATGGAGATCAGGCCGGCCAACAGGATGGCGACCGAGATCACGCCGGCGAAGATCGGCCGGTCGATGAAAAATTTGGATAGGTTCATGGCGCATTCTTTCCGGATTCAATCCTGTAGTTGCGGGCTCGTGCCTCGTAACAACACTTACTTCGTACGGTCCCCCCTCCTTGATAAGGAGGGGGTCAGGGGGTGGTTGAGGATTACCTGAGAGAGCAAAGGCTACCACCCCCGGCCCCTCCTAAACTAGGAGGGGAGGAAAAAGAGAGAGATGTTACTTTGCCGCCAGCCGGTCCGGCTCCTGTTGCTGGGCTTGGGCGACCTCCTGGACGCGCACCGTGCTATCCGGCCGCACGTGCTGTAGCCCGTCAACGATCACCCGGTCCCCCGGCCGCACCCCGGCGAGCACGATCCGCTCGCCCCTGGCCTGCTGGCCGAGCCTGACCTCCCGGTAGGCGACCTTGCCGTTGTCCCCCACCACGTAGACGAACCGCTTGCTCTGGTCGGTGCCGACGGCCCGTTCCGGCACCAGCAGCGCGGCGTTCTCGCTGCTGCTGGCCAGGCGGACCGCCACGAACATGCCGGGCACCAGGGCGCCGTTTTTGTTGTCGAAGCGGGCCCGCGCCCGGATAGTGCCCGAGGCGGGGTCGATGCGGTTGTCGAAGCTCTGGATCGTGCCCTGATAGGGATGGGCTTCGTCCCCCTGCACCGTCACCTCGACGCGCACCTGGCGTTCCTTGGCCGGGGTGTCGGCATGGGCCCGGATGCTGCTCATGTAGGTCTGCTCATCCACCTCGAAATCGGCGTAGATCCCGTCGTTGGACACGATGGAGGTCAACAGCGGCGCGCCCGCCCCCGCCTGCACCCGGTTGCCCAGGGTGATCTCGGCGCGGCTGACCCGCCCCCCGATGGGGGCCTTGACGTAGGCGTGGTCCAGGTCGATGCGGGCCTGTTTCAGCTCCGCCTCGGCCACCTGGATGGCGGCCCGGGCGACCCGGTCGGCATTGGCCCGTTCGTCGTAGAGGCGCTGGGCGATGGCCTGGGTCTGCACCATGTTGGCGGCCCGCTCCCGCTCGGTCCTGGCGAACCCGGCGTTGGTCCGGGCCGTGACCAGATTGGCCTCGGCCTTGGCCACGGCCGCCTCATAGGGGCGCGGGTCGATGACGAACAGCACCTCGCCCGCCTTCACGATCTGCCCCTCCTTGAAGCGGACCCCGGTGATGCGCCCGCTCACCTCGGGGCGCAGTTCGGCGAAATCCACGGCCCGCATCCGCCCGGAAAATTCGGACCAGATGCGCACGTTCTGCGGCTTGACGGTCACCACGCCCACCTGGGGGGGCGGCGGGGCCGCGGCGGTCGGCTGGGCGTTCACGTTCGCGGCCATGTGGTAGGCGGCCACTCCGGCCCCGCCGAGGGCGATTATCGCGCCGATCCCCACGAGGACGGCGCGTTTCCTGATCATGTTTGTCAGATGTTCCATGGCTTTTCTCCTTGCTGTCCGGGGCGGCCGGTTGCGCCGCCCCGCGAGTGTCTGTCGGTATGATTTTGCTGCCGTTTCGTCTGCTGTTTCTTCCCCGTTCCCCTAACCCATCAAGATCTTTCCCCCGGTCACTAGTTGACCGGTCAGTCAATAGCGGCGTCAAAAAATGCCGCTGGGAAGCGGCAGTGGTGCGACGAAACGGCGTATCTAGTTGTAAAAGAGCGGACCGGGCCGCCTCAGGCGGCTTTTTCGGTCCTGTTCCCCGCTCCCAGTATCTTCAGCAGCCCCGGTTTCAGATCCCGTTTCAGGAGTTCCAGATCGTTCTCGATGCGGGCGATCACCAGTTGGCCGACGATATAGGCATAAATCTCCTGGGCCTTGACCTGGACATCGGTGGTCTCCGGCAACTGCCCCGCCGCCACCAGGTCCCGCAAGGCATTCACGTAATACCGTTCCCTGCGGTGGGCGATATCGGCGAACTTGGCGCGGATACCGGCCTCCTGCCCGGCCATCTCCGAGCCCAGGGACGTGAAGGGACAGCCGCACACCTGATGGTATTTGACGGCGGTCTGGGCCTGGAATTCGTAGATGGCGTCGGCCAGGCGCTCGAAACGGGCCAGGGGCTCGGTGCCCGGTGAAAAGATGCTGTCCAGCTCCGGCTGCAAGAGCGTATAGGATTCCTCCATGACGGCGATGGCCAGGTCCACCTTGGAGGGGAAGAAGTGGTAGAAGCTCCCCTTCTTCACATCGGCGGCCCGGCAGATGTCGTCAACGCTGACCGAACCGTAGCTCCCTTTCCAGATGAGCTCCATGGCGGCTTCGATCAATTTCGTTTTGGTATCCGGTTGCGTCGTTTTCATTGTATAGCTCCTCATCAAGCTATGGTTTTACCGTAATCCCATTTGACTGACCAGTCAACTCTTTTTTTTACGGGGGGGAGTCGCGCTAGACGCCGGCAAGGGCCCGAAAGGGCTGCAAGCCGCCAACGTCACAAAAGTCTGAGGCTGGCGGCAATCGCACCGAAACCAGGAAGCCCCGGAGCGATCCGGGGCCTTTTCCATGGGGCCCCCGGAGGCTTGCCCATTCTCCCCTTTTCATTCTTGCGGGTCTGGTTCGGAAGCCCCTTCCGGGGGTGCTGCGGGTCTGGACGGTGGCGTTGCCGCCCGGACACGGCTCTTGGGGGCGGATTTCATCAACGCCCTGGCCGCCCCGGGATAATGACGGCACCACGCCAAAAGCGTCCTGGCGGCGGGACGGTACCGCCCCGCCAGCTGCTCCACGTCCGCCCAGTAGGGGTGGCTTTCCAGGAACAGCTCGATCCCCTTGCCGGGGTGGGCGATGGCCCAGGTGACGATCATCCTGGAACGCTCGTGATTGACGGCATCCCACCGGGAAAACGTACGGGCTGCCGCGGGGTTGTCCCGGGACCACGACCAGAGTTCGAAGGCGGCATCGGGGTAGGTATAGGCCCAATTTTCAACGGCCGCCGGTGCCGGGGCCGCCGGGGCGAACCCGGCGCCCGCCACGAAAAGGGCGATGAGGAGTACGGCGCAGAATCTGAATTTCATGTTATTCCACCGCCACTTCATCCTTGAGTTGCTGGATGATTTCAACCTGGCGCTGGTAGATGAAGCGGCCGATGATCGTGTCGGCCCTGGGGTCGGGCTTTATCTGAAAGATACAGGTAGTGCCGCCGTTCCCGTCAGCCGTGGCCCTGACGAACGTTCCCGGGATCTTCAGAGCGGTCCCGGCGAGTGCGAGATGCAGCACCCCCCCCTGGTCGGTATCCGTCGCCGGGACCGGATCGGCATGGATCGAGACACCGCTTCCCGAGATATCCACCAGGTTCCCTTCGATCACGACGTCGCCGTAGGTGAATTTCACCGGCAACGGATCGCGGACCCGGACCCGGACCGCCTCCCGCCGTTCCGCCCGGATCTGCGCATAGCTGAATTTGTGCAGGATAACGGTCTTCTTGGCGACGTTGACATAGGAGGCATAGCAATGCACCCCCAGATCGTTGTGAAAGTGGGGGCATTTTATGAGCGCGTTGTTGTCCTGTTTCAGGATCAGCGCCTGGTGCTCATGGACCTTGAGCTCCACGCTGTCGCCCTCCACCCCGACGATGGTCGAGCCATAGCTCACCGGCACCTCGTCGTAATAGTTCAGCAGCGAGAAGTCGCGTTTCAGCCTGTTCGCCGCCATGTCGGAAAAGATCTGCACGATGGCGGCGTTGTCCGACGTGCCGTCGTTGACGGTCACCAGATGGTAGATATCGGCTTTCATAGAGAGTCCCTTGAGAAGATGAGTGGGTGCATGCCGGCATTCCACCCCAAGGGGGAAATGGCCGCGCCCCTTGTCCGGTATCTGAGGCACGGGGCGCGTGCGGGCATGGTGCGCTATCTCTTCTACCCTACGCAAATCCCCATTTCAAGAGCAATGTGCAAAAGAGACCAATTAAAAACGTTGAAAAATAGCGCGTTGCACCCTCGGCACCGTCCCGGAACGGAAGGGCCGGGCGGGGTGCCGGACCGTAAAAGGCACCTGAAAAGACTTCACAATTCCCTGATTTGCTGTATACTGTACACAATTTCGGCCGACCTTAAAAAATCTTCACCTCCCTCCCCTCCACGCCCCCCTGACCACGGTGTATGGCAGGGGCGGAAAATGGTACGAGGCTGCCCATGAGGCACATATCGGTTGTTCGAATCATGGTGTGCGCCTGGCTCTGCCTGCCGTGGCTCTTCGGCATGGCGGGGTGCAGCCGGGAGGCCCCCGCCCCCCTGCAGGTCGCGACCAATGTCTGGCCCGGCTACGAGCCGCTCTACCTGGCCCGTTCCCTGGGCTATTACCCGGACTCCGCGGTGCGTTTCCACGAGATGACCACCTCGACCGATGTGTTGAAGGCGTTCCGCAACCACGCCGTGGACGTCGCCGCCCTGACCCTGGACGAGGCGCTCCTGCTGGTGCGGGACGGGATCGACGTGCGGATACTGCTGGTCGCGGATATCTCCCACGGCGCCGACGCCATCATGGCCCGTCCCGCCATCAAGACCATCCGCGACCTGAAGGGAAAACGGGTCGGCGTCGAATCCATGGCCCTTGGCGCCTATGTCCTGACCCGGGCTCTGGACCAGGCCGGCCTCCCCCCCCGGGATGTGACCATTGTGCCGGTTCCGGTGCAGGAGCACGAACACGCCTACAGCGCGGGCGAAATCGACGCGGTGGTCACCTTCGAGCCGGCCAGGACGCGGCTCGTGGCCCTGGGGGCGCACAGCATCTTCGACAGCCGCCGGATTCCGAACGAGGTCATCGATGTGGTCGTGGTGTGCGCCGATATGCTGCAATCGCGGCCCGGCCAGGTGAAGACGCTGGAGGAGGGGTGGTTCAAGGCGCTGGAGTACCTGCGCACCAACCCGGCCGATGCCGCCCGGCTCATGGGGAAACGCGAAGGCCTGACGGCGGCCCAGTTCAAGGCGACGCTCGACGGGATCGTCATCCCGGACAGGGACGAAAACAAACGGCTCCTGTCCGGCGCCCTGCTGCCGCCGGCCCAGCGGCTTGCCGACGTCATGCTGCGGGGAAACCTGCTGGACCGGCCGGTCGATCCCGCCCGGCTCGTCGTCAGGAGACCCTAGCATGGTCCGTCCCCGCTACCGCCTGCGCCTCCTCGTTCCGGGCATCGTTTTCACCGTAACCCTCCTGCTGATCCTCGTTCTCACCCTCGACCGCATCCGGGAAGGAAAGCGGGCGATCATCGGCTCCCTGACCGAAACGGCCCACACCCAGATGAACCAGCTCCAGGACCTCCTCTCGGACAGCCTGATGCAGGGCGAACAGGGGGAGGCGGCGCAACGGCTCTCCTATGCGGCCCTTTCCCCCCAGGTAGTCGCCCTGGCTCTGGTGGGTGCCGACCACCGGGTGCTCATCGCCAGCCGCCAGGAATGGGTGAACGGGGACGCCGCCGCCATCCCCCATTACGACCGAGGGCTTGCCGACAAGGCCATATCCCTCCACCAGGGCACGCTCTACCCGGGAACGACCGATCACCTCCACGGCTACTACCCCGTGACCCTCGGCATGCGGGCCGGGGAGATCAGGCCGCAGCATACCGGCATCCTGTTCGTGGGCTATGACTTTTCCGGCCAGGTCAATCACCTCCGGCACGAGGCGTACCGGAGCGCCGCCAAACTGGGCGCGATTCTCTTCCTCTTTGCGCTGGTGCTGTCGTTTCTCCTGCACCTCCTCATCACCAGGCCCATCGACAGGCTCCTGGGGGTGGTGAAGGAGATCGCCGGCGGCAACCTGGGCGCCCGGGCCATGGCCCCGGGGACGGACGAGATCGGCAGCTTGGCCCAGGCATTCGATGAGATGGCGGAAAAACTGGCCCGGAAGCAGGAGTGCCTCCACGACCAGAACATCCAACTGGAGGAGGAGATCGCCGAACGGCAAACGGCTCAGGAGGCCTTGCAGGAGCAGGCGTCCCAACTGGAAGAGGAAATCGCGGAGCGGCAAGCGGCCCAGGAGGCGTTGCAGGAGCAGGCATACCAGTTGGAGGAGGAGATTGTCGAGCACCGGCAGGCGGAAGACAAGCTGCGCATCATCTTCGATGCGGCCCAGGCCGGCATCGTCATGCTCGACGCCAACGGCGTCATCACCTTTGCCAACCAGTGCGCGAGCCGGCTCTACGGCTTCGAGCATGGGGAGATGGCGGGCTCCCGGTACGACGACCATGTGCACCCGGATGAGCGCCCGATCTCCGATGAGTTGCTCGACAGGCTGATGCGGGGCGACGTGGAGGCCATCGCGGAAAAACGCCACTACCTGAAGAGGGAGGGGGGCGACTTCTGGGGATACCTGAATGCCAAGCGGCACCTGGGCGACGACGGCAGCCTCCTGGCCATCATCATCGTGATCACCGACATCACGGAGCTTCGTAACGCGCAATTCCAGATGGGCCTCAACTTCCAGCGCCTGGAGAGCCTGGTGCGGATCCTGCAATACCGCTGCGACTCCATCCAGGGCTTTCTCGACTATGCCCTGGAGGAGGCCCTGGGGCTCACCGCCAGCAGGTTCGGCTTCATCTTCGTCTATGACGAGGCCCGCCGCGAATTCATCCATACGGCGTGGTCGCGGGACGCGGTGAAGGCGTGCGGCGCCACGGGGCAGCGGATGCCCTCGGCGCTCGAGGAAGCCGGCCTGTGGGGCGAGGCGCTGCGCCAACGGCAGCCGGTCATCGTGAACAGCTATGAAAGCCCTGATCCGCTGAAAAAGGGGTGCCCGGCCGGGCACATCCCCCTGGAGCGGTTCCTGTCGGTCCCGGTCTTCGGCGGGCAGGAGATCGCGGCGGTGGTCTGCGTCGCCAACAAGGCCGGGGATTACGACCAGGCGGACGTGCTTCACCTGCGCGTGCTGCTGGATTCCGCCTGGAAGATCTGCCGGCAGATGAAGGGGGAGCAGGAGCGGGAGGCGCTCCAGAAGCAATTCAACCAGGCCCAGAAGATGGAAGCGGTGGGCAGGCTTGCCGGTGGGGTCGCCCACGACATCAACAACAAGCTCTCCATCATCATGGGCTACGCCGACCTGCTGAAGTTGCAGCCGAATCCCCTGAGCGACAACCAGACCCACTACCTGGAGGAGATGCAGAAGGCGGCCAACCATTCCTGCGAGATCGTCCGCCAGCTCCTCGCCTTCTCCCGCAGCGACGTGATCTCGCCGCGCACGGTCAACATCAACGCCATCATCGCCGATACCTGCAAGGGCCTGGGGCGGCTCATCGGCGAGGACATCAGGTTCGAATTCAGGCCGGCGGAGGATATCTGGCCGGCCCTGCTCGACCCGACGCAGATCGACCAGATCATCATGAACCTGGCGGTCAATGCCCGGGATGCCATGCCCGACGGCGGCCTGTTCAGCATCGAGACCGGGAACGCGTCCCTGGACGAGGCCGCCTGCCAGGGGATCGCCTCGGCCCGGGCCGGCGATTACGTGCGGCTGTCGGTGGGGGACACCGGCTGCGGCATGGATGGGGAGACCCTGGGGCACATCTTCGAGCCCTTCTTCACCACCAAAGAGGTCGGCAAGGGGACCGGACTCGGGCTGGCGACCATCTTCGGCATCGTGTCCCGGAACAAGGGGTTCATCACCGTGCACAGCGAGGTCGGCTTCGGCACCACCTTCAACATCTTTTTCCCCCGCATGGCGCGGGAAGGGACCGGTTCCGAGCCCCCGGGGGACGAGCGCCGCGCGGCCCCCGGCAGCGGCACCGTCCTGCTGGTGGAGGACGAGGAGGCGCTGTGCGACCTGGCGGCGAAGATGCTGGACACCCTGGGCTACCGCGCCGTCATAGCCAAATCACCCGGGGAGGCCATCGAGCTGTGCACCGGGGGCGACCTGGGCGACATCGACCTGATCCTGACCGATATCATCATGCCGGGGATGAACGGCAAGGAGATGTGCGACCGGATTCGGGAGCTGCGCCCCGACACCCCGGCGCTCTTCATGTCGGGCTACACCGCCGACGTCATCTCCGCCAAGGGGATACCGGAGGCCTCGCTCCACTACCTGCAGAAACCGTTCAACCTGCTCAAACTCAGCCAGATGATCCGCAAGGCGATGGGATAACGGACGTTTTGACCGTCCCCCCCGCCCCGCATCTCCCCTTGCAAACGGATCGGCATGTGCTATAGAATAGGTACGGTCACTGGAGTGCCAAGAGCCATGAGAGCAGTGTCATCGAGGTGATGATATGGCCGAATCTCTTGAATCCGATGTCTTCATGCAAACCCACATCATGGTCGACTGCCGGAGGATGGCAGCCCGGATCACCTCCGAATCCTGCGTGAAGTATCAAAAAAACAACGATGCCCTGGCCTGTGTCGGTTGCAGCCGGTGCAACCCCGGCGAACTCGGCAGGGCGGCGGAGTGGCTGCCCTACATCCAGTCGCGGATCGGCTTCCCCAAAGACCTCTGAAACCGCCCCCTCCTGCCAGCCGGACCCGATTCCAGCCCGCCGCGGGGAGGCATCCCCTCCCCCGAGCTTGCCCGCGATTGCCCAAACGGACGAAGGGCCAGGCATGTCTGCCTGACCCTTCGCATCCGTAACGGTATGAGGATGGGTGCGCCTACCGGCCGCCCCGCTCGTCGCGACGTTCGTCTTTCTGATCGCGACGTTCTTCCTTCTGGTCGCGGCGCTCTTCTTTCGCATCCCGGCGCTGCTCACGACGTTCTTCCTTCACATCCCGGCGCTGGTCGCGGCGTTCCTCTTTCATCTCCCGACGCTGCTCGCGTCCCGGCCGCCCCATGTCGTCACGCCCGTCACGGTCGGGACGATAGTATCTCCCCTCATAGTGATCCCGGTCCCTCGAATAGACGCGGTATTCCCGGTCGCGGTACTCGTGGATTCTGTTGATCCTGTAACGGCGCAGATCCGGGGGGAGTTCCCGATAGCGCACCCTTACCCAGTCGCCGCCGTAGTACGAGGTGCGATACCAGCCGCCGCCCCGGTTGATGTAGTAGATGCCGGAGAGATAAAACATGTCGTAGGGCACACCCACAGCAACGCCGAAGCCAAGCTCTGCCGGATAGAGGAAGTCGGGCGGTTGCGCGATGACGACCGGCGGGCCGCCCACGTTGATGTTGAAAGAGATGCCCGCCCAAGCCGCCGGAGCCGCCTGGAGCAGGGCCACTGCCGCTGCTGCCGCTAACAATTTTTTCATAAGGTCTCCTTGTCGCTGATCTGGTCTCCCCCGGAAACTCCGGGCGGGAAACAGGCTGCCCCTTCGTATTCCAAGGCATTGTCTCATCATACCATACCGTTGTGGCAATTTAGAACAACTTAGTGAAAAAAATCCATTAAACCGGCGAGTTGCGCAGGAGGCGGGGGAACCGGCACGGCATCGCCGCACCTGATCGAATGCCGTGCCGGTGCGGCCCTGCGGGGGCTAAAGCGGTCATCAGGAGCGGCGGCGCTGTAATGGCGAAGAGTGAACCTATATTCCCCTTGCCAACCAAGTGGTTCATGTTATATGTTATCTAAAAGGTATCATGTAACACCCAAAAGGTATCGAAATGTTAGAAGCACTCATCGGTTCCACAACCAGCGAAAAGGCGCTCATCTATCTCACCGCCCGGTCGGAGGGATATATGCGGGAGATTGCCGACTTCTTCGACATTGCGCCGGCACCCCTGCTCCGTCAACTGGATAAACTCGAAACCGGCGGCATCCTCTACAGCAAATCAGTCGGCCGCACCCGCGTGTTCGGCTTCAACCCACGCTACCCATTTCTGGCTGAACTCCAGGCGCTGCTCGCCAAGGCGCTCACCTTCTATCCCGATGATGTCCGCCAGCGTCTGGAGGACAATCGTCGTAGGCCGAGGCGGAAAGGGAAACCGTTGTAATGTCCATCCCCTTGGGTGACATGAGCCTGGCCGAACTGGCCGCTTACGTATCCGACCACCTGACCGGACAAGGCATCGACGTGGTGTTGAGCGGAGGAGGCTGCGTCTCCGTCTACAGCGACAATCGCTACCGATCCGACGACCTCGACTTCATCGAGCGCTACCGGGAGGATCGCAAGAAACTTGCCGCGGCCCTGGACATGATCGGCTTCAAACCCAAGAGGCGCTACTTCGTCCACCCGGACACCCCATTCTTTCTTGAGTTTCCGACCGGACCGCTCTCCATCGGTTCCGAACCGGTCAGGGAGATCGCCGAGATGGCATTTTCTACCGGCACCCTGCGCATGCTTACCCCGACCGACTGCATCAAGGACCGCCTTGCCCACTACTTCCACTGGGGTGACAAGCAGGGGTTGGAGCAGGCGCTCATGGTCGCCGGGGCATGCCTGATAGACCTGGACGAACTGGCGCGCTGGTCGCGTGTGGAAGGAATGTCGGATGAATTCGAGAGTATCAAAGACAGATTTTTGAACGCTTCTGCTAACAGATAGTAGTGCGGAGTTGGGTAGCAGCATATAAGCCCCGTACTGAAACGCGGAGATCACAAGCTAAATATGCAAATAGCCCTTCTGACTAGGAGATTCTTCGTATCGTTTTATCGCACGAGTCCGATATCAGTTCATTCAACCGATACAGGCTGTCACACTTATAGCGATCGAATCCCCGTTCAAACAGTTTCAGTCTGACGCTCTGAATTTTATGAGCGATTACTAGTACTCTCGACAGCAAAAACTTGGGTTTTATGGCAAGTTCTTCCGCCAAAGCCTCCCAGTGCCTTCGTTGAATCGCCGCAGGGTCGTTTTCTCCCCCGATTCCCATGGCAAGGCCTTCTGCCAAGCCAAAATGACGATATATCCTTGTGGAAATCAGATCGTAAAACGGAGCCAAGACCGGACCTTCCGGTACCAAAAGAAAAGAAACATTTTTTCCGTGCGCGTCGGAATTGCCAACCAAATAATTGAAAATCAACCAATCGATGAGAGACAATACATCCTTTCCCGATCTGCAGCTTTTCTTCCGTAGTAAATCAACGCATTGGACAAAGCCGGGGCCACCTTCGTTCTCGTATTTGAATTCAGGAGAAACGCTCAATGCCTGGCAAAAATCCTCTTGATGAAGCCTTCGTATTTCACCGTTGCTGCCGGTACGGTCATATCTCTTTATGACGAAAACGCGTAACCCATCAAGTTCGCAGATAAACGATGAAGGGACATCAATGCCTATCTCACCCGCCAAGGCCATGCAGAACGCCTCATTTTCAACCGTACCATCCAATACCTCCATAGGTGGCTTTATAATATAATTGCTTGGCGCACCTCCCAGCGTGAGATAAAACACCTCATCGGAAAAATAGACGGGTAGTTTCTTTTGAGCTCCCGCAAGAGAAAGTCTAAATCCCAGCTCACCAGCCAGAAGCGGTCTTTGTGGAAGTTGCTGTAGTATTTTCGTTAATTCCGGAGTGGTCAGAAGAGTGTATGTGGCCTCCTCCTTGGATAATCTTGCACCATCAGGGTATAATGACACCGCTCCCGCGCAATCGCCCCCAATTTTTTCCAACAGACCAAAATCATTCCGAAGAGAGACGCCTAAATTTCTTGCCACAACCTCTCGAATTTTTTGCTCCGGTAAAAGGTTGGCGAAAAAGGCATGTGGCTCATCATCAAGATACGGTTCATCTCGTATCGGGAGGGAGAGAGACAACGGAATCTGAGATGTCTGTGCCCAGCTTTTTTCGTACTGGAAACAAAACGTTCTCTTCTCGTCCAGCCAAAGATGGCCAACGGTCTCATTATCCAGTAACACGACCAGTTTGGTTATCATGCTTCAGTATCCCTTGTTTCCCAACCTCTGGGCTTTGAATGAATCTCAATGCCCAGACAGGCTATGACCTGCAAGACCTTATTCAATCGGACAGTTTCTTTTCCATTTTCGAGCGCCGAAAGAAATGCGTGACTTACTCCGCATAGTGCTGCCGCGTCATGGAGCGTAAGGCCGTCCTCTTTTCGCTTCTTTCTGATGATCAACCCTAGGTCTTCGGCTGTTTTAATTTCCATATCGACCTCCCGTGAAACGCAGCCCACAGCTTTAATCTTCAACGTTCGTTTACTATATCACGCCACAGGAAAGAAAAAAACCATAAAGTCAACGATCGTTTACCTTTGGATGCAGAAGGACTAAAACAATGAACATTATAAACGATCGTTTACAATGTGTGCCGAGTTGGGAACAATAATCAAAAAATCGACGATTATGTACCTAATAGTAGGTGGGAAAGTGGGAAGAAAGCTACAGGAACGAATCAGAGCTTGGGAAACCGGATGCGGCTCACCATCAGCGAGCCGGAGAGTGCGAAGATCAGCACCAGCGGGTGCAGCGTGAAACCGGCGAACGCCACCTGCCCGAACCAGAGATACTCGTGCACGGCCCCCTGGGTGGCCGCCAGAAAGAGCACCAGCACCAGCAAGAGCGACGTGGGGATCGGGGTTCCCTCGAAATACTTCACCTTGCCGTCGGCGCCGGACAGCTCCCCGGCCGTAACGTTGTAACGCGCCAGACGGGAGACGCCGCAGGCGACGAAACCGGTGAGGACGATACGGTCGTAGAGCCCCTGCATGCCGCAGCCGTAGCCGATCACGGCCGGGGCCACGCCGAAGGAGATCACATCCGCCAGGGAATCCAGCTCGCGCCCCATGCCGGAACTCTTCTGCCGCCACCGGGCGACCCGCCCGTCCAGGACATCGAAGACCAGCGCGGCGAGCACCATCCCGCAGGCAAAGTACACATGGCTGATCTCGCCCGTTTGCAGGTACGTCAGCATGGAAAACAGCGCCCCGGTGCCGCAGACCGCGTTTGCCAGGGTAAACCAGTCGGCAAGCTGGAACTCCCGGATCATGGAAAAAGGTTTATGTCGTTTTTTCGTCGTCATGGCGCATTGCTCCTGTCCTTTTTCCCGTTGGGCACGCATGTTCTGCATCAGATCACCCCCGGCCGCCCCACGGGCGCCGCCCGCGGCTGTTGTTGCGGAGGGTGACGAGCGGCCAGCAGCCGATCAGGAGCAGAGCGCCGCTCACCGCATAGGGGAACACCATCCCGCCCCAGAGCCGCTCCGGTTTGTCGATTTCAGCATCGTGCGGGTTGTCCCGGTCGTAGAGGACCGGCACGGTCTGGCCGATGGAAAACCCGCTGTAATGGGGATGGTACAGGGATTCGAAGGTAACCGTCCTGCCGTCGTGGGTCCCGAACGTGACGACCGGACGCAGCTCTTTATCGCCTTTGCGGCCCAAGATGCTCCACCGCTCCCGGTACTCGACAATAACCCCGCTGGACTTCAGCCCGGAGTGCACCAGGCGGTAGTTCCTGATGTTCCGCTGCAGGGTGTCGCCCCCCACCAGGTAGGCGAAAAAGAAAAACGGCGCGGTAAAGAAGAGGGCATACATGATGGTGCGTTTAACGGCACCGGGCAGTTCTGGTCTGATACGTCGCGGATTCACACTCTTCACCAATCTTGCGGTTCTTCATCGTCCTTCGGTTGCATTCGATTATACCCCCCATGGGAAAAAAGGGAAAGGCAACAGACCCCACGAATCATTCACCCCAACCCGTCCTTGATTTCCTGTAGTTGCTTTTCATAACATTCGGGACAGATGCCGTGGCTGAAGCGGGCCTCGGAGTGGTTCGATATGTACTCTTCCAACTGCTGCCAGCTCGCCTTGTCGTCCCGGATCTTCTTGCAATGCATGCAGATCGGGATGATGCCCTCGAGATGCTTCACGTGTGTCAGGGCCTCTTCCAGTTGCAGCACCTTATGGGCAAGCTCCTGCTGCGTATCCTTGAGCATCCCGGCCCCCCTCCTGATCACCAGACAGGCGCAGACAAGCACGAACAGCAGGATACCCGCCAGGCAGGCCACGGTCAGCGCAACGATATGGACGATCGCACGGCTGTAGGGGGTAACGTCCGTGTAGAGCTCGAAGACGCCGATGACGTCGTTCCCCGCCCTGATGGGGATGTAGGTTTCCACCACGGCGATGTTGAATTTCGTCTCGTCCCTCAGGTCGAGCATCCGGTCCTTCTTCTCCGTGTGAGAATCGACCGCCCCCTTCAAGGCCCTGGCCAGACGCTTGTTATCGGCGTCCGTATGGCCGATGATCTTCCCGTCGGTGCTGTAGACGATCTTTCCGGCGGGGGTATAGACCTTGACCTTGAGGATGTCGAAGTTACGGAGGTAGGTGCGGAAATAGCGGTCGATGACCGGCAGGTCGGCCTGATTCGGCTGGATGCGGTACCGGCCGTCGCTCCCCATGGGGGCCAGCCGGTCCCGCTGCTCCTCGAACATGGCCCGGCTGACCCGGGCGGCCGCCTCCATGGCGTCCCGCGTCGCCTCTCCCGCGGTGATCTCGTAGACCGTAACCGCCGAAAGCGCCAGGATAACGACGATGGAGATGCCGGCGATCCAGGCGATAAGGCGAAGCAAGGCATCGGGATCGGTGCGGGCTCCAGGCGTCAGAAGACGCCGCCCATAGCGTACGATGGTGTCCCTCATGGTCTGCCACCGGTTGCCAGCTCCCACGCTGCCCGCCTTTTCCCCGGTTTCTCTTCCCCTCCGTATCGCATCATCCATCCTGGCGGCTACCCTTCACAGCCCCCGCAACGCCCCGTCCCCGCTCGCTGCGGAAGTGAAAAAACGCCAGGGCCAGGGACGCGGCCTGGAGCGCGGCGCAAAAGTAGAAAGGCGCGCCGATGCGCCAGTCGCCCCGCGGCAGGTGGGACACCATGGCCAGAAGCGGCGCGCCGAACAGGGGCGCGAATACGGACGCGAGGCTGTTCACGGAGTTGACCGCACCCATGATCTGCCCCTGGTTCCGGGGACCGGCGGCGCTGGAGATGATGCTCTGGAGCGCCGCCGTAATCGTGAAGCCGAGTATGTTCAGGAAGATCACCGCGTACATCATCCACCCCTGGGTGGCCATGCCCCACAGCAGGAAGGCCACGGACGAGGAGAACAGACCGGCCACCGCCAGGCGGCGGGGGCTGAAGCGCTTCAGCAGGCGGCCGAGCAGAAACCCCTGCACGATCAGCGACATGAGGCCGACCGCCGCCAGGGACCAGCCGTTCTCCCGCGGGCCCCAGCCGAACTTGAAGGTGGTGTACAGCACCCACCCGGTGAACATGACGAACTGGGCCAGCCCGCTCAGGGCGACCACGGCCACCAGCCGCCCCACGCCGTTCAGTTGGGTCAGGCGGCGCAGGGAGGTCAGGGGGTTGGCCTGTTTCCAGTGGAACGGGCGGCGGCGCTCCAGGGGGAGCGATTCGGGGAGCACGAAGTAGCCGTAGAGCCAGTTGACCATGGCCAGAGCGCCGGCCACGAAAAACGGCAGTTGCAGGCTGATCGCCCCCAAAAGCCCCCCCATGACCGGGCCGATGATGAAGCCGGCGCCGAACATGGCGCCCAGCAGGCCGAAGCGCCGGGTGCGCTCTTCCGGGGGGGTGATGTCGGCCACATAGGCGTTGCACACGGCCGCATTGGCCTGCATGGCGCCCCCCACCAGCCGCACCGCGATGAGCATCCACAGGGCCGTGGAGAGCCCGGTGGCGAAAAAGGTGAGCCCCAGCCCGCAGAAGCCGAGCAGTAGCACGGGGCGGCGGCCATAGGCGTCGGACAGCGCCCCCAGGACCGGCGAGCCGAAGAAGTTGGCGAGCCCGAAGGCGAACACCACCACGCCGAACCAGAAGGCCTGATCCGCCTGGGAGCCGGTGAAGCTGCCGACCAGGGGCGGCAGCACGGGGATGATCAAACCGATGGACGCCACGTCGATCAATACGGTCAGCATGATGAACGGCATGGCCGCGGTACGGTCGCGGCGCGGAGAAAACAGTTTAAAGTCCTTCATACGAAACTACATGTCCCTTTCGTGATGCTTCCAGAGGCGCGGCAGGAGGAGGGTAGTGCTCCGGTGATCAATATATATGAACCCCGGCTGTAGGGGCGTAGTGCCTACGCCCCGGATTGAGGACGTCCATGGGGGTCATCCATTGGGTGCCTGTCCCGTTATCGGCCTCGCAATGGATACGATAGTAGTCGTTAACGCCTTGCCGGCTATCATAGTAACCAATTCGCCGGAACCTGGCAACGTCTTCCACGCAGTTCACATCTCGCCGCCCTACAACTTCTCCACCGTGTACCCCTTCTGCCGCAGGGCCTCGATGATCCCGTCCGGCCCCACCAGATGCGCCACCCCCACCAGGACGAACCGGGTCTGGCGCAACTTTTGATACCCCTCGATCACCGGCAGCCAGTTTTTGTTGCGCTCCACGATCAGCCGCTTGTAGAGCTGGGGCTGGCGGGCCTTGAATTCCCCCGACATCAACTCGTCCAGCTTCCCCGCATCCCCCGTGCGCCAGGCTCCCACGAGGAGCCCGAACTGCTCCCGCATGTTCTTCATATCCTCGATGGAATAATCCACGAACTCATCCTCGTTGCCGTCCGCCATGGAGACCACGTAGTCGATCTGCTGGTCGGCCGTCTCCAGCCCGTCCACGGCCTTCTTGTCCGCGATGGCCCGCGCATAGTAGACGTTGTCCACCCCCTGTTGGGTTACACCCATTTTCAGCAACTCCATGAGCGTCAGGGTCGTCACGATCATGGACGGCTTGAACTGGCCGAAGGTCGAAAGCGGGAGGCCGTTGGCCTCGGAAAAGGCGCTGAGCGCGGCGTAGGCCTTGGGCGACAGATGCTTGTCCACAGTGCTGCCGTCGCTGTACAGGGCCTTGGCCAGAAACCGCTGCTGGGTCGCCGGTGCCTGGAGCTTGCCCAAATCGGTCTCGAAGACCACGACCTGGGCAGCCCGGTACGCCCGGTCGAACTCGGCCGGCAGGGGAAAATCCTTCTCCCGCAGCACATGGCAGGTGCCCCCCAGGTAGAGGACGCTCCCCCCCTTCCGGGCCTTCCACACCGACGATTCGGCCCCTGCCCCGCTGCAGGCGAACAGGACCAGCATGATACCCGCTATGACTCTCTTCATCCCGTGTTGCTCCTTCTCTGCATACGTGGTGGTTTGGGAGAACCGCCCCCCCTGACGTCACCTGTGCCCGAACGGCACACAATCCCCCGGATTGGCCAGCCCCAGGCGGGATACGGCCTCCCTGAGGGCGGCGATGGTGTAGGGCTTCTGGATGAACCCGTCCAGCCCCTTGCCGGCGAACCGGGGGGCGACCTCCTGTTTGTTGTAGCCGCTGGACATGATGACCCTGATCCCGGGGTCAAGCCGCCTGAGTTCCCGGAAGCACTGTTCCCCGTCCATGTTCGGCATGGTCAGGTCCAGGATGACGAAGGCGATGCCGGGGGTGTTCCGGCACAGCTCCACCGCCTCCCGGCCGTCCACGGCGGTGATGGGAGCGTACCCCAGCGCCTTCAGCATCTCCGTGCCGATGCCCCGCACGCTCTCCTCGTCGTCCGCCAGGAGGACCGTGCCGCTCCCGTGCCAGTCGCAGACAAGGGGCTCCGGGGCGGGCGGTTCCGCAGGCAGGGGGGCGGCGGGTAACAGCACCTTGAAGGTCGTGCCGCGCCCCGGCTCGCTGTAGACCTTGATGGTCCCGTGGTGGCCGCGGATGATGCCGAGCACCGCGGCCATGCCCAGGCCCCGCCCGGTGAACTTGGTGGTGAAGAAGGGGTCGAAGATCTTCGCCATGGTCTCCCGGTCCATGCCGCAGCCGGTATCGGCGATCTCAAGCCAGGCGTAAAACCCCGGGCCTATGCTCTCGTTCAGCCAGGCGTCCTTCAGATACGCCTCGTCGCACTCCATGCAGCCGGTGGTGATGGCGATCACGCCGTCCCTGTCGCCGATGGCCTCCGAGGCGTTGATCACCAGATTCATGACGACCTGGCGCAGTTGGGTGGCGTCGGCCTCCACCGCCGCGAGTTTCGGGCTGAGGTTGAGCCGCAGCGATGCCTTCTTGGAGATGGAGACCTCCAGCATCTGGACCATTTCTTCCAGGATGCGGTTCAGGTCGATGCTCTCGACAAGGAATTTCCCCTTGCCCGAATAGGCCAGCATCTGCTTGGCCAGGTCCGCGGCCCGGGCGGCGGCCTCCTCGATCTTGTGCAGGTTCTCCACACAGGGGGATTCCCTGTTGATGCGCATCAGCGCCAGGTCCGCATTGCCGATGATGACCATGAGGATGTTGTTGAAGTCGTGGGCGATGCCCCCGGCCAGGACCCCCAGACCTTCCAGCTTCTGGGCGTGCAGCATCTGCTGTTCGATCTTGCGGCGTTCCTCCTCGGCATGCTTGATCTCGCTGATATCGCTGATGTGCCCCACGATGCCGATGAGCCCCCCGTCATCGCCCTCGTAGCGGCGGCCGGTGAAATACCCCCAGAAGGCGCTGCCGTCCTTCCGCAGGTAGCGCCGTTCGGTGCTTATGGTATCGATTTCCCGGCCGATGATCCGGCGCAGGTTTTCGCTGCAGGGGGGGCGCTGGTCCGGCGGGACGTGGTCAATATACGGGGAGCCGGTCAGCTCCTCCGGGGTGCGGCCGAGCATCTCGGCCAGGCGCCCGTTGGCCACCATGATCGTGCAGGCCGCGTCCAGCAGCACGATGCCGGCCTGGGACGACTCGAAGAGCACCCGCATCTGCCCCTCGCTCTCCCGCAGGGCGCCCTCCCGCCGTTCAAGCTGCTCGGCCATGTGGTCGAAGGTCTGCCCCAGGGCTCCCAGTTCGCCCCCCCGCACCAGTTCCGCCACCCGGATCTTCCGTTCCCCCTCGGCCAGGCGCCGGGAGGCGTCCGTCAACACCGAGATCCGCCGGATGACGAGACGGGTGCCCACCAGGTAGGCTGCCCCGGCCGCCAGGAGCAGAAAGGCCGACAGCAGGGCCACGTTCATGAGGAACTGGGTGTCCGCCGCAGCCAGGGCCGCGTTATAGGGGATGGTCATCCGGGCGTACAGGTAGGGCTCCGCCTCGCCCCCGAGGCGCATCTTGCGGTAGCTGGCGATGCGCCGGTCCCCCGCCATGCTTTCGATGCTGCCGGTCGCCTCCTCCGGCCCCTCGACCATCTGCCGGAACAGGTCGGCCCGCAGCGGGGTGCCGACCCTCGGGTTCGCCTCCCTGCTGGCGTAGATGATGACGCCCCGGTGATCCACGAGCAGGAGCCCGGTTTTCTGGGGGAGTTTGAACTGCTCCACGATATTCTGGTAGAAATCCAGATTGAGGGTGGCGACGATGACCCCGGCGATGGCGCCGTCCCGGCCCCGGTAGGGATAGGCGTAGCTGATGGCGGGCCTGTTGGTGGTGCGGCCGATGAGGTATTCGCTGGAGGAGAGGCGGCCGCTGGCCAGGGCGTTTCTGAAATGGCGGCGGTCGGCGATGGAGAGGGGGAGCTTGGCCGGAATGCCCGAGCACCAGACGTTGCCCAGGGGATCGGCGATCAGGAGGTTGGCGTACTGGGGGTTGAGCAGGACCAGGCTCTTCAGGATCGCCCCGGTCCGGGCCGCATCCTCGCCCGCGACCTCGGGGAGCCGGCCAAGGGTGGCCAGCAACTGTTCGGTCGCCGCCGTGAGGTTCTGCTGTTCCGAGACGATGCGCCCCACCACCCTCCGGGTCTCCGATCCGGCGCTCGCGACGACCTCCTCCCGGTGATGCAGCCCGGTATGGACGATAATGCCGACACAGGGGAGCGCAACGATCCCTATGATGAAGAAGAGTACGGTTTTGACGGACAGCGGCGCAGGGGACATCGGGAAAATCCTCCGTGGTTACGCGTTCATGTCGTCGCCAGGGGCCACGACGCGCCGCACGGCGGCGGAGAGGCTCTCCAGGTTGAACGGCTTCTGGACGAAACCGTCCACCCCCACCTCCCCGAAGGATTCCGCGACCTCCCGTTCGCTATAACCGCTGGCGAGGATGACCCTGACGTCCGGCCGGATGCGGCGCAGCTCCTTGAAAACCGCGATGCCGTCCATGATCGGCATGCTCATGTCCAGGAGCACCCCGGCGATCCCGTCCCCCTTGTCCCGGAAGATACGGATGGCCTCAGGGCCGTTGGCGGCGGCAAGGGTCGCAAAACCGAGTTCCTCGAGCATGGCGGCCGAAACGTCGCGGATCATCTCCTCGTCGTCGACGATCAGGATGGTTTTCTCGGGCATGATGGTCCTCCTGTGGAACTTTTATGGGAAAGGGGGGTTATGGGACATATGGGACCAATGGGACGCATAGGTCCTAAAACTATCATAAGTCCCAGCTCCCGTTACCCCTCTTGTCTTCACAACCCAAAACGCCAGCTATAGGCCGTTTTCTGACAGTTCAGGACCGCCATGAGCGGTATCCCCAACACTTCCAGACGTTCGGCGGCGCGCTCGAATTCCAGGTTTTCGATCTGCTCCACCAGACTCAGCAGCACGCCGAAGTCCCCCTCCCTGTTCAGCAAGGCATCCAGGACCTCGTCGGAGAGATGAAGATTCGCCACGATCTCCTCCATGGGGAGGTCGAAGACGGCGGTGAGGATCGACAGTATGCCGATCATGTAGCCTTCATCGGCGGCATGACGGTTCCTGCGCACCAGGGGGGTCAGTTTGACCAACTCTTCCATGAAGACCGCCCGCACCGCGGCCAGGTCGACGGCCGGGTCGTCCAGGCACGACTCCCCGTCCGTGGCGAAGATCGCCAGTTGCACCCAGCGCTTGAGCTGGTGCAGCCCGATCATCATGACGGCGTGGCGAATGGAGACGACCTTTGCCCGCAGCCCCAGGGAGATGGAGTTGACCAGGACCAGCAGTTTGTAGACGAGCGGCGGGCTCTGCTTGATCGTTTGCTCCATATCCTCAAGTTCCGCCTCGGCGGTGAGCTGCTGCATCAGCTTGAAGATAACGGCGGACGAGCCGTCCCAGCGCCGCTTCTTCATGACGGCCGGCTGGGAGAACGTATACCCCTGGAACAGGTCGAAGCCCAAGCGGTTGCATTCCAGGTAGCGCTCCCGGCTATCGACCTTTTCCGCCAGAAGCTTGACCGGGTACGGCCTGAACTGCTCGACCAGCAGAGCCATCCCGGCGCTGTCCACCCCGGTGATATCGATCTTTATGACGTTGACCACGCCGTCGTACAACTCCCGGCAGCGGGGATCGTAGGTGTGGTCGTCCAGGGCCAGCAGGTACCCCTTTGCCCTCAGTTCGCGGCAGCGCCCGATCACGTCGGGGGTGATGGCGACGGTTTCCAGCAGTTCTATGCCGAACCGTTCCGGCGGGAGGATTTCCAGGGTATCGCTCATGAGCAGGTCCGCATCCACGTTGATGAACCCGCGATGCCTCCCCATGGCGGCCTGTGTGCCGAAGCAGGAGATCGTATTCATGATGGTGTTGGAGGTGGCGCTGATGTCATCCTGGATCTCGGCATGGTCCGGCGCTTCCGATGACCTGAATAACAGCTCGTAGGCGACGATCTCCTCCGCCTTGCTGACGATGGCCTGCCTGCCGATGAAGTGCTGCCCCATTAGCGCATCTCCCCCATCCCCGCCGGCGCGCCGGGCGACGCCTCAGGGGTCCCGTTCAGGATCGAGTCGATCTTTTTCAGGAGTTCTCTCGTGGTGAACGGTTTCTGAATGAAGTTGATCCCCCGGTCCGGCGCGCCGCTGCGGAGGGTGGCGGTGTCGGTGTATCCCGACATGTAGAGGGTCGCGAGCCCCGGATGGGTCTTCTGCATCTTCTCCCGCAGCTCCGGGCCGTTCATGTCGGGCATGACCACGTCGGTGAGCAGCAGGTCCACCTCCCGGCCGGCGCTCAGGGCGAGGGCCTGCCGGGGCCCTGCCGCAACGATCAGCCGGCAGTTGCAGCTGTCCAGCAGGTCCCGGACCAGGTTGCGCACCATATCGTTGTCCTCCACCAAGAGGATGGTGCTGCCGGCCACGTTGACCTCCGAGATCTCCGCGGCGCTTGCGGTTTCAACCGGCACGGCGTCCTCATCCAGGGGGAAGAAGATCTTGAAGGTCGTCCCCTCCCCCTCCTCGCTGAACACCACGACATGCCCGCCATGCTGTTTGACCAGGCCGTAGACCGTGGCCAGCCCCAGGCCCGACCCCTTGCCCACATCCTTGGTGGTGAAGAACGGCTCGAAGATGTGGGAAATGGTTTCCCGGGTCATGCCCGCGCCGGTGTCGCTGACCCCCAGCATCAGGTACCTGCCCGACGCAAGCCCCTCATGCTGGCGGACGTATTCGTCGTCCAGGGTCACCGGCGCCGTTTCGATGGTGATGACGCCCCGGTCGAAGATGGCGTCCTGGGCGTTGATCGCCAGGTTCATGAGGATCTGTTCCAGCTGGTTCCGGTCGGCGCGGACGGCGTAGACGATCTCCGAGAGGCGCAGCCGGATGGCGATGTTCTCCCGGATGGTCCGGCGCAGGATCTCGTAGAACGAGGCGATGACATTGTTCAGGTCCACCGGCCGCATTTCGAGGAACTGTTTGCGGCTGAAGCTCAGAAGCTGCTGGGTGAGGACCCTGGCCTTGTCGGCCGCCTGCATGATCCGGTCGACCCGCTCGAAATCCCGGCTGTCGGCCGGCAAGCGGTTCTTCAGCAACTCGGCATAGCCCAGGATCGGCGTCAGGAGGTTGTTGAAGTCGTGGGCGATCCCCCCGGCCAGGCGGCCGATGGACTCGATCTTCTGGGACTGGCTCAACTGGACCATCAGCGCCTGCCGCTCCGCCTCCCCCGCCCGCCGCTCCGAGATGTCCCGCAGGATGGCGCAGTCGTACTCCAGGCCGTCTATTTCCAGATAATTGGCCGACACGTCCACGGGCACCCGGCGGCCGTCCCGGGTTTGGGCCGCGTCCTCGAAATGCAGGTGCCCCTCCCGGCTCAGCTCTTCCCAATGGGCGCGCCATGATTCGGCCGTAGCGTGGGAGGAAACGTCCCACGCCCGCAAGGCAAGCAACTCCCGGCGCTCGTACCCGCTCAAGCGGCAGGCGGCGTCGTTGACGTAGAGAATCCTGCCGTCCGGGGCGATCCAGGAGACGGCATCCGCCATCCGGTCCATGACGCTGGCCGACTTCTGCAAATCTGCTTCGATCCGCTTGCGCAGGACGATCTCTTCGCCCAGTTGGGCGTTGCGCGCCTCCAGCAGGGAGGTCCGATCCCGGACCATCTCCTCCAACCGCTCCCGGTGCCGGAGCAGTTCGGCCTCCCCCCGCTCCTCGCGCCTGCGGTTACGGTAGAGCAGCCGGGCGGTCACGAGCGATCCGGCGGCAAAGAGGGCCACCAGGGCCGACATGAGCGCCGCTTCCGTGCGCCAGGGGGCCAGGTAGTCGTCGACGGCCAGGCCTGCCGTTACGTAGAGGGGGTAGTTTGCGATCTTGCGGAAGGAAAAGATGCGCTCCACCGGGTCCAGGCTCCCCCGGGTCCGGTAGGTGCCGGAGGTGTCCCCCCCCCGGACCAGCCCCCGCAGTTCCCGCGGCACCACGGTGCTGCCGGTGCCCCCCTCCCCTCCCGCCTGTCCGGGATAGCGCACCATGACGGCCAGGTCTGTGTCCCGCAGGGCGATGAGGCCGTGCGCGCCCAGGTCGAAGGAGGCGCACAGCCGGACGAAATAATCCAGGGAGACGGCGGCGTAGGCGATGCCGGCGAAGCTGCCGTCCGGGTTGTCCATGCGCCGGACGATGTTGACGATCCACCGGTTGGTGACCCGGCTCATAAGCGGCTTGGTGACGATCAGGCCGATCCAGGGATTCTGGCGGGCGCTGACGAAGTAGTCGCGATCGGAGATCTTGATCGGCCTTTCGAGGGCCGCCCGGTCGCTGAAGACGATCTCGCCCCGGGCGTTGGCTACTCTCAGGTCCTGGATCTCGGAGATACGTTCGTTATGGGCGCGGAGGTAGGAGCGCAGAGCCGGGCCGTCGATGCCGCCGCTTTTGATCTGCCGTTCGGCCTCCTTTTTCACCGCAAAGACGGTGAGGCCGGCCTTGTCCATAATGCCGGCAATGGTCAGGTTGAGGGACTGGGACAGGTTCTGGGTCCGGATGACGGCGCGGCTCTCGTACTGCCGGTGGCTCCGGTAGAGGGAATAGCCTGCCAGCCCGGCGACGAACAGGTTGATGAGCAGGCAACTCGCCGCGAGCCAGGGGAGAAAGACCCGGGTGGATATGACCCGGTTGGATGTCGGGGGGGGAGCTTCGGGCATTGTGGGGAACAGTCTCCGCTCGGCGCCGGCCACCTGCCGATGCGACCGATCCGCTCGATATCATTAAAATATTTTCAATTAATTATAAACTATAATAAAAAACCGTCAACATAATAGTGGGCGGGTTGCGCGCGGCGGTTAGTGTCCGGCCGGGCCGTTCAGGATGGCGTCGATCTTTCTCATGAGATCCCCGGCGGTAAACGGTTTCTGGATGAAGTTGACGCCATCGTCCAGCACGCTGTGGTGGACGATGGCGTCGTTGGTGTATCCCGACATGTAGAGCGTCGCAAGGCCCGGGTGGCTCGACCGCATCTTTTCACACAATTCCGGGCCGTTCATGTCGGGCATGACCACATCGGTGAGCAGCAGGTCCACTTCCCGCCCCGCGCTCAGTTCCATGGCCTGGCGGGGCCCCTCGGCAACGATCAGCCGGCAGCCGCAACCCTCCAGGAGATCGCCGACCAGGGTGCGCACCATGTCGTTGTCCTCCACCAGCAGGATGGTGCTGCCGGTCACGTCGACCTCCGAGAGCGCCTCCACGGCCGCCGTTTCCTCGGGCAACGCCCCCTCGACGATCGGCAGGTAGATCTTGAAGGCCGTGCCCTCCCCCACCTCGCTCGACACCTGGATATAGCCGTTGTGCTGTTCGACCAGGCCGTAGACCGTGGCCAGCCCCAGGCCCGACCCCTTGCCCACATCCTTGGTGGTAAAGAACGGCTCGAAGACGTGGGAGAGGGTCTCCCGGGCCATGCCGGCGCCGGTGTCGCTGACCCCCAGCATCAGGTATCTGCCCGGCGCAAGCCCCTCGTGCCGGCGGACGTATTCGTCGTCCAGGGTCACCGGCGCCGTTTCGATGGTGATGACGCCCCGGTCGGCGATGGCGTCCTGGGCGTTGATCGCCAGGTTCATGAGGATCTGTTCCACCTGGTTCCGGTCGGCGCGGACGGCGTAGACGATCTCCGAGAGGCGCAGCCGGATGGCGATGTTCTCCCGGATGGTCCGGCGCAGGATCTCGTAGAACGACGTCACCACGTTGTTCAGATCGACGGTCTTCATCTCCAGGATCTGCTTGCGCCCGAAACTCAGGAGCTGTTGGGTGAGGGCCTTGGCCTTGCCGGCCGCCTGCATGATCCGGTCGACCTGCTCGAAGTCCCGGCTGTCGGTCGGCAAGCGGTTCTTCAGCAATTCGGCATAGCCCAGAATCGGCGTCAGGAGGTTGTTGAAGTCGTGGGCGATCCCCGCGGCCAGGCGGCCGATGGACTCGATCTTCTGGGACTGGCTCAACTGGATCATCAGCGCCTGCCGCTCCGCCTCCCCCGCCCGGCGCTCCGAGATGTCCCGCAGGATGGAGCAGTTGTACACCTGGCCGTCTATTTCCAGATAATTGGCCGTGATCTCGACCGAAAACAGGCGGCCGTCCCGGGCCGTGGCCTCGGTCTCCACATGGAGGCACTCGCGGCGCTGCAGCTCTTCCATGAAATGCCGCCACGCCTCGCGGTCGAACCCCATCAGGCCGATATCGGGCACCGACAGGGAGAGCATCTCTTCGCGGCTGTAGCCGTACATCCGGCAGGCGGCGTCGTTGACGTACAGGTAGCGGCCGTCCGGGGCGACCCACGCCACGGCATCGGCCATGCGGTCCATGATGATCGCCGCTTTCTTCAAATCCGCCTCGGCCCGCTTCCGCAGGACGATCTCCCCGGCCAGTTGGGCGTTGCCCGCCTCCAACTGGGCGGTCCGCTCCCGCACCGTCTCCTCCAGCTGCTCCCGGTGCCGGAGCAGTTCGGCCTTGGCCTCCCCCTCGCGCCTGCGGTTGCGCTGGATCAACCGTGCGGCCAGGAGCGATCCCGCCGCAAAGACGGCCACCAGGAGCGCCATGCCCCAGGCTTCGCGCCGCCAGGGGAGCAGGTAGTCGGCGGTTGCGAGGCCGGCCGTTATATACAGTGGATAATCGAAGACCTTGTGAAAGGAAAAAGAGCGCTCCACCGGGTCGATGCTCCCCTTGTTCCGGTAGATGCCGACAACGTGCCCCGTCCGCACCAACTCCCGCAGTTCCCGGGATACCACGGCGCTGCCGATGCTGCGCGGCTCCGGGTAGCGGATGACGACGTTCAACGCCCCGTCCCGCAGGGTGATGACCCCCTGGCGGCCCATATCGAACGTGGAAAAGAGCCGCATCAGGTAATCCAGGGAGATGGCGCCAACGACCACACCGGCGAAACTGCCGTCCGGGTTGTCGATGCGCCGGACGATGTTGATCACCCACTTGGCGGCGGAACGGGCGAACAGCGGCTCGGAGATGATCAAGCCGGCCCGGGGGTCGTTCCGGGCCCGGCGGAAGTACTCCCGGTCGTTCACCAGGGTGTCGGAGCCCGAGAGGTGAAGGTCGCCATAGATGAACGCGCCCCGGGCGTCCGCGACCCGCAGGCCGTCCAACTCGGGTATGAGGAGCCGCTGGGCAAGGATATAGTCGTCCAGGTCCGGGCCGGCGGCGCGGCCGCTCCTGAGTTGCCGCTCCCGCTCCCGCTGCACCGACAGGAGGGCGATGCCGGTCTTGTCGACAATGCCGGCAATGGTCAGGCTGAGGGATTGGGCCAGGTCCTGGGTCTGGATGGCGGCGCGGGATTCGTACTGCCGACGGCTTTGGTACAGGGAAAAACAGACCAGCCCGATCACGAACAGGTTGGCGAGCAGGACGCCGGCCACGAGCCGGTAGAAAGAAGCACGGCCCGGCGCAGTCGTACCGGATGTCGTGGGGGTGACGTCGGGCATGTGATGCGACCACCTCCGCGGGAAAATGGTTTCTGGCCAGATAAACTATTGATTTTCAATTAGAATTATTAAATAATTATAGGGGAAATTTCGGAATCGTCAACACAATAGTGTAAACAGCGGGAAAAGCCCGGGGGAGCGCGGCAGGGCCGCCCCGGAGCGGGAAACGGCGACAGGCCTTGCCATCCCGACATTTTTTGGAATACTTGCTACGGAAGAAGTAAGTGTGACGGGGAGCGACACCATGACCTTTATGCAATGGGACCCGAACTTCGAACTCGGCATCCATGAGTTCGACGAGCATCACAAGCACCTGGTCGGCCTGATCAACCTGGCGTTCGACGGTTTTATGTACAAGGCGGAACGGGATGAGATCGAGGCGGTTCTCGACGAGCTGTCCGACTATGCGACCTACCACTTCGCCGCCGAGGAACAGTGGATGGAAACCCACCAGTACCCCGCCCTGCCGCAGCACCGGCAGGAACACCAGCGGTTCTGCGATCGGGTGGCGGAGATCCGGGAGGAGTTCCGCCGGGGGGAGGCCCACCTCTCCCTGGAGGTGCTGCAATTCCTCCATAGTTGGCTCACCAATCACATCCTCAAGACCGATGCCGCCTACGGGCGCTTTGCCCGGGAACTGCCCCACGGCTGACCGGCCGCCATGCCGACCGGATTAACGGGCGCTCCCCTCCCGTCACGGGAGGGGAGCGCCCCGAAACATTCTATGTTCCAGGACACTAGTGGGCTATGGAGTGGTTGTGCCCCGACGCCCCATGATCCTGATGGCCTCCGAACGCCGGCATGTCCTGAAAGGCGGTATGGTTGGGATGGATGCAGTAGCTGCTGGTGGTGCCTGCCGGAACGGCGTACCGGCAGGCGGTGTTGTGGGCGAGACACCGGGAAAATTCATCGACGAGATACTCGGTCCTGCATTCTGCCACATTGGGTTCGCTTCCGCTGAAGTTTTGAATCGGTATAGACATAAGTCCCTCATTTCTCCTCTGCCGGTCGCCCGGCATTTCACTGAATCCCGCCCCACTGCATGGTGTCCATCGGAGACATCGGAGCCGAAAAGCGCGCAAAAAATGCCGGGCTCCACGAAGATGACCTATCCTTCGGCAGCTCGGCCATCTTCCCGTCCTTCGGGAGATCCGTGGCTTTCCGTCCCTCTCTCGCGAAAGGTTTGGCCTTATCGGGACAGAACGAACGTATGAAAACGACTCATTACGTGAATGATTATACCACCCGAGTGGGGGGGTTCAACAAGACAAAATTTATTTTTTAATTATCAAACTTACGGAACCCGCATCGCCAATGGCGTTACGGGGGCAGGGACGTTTCCCCCATGACAGATGAAGGAGTCTGCCGTATAATGCACACGCAGTGCGAGGGGGTGTTCCCCGGATAACGACGAGATAAAGGTATGCAGATGGATGATTCCGATAATTTTGGAAAAATGACCGAGCAGGAACTTCTCGAATTCGACAGGGCGCACATCTGGCACCCCTATACGTCGGCCACCAAGGCGCTGAAATGCTATCCCGTGGCCAGGGCCGACGGGGTGTACATCGAGCTGATGGACGGGCAGCGCCTGATCGACGGCATGTCCAGCTGGTGGTCGGCCATCCACGGCTACAACCACCCGGCGCTCAATGCCGCCATGACGGCCCAGATCGGGCGCATGTCCCATGTCATGTTCGGCGGCCTGACCCACCAACCGGCCGTGGAACTGGCGCAACTGCTGATCGAGATCGTGCCGGACGGCCTTGAGCACGTGTTCTTCAGCGATTCCGGATCGGTGGCGGTGGAAGTGGCCATGAAAATGGCGCTGCAATACTGGCACTCCCGTTCGTGCGGCGCCAAGCACGCCTTCGTCACCGTGCGCCACGGGTATCACGGCGACACCTGGCACGCCATGTCCGTATCCGACCCGGACAGCGGGATGCACGCCATCTTCAACAAGAACCTGGCCAAACAGTACTTTCTGCCCGCGCCCCGCTCCGGCTTCCACGCCGCCTACGACCCGGCGGAGACCGGCGAGGTCGAGGCGTTCCTGCGCCAACACCACGAACATATCGCCGCGTTCATCCTCGAGCCGATTGTCCAGGGCGCCGGCGGCATGCGCTTCTATCACCCGGAATACCTGCGACAGGTGCGCCGGCTCTGCACCGACTACGGCATCCTGCTCATCGCCGACGAGATTGCCACCGGCTTCGGCCGGAGCGGCAGGCTCTTTGCCTGCGAACACGCCGCCATCTCGCCGGACATCATGTGCGTGGGCAAGGCCCTGACGGGCGGTTGCCTCACGTTCGCCGCCACCCTCTGCACCCAAGAGGTGGCGTACACCATCTCCGACGGCGCGCCCGGCGTGTTCATGCACGGCCCCACCTTCATGGCCAATCCCCTGGCCTGCGCCACGGCCCTGGCCAGCACCCGGCTCCTGCTGAAAGGCGATTGGCAGGGAAACGTCGCGCGTATCGAAGAGACCCTGAAAGAGAGGCTCCTGCCGCTGCAGCGGGTCGACGGGGTGGCCGACGTGCGTGTCCTGGGGGCGATCGGCGTGGTGGAGATGAGGGAGCCGGTGGACGTGGGGCGGATTCAGCAGCGCCTCGTGGCCGAGGGGGTCTGGCTGCGGCCGTTCGGGAAGCTGGTCTATACCATGCCGCCGTTCATCATCTCCCCGGATGAGTTGCGGACACTGTGCGACGGGATCGGCAAGGTCATTGCGGGGCTTGCTGGGCGCTGATCCCCCGGGACTGCGTCTCTCTACGTACCTTGACGCGGCGTCCCTCAATCGTTCCTTTATGAGCTCGCCGGGATGACGGCTTGTACTTCATTGGAATACACGCTCTCGTTCCCGGCCGAATCGTACGCCGTAACGACAAAGTAGTATGTTCCCGGAGCAAGCCCGCTGACGGCATAGCTTGACGCCATCCCGGCATTAATGGTGCTCGTATAGCTTCCGGGTGACGTCCCGTAATGCAAGTTGATTCCTGCGACAACGCCTTGTGGCGGATCCCAGGATAGCTTGACGACTCCCGTTGAGGCGGTTCCTCCTGTCGAAGTGGTTCCTCCGGTTGAAGTGGTTCCTCCGGTTGAGCCGCCAGTGGCGCTGCTTGGCGAAGAACTACCTGTCGATGCCGTCGATCCGCCGCCGCTGCCGCACCCTGCCAGGGAAATAATAACCAGTAAGGACAGGAATAAAGCGGATAAAGGCTTCATCATGCTCATGTGACCTCCTTTGATCTGTGTTGACGCAAAAAAGCCGGATCGCGGAAATATTCTGAGATATTTCGGCAATCCGGCTGTCTCGGTGAGACCCATGGATTTTCTGTCCCATCCTCGCGGATGGTTTAGCATTATCGTCTATCTTTTTTGCGTTTCAGTTTTTATTTACGATACACGGATGGAGGTTGTAACGGTGTGACATGGATCACAATTGGAACATTTTTCACGAATCCGTGCGGGTGCGGTATGCAGGGCAGGGTGCTGCCGGGGAAGAGGACAGGCTGCCCCGGCGTAATCGGTGCCTGTCCCCGGAATTCCCGGTAGCATGCAGATTTGGCTCTTTATGGCCTTTTTGCCGGATGAATCATGTTCAGGTCAATTTCCCCTTGATAAACTCCAGCCCCTGCGTCAGCAAACCACCTTCCGGAATGACGCCATCCGGGGTGAGTTTGTCGACTAAACCGGGGAGATGCCGAGCAAGCAGAGAACTCATCTCGGGACTCGATACCCCCGCCTTTTCGGCAAGCCCCTGGATCGTTTCGCTGCCAAGCGCATCATTGACTTGGTCGGCATTGAGCGGTAGATTTTCTCCCGTCCCGACCCACGATGATACGATATCGCCCAGTCCCTTATCCTTGAATGTCTGGACCAATCCGCTTAATCCGCCCGACTGGTTGCTTGACAGCATGTCCATCAGACCGTTCAAAAGCTCCGGGCTTTTTCCTTCAGTTCCACCGAACATGCCTTGCGCCTTGCTGGCAAACTCGTCCAATAGTCCCATGGTAAACTCCTTATCTGCCCTGGACCGCGCCTATGTCCTCCCGTTCACTTCTGTGACCCCTTCTTCGCTTCGCGATATCCCGCCTTGATGGCATCGGCTTCCGACATGTAGCTTCCCTGCTTCGTCGTGCCGTACCAAGGGCTGCCCGATCGGTGAAATATCTTTGAAGCGGGGTTCACCCATACCATATTCTTGTCGGCGGGAGGCTGCTGAACTGTCTTGGCGGGCTTGGGCGCCGTAGTAGCCGCCTTGGGTGTCGCGGTTTTAGGAGGTGCGGCAGAAGCGGCGCCGGCCGTTACAAGCGGCGTGAGTTTTTCGATAGACTTGGCAGAAACCCCGGCCCTGGCAAGATCGGCTGCCGAGGTATAGGGCCTTCCGGCAATGATCTTTCTCGCCGTGGCGGGGCCAATGGTGGGCAGCTTCTCCAACTCGGCCTGGGATGCGCTATTGAGATCGACTTTTTTGCCGGCGGGAAGTTTCATATCCGCCTTCGCCTTGACAGAAGCCGGGTCCTTGGGTGCAGCATTGACTCCGGTTAGTGAGAGGGCAAAAGCCAAGGTTACTGAAGCGAGGATCAACAGACCTTTGGTCAAACACTTTTCCATTGGAGACCTCCATACCGTTCGGTCAAACGGGAACCGGTGCATTCGTGCGGACTACCCGGTCCGTCCCGCTACAGGCCATTAATAGCTCTTTTTCTTGGCACCCTTGGCATCACTCTTAACATCGATGGTAGCGGCCTTCATGGTGTACGTAACCGTTACCTTGCTCCCGACCTTTAAATCGCCGGTAGTCTTTGTATCCTTATCCTTGGCGATCTCCCACTTCTCTTTTCCTTTTTGGACAACGACCGTGTCGTCCTTCACTTCGAGTACCGGGCCGGTCACCTGATAGGTCCTGGGGGCACCGGCAAAGGCGCTGGATGCTGCAAGCAAAATGATTCCGGCCAACGTTGCGATACATTTCATGTGGAGCCTCCTTGTCTGGTGGTAGATTTCTTCTTTCCCGAGCAGATCCCGAATTCCCGCAGGCGACGCCTCTCGGTCGGGAGGCGCTGCAGCCGCCTCTGCTTCCTTTTCCCCGGCCTGATTTCATTTCACGGCAGTAACCGTGTCACTGATTTTGCACCATGACCAGCTGCGTCTGCATCGGCGCCGGGAAGCCGGCGGCGGCGAGTGATTCGCGGATGGTGCGGTTGCCGTCGAAGTAGACCTGCCAGTAGTGGTTGTTATGGCAGAAGGGCCGAACCGCAAGCACCGGACCGACCAGGGTGAACTCCAGAATGTCCACTTCAACCGCCGGTGTTGACAGCACATTGGGCACCGCTGCCAGCTTCTCGCGTAAAAGCAGCATAGCCGCGACATGATCGGCACTTCCCGCAAGCTGGCATTTCAGCTCTACCCTCCGGTAATCATTTGCCGAGTAGTTTTGGATGTTATCGCCGAAAATCTTGCCGTTGCCGATCATCGTCTTGACGTTATCCGGTGTGTTGACCGTGGTTACAAACAACCCAATCTCCGTGATGGTGCCGGTTATCCCGGCGGCGGTTATAAAATCGCCCACCTTGAAGGGATGCAACACAACGATGAAGATGCCTGCGGCCAGGTTTGACAGAAGCCCTCCCCAGGCTGCACCGATGGCGATACCGATGCCCGCCACCAGGGCGGCGAACGTGGTGGTCTGGAATCCGCAATAACCGAGGATGGCCACGACCAAAACGATGTTCAGCGTAACGGCGACGAAATTGCCGAGATAACGCATCAGGGTCGGATCAACCTTCTGTTTTTCCAACACCCGCTGCATCATCTTCCCGACAAATCCGATCAGCCAGCGTCCCACGACCCAAAACAGGATGACGGCGACCACTTTGGTTCCCATCTCGGTGATGTAGGTTACCGCAAGCTGCTGATACTGGTCGATGTTTTGCATAATCCACTCCTTGACGCGGTAATACGGCACACACCAGACTGCGAGGACAGGGGCACAACTACGACAAACCGATACATTAACAGTTACTATATCAGAGTCTCTCGTGCCCACAAGGCTCGCAACAAAAAAAGACTTCACGGCCGCGTTGAGCATGATTTTGAAAAATACAGGGACAGGTCCCTGCATTTCCCGTAGATGACGGGCACGATCATAATCACGGAGGAACTGCGGGGGGTATCACACGGACGCCCTCCCGGAAAGGGTTCCAGGAGGGCGCCGGTGTGTCGACTACAGCGTTAGGATGCTACTTGGCGTTGCAGGTGAAGTTGGATTCGATACGGCGGTTCTGCTCTTTCCCCGCCTTGGTCTTGTTGCTGGCAATGGGTTTCGTCGGACCGTAACCAACAGCCTTGATCCGCTCGGGAGCGATCCCGAACTTTTCGATGAGGTAGTTACGAACGCTTTCGGCACGCCGCTGGGAGAGCTTCATGTTAGCCGCCTTGCTGCCAACATTGTCGGTGTGTCCTTCGATGGCTCCGGTAGCCTGAGGGAATTCGGCCAGGAAATCACCGAGTTTTTTCAGTTCATCGTGGTACTGGGGTTTGATCGCAGACTTGTTTGTATCAAAATGGATATTGATAACCGTGGGGCTGCACAACTTGGGAGCAGGTGCCGGCGGTGCCGGCATAACTACCTCGAGGTTCGCTGCGCTCTTTGCCGTACCGCCGGCGCCACTGCACGTAAGGGTATACGTGGCATTTTCGGCAGGCGTGACCGCCATGGACCCCTGTGGCTGAACCGCGCCGATTTCCGGTTGTATCTCGCAGTTGGTGGCATTCGTCGAACTCCACATCAACGTCGCGGACTGCCCTTTGGTAATGGAACTCGGGGCAACCGTCAGATTGCCGGACGGGACCGGAGGCGCCGGAGTAGTTACCGAAAGGTTCGCCGCGCTTTTTGCCGAACCGCCGGCACCATCGCACGTCAGGGTATAGTTGGTCGTGTCGGCGGGTGTGACCGCCATGGAACCCTGCGGCTGAACCGCACCGATTCCCGGTTGTATTTCGCAGTTAGTGGCGTTCGCCGAGCTCCACGTCAAGGTCGCGGACTGCCCCTTGGTAATGGAACTCGGAGTAACCGTCAGCTGGTTGGAAGGAGCGGGAGGTACGGGAACAGGTTCTGCGGCCGGAACAGCGGCAACAGGGGCAGGAGCTGTTTTGCCGCCGAAGAGGAAGGTAAACCCTGCGGTATATTCCCAGTTAAACTTGGGACTCTTAGGGTCCTCCAGGATAAACAATTGACGGGCATCGCCCCGCAAGGCAATCGAGTCGGTCACGAAGTACTTGAGTCCCAAGCCTGCATTGGCGGTTGCGTCGGTGGTTCTGTCGCTGATTTTAAGGCCATCTTTACCGTGACCATAGGTGATTCCGCCACCACCCACGGCAATATACGGCACCAGAGGACCGTCCGGCATGAAGTTATAGAGGATGTCCAGGCGGTAGGACAAGGCGTTAATGCTCCGTTCACTCCGCGTACCGTCGGTCGCCAGAAAATCGCCCACCGCTTCCACGCCCCAGTTTTTTGTCAGGTCGTAGCCTAAGCGTAACCCATAAACAGGGGAAGTTTCCAAGTGCTGGACACCATCAAAGGTATAACCGCCGACAAATGGAGAAACGGAAAATGCCCCTTGCCGCTCTCCGGCAAGAGCGCCGGTTGCAAATGCCATACAGGCGAATGCCATTGTTACCATGGTTGTTATCTTTTTCATCGAGTTCCTCCTTTTTTTGACGTGTGTTACAACGCCAGTTCATGTCTAGTGTACCTCAGGTTTTCCGCTCGGCAAGCTCCGTGGTGAAGCGGGCTGTCGCCAAGCAAGTCAATTGTATCGGACAATGCCGGGCTGTCAATAGCCCCCCACTCCCGTTATCACACGAAATAAGGCCCCCGGAACGCCTCCGGGAGCTTCATTATGTAGCATTGTGGTTATGTCGGCTGGGGGAAATACAGGGACACCATACCTGTTTAAAGACTTCATGCTTTAATTGGTATGGTGTCCCTCAATTTCCCGGTTTGAAGACAAACAAAGGGTCCGAGCATATTCGAGGGATTATCCTGCAATCTATCAAGGGGCGACGAGGAAAAACGGGGCGTCCATGCATAAAAACAGTTAGCTTCTAGTTTCATTTAGCTTGCATAGTTAAACTCATAAGCTTGTTGCTACCACTTAACGAAGTTATTTACTACTTGAAATATCCACCCGATAAGCATCGGTTCCACGTACACTTTTATCGGTCAACTTAATAAGATTACTAATTAGTATATCGCCATCAAGAGAATTTTCCACAGCAAATGCACGGCACTCCTCAGCAACTCTTTTTATCCAGCCATTCACCTCTTTACCAAACTCATAGTACTCACGTAATCCTTTAAAATGATTTGAGACCCCTTTTGCTCGCTTTATATCTAAGCGAGTTGTTGTGGGTATTGGCTTGCCGGCTGCTATATGTTTAGCAGCGAAGGTGTAGCTTTCAGATCCGTTTAATGAAACGGCACTAGCATTTACCTTTTTATTGTGCTCGTTGGCAAAATCAAACCATCTGGATTTTTTTGTAAAGATGTCCGTCATGATCATATTCTCCCATTATTGTGTCGCGATTTATTCTCCTACGCCTTTGTTATCTGTTGAAAACACATATTGCAGCCTAGCCCTAAGTAATTTGTGTCGTTCAAACAAGAATTCCTCAAATCGTTCAATATGCCAAAGAGATTGATCAGCTGGAATGAAGTGGCGCTTCAAATATTCCTGGCTTCGTGTAGCAAGCCATTCATTTAGCGGACGATCTTTCTTGCCCGAGTTCTCATCGCTGATAACAAGTGCCAGGTTTCCAAAGTTGTCACGCAATTCCTTCACGTGATCCGCCACATTTTTTTTGAACGCTTCTCGCGGGAAGAGATGGTCAATAGAATGGTTGATAGTTCCCCAGTTTCTTTCATCGTACAGTAACGATAGAGCGAGAAAACATGTATCTTTGCCATAAGTGGTCCGCAACACGTTATCCACGGCATTGTCAGAAGATGCCGCAGTCCGACCTGCTTCTGACACCGCCTTATTGAGTTCTGCTATTGGGAATTCACCACTCGGCCTGCGATAAATTTGAAGGACTTCCCGTAATTTATGAAGCATTGAATCTGATGAACCACCAAGGACGTGATTTAACAAAGCAGAAATGAGCCAAACACGTACCCGTTTTGCATTAAGTACCTCCGCAGCCGACTCTCCACGTAGTCTCAGGTTTGGGTGCTGGTGCAGATAATACGCAACCGGAATGAGTGCATTAACGCTTGTCAGAGTATCTTCGTCGATTCCAAATGCATTCGCCGCATCCACAGCGCGCATTATTGCCTGTCGCACCTCATCCCACCAGCTCCTGATAATTGTGCATGTTCCCTTTGTAAAGCTGGAAACGCGGTAAGCGACCGGCTGATCAAGAAGAACCAAGCAGGATTTCATGACAAAATCTTTGTTTAATCTGTTTTTACGTGTAAGTTTGTTATTTAGCTCATCAACAAACTCATTAATGACCTCGCGAGCATTTTCTGAGCCCCAATGTAGTGTCAAAGTAGACAGGAGTAAATCAGACTTGCTTAATTTTGTCCCTCCCGAGTTTGCACGAACAAATATCTCTAAAATTCGTTCGTGGTCAGGATCGGTTTCAGCGTGGTATGAAATTGCATCGTCAACCCAAATGCTCTCGTAAAAGTGCGTCAGATTATGTTCAACTACGCTCGCTTCCTGTGAAGTTAATTTTCGTACATCCCTAATACTCTTTATCTGACGATCAATAAGATCTTGCAGACCAGAATCGATCCCAACATTTAGGATACGGCCGGCTTCGAACCAATAGCTGTTTTGATTGATTAGGGTTGGAGTATAGTCGAAAAATCCAAAGTGATAGGAAGTCTCACCCTCGGCATCAGGAAATCTTCCGTCATGCAGCAAATCTAAAAACATTTTTTTTGCTACAGATGTTCTCGCACCTTTTCCACTCTTTGTTTTTCTGCCAAGATAGGTTCCTTGCAATCCGACCAATAGAGCCGTCAATCTTTGCTGCCCGTCCAAAACAAATGTAATGTCGCGTCTTCCATGTATGCGAGCCAACGCAGCCCGGTTACGGGATTCGTTTACACTATGCAGAAATTCGTATGCTTCAACATCATCGCGTGATTCCATCGGAACTTGCCAAAACAAAAAAGAGCTGATGGGATAGCGACGCATTAGAGAATCGAACAATGCACATATCTGGACTTCCGTCCATACGAATTCTCGCTGTAAAGCCGGGAGGAAATATGTAGTGTTGATACGTGGAAGAATATCTGCAATAGTTTCAGACTGGTAACTCATTACCCCTCCAATTTGCAGCGTAAGTCATCTCGCCAAGAGTCCGTATATTTTCATCATTCATCGACTGCAATTTTTTGGGAATTCCAGGGGCAGTATAAAAGCGTCGGTCACATACAGCCCCCAGCATCCCCTCGTCCTCATAAAGCCCAGCATATAAACCGCGCCCCATCTTACCCTCACAAACACAAATTTCAACAACAAAATCAGTATGTTAATTTTATTAACACTCACCCCCAAATGTTAAAAAAATTACCACAAAACCGCTAATCCCCTACCTCCCCAAAATCACACGAAAAAGGCCCCCGGAACGCCTCCGGGAGCCTTATTGTGTAGCATTGTGGGGATATACCGGGGACCTACCGCACTTGAGCGGTTCCCCGGCACGGCACTCGGTTCATTATGCCCCGGAATAATCCGGCACGTGCACGCATAGATTGATTTTTTGCGCGCTCGTGATTACAGTAGAAGGTAAAGCAATCTACAGACAAAAGGAGTACCTGATATGCCTTTCCCATCATCACCACGCAGCACGTCATTTCCCCGTCCCGTAGCCACGGCGCAGAGCACCACCATGGGCGCGGTCTACGGCTGGATGGCCGCCGGCCTCTGCCTCACGGCCCTCGTATCCATGGCGGTCGTCAGTTCCCCGGCGTTGTTCAACGCACTCTACACCAACAGGATGGTTTTTTTCGGGCTGATCATTGCCGAGTTCGGCTTGGTCTTTGCCATCGCCGGTTTTGCCGTCCGCATGGGCACCGCCACGGCGGCCCCCCTCTTCCTGCTCTACTCGGCGCTCAACGGGGTGACGCTCTCGGGGATCTTCCTGGTCTACACCGGCCAGTCCATCGCTTCCGCCTTCCTGAGCACCGCCGGCACCTTCGGCGCCATGAGCGTGTACGGATTCGTCACCAAGCGTGACCTGACCTCCTTGGGGTCGTTCTGCTTCATGGGGCTGATCGGCGTCGTCATCGCCTCCGTGGTGAACATCTTCCTCCACTCCACCATGCTCCAGTTCATGGTCAGCGGCATCGGCCTGATCGTTTTCATCGGCCTTACCGCCTACGACACGCAAAAGCTCAAGGGAGTCAGAGGCGGCGCGGCGGTAGCCGGAGCGCTCGCCCTGTACCTCGATTTCATCAACATCGTATGGACAAAGTTTACATCTAATGTTGGTAAATTGGTAATTATGACTATTTTTATGTTACTTATAGAAATGGCAAAGAAGTTTAGGTGTATTTTTTTAGCCCACGATTTACATACTTTCATGTTGAATAAATATTGTACTGTAATATAGCAGGATGTATATTCCGAATAAATCCGACCACCATTCCGCTGGCAATCCGACCACCATTCCGCTGGCAATCCGACCAGCGTTCCTAACCGAAGACTACTAACAGAGTGTAGTCGCAAGGTAACTCCGTAGTGGTATGGTGACCTCATTTTCCCTGAGAAGGCCAACAATGCCGCAACTACGAGTTAACAAGCGATAAATTCGAGAGACATTTAGTCTTGAAGGTGATTTCAAAATGACGCTTAGTGATAAAGTAAAAGGAATGTGTGTTTTATTGGTTGACGACAGTGAAGAGATCAGAAACCTCGTAAATGACATGCTATTTTTTTATGGTTTCAATGTGTTGGTGGCGGAAGGCCCCGAAGAAGCTCAGCGTATAAGCGAGGGGAAGAAATTCGATCTATTATTCACAGATGTTGAAATGCCTGTTATGAATGGAGTAGAACTCTTTAATCTGATATCGCCCGAACGTCCCGAAATGGAAGTGCTGTACATGTCAGGTAATATTGATGGTGTCGCCAAAAATTACCAAGAGGCAATTTTATCAAGCAATTTTATAGAAAAGCCTTTCGAATGTGATGATTTAGATAAGAAATTGCACGAGATGTTTTTACATTGACCTCGCAGAACTTCATACATCTTGGCTGATTACCTCACATATTGGCTCTGGCGTCGTCATCAACGCGACGGCGATTAGCCTTAACATTAATTTATAACTAGCTGTAGTTACAAGAGTATTTTTGCTTATCGTGCATTAAATTTCGTTTTCTGTGGTGACCCCAGTTTCATCATGTATTGAATCACAGCACGCAATTGATCGTTGGAGAGCCCTTCGGCCACGGCCAAAAGAACCTTCTTCTCATAGCTCAACTGACAAAGGTGTTCCTCCCGTGATCCGAACAACAATGTCTTCTCGTCCAATCCGAGTGCTGCGACCAGTAACGGATTTTTAGTTTTTACAAATCAAACAAGAGTGTATTTATTAAACATTTAGTTTATAAAAATCACAATAATTTAAATGTCTTATTTAGGTTCAGCAGGAGATGATGAATATAGATTAGAGACAGCTGAGGAGAGAATCACGTTGTAAGTACCATTTTGAATTTATTCACGGCGCTTTGTCGTCTTTCATGAGCCGCAACGTTATTTTGTAACGCTTCTTGTTTAGCATCAATATTGTTAAAAAATCATATATTATCTGCGTCGATTCTTTTTCCATGCCATAAGCAGAAGGTTAATAATGACCCATGAGGCTAAAGCGCGTAAACAGATCGACCAAAGCTACTGCCGGCTTGACAAAATTCCGCTTGACACGCTTTCTGCCCAAAATTCCGTCAAACTGACCATCTACACTATAACTCAATAATTTACACAAGCCCCTTACATAGGTTATAAACAAAACCTGTGGATAACGTGTACCCCTCACGAGCCCCATCATCAGGGAACAATAGAGGAATGATATGGGTGGAAGGCACGCCATTTATAAATCACTGACTTTGCAGAAGGCTGGAATCGCGCTATGCGGCAAACTGTTTCGCCTGGAAATATCAGCATCTGCCGATCCGGCCGAAGTGAAATGCAAAGCTTGTCTGAGACGGATGGAGACTGGCCTCCCGGTTCCGCCCAAAAGGAGTTACCTGCCTAAAGAAACGACTCCTTTGGACCGTTATATTGGCGACAGGATCCGGATGTGTCGCACCGGGCTTCGGATGAGCCAGACTGAATTCGGGAGAAAGGTCGGCATATCGCAAACCTGGGTATCTCAGTTGGAACTTGGCAGGATGTCTGTCGATATTTTGAAGCTGATTACCTATGCCGATGCGTTAGGGAAAAAGGTCGATGATTTCTTACCGCCGCGGCGAAAGGGTAAGATGGTCTTCTGATGGCAACCAATTAAGTAGAGTCGTTAGTCGCCCACTGAAACAATAGGTGGTTGGCTAGAAGGATGCCACTCTTTGCCGAATACTTTGCCGATTTGCCAGTAAAGCCGCTCCCTGGAATAACGATCTAAAGCCCTTGCACCAGTGATCATTCCTGAGAAGAATACTGGAAAGCCTGGCTCATTAGTACAGTCTTGGTAGTGGCCTTTTTCGCTAATAAAAATTGTTTTTCTCTGATTTAAATAAATCTGTGACGCAAGAGCGTTAATGACCACAACTGCTGCTGGTTGCGCTAATTGCAGCAACGTATTGAATACATCAAATTGCCTTTGACCAAAAGCATTGAGCTTCACATTATCTGTAGATACCAATATCTGCTTTTTCGTTTTTTCTTGCTGAGTCTCACGGTAGGCAAACAAATCAAAGTGTTCCCATTGAAGATTTAACACTCTTGCAAGCGTTCGATGCGGCTCGAAAAACGAATAATTATCCCGCGCCAGGACTTCGAGATTTTGTGCCAACTCAATGTCGAAATCCAGTGGGCTCGGCCAGCTAAAGAACGTTTTATTGTCAAAATTGGGTCCTGTTATTTTTCGCTGTAAACTCCCCATTCCCTTAGCAGAAAACGAGGGGTTCAAACCCACAAACACAAGAGCTCCCTTTTTGGGTTCCATGTATTGCATCGGCAAAAAGGCGCCACTGTTTGGTTCGAAGGAATTATCCCAGATTTCCATGAGTTCTGCATTGATTTGGTCAATGGTTTGCGTAGTAGCCACATCATTTCTCCATATTTTTGGTTACTTATCCGTTTAGCTTCTCCTCTAAAACACCTAGATATCATGCAGAATTACATTAAATAGCAACACTTTTAGGTGCACTTTACATTCTTGATCCCGTCCGGCCTCCAGCTGGGCGGGATGACATGGTTACCTCTCTTCTCTTTCCCCGGCAACAGGCTCCCCAATGTCACCACCATATTACCGTACTTCTGGTTTACTTCATCCATGGCCTTCGTGGCCTCAAGCTTCTTCCGGTCCTCTATGAATAGCGGCAGCTGTTCCACCTCGTGCTGTAGATTGCTCAGACTGATCCCCAGGAGCCGCACTGGCTGTTCCAGGTCCACGGTCTCCAAAATCCCTACAGCCGTCCGGTAGATCTCATCGCTTTGGTTGGTGTGCCTCTTGATCGTCGTCTGCTTGCCCCAAGAAGAGAAAAAATCTGCATACCTCACATATAGACTGATCGTCTTGCCGGCCACGTTGTACCGCCTAGCCCGACTGCCTACCATCTCGGAGAGCTGCAGGAGGAATCTTCGGATCTCCAACGGATCATCGATATCCCGCTCAAGAGTGCTGCTATGCCCGACGCTCTTAACCTCGTCCTCTTCGCCGAACGGCGTCACCGGGCTGTCATCGATCCCCTGGCCCATGAGCATCAGGCGCCGCCCGATTATCCCGAACTTCCGCGTCAGCCTGGCTTCATCACAGCGGCCCAGCTCACCGCAGGTATTGATGTTCATCAGTCTGAGCGTTGCCGCGGTCTTCTTACCGATGCCACACAGTTCACTCGCCGGCATGTGCTCCAGTATCCGGGAGACGTCATCAGGTTTGATGATGGTGAGACCGTCCGGTTTTTGCAAGTCGCTAGCCAGCTTCGCCAGGAGCTTGTTGGGGGCAATGCCGATGGAACAGGTAATATCGAATTGATGCTTGATGCGGGCTTTGATCTGGTAGGCGATGGTCTCAGCTGAGCCGAACATCTTGAGAGAGTGGGTAATGTCCAGCCAGGACTCGTCAATGGAGAAAGCCTCCACCTCCGGGGTGAAGTCCTGGAAGATCCGGTTGATCTCAGTAGATGTGTGCTGGTATTTCTTGTTGTCTCCTATAACGATGATCAGTTCCGGGCAGAGCCGCCTCCCTTCCCATACCGCCATGCCGGTTTTCACTCCCCGGGCTCGGGCTTCGTAGGAGGATGTGGTGATCACCGGCCGGCCACCAGAGCCGACCACGGCGATAGGCTTGCCCCGCAGCTCTGGTCTGGCCGATTGTTCTACTGAAGCGAAAAAGGCGTTCATATCGCAGTGGATTACAGTTCTTTGATTCACGGTCATTCCGCCTGGAGCGAATTAAGTGACCATATCTGGTCGTGGGTATTATAGACCAGTTCAAAGAGAGTTTCACCATCTGAGACGGCATAGTGCATGAGCAGGGCCTCGCCGACCCGGTCCCGCCAAAAGTAGGTGGTGAGCTTCACCTCATGCTTTCGGTTGTTCAGTTCAAACCACTTGGGGGCAATCTTCCCGCCCGGGCCGAAGACCACGGCTACCCGTATGGGACTTCTGATCGGCTGCATGACCTATTCCGTGCTACGAAACAGGCCGATCATTTTGCCGACTATGGAGACTTCACCCTCCCCAGGGCGGATTATGATGGGGGCGTAGTTTGGGTTAGCCGGCTGGAGCAGGATGCGGCCCGGCTCCTTGAAGAATTGCTTGAGGGTAGCGTCACCGTCAACCATGACCGCCACGACTTCCCCGTTGCTGGCTATCTGCTGTGGCCGGATCAGGACGATATCGCCGTCGAGTATCCCTTTGTTGATCATCGAGTTGCCTTCCACCCGAAGGAAGTAACAGCCTTCCCCCTTGATCAGGCTCCGGTCAACGGCCAAGTGCCCGGTGATATCCTCAATGGCCGGCTGCAGCATGCCGGCCCGTATCCGGCCGACAATGGGCAGAGCGACGGTTGCCGGCGGCGTCTGGGAGAGAACTATCCCCCTGGAACTCCCTTTCCGGTGTTGAAGGTAGCCTTTCTTTACGAGGGCTTTCAGGTGCACCATTGCCGGGGCGGTCCCGGCGGTCCCAATGCCGGCAGAGATTTCCCGCAGTGTGGGGGAGGAGCCGTGTTCGGCCTGATAACTGATGATAAAGTCGAGGACTTCCTGTTGGCGATCTGTGAGTTGAATCATGTCAATATCCCGCAAAAGGTATTCAAGTGATATAGTATCCAAATGATAGCTATTTATATAAAAGAGTCAAGAGGGAAAATATTTTGGTGAAATCCCGGAGGTCAGGTATCATTGCCGCCGGAGGGATCGCATGTCTCGAATCGTCATTCTTTTCTTCGCTATTCTGTTTGCCGCAACATCCATTGCCGCACCGCTGCCGTCCACCGGTACGGTCGAGGTCTTCTTCTCCCCCCATGGTGGGGCTACCGAGGCGGCCGTCAACGAAATCCGCGACGCCCACCAGGAGATACTGGTCCAGGCCTACAGCTTCACCAGCAAGCCGATCGCCAAGGCGCTCCTTGACGCCAGGAAGCGGGGAGTGAAGATTGAGGCCGTCCTGGACAAGAGCAACGCAACGGCCAGGTATTCGGCCGCTACCTTCCTGGTCAACGTCGGCATCCCGGTCCTGATCGATTCGGACCACGCCATCGCCCATAACAAGATCATCATCATCGACCGGTCCACCCTGATCACCGGCAGCTTCAATTTTACCTCCGCGGCCGAAGGAAAGAACGCCGAGAATCTGCTGGTCATCAAGGGGAATAAGCCGCTGGTTGCAAAATATTTGCAGAACTTTGAAACCCACAAAGCCCACTCAACCCCCTACACGAGGTAACCATGGCAGAGAAAATTGATGAAAAGGAAACCGTGACCCTGGAAGAGCTGGCTATCTCCAACAGCTTTGAGATCGCGGCCATGTTCAACATTATGGAGCGGAGAGGGCTGATTACCAGGACTGAGCTTGAAGAAGAACTCAAACGATTGCGAACGGTGCATTAACCATGTGTGGCCGCTTTACTTCCCTTCTATCCCCAGAACTGCTCACCGCGATCCGGGAGCTCTTCGGTGTGCCGATCCCGGATGCAGCTGAGCCCCGGTACAATATCGCCCCCACTCAGAACGTCTGGGTGGTCCGCAACGAGGGAGACCACAACCGCCTTGACCTGATGAAGTGGGGGCTGGTTCCCTTCTGGGCAAAAGACTCGTCGATTGGCAGCCAAATAATCAATGCACGTAGCGAGACTGTCGCCGAGAAGCCGGCCTTTCGCCAAGCCATCAAGTATAGGAGGTGCATCGTGCCTGCAGGAGGCTTTTTCGAATGGGCGCCTCCTGCGGTTGAAGGGGGTAGTAAACAGCCCCTTTACATCCACATGGCCGACGGGTCCTTGATGTGCTTTGCCGGACTCTGGGAACAGTGGAAGCGTCCCGAGGATGAAAACTTCCTGGAGACCTTCACCATTCTGACAACCAGGGCCAATAACCTCGTGGCGCCGATCCACGACCGCATGCCGGTGATCCTCCGGCCGGAAGATTACAGCCTCTGGCTGAGTCACAGTATGCACGATCCGGAGCAACTGAAGGGTATGTTCGAGCCGATTCCCTCAGATCACCTGGAGGCCTACAAGGTGCCGGACTTGGTTAATAACGTGCGCTATGATGGTGTGGGGTGTATTGCGAGGGTGTGAAAATGAGTCTTTGTAAAGCTAGACAGATTTTGAGGGCAATATGCATTGCCATAATTTTGGTCTATGCGATCAGGTTTGTGTATTTGTCCGTCCTCAGGACCAACCTGTCAATCAGTAGCAACAAGATACCTCCAGATGAAGTGACCTTGATGTCTCAAGAACAATCCAATCAGATCATCGCCATGTGGAAGCAGATGGCTTCTGGACAGAGCCAAGAACAGCCGGTGGATACTCAACAAGGTTCTTTTGTGCAACCAGAACCGGCTAAACCATCTGATCAGCCCCAGGGGGCAAAAGCCGGGGTGATCTACAAATATACTGACACCAACGGGATGATTATGATGGTGGACGACCTGGATAAAGTCCCCCAGAAGTACCGGAAGAGAATGCAGGTATCTGGCGGGACGTACGGACAGCAGCGCACAGCGGTCAAGGTGCTAAATAATCAGATTTGGGTTCCAGTTACCCTTACCCACAGGGGGAGATCGGCTTCTACCTGGTTGCTACTCGACACCGGTGCGACGACCACCTCTATTTCGCCAGCTCTGGCCCAGCGTCTGGGGATACAGTCAGCTGAAACCATCGGCGGCATGGCTACCCTTGCAGACGGAAGAGTTGTGCAAACAGCCAATGTCATGGTAAATCAGGTTACAGTTGGACCGAAGTCGAAACAATCGTTGAATGTGCAGATTATGCCCCGAACCAATGGAGAAGAAACCGGGCTGCTCGGAATGAACTTTCTGGGGGATTTTCCGCATACTATTGAAACTGGTGCCGGCATTATTCGCTGGCAGTAAGTTACCCACACCAGAGCACCTCTAAAATAAAAGAGGCCGGTGATTCCTCACCGGCCTCTTACAATCAGTTCACCGGATACCATCCTCTATTCCGCTGTGAACGTTATTGTAGTGCCGCCAGACATGGTGGCGGTAAACCCGCTGCATTTACTGAAGCGCAACCGTAACCGTATAGTTGCCCGTTTCTCCGGGGTATAGGCCACCTAGCTCTATATATGAACCCGAGCAGTAGATTGCATACCCGGCGGTGCCCTGGATCCCACTCGTGCTCACAATTGCTAGAGTGTCTGTCTCGGTGCCGCCGCCCGTGGGGGTGTAACTAAACACCAAGTTGCCTGCCTGATTGATACTCCAATGTCCATCGGTCATTCCTGTTATCGTGCCGTCCGCGTTATAGGTCACTGTTGCTGAGAAGGTACTCCCATCTGCGCGCACTCCATGCGCTGAAAATGTTTTTCCGCTCAACATTGCGGACGTGAAGACTGGTGCTGAGCCGCTCGCGTAAGTGAACACCATCTGCACGCCGTCCCCAAACACTGTTAATCCTGTGCTGGTATAACTGACAAGCGTTACCGTGGTTGGTGAGTTCAAAGTTGTAGTGTACGTTGCGGCGGTAGTCGTGAAAATGAGTTGCCCGCTCGAGTTGATACTCCAAGTACCGGAACCGGTGCCTACAGCGCTACCGTTCAAGCTCGTCATTTGAGTCCATGTGCCGTCAGCGTGCCAAACTTTGGTGTTCAATGCTACCGAGCCGTTCCAGGTAGTCGGGTTCGTAGTTGTTTTCCCGGAAAACATGCTGGACGTAAAAGCTATCGGAAATACTGAGGCAGTAGCAGTTGAAATCGCTGTTGCGTTTGGAGTCGCAGTGACAGTGCCGCTGGAGGTGGTCCCACTGACGACGGTTTGTCCACTGATCGAAATGGCGTAATTCCCGTTTGTGTCCGGTGCGGTGATTGTAGCGTTGTCAAAAACCTTATCGACACCTGATCCGATGGAGATGTTGCCGTTGAGGAAGTCGGTAGAAGCGGTGACAGACGCCGGATATAACCCGCTCAATGCAGCTTTCAAGCTGACCACGACTGCTGCAAACTGCGTAGTAAAATTCGTCGGTAATGTTGTGGTGACGGTCGCGGTTCCTTCGGCAAGCTGCATGCTTAGGTTAGTCAAAGGATTAATGTTCGTTGTACCCGGAGCTGCGGCAAATGAATAGTATGTTCCAGCGTTAAGGAGAAATGGCGCGGTCAGACCATCGACAACAACGCTAAATGCTCCATTTGCGCCTACCTTTGCGGTCTTCGTTGCCCCTTTCGCATCAGTGAGTGTGACCGTTGTTCCGGATGCAAGCGCTGCACCCTGTGATGCTGTTCCTGAAACTGTACTTTGTGCGGCGGTTCCGCCTCCACCGCATCCGTACAATACTGTCATCGCACAGACTGCTAGACCTGCCAGAATCCTCTTCATAAATACCTCCATTTGAATTTCCAATCCGAAGACTGGTTAAAAATTGATACCTACCTGCGACGCGGTAACGTTAGAAGTGTTTGAGCTCATCGCTTGATCAATCCATCCAAAATTGTTTTGAGGCAAATTGAATATTACGGTCCTTTACTTCTCTCAGTCCCGTGACAAATGCCGCTTCCGAGTCATTCAAAATGAGTCCATTGGTTCGATTGTGGGAAATATGTGATACATGGGCACTTAACGCGTTCGCGAGCTGCTGGAGTCTATCGGTTCATATTCTTGTTTTAGCCGCTTCATATTTTTGAAGCTGCTGAGGCGTGACGCCTATCAACTCCGAGAGTTTTTCCTAGCTCATACCGGTATTTTGTCGGAATGTTTTATTTTTTCTTTCGATTAAATATGTATTGATGATGTATCTCATTGTGTAGTCACTCAAAATAACAGAGAAACTTGAACAAGTTGCCACAAACTACAATTAGGGGAATAGACGAGTAAAACAATCATTGTTATGCTTAGCTCATTATGTGCCAATTTTTCATCAACAAAGAAACATCAATAATATTAAATCTTTATTTATATTTGACGTATTGCTAAGGTAATAGAGGCAACATTAAGTATCATTTTTTTAAATTATATATATCAATTATTGAAATTTATGACCTACTCCAACGGAGTTGGAGCGAATAGAGGGGCTCTGAGCTAAAACACTCTCCTCTCAAATGGGTCATCGTCGTCCCACTTTCGGCCGCCTCCGGCAGGGTGACCGCCGCTGGCCCCGCCCGCGGCTTTCCCACCGCCATCACCACGACCACTCAGCATCTGCATCTTTTCACCAATGATCTAGTCGTAAATCGTTCCACACCGCTGTTATCCTGCCATTTGCGGGTTTGTAGGCGCCCCTCGATGTAGACCAGCTTGCCCTTGGGCAGATAACCCAAGCGACCTCCGCAAATTTGACCCAGAGAGTAACCCGGTGCCACTCCGTACGCTCCTCCCACGTCCCGTCCTTGCCCTTGATCTTGTCGCTGGTGTTGATACTGAATCCTATGACAGCCACCCCGGCCGGGGTGGCTGCGAAGCTCCGGATCTTTTCCCAGAGTACCGATGATTGTTGCACGATTTAAGCTCGCCATTGTTTCCCCACTCAATTCAATATTGATAAGAAGTTGCGCTCTTTATGCATAAAGGAACACGGAGATGGTGAATCAGCCTGGCCCGAGGCGATTGATTTTGTGGATGGTGAATCAGTTGGATTTTAGTCAGCAAAGCGGGAATGGGAGGGGCACCGGAGAAAGAAGAAAAGGGGAGAGTGGTTACAACGGAACGATCAACGCGCCGACAGAACCAAATAGAGAGTTTTTTATGGCACAATCCTTCAAAAAGCAGCGCCGATTCCTTGGCCTTGACGTTTTCCATGTCGGGATAGAGGCGCCAAATATCCAGAGAATAAAAATGACAGGGCAGACCTAATATAAACACAACACGAAGCCCCTCCCGCGACGAGTCGAAAGGGGCCGGTGGAAAAAGCAGATTCGGAGAGAGTTAAATGACTTTGGGCTTGTACTGCGTCAACAGGTCGATAACCTCCTGGTCGCCAATCTTTTGAGCGATATCCCATGCTGATCCAAAGTTTGCTCTCGCCCCAACTTCCAGTAATTTTTTTACTATGGCAGCATTATCTCTATCTACTGCAAGAGTTAATGGAGAGGCCCCATAATTATTCACAAGGTTAGTGTTGGCCCCCGCCTTGATCAACGCTAGGGCAATATTTGTGTGTTTATCACCGATGGCGAAAAACAGTGCTGTATCGCCGTCTCTATGTTTGAGATTAAGATCAGCTTTCGCTTGGATTAGCAAATTAACGACATCATCAGAGCCCGATATTACTGCTGCACTCAATGGACTCACCCCAAATTCGTCTTGGACGTTGACATTTGCTTTTTTTGAGATTAGAAATTCGACCACATCTGTATTCCCTTTATCCGCAGCTAGCCAAAGGGCGCTTGAACCATTATTTGCCACACCATTTATATTTGCCCCGAATTTAACCAGGAGCTTAACTGCATCGAAATGGCCTTTCTGCGCTGCCGACATAAGCAATGTCCAGCCTTTGGTCTCTCCACCGCCAACGTTCTCGACTGTAATAGCCTTATTAACCAGTTTTTTGTTTTTCTTGAGCATTTTTGCCAGACTGTCCAGATCATCGTCCAGCATAACATCAAAAGCCTTGTCTATCGGCTTCGCCGGCCGCAATGCTTCCTCGCCGCCACCGCCGGTGGTGATCTCTACATTACCAGTTCTGGTTTGGCCGTACTCGCGGCAATTTTTGTAGACTCCTTTATATGAGGTACCGCCGCTGCTTGACTTGATTGTTATTTGCTTCGTCCCTCCGTTAACGCACGCGAGCCGCTTGCCGTTGTTCTTTTTTTGTTTCGCTGGCCCGCCAAGGTCATTGACCATTTCCTGGATCTTAGTGAAGGTATCATCATCGGCGTAGGCCATAGGCACGGTTCCCTTGTAGCCGATCAGAGCAGCTCCCAACATCACCAGTGAAATAAGCTGGAATCTCCGCATTCTGATTTGATCCATTATTTTCTCCTGAATATATTCTATTCGATTATGTTTAAGGTAAATACTGATAAAATGCGGCTTACAAACACTATAAAGTAAAGTATGTAAGCCGCTTGATCTAATCAATATTAGTTTATTACTAACGGATCACCAGCAATTTATTTCGTATGAGTATGTTATCAAATACACACTATCTAGTGGTTTATCAAATTCAATTTTAATGTTTGAAGGAACACTTATACTGTATCCGTTGTCTTTGCAAGACTTAGCAACGTTACTCGAAATTTTGGAGAGAGATGAAAATTTTTCACTATATATCCATTCGTTAATATTTTTGCCAGTCTTATTTATCCCCAGAATATTATTACCAGAGTAGCCCATTGCAAGATCATGGTATTTTGGAGGGGTATAATAAGATGGGACATTACCATAATACATTTGACCATCACCCGGGATTTTAGCAGCAGGGGCTTTTTCTGAACCGTAACTAACACCTCCAACGGCCAGCAGGCATATTGCCACAATTGCGGCAGTCACTTCCTTGTTTGCGGATTTAAACAGGCTCCCCAACAAGATGCCCAGATACCCAATAACAAGCAGTATTCCACCTAATCCCACAGAGACTTTTACAGACGCCTGCTGTCCGGCAATGGCATTGCCGCCGTCAGGAAAACCATTAAACATGTTGTTCAAATTACCGACCGCATTTGCCATGTATTCAATCTGGCCTTTGCCCGAAGTAACCGCAAGGCCACTCAGACATAACCCCACTACCGCAATAACAATCATCCATACCTTTGTATAGCGTATCTCACCCTTATATATGGCAATCAGGGATAAAGCCGCCGGCACCACCGGCAAAAGATAGAGCAGGTAAGTAATGCCGCCGATATGGGTCACGTTTACATATAACCCATTTCCTCCCTGTGCCAAAGGCAAGAAAACAGCAAAAAGACACATGACAGAAAACACTAGTGCAATGATTTGTTTGATCAAAATAGCCTCCTGGAAGTGAATTACAATTCATTCAAACTGTAGAGCTCAATTTACTAACCGCCATAAAAATACGAATTGCATATACTATTAGTCCGGCTCCAATAAGCATTAATATGTAAGATAATGGTCCAGAGAAATAACTACCAAAACCAATAGATAAAGAGCCAAGAAACAGTGGAGGAATGCGACCGGCATTGCCAGTAGCCCCTGTTGTTACATTTCTGTAGGCTAAGGCTTTGAATAAACCACGACCACCACTCCCAGCGACAACAATACGATCACCATTATTTACTAGGACGGCTTCAGATGACTTGATACGAACATGACGATTGCCAATCCTTACAACTGCAACATGCGTTGTCGTAACTTGAGAGTCATTGTCTCCACCAGTACCACTAATCTCCACACTATGATTAACCTTATCTGCTATCCCCCTAAATATTTCCATATTGCCCCCTCAAATAACAGCTTATGCATGAATGGGATTGACACTAATATATTTGTTTAGATGGATTGCCGGTATCACGAAATATTTAATCTCAGAGGGTCAAATTCCCCGCCCCTGGGGCGATTCAAGACACATCTACTAAGGATTGTAGATACCCCGCTGCTTGCGACGGGGTGATTCATTAAGTATGATTTGAGTAAGATTATAACCGAAATGCCAAAATGTTGCGCCCAATACCAACAAGCTAGCTCGCTGCACTATCGTTGGTTTTTGCCTTTATCTTCTTTTTCGTTTTTTTCTTCTTGCTTTGGGCGGCGCGATCGGCGTTCGCCTGTGCCTTCTCCGTTGCGATAAGGTCGGCCTCGGCTTTTGCGGCAGCAACCTTTTCCGCCGCTATCCGGTCCGCTTCGGCTTTCTCGGTAGCGGCCTTTTCAGTTGCAGCTTTCTCCGCCGCAATACGGTCGGCCTCGACCTTTTCAGCGGCGGCTTTTGCTACCGCTATCCGGTCCGCTTCGGCCTTCTCAGCGGCAGCCTTCACCGCGGCAATGCGGTCGGCCTCCGCTTTTGCAGCAGCAGCCTTCTCCGCTGCGATACGCTCGGCTTCAGCCTTCTCAGCGGCGGCCTTTGCCGCAGCGGCGTATTTCGCCTCAACGGTTTTCAATGTGGCAAAGAAATCTGCGTAGAAACCGGGATCGGAGATGCTTCCTTCGTTAAGCACTGCAGTCTGGTATTCATGCCCAATCGGGATAACCGGGAAGATCCACAGCAGGTGCCACCAAATAGTGGATTCATGGCGCAGAATACTTTGTTGATGTGCCGCGAGGGTGACGTTCGTGGATCGTCCGGGAAGTTCCGTGAGATTGGATGTGAGTTGGATCTGGTACGTTATCTCGTTGTTGTTTTTGTCGGGAATAACGCGGCTTGCTTTTATGATGCCGGCTTTCGCGTCGGTGTTCTCAACGGTGAACCCTTGCAGAATCAGGGTTTGCGTGACCAATTTTAGCATTATGTCGGCCGGTTGTGAGAATTCGGCCTGGTTCTGTTTGAGCGAGTGCTCTGCATCGAAGACCTTGTTGTATTCGGCCGGAGCGGTGGCACAGCCGCCCAGGGCTAGCAACAGCAACACGGTGCAGGCCATATTAATAGCAAACTTCATGTATAATTTCCTCCCCAGTTTTGGTTAACGTAGCTTCAATCAGTATGCAAAATTGAGGCTGAATTCAACTTTTGCCTCAGACGGGTATGATTTGCCGTCATATTTAACCGAGCCTAGACCATACGCACCATCGATATCGATGTAAATCCAGGGGATTCCCACGCTGAAACCAGCGGTAACCGCACCGGTGGATTGAGCGAGATCGGTGTAGCCGCCAACACGCAGTTTGAGGGAGCTGACCGGCTTGAATTCCGCGCCTCCGCCCAGTTGCTGACTGCGGAGGCCGGAAACGACAGTGGTGTTCTTTATCACGTCGATGTCTCCCGTCAGGTCTAGCCAGGTAAGCGGGCTAATGGCAATGCCGGCCCGGACCTGGGGATCGACAGGTATTTTGTTCCCCGATTTATCGGTGAAGGACGGGGCATTGAGGTTTTTGCCCACAAGGCCGACACTTAGCGGGACCGGCACCATTTTGCCGGGCTTCCAGAGCGCTCCCAGGTCAATGCCGAAATTGCTTTTACCGCTGCGGTTTTTGGAAAGCTGCTTCGTCAGGTCGGACGAGGAGAGAATCGAATCGCTGCTGCTATTATAAATTGACTGGGTAGCTGATGTCGTTTCCCCGTAGAGGTATTTCAAGGTGAGGCCGAGTCCGAGATGGCCGTAGTCGCCAAGGTCCAGATCATGCCCGTAGGAGAGCGGGGCTTCCAATAGTAAAATACCGCGCGGATTAACCCTGCTCTGTGCAAGATCGGTTTTCAAAGTGCTTTCATTAGGTAGAGGCAGGCTGGTCGATATAGGCGTGATAGTTGGAGTGGCTCCACCTTCGAAGGTGCCAAATACGCCCAAGCCAAAGTGTTTGATCTGGATTCCGACGGCACCATCGGCCGTGGCCAAGAGGTTGTCGGTGTTTGAGATGCCGTTGATCGACGAAATGAGTGAAAGCTCCGCGCTACTGCTGGTCTTGTTCTTATTCCAAGCGTTATATGCATCGCTTACAGTGCTCAGGTCTTCGGTAAGTTTTTTGCCTGGCATCAAACCAACACCGCCAGCAACTGACACCGAGACCGTTTTATCCGCAAAAGCCAAGCCGGCAGGGTTCCAGTACGGCGCCATTGCGCCGGACGTTCTCGCGACACCGGCGCCGCCAACGCCCAAAGCCCCATTGCCTACAGCCTGAAATTCGAGGCCATAGGCACTCTGGCACACTCCACATACGGCTAAAACAACCATAAAGCGTTTCAACATATTCATATTCCTCTCTGGTGTTTACATTAATTGAGACATCAATATACGTGGGCACGTCTCATTGATTAGGTAACAATGCAGACATAATAGATCTGCGTAGCAAAACATTTTTAGTGTCAATCCCTCTGTTTTTAAAGAGTTCCTGCCAATTTTCATCATCGGTATTGTCCGAGGATGTTGTATCAAGCTGAATAGGTGTCTTCTCCTTAACGACCATATTTGATTCGCGCTGTACATCCAAGTATTCAACCCAATTGACGCGAACTTTATGGTTATAACCATCTCCACCACGTACCGATACGTAATCCGCACGATCCTCGCCTCTGTAACCTGAAGCAGTGACGCAGATTGTTTGGGTGCAATCTGACTCAGTCATTGCTTGCGTTTTCAGGATGCTATTAGTAATGCACTGTGGATGTTGAAAAATTTTTTCGCCAAAATAGTTGGCAATGGCTTCATGTTCCCAAAAACAAGACTTGCTGGCATAAACATCTTTATAAATATCGGAATTGGAACGATGTTGTTGATATAGAGGGATTGTCAAAATTGGTGCAATACCAAAGTAGAATGACCTAAACAAGTTATTGTGATACTCGTTAAAAAATTTACGTGCATGCGTTAACTCATATGCATGAAACAACTCGGGGTTGCCGCTGATATCAATTGCAGTCATATGATCAGGTTCAACCATATTAACCATTTGTTGCTTCACAAATACAAAATCATCCCCATACCCAATTTCCTTGTCTTTGAGTATATTGAGCATTTCTTGTTGCGCTAAAGGTGTGAAGAGGAGTCTAAATTGAACTTCATGATCCCGATCAGATGCCCCAAACAAAGTATCAAATTCGCGATTAGACATTAAAGTAAAACCATCTTTCAAATCGCGGGATTTTTTCTCTAGCGCCTTTTCTGCGCGTTTTTTGCGCATATTATTTATAAAACCATTATCTAACTTGGATAAGTTTGATGGTTGGCGACTAAACGAAAGATCTGGTGCGGCTTCATTGCCGTAAATAATGAATGTGCGATGTCCATAACTGGGGAAAGGCTTAGTAACTGAAGCATGTAAAGTTTGATGCCTCGTAACAGTAGTTCGGTTTCCTTTGGAATCAATTTTCGATTCTGTCCAACTAATGTTAAGAGAGCCATTATAGGTTTTCTCTCCCATCCAGTGTTCTAGAGTACGGGCCATAACAAACGGATTGCCGTTGAGAACACCGCTATGGGAAAAAATAATTGAACGTTGATTATGATTAAATTGGTCATCAAACCCAAAAGTGTCATGAAGTTCGGCTAAGCGTCCGTTTGTAAAGTAGGCGTCAAGCTCGATTCGAGGGACAGTTTGCCTTACTAACTTGCCCACAATATCCCAATCATAAAGTCTGTTTAAAGATGACATTTGTTGCCAAGCTTCAGCACGCTTGTCATCCCGATGTATTTCAAGTTGCGATAAACGTATTTTGACTTCATGAACTATTTTATTTAGTTTGTAGATGGGCAGTCCAAGAACTAATGCAAGCCCAATTATCCACCATTTAGAATATTGATTTAAAATAACACAAATACCAATCACAAATAATGCAATGGTTACACCGCGTAGTATTCTCCAGTTCCTGCTATGAGAGTTTTCATTGGTAACTTTTTGTTCAAGGGTTCTTAATTCCTTGACGGTTTGAATGTTAGCGGTTTCGTCAACACCCGATTTATTAACTAAATCTTCGAAAAATCCTGAGGTATTGTGTGCGTGGGCATCTCTGAAAAATGATTTATAGTTTTCAACGGGTTCATGGATATCTTCAATCAAAAGAATTTACCTCTTGCCGTTACCTTGGTTTCAGTAGAGGCAGTAAATGGAATCCGGGTGGTGTAACCTGCTTTGGCTGCAACGATCTGTTTGGTAGGCCAAGCAAAAATATCTTGATTCCAAATTGACAAGGTATCGTTATAAAGCGTTCGGGCTGCCGTGATTTCCTTTTGGAGATAGCTGTTTTGGCGCATTGCATCGGCTAATACGGCTTGGGCTTTAAGATCAGGATATGACTCAAACGCAACATTAATTCGTGAAAAAACTCCATCAAGCTGCCCTGAAGTTTCATTCCGTTGCAAATCTGATGCGGGGCTTTGCCCTCCGCGATAGGCTGCTACAGTTTTCATGACATCTTTATCAAGATCAATGGACTTTTCAATCAATCCAACCACATTTTGTAAAATCATCACTCTTTGTTCTAGGTAATTGTCAATTTGCGAAGCATCAGCTTGAATTCTTTGTTCAAGTTTGCGTAAATATGCCAATGCATTGACCTTCATGAATATAAAAATTACACCAGGCAATATCCCCAAAACAATAAAAATGATCGCTTCCGATCTAGGAAGAAAGCTGGTGAGTAGAAGAAATAATCCAATAATTGGCCCCACAGTCCAAAGAGCAACTTCAAATATCTTTGAGTCTGTACCAACTTCCACCCTAATTTGCTTGTAAATTACATTAACATCTCGGCCCTCGCCATTGACTTGACCCGTCAGTTCATCCAATTCATTCGCCATTATTTTCCCTTTCTCTCGATCTATTTAGGAATTTGTTATTCCAACTCAAACTGCGTGCCACCTAAATTAGTCTGCGATAATGGACATTCAGGGCATTTCTGGGTTAAATATGTGTACTCATATTACAGTTCGCCTATGTCTGATTGCGGGTCAATCGGGTTTTTGCCGGAATAGAACCTTTTCGATGTCTCATAATATTTCCTGATCAGCGCCAATCATACGCTGAACGTAATTTGGTCCCGGTACTCAGACTGCTTTGATAGTTGCCTTGTTGTGCCACTTGAAACATGCTGGGCAGATCAAAGCACCGTGAAATTTAGCAAGTTAACGGTGGGCACACTTTCCGAAGTTAAAAGCGTGGTATATCCCGGTGATGACATTCTTCAGATTGCTGAGGCCCGTGTTAATCCAACAGGAACATTCCATGTTAGTATTTTTTCGCTTTTTGCCAACGATTGCCGGCACAACCGAAAAGAGTGCTAATCCCGACCGCTACTGGCAAATCCGCTATCAAAATTTGCTGCCTTGTTTTCCCATGAGTAATTCCTTCATTCTTTTCACTTGATTTTTTGTGTGCGCAGATTACAGCCCACAGGGGCTATCCATAAATTGTGGAATTAACAATAAGCTGCTCTTACTCCCGGTTGTTGCCGTCCTTAAAAGAAATTTGCGATAGCGTTGGACAACTGATCCTTGATTTCCTTTTCAGCGGCGCGTACATCGATGTCAGTCTGTTTGGCCTCAGATACGACACGCATCTGCATCTTCTTGTGTGTTGCGCTCTCCTCGTATTCCATGGTGCTGACCTCGCCCGTCCCCTGGGATGTGGCCGACCCGTTCCATTCGCTCTTTGAGGAGTTGCCGTCGCGACGGGACTTCGCTTGAGCTTGACCCCCGCCAGACACGCTCCCCTGGCCAGTTACTGATCTCGTTTTTTTCTTCACCGCGTGGGGCAGCGGCTCTTCGATCTGGATATCTACGATGCCGTACCAAGTGTCGATGCCCATCATGGACCCGGCGATGCTACCGGCAAAGGAACTGATGCTGCTTCCTACCGCAGCTCCGGTGGCGCTGCCGGTCGCCGCGCCGCCGACCACTGCGCCGCCAAAACCGCCGGCCAAAGCGCCTTCGGAGGTCATGGTGTCGCGGGCCCTATCCATATACAGGAAGTTGGCCTGCATCCTATAGGCGGCAGCCTTGGCGTTTTTGGTAACTTGGTAGCCTTTGGCCTGGAGTTTCTGGACAACGAGCGATTCCAGGCTCTGTCCGCCCGACTTGGCCGATGTCTGGTCCCGTACGAGAAGATAGATCGGCTTTCCTTGGGACAGTACGTCCGCATTCAGAAAAATCGTCCCGTTTGTCTGGGTGTTCACATCCAGATTTTTGTGAGCACATCCTGTTAAAAACGTCATAATCACAGCAGCCAAAACGATACCTTTGCGTGTTACGTTAAGTCGGTACATCAAATCCCCCTCGTGTTTTTGTGGTGTAAGTGCAGTTGGTTGTAACGCTATTTTTGTATGGCTTTCGATTTTGGTCCGAAAAATCATCATTTTACCAGTCGATCCAGGATCGTTTTGAGGCTGGCGTGGACGTTGCTATCCTTTATTCCCCGCAGCTTCAGCACGAAAGCGGTTTCCGATTCGTTCAGTGTCAGTTCGGCAGCGCGATTGCGGAAGAAATGTGAAACATGCACCCGCAAGGCGTTCGCGATCTGCTGAATCCTGTCTGTTGTGATTCTCGTCTTGGCGGCTTCGTATTTCTGAACTTGCTGGGGTGTAACTCCCAGTATCTCTGCAAGTTTCTCCTGACTCATGCCGGCATTCTGCCGGAAGGCCCTGATCTTTGTTCCTATTTCATGTGTCTGAATGATGTTTTTCATTATGTTCCATCGAGAAAGTATAGGTAAAACCGTGGAAGTAGCCATAAACCAGAATTAGGAAAATGGCCGCGAATATGTATACTTTTGGTTTGATTAGCTCGTTTTGTGCCAATTTTTCATTAAATAAATAAATACAATATTATCATGTACTTATATTTGTTTATGATAAAATTGAATTGTCGGTTAAAAAATTAAATGTTATTTTTTGAAATATATAATATTATTTTTTGAAATACCGAGACCAGATTGAGGGGTTTGGGGCGAATAATGGCGACGTTGCACATTTATTGCGGGTTGTGGGAACAGTCTTTGTCGCGTGCGCTCCACGAGGCGAGAAAACAAAAACAGTGTGCCCTGCAAATACAGCACATCTATCCAGGGGATATCATAGAAAAGCTGAAGGGGCTTGTCTCCGAGATGGGGCCAGCCGACAGGGGGCTGGTTGTCTTTATTAACGCAGACCATAAGATGCTTGCCCAGGCTGGCAGAATATTTTCAGCTATTCCGCCGGAACAAGGTTCACGGATCACGGTTTCATATTCACAGCATTCCCCCGAAGTCGGCGCATGGGCCAAGCGGCTTGGTCTGCCCCATGAGGTAAACGGTTACGAGGTACCGCGGCAGGAATCGGGTACGGTGGAAATCCCAGAGTATGGCGTTACGCTACAGGAACGGCGCTGGATTCAATATCGGCTGATGAGGACGCTCATTGCCGGAGAGTGGCCGGCCATTGGGTATGAGGAGATTATCAGGAAACTTCGGCATGGCCGGCTTTCGGAGGCGGAGATTGCTCGTTCGCAAATGTTCTACGAGCGTGGCGAACCGGACATGGCCGGGGGGAATTTTGCGGATGTTCGCAAAACAGATCCGAATGCCATCGACCTATTGCGCGAGCGGGCCGTGCAGATAGGGCGCTCCGGTCTGAATACGCTGATCGTTGGCGAGACCGGGACCGGGAAGGAGTCGCTGGCCTGGTATCTACACGACTTCAGCATGCGCCACGACCAACCATTCCTCGCACTGAACTGCGCCTTTTTCGAGGGGGAACGTCTTGAGTCGGAACTGTTCGGACACGAACAGGGCGCGTACACCGATGCGAAGCGGTCAAAGAAGGGGCTGGTGGAAGAGGCGGACGGCGGCACGCTGTTTCTCGATGAATTGCCGGAAATGGCCCCGCGCGTCCAGGCAAAACTGCTCCGTTTTTTGCAGGATGGGACCTATACCCGCCTTGGCGGGAACAAAACCCTACGCGCCAGCGTCCGCGTTGTTTCGGCCGCGCAACCAAAGCGCATGGAGTCCCTGCGTCAGGACCTCTATTACCGCGTTGCCGATGTGGAGCTTCATACCGTCCCACTGCGGGAGTTAAAGGGGCGGGACATCATGAACATCGCCTGCAACCTTGCCTACCGCCTCATGTGGCGGCCGGTGATTACCGAAAAAGGTCAGTCTATTCTTACCCCCGACATTGTTCGCGGGGTGTGGCGGCAGTTGTCCGAACAACAACACGCAGCCTGTATCTCCGAGTATGGCTGGCCCGGCAATATGCGCGAACTGTCGACGCTGATAAAACGGTTCGTCATTTTGGGGGACGACATCTTCGAGGAGCTTGCGGCGAAGGTGCGGCAGGTGGGCATGCCGATCGGGACCGGTGAGAGCGGTGGTACTGACGAATGGCAGCGGTTCTTGCCGCCGTTTTCCAGCATGGAGGAATTGAAGGAGCGGCAGATCAATCTTAAAAAGCTGCAACCGGCCTTTGTGCGCCACGTTGTAGCCTCTCTCGGCGGCAGGGCGCATATCCAGCCCACCAAGCTGGCCGAAGCGCTCGGTTGTACCTATAACACATTGATGAGTTGCCTTGGGGATCACTGAACTATACTGGGGGGATGTTGTGACCGAACACGTTGTACGCGGCGCTTTGGGTGTTGTCGCGCTGCTCTCGCTCGCCGTGATTTTATCCGGTTCTCGGAAGGATATCCGCTGGAAGCCGGTGGGCTATGCTTTGGCTTTCAATATTTTTTTTGCATTCCTGGTTTTGAAGACGCCCGTGGGCAAAGCTTCTTTTGAGGCGTTGAGCGCCGGTCTGCTGAAGATCATGGCGTTTGCCGACGAAGGCACGAAGTTCGTCTTTGGACCGCTCTTCGGCGGTTTCAGGGAGGTGCCAGGATTCAGGGGGACGCCGTATGTGTTTGTCCTCAACGCCCTGGTGCAGATCGTCTTTTTCGGAGCCCTGATCAATATTCTGTACTACTGCGGTGTCATGCAGCGCGTCGTTCGCGCCATGTCATGGGTATTCAAGCGGCTGTTCGGACTCACCGGCCCCGAAGCGACGGTTGCGGCCAGCAATATCTTCGTCGGCCAGGTGCAGGGGGCCATGACCATTGCGCCGTACCTCAAGAACTTAACAGAAGCGCAACTGTTCCAGATCATGGTGGTCGGCATGTCCACGGTCGGGGCGGGCATGCCGCTGGTATATGCCGGCATGGGGGCCAGGATGGACTACGTCCTGGCCGCGAATATCATGGCAGCACCTGCGGCGGTGGTCTTTGCCAAGCTTCTTGTCCCGGAACGGGGGGAGGCGGCCACCGCCGAGCCGTTCACCCATACGGAATACCGTGCCGGGATCAACATTCTCGATGCGGTGGGGCGCGGGGCCATGGACGGCTGGAAAGTGGTCGTCGCCATCTCGGTCATGCTCCTGGCCTTCATCCCGTTGATCCATCTGATAAACTGGCTGATCGTGACGGTGAGTAATAATGGCTCTGACCTGGAAACGGCGTTGAGTTGGATCTTTGCCCCGGCCGCGTACATCGTCGGCGTGCCGTCGACGGATGTGCTGGGCTTCGCCAAGCTGCTCGGGCAGAAAACCGCCTTTAACGAGGTTGTTGGGTTTGCCGGGTTGCAAGGCACGACGCTGTCGCCGAAAGGCTTCATGCTGGCTTGCTTTGCCTTGACCGGGTTTGCGAACTTTTCTTCGGTCGGCATCCAGATCGGCGGGCTTGGCGAGCTGGCCCCGTCGCGCCGGGCGGATGTGGCCCGTCTCGGCCTCCGCTGCGTTCTTGCCGCAACATTGGCCAATCTCCTCAATGCGGCGATTGCCGGGGTCCTCTTTACGGGGTAAATTCCTATGAGTAAGCATGTGGTCACGAACGTATTCCTGTAAATGTCTAAACAGCGGATGACCAATGCTGAGCGATGGTAGACTGGAATAGCTCCACGCGACCTCGATCAGGCGGTCACAGATGTAATCGATCTCCCAGTTGAGCGGCCCGACTCCCAGCGCCGCCCGCCGATCACTACGGCACCGCATTTCAGTTCCGCCGGCGATGCAGCGCCCTTGGGGCACAACTTGGTGCTTGTATTGGCAATGATCACACCCTGGCCAGAGAAAAGCTGCTTGTAGGTATCTTTGTCCGCACATCACAATATCTGTCCACCCACGTTCCGTCTTTCGCACCCCCATGAGCCCTACCCAGATCATCATCAGGACAATCCAGATTCCGAGGACTAGGAGTATCCCTGGGGTTAAGAGCCGTGGAAGCATATGAAACCTGCTGCGAGGATGGCAGTTATTGGGCGTATGAGCTGTCCCAAGATCTACCTTCCGGCTCGTCAATGTGGTGTTTCACAGCCACAAAAGGTCGTCCTTCTATCAGAACGGGTTTGCCGCCCGGCCCGAAGGCAAGCTCATACGGATAAATCTAACACTCCCCCCACCATTCCCCGAAAACCTCACTGGGGCCAGGCCTGCCTGACGTCACAATTTAGTTATCGGATATAGACCGATTACTTAGCCCCACGTATTATTTTCTTGACTGTATTTGTATTATGTATTTTATAAAATACAAATACAATTAATTTACACGAGGTTGACTATGGCACTCAAGAGAGAAGATGTTATCCGGACGGCAGAAGTGCTGCACAAGCGTGGAGAGGCCCCCACTCAGGAGGCCGTCAGGAAAGCCCTGGGGGGCGGCAGCTACTCGACAATTGGTGCAGGCCTGCGGGAATGGCATGAAAAGCAGAGTCAGAAGCGGTCAGGCCAAGCCAAGGGGTTTACCCTCGACCTGGAGAAAATCATCAACATCGAGGCCATCATGGCGGCAGCCAAGGCACATGCACAGGCTGAGTTTTCCGCTGAGCGCTCAGCGAACAAAGTGCGGGTGGAATCGTTGGAGCGCGAACTGGCGGCCGCCAACAGTAAACTTGATGATATGGAAGAGCTCGTCACCCTGGCCCAAGCTGATGCTGATGTAGCCAAAGCCCGCGTCGTAGAGTCCGAAAAGCTCGCGGCTGTCTTGCAATCACGAATCGAGTATATGCAGGAGAATGACTCTGCCCTGAACCAGCGGCTGTCTGAAATGATGGAGCTGAAAACGGAAGCAGTGATAGGCCTGAAAGCCCTCGAGAAAGAAAAGATTCGGCTGAAGGAGCAGATGTTTAGTATGATGGACAAGAACGAGGAGCTCGGAAAGGATCTGGCCGCGGCCGATCGCAAGCTCGCGGCCAGCGCGGAGGCCGTGAAAGTGCTCAAAGAGCAGCTTGCCGAACAAAAGGCAAAAGGTGAGTAAAAAAAACCGGACAAGACTTATTAGGTTTTCTAACAAAGAGTACCGCTGACACCGAGGTAAAAAGCAATCTCCCGTTGTGGCGGGAGTCCCCCCCGCACCACCGCAAGCTCCTTTAAGTATTTGGCTATGTGTCCTCGAGTGCCCATTTATCAATTTATTTTTGTATCATAATGATACATTTAGTAAGCACTACGTGTGTCTCGACTGCATTTTTTTGCATAATTTCAATCATATGCAGAAGCGCCTCCGTTGTGTTAATTTTATTAACATCTTGAAATTGCATTGAATTTAATTTGTCTTGGGTGTAGAAAGCCAAGGACAGACGAGCTACATTCCATTTTGTGGGAAAATGCAAGCCACAACCTTCTTTATTAAGACATTCAATGCGTAATCATCACAAAGGAGGGATTGATGAAAAACAGCTGTTATTCCATGTTTGTATTGGGAGCAAGCTTATTGGCAGGTTGCGCTACCGTTTCAGAAAGCCCCGTTAATGTTGAACCGCCAGCATCTAAAGCAGTGTTGCAGCAAGCCCAAATAAACATTCAAATGCCCGCTGCCAAGCGCTACAAAAGGAAAATTGCAATTGCTCGTTTCTCTAACGAATCAAATTACGGTCGCGCTTTGATGACAGATCAAGACTATGACCGGATTGGTAAGCAGGCATCAGACATGCTTGCCAGTAAGCTTATTAAATCCAATAAATTTGTTGTATTTGAACGCACTGATTTGAACAAGGTTATTAAAGAACAGTCTATATCCGGTGACGCTGGATTGATCGGTGTGGATGCGCTGATAATAGGTTCTGTGACTGAATTCGGCAGGTCTATTACTGGTAAATCAGGATTTTTAAGCAGCACGAAGGTGCAAACCGCCAGAGCCAAGGTTGATGCACGTATTGTGGACGTGAAAACAGGACAGGCTTTCTTTTCCGCTACTGGAGCTGGTGAAGCAAATACTGAATCTGGTGAAATAGCTGGTTACGGCAGCCAGGCTGATTATGATGCCACACTCAATGACCGGGCCATCTCTGCTGCCATTTCGGACATGATTGACAAGCTGGTGTCTTCCCTCGATGAGCGCCCGTGGAAAACTGATGTGTTGGAGGAACAGGGAGGACAGGTTTTTATCAGCGGCGGGAAAGAACAGGGACTGAAGGTCGGTGATTTACTTCAGGTAATGGAGAAGGGGGCGATTGTAAAAAGCAAGCAATCAGGATTTGTTATAAATCTGCCCTCCAAAAAAGTTGCCACAGTTAAAGTGACGGCATTCTTTGGTGACAATGAAAACAATGAGGGCTCGGTATGCGAGGTTTTAACCGGTAATATTAATCCCGCGGCTATCAAGAACGTATATGTCGAGGAGATAAAATAATGAAAATTTTTATGCTTATGATTTGCATCACTTTCTTTGCCGGCTGCGCAATGCCGATAACCACGGTACGCTCTGTAGACACGAGGCCGAGCATCTCGGTAAGCGGTAGTAATAAGTTGGCGGACCTCTATGTGGATGGAATCAAGATGGGCAGGGCGGCTGATTATGAAGAGCCAAACCAGTTAAAGCTCGATGCGGGAACCCATAGGGTATCTATCGTAGACGCAGGGAAAACAACCTTTGAACAAACAATATTCATAGAAAGTGAACACAAACTCATTTTTGTCCAATAAGGAGTGACCATGGCCTCTCAGAGATTATTACTGTTTTTCTGCGTTCTGATTTTCACTGCGGGATGCGCCCCCAAGACGCGCTATGCATGGAACAACTATGATAACAAGTTATATCAGCATTATAAAAATCCCACCGAATACGACAAATTTATTGAACAGCTCAAGGAGACCATCGAGGACGGCGAGGAGTCGGGTCGTGTGCCGCCGGGAATATACGCCGAGTATGGCTTTGCCATGTATGAAAAGGGAAACTTCCCCGAGTCGATTAAATATTTCAAGTTGGAGAACGATAAATGGCCAGAATCGCGGGCTCTCATGGCAAAAATGATCCAATACTCAGAAATGCGCAGCAAGAAGGCAAAATCGCCTAGCCAAGCTACCATTCCTGCCATCCCTGAACAAGTGGATACCACCATCTCCGAAGCAAAGGGGGCAGCGAAATGAAAGGCATTACAATACTTGTACTTTTGGTAACAATATTGCTGGCTGGATGCGCCCATACGCCTCCTCCTAAAGATTTGACCAAGTTTAAGGTCGCCAACCCTTCCTCTATACTTGTGGTGCCAGTGGTTAACCAAAGTGTAGAAGTGACCGCCCCGGATTTTTTTCTATCCACGGTTTCAGTTCCTCTGGCAGAAAGAGGTTATTACGTTTTCCCGGTGAATCTTGTTAAACGTATTCTCGAAGATGAGGGGCTGTCTGATGCAAATCTCGTACATTCAGCTTCAGTCGAGAAGGTTTGCAATCTGTTTGGTTCTGATTCAGTTCTTTATGTGACCATCAAGGAGTGGAATGCCCAGTATCTGGTTCTTACCACTACTGTCAATGTTAAACTGCAATATGCCATCAAAGACTGTAAGACAGGAGACACTCTTTGGGAACATGAACAAAAGATGGCTTACACCCCTCATAATAACAGCACCGGTAATCCTTTTGCAGATCTCATTGTAATGGCTGTTAACGCCGCCGTGACAAAGGCAGCTCCCAATTATGTGCCTCTGGCCCGACAAGCGAATGCGCGTACATTCTATGGCGATGGAGTTGGAATACCACTTGGTCATTATGCGTTGGTTGGTGTTAAGCAATGATTTGATTGGAATAATCGGCTGAGATGTGGAAGTGGCTTATTTTAATGTTTTTGTTGTGGCAACTCAAAATTACTTAGCCATCCAGCCTGTTACACCACAAACTGCGCAGCTACTATTGCCAGAGCATATGGTAAGATTTAGTCTGGAGAAAAATGCAAACAATTGCAGATTACATATGCAACCAAGAAGCCGGCTATGCAAATATTTGCATTAGTACAACCATCTATGAATTGGCCGCTATCCATGCCACAGCTTACCAGTTCACTGGCAGCTATCACATCCTTGTCACCCCCAGGGACAGCGAATCAGTGATGGTGATCTTTGAATCGATAGGTTCAGGCAGGGATATCACCACAGATATCAAGGAATTCGCAAACTGCTTGATTGATAATCAGGTCAGGTTACGGCTCAATCATGAAAACGGGAAAATCAGAGACCTGATAGTCGCTCACGCTTTTTCGCCAATTGATCTCCAAAAAGAAGTCGACTCTCTATGAACAAGCAACAGCAGATATTGCCGTTCCAGTTTTCTCGGTTCGATCACGGCAACTATCTGCTTGTCAACGAGTCCGGTGAACACATATTTCTTGATAGAGACAATTTCGAAAAATTTATAGACAAGCGGCTTATGCCTGATTCCAGTCAATATCAAGACCTCAAAAGCAAACACTTCCTGAGCACTCAACATCTGCCAGAAACACTGGAGTTGATCACCGCAAAATACAGAAGCCGCAAGCGCTTTATTTCAAACTTTACATCCCTGCATATGCTGGTTATCACACTCAAATGCTGTAACGATTGCACGTATTGTCAGGTAAGTGCTGAAGACGACGACGCACAGGGATTCGACATGACTCCGGCTGTGGCCCGTCAGGTAGTTGATTACATCTTCAAAACGCCTTCGCCATCAATCAAGATCGAGTTCCAGGGTGGTGAGCCGACACTGAACTGGGAGACGCTGTCCGAGACGGTATTGTACGCAAAGAAAGTGAACCAGAAGCACAAGAAATACCTCGATTTTGTTGTGTGCACTAATCTCGTTAAGGTTGACGCGAAACAGTTACTCTTCTTCAAAGAACATGGGATCCATATATCAACATCCTTGGATGGGCCTCGCGATCTACACGATAAAAACCGTCTACTTAGAAGCGGTGGCGGAACCTATGACCTTTTTGTTGAGAATCTTCACAATGCACGAAAAATACTGGGGCATGACCAGGTCAATGCCCTGATGACGACAACCGTTGATAACGTGAACCGACTTGATGAAGTAATTGCAGAATATGTAAAACTTGGCTTTGGAGGAGTGTTTTTGAGGTCGCTCAACCCTTATGGCCTCGCATCAGAGAATGCTGATGGCTTGGGATACCCCGTCGAACTTTTTGTTGATAATTTTGAAAAAGCACTTGATTCCATTATCCAATTGAACCTCGATGGCACACGCTTCATAGAATTTTATACCAACCTCCTGCTTACCAGGATCTTGACTCCATTCTCAACTGGCTTCGTGGACCTACAGTCCCCTACAGGAGCCGGCATATCTGGAGCAATATATGACTACAACGGTGACGTTTACCCGGCGGACGAAGCGCGTATGCTCGCCCGGATGGGTGATAACAGCCTCTGTATGGGGAATGTGTTCAACGACACATACGAAGACATCTTTGGCGGGGTGCTGCTACGCAATATCGTGAACAAATCATGTGTGGAGGTTATGCCCGGATGTAGTTCGTGTGTTTACCGTTCTTACTGTGGGGCCGACCCGGTGCGTAATTACCGTGAAACCGGTGACTTTATCGGAAGACGACCGGGCAATGACTTCTGCAAGAAGAATATGCTCATCTTCGACATGCTGTTCAAGAAGCTTCAGCGCAATGATCCTGACGAAATGGACGTTTTCTGGTCATGGGTGTCATGTCGCGACTTAGCCGAAGTGCGCGGTGAACTATGAAGCAATTTAAGGGTATAGCGGCAAACATAGACATGCCGGTACTCGGCTTGGTATCGCGCAATCCTTTTTCCCTGTCGAGATGCGGCCAGGTTCTTGTCTCCGAAGGTTTATCTCTTTTGGCCAAAGGTTTTTCTGGAGTCATAACAGGGGAGATTAAAGATAAGACATCTCAAGCGCACGTTAAGCTAACAGACGGATCAAGTGAACTGGTCGATGGGGATTGCGTCCTGATTGACAAAGACGGTATGGTAACAGTTGTCTGGGAAAAGCATGCTCCGATGAATCCACTGCTGCTAACGGAAGCCTGTGATTGCCAATGCCTTATGTGCCCGCAGCCACCGAAAGTCCACGAAAAACGCTTGACGGAAACAGCTAAGAAAATCCTCAACCTCGTCAAAGTAGGAGATGACCAGACCATCTGCCTGACAGGCGGCGAGCCAACCCTGCTCAAGGAAGATTTCTTTGCGATACTGGAACTGATCGGTAATAAACATCCGAATTCAAATGTCATGATGCTGACAAACGGCAAGTCATTTGCTGATTTCCAATTTACCAAACGCTTCGTCCAAACGAGGCCGGCCAACTTCATCAGCTGTGTTTCAATGCACAGTGATGTGGATGAGGTTCACGATCGGATCGTTGGCATCAAGGACAGCTTCTACAAAACCGCAATGGGTCTTCAGAACCTTGCTCGCTTCCGCGAAAAAATTGAGATTCGCGTGGTAGTAAACCGCCTAAATGCCCAGAGGCTTGAAGCAATCGCTAATTTCATTCAGAGGAATTTTCCCTTTATATACCACTGCGCCTTCATGGGTATGGAGATCACCGGGCTCGCTCGAGATAATTACGAGGACGTATGGATAGATCCGTACGATTACCGTGATCAGCTCTCAAAAGCCGTCAAGGTACTGAGTAGGGCCAATATGTATGTTTCGATTTACAATTTGCCATTATGTTTATTGAAATCAGCATCATGGGCATACGCGAGGAAGTCTATCTCCGGGTGGAAAAAAGATTACGTCCTCGCATGTGAAAGCTGCTCGAAAAAAGAAGATTGTTGTGGAATATTCACAACGTCAGGCTTACACTTGAGTCCACATATTCAGTCAATTCTTTAAAAAATATAAATATCTTGATTGGTGTGTTTTTAGGGGTACAATTAGAAAATAATTTAGGAGGATGTCGTTTTAAATAGTAAAAACCCTAACAAAGGAGGTCATTTATGAAGAACATTCTTAACAAAACGAGTATGGTTGTTGCCAGTATTGTATCTGTTTTAGGCCTTTCTGCAGTGAACGCAAAGGCTTCGACGTCGGATGTCAGCGATAAATCCCCTCTGTATCTTGAACATGGAAATAGTGCTGGCGCCACCGGTGGTATCGTTTTTGATCACGAAAGCCATGCTTCTCATGCTTCACACGCCTCACATGCTTCACATGCATCCGGGTATTAATTCTAGTTTTAACAGATACTCACTGAATTAAAAGAAGGCTTCTGCTCAACGGCAGTGGCCTTTTCATTGTTTAGGGACAGAATGAGAACTCACAAAAGACCCATCAGTCCGGTGCCATCAAAATTATTGACTACCTATGCAGAAGAAATCGCCATCAAGGCAAACGGCCCGATAGCGGATATTGCGTGTGGTTACGGACGCAATGCAAAGCTGATATCTTCGTTTGGGGCACCTGTAATCTGCGTCGACATTGACCAGCAGGCCCTGGATTTTATCAAAGAATCTCTGAATGAGGATGGTAACCTTCTTACAGTTGAGCAGCTGGATCTGATCAATGATCACTGGCCATTTGAGAACAATTCACTTGGGGCCATAATCAACGTCCACTTTTTTACCGCACAGCTACTTGAACACTTCAAAAAATCGTTAAAATTAGGCGGCTACCTTTTCCTTGAGACGATTGATGGGCACGGCAAAAATTATCTTGATCTGCCGCCGTATGGTTTTATTAGGCAAGCTCTTGCAGAGACCTTCGATATTAAGTACATCAAAGAGAATAAGACCGGGCCAGATCAGATAGACGCCGCAACAGTAAAGCTCTTGGCTATTAAACGAAGGCTGACATAATCCGATACAAAAAGTCGTCTTACTGATTGCCGTTGTGCAGATGATTTGCATCTGCACAATATGACCGCATAAAAAGTTCACCTACCCCCCCATCTCCCAAACGGATATTCCCCGCCCCACCCCACCCAGCGGCTCCACCTTGTTGTAGTGACACACAAATTTGTCCACCCGCTTTTCCTCATGGAAGTGCCCAAAGTGCCAACTTCCGAACTCCAGCCCCCGGTCCAACAGTTCCTGGAGCATGGTCTCCGTCGGATCCGCCAAGTGTTTTCGCCCGCCAAAAATTGACCTCTGACTCACCGGACAGGTGTGGCTGATCACATAGTCCACCTTCCAGCCAACTCGATCCAGGTTGCGACAGGCGTTCTCGAAGTCCTCCCGGTTCGGTATCTCCTCCGGCCACCAGTCGATTCCCTCAGTCCGCCCCTTGTTCCACTCACGGCCATCGCCGAAACCACCAAGCCCATATGAGAGAGGTGGGCGGACCCACCCCGGGTCCTTGTCATGGCTCATCGCCCCGCCGAACGCGAGAAACGTCTTCCCCTTGATCTCGAACACCTCACCACGCTTCAGGTAGTAGACATTCTTCCTGATCTGATAGGCTTTCCCGCCGTACAGGTCGACCAGCGGAAACTCCCCGCCAAACAGCCGGGCAAAGTTCTCGTGATTGCCGTCCATGGCCAGCCAGGTCACCCGCTGCCGCAGCTGCTGCTCCAAGAAGTAATCCTCTTCTCTCCGATGCTTCTCATTCGTGTGGTAGTCGTGGTACCAGACCCCGCCGAGGTCACCGCAGCAAATACAGATATCCCCACGCTTGGCCGGATTGAACTTGGATGAGGATATATGCCATGCGGTCACGCCCCCGTGGAGGTCACCGGTGATCCAAATCATTTATCAACCTCATTCTCCAGTTCACTCAAATCCTCTTCTCTTCGGCTGTCCTTGATCACTCTATCCTTCGCCATCTTTTGACAAACCTCCTCGCGGACCGCACTGAAAGGCTTCTCTGGGATACCCTTGGCATATATGGCCAGGCAACCGGTCATATTCGGAACACTCTTTTCTTCTTTCATCATCTCCATCAGCTCTTGGGCGATCCAGATGATGTTCTTCTCAAGTACGCACGCATTTGCCGCCTCGACATCTGAGTATGATTCTCCCGCATCGATGATTCCCCTGAACTCCTTAAAATCACGGATCATTCCCTCAAGCTTTTCCGGGTTGTATTGGCGTACCTTTCCCTGGTTGGCTGTGAGACGATCCAGCAGCAACCGGGCGACGCGGGCCTGGTTCTTCAGGAGCAATCTTTTACTTTTATTATACGGGGGTTCAAGCACGAGCATATAATCGTCGATCATGGTTTGCAGTTCGTCTATCGTCATGGCCCCAACCTCACAAACCCCTCACTCTCTGTGTCGAAAACCCACCAGCCGTCCTCAATATGGACGTTGACGTGGTTGAGCTTCCGCATCGGTCCGGCAACCTTTGTGTGACCGAAGATCTGCTTAAATCGAGGGTCAGGCGGACGTGAAGGTTCCCATTGTGGATCGAACCAGAAGATTCCTCCAAAGAGATCTTCACCACCCCGCGTCCAGTCCCTGTAGAACAGCGGCCCCTTACCGTAAGGCGTAAAAGACTCGTGCCAGGGCCGGGTTTTCGTCGCAAACTCTCGCTCAAACTCCTCACAGATCCACGAGGCGATAGTCGATGGATCCCCGGAGACCCATGGGGCGGAGGGCAAGGCGGCCGTAAGGGCAGTCGATACCCCGGCGTGAGTGCAGAGCCAGCCGTCGGCAGCGTAGGCGGCCTTAACCTGGTCTTTCTGGCGGGCTAGGTGGTAGCGGGACACGAAGCTGTCACGGCAATAGAGCGCTCCATCCTTCTCGAAGACGCGGGCCAGGTATTTATTGCCGTCCGTCCAGCGCGGGACTTCCTGGTCATTGATGAATCCGTGGTGAGTTAATCCTCTCCAGGGGCGCTCTGGAGTGTACGTCAAATCGTGGTTACCCCAGAGGAGTACAGCACCCGAGGCAATCAGCAACTCCAGGCAGGCCAGCTCCTCCTCAAAGGTGGCCTTGGGATCCCGCGAGTCAACGAAGTCCCCCAGGGCCACGTGTTCCGCCTCGGGCTTGTAGGCGAGGAAGGCCTGGGCCATGGCGAGGTCGCCGTGTATGTCTCCAATTATGATGGCCACTACGTTGTCCCCTCACTCAACCGTAAATAACCGCTCAATCTGCGGCCTTCCGTACTTCGCCCGGCCGGTGAACACTCTTAGATTTGGCAGGATCTCAGCGACTCCCGAACTGTGCGTATGCCCGCAGTAGACCGTAAAATCGGCTAAAGAATAGGTTAGCGCAAACTCTCGCAATACCTCCCCAGTCGCCTGGCACCCGAAATGAGGCAGAAACTCATCCGTAGATTTTTCCCCCATATGCCAACAGGCCTCGGGAAACGGCGGTACGTGCAAGGCGACAAGTATCTTTCGGTAAGATGCGTCAATCGCCTGTTTTAGCTGACTCCGCAGATGTGCCGCGGCATCATCGCCCAGTTGGTGCTGGACCTCCAGCCGAGCCCTCTTCGACGGTTGCATCAGTTCCGTGATCTGGTAATAATCGTTAATCATCACCTCAGACCCCTCCGGGTCTCCCAACCGGCCATCGGCCAGTCCCTCGTGACCGACCAGGCAGGTGTTGTCGGTGATGGGAATGCAGGCAAGGCAGGCTGATAACCAAATCAATTGTGGCATTTCTGAAATCAACTTGCCTACGGCATCGTTTATCTCACGGATTGAGGACCCATAATAGTCATGGTTGCCGAGGACAAAATAGACCGGCATCTGCAGGGATGATGCGAAGTTGTCGAGGTACCGTGTTAGATAGAGTGCGGATGCGATATCACCGGTGATCAGCACGGCGGCGGCGCCAGACGTGCGGATATCGTCGCAAAGGCTGTTGACCTCTGTGCGGCCTACGAAGTTGAGATGTATATCGGTTAGCCAAGCGAGTTGCATTATGAGTAAACTCCGTGTTCTATTGGCACTGCGCACCCAATAAAGGTACATACTGTAAATACACCTCACATTATCATATCCCCCCGACCTTTGCCATAACTATTTGATATTATTAGTAAATTGTCAACAACAGGTTGTTTCGGCCAAGTTTTTGTTGTGTTGTCGTCGGGGCTATGATGCTGGAAATGTACAACTAATTTATTTAGCACACTTTATGTGTACTGCTCGTCTATAGAGTCAGTTTCCCCGTGGGGTTTAGAGTGCAGTTTTTTGGGGTATGCGGCAATTTTGGCAAGCGGCGAACAGTTTGGGTAATGCCCCCTTCTCGGATGTCCAGAGAGATTCTGTGGCAGATTTGCCACAAAAACGAACTCAACAACAGCGATCTAACTAGATAGATATATTGTGAAGATGCTACGAGAGCAGGGGATTACGACAAAACAGGCGGCTCGCTATCTCAATATACCTGTCGAACGGGCACGGAACTGGTATTATCGGGATACAGGAATGACGGCTCTTGATTTGTTTAGGATGATGCAGGAGTATAAGTTTATCAGACAGGCAGTTCTAAGTTCATTGTCGCTTGAATCCCGCTGAAATGAAGCTACAAATGGGATTTACCGGTTGGACCCACGGATGTCGTTCCCCTGGGGTTGGTTTACGCACTAGCCTGGGTTGTCGCCACTATTGTCATTGCTTGCAGGGCTGTTAAGCCACGCAATGGCTTTAGCAACAGTATCGTGATTAACTTTAAGGTGCCTAGCGATTGTAGTCTTATTCATTCCTAGTTGACGAAGATGACTTACCTTTTCTGTGATCTTCAAATATGATGGCAGATCCTTAGAGTCCAAAAGATTGATTACTAATGGAATTTCTGCAAAGGTTCGAATTGTTTCTGTTGGGGGACGCTCATAATGATTACCCTTCATTGGATTATTTAAATTTATTCCCCAAAATCCCCGGGCGTAACAAATCCCGATTCAATAAATTTCAAGCACGATTCGGCCGTAAAACGCAGACTGTGCTGGCCCGACTTGATGGCCTGAAACATCTGCTGGCAGGTCTCGCCGCTCAACGAACTGCTCTCCCACAAACACTTGGCGCTGATGCTTGAGGTAGGAGTAAAGGAGCGGGAACCTTCCGGCTATCAAAATATTACATTTCACCCAGGCAAGGTCTGTTTTTTTTCATAGATTTTTTAAATTCATCAACAAAAAGTTAAGCCACTTAAATCTCCAAAACCTAGAATTCAAGCCCGGCTGCAAATCCCACCACTCGACTAAACAATAATCTTTGCTAACAGAATCAACGAAAAGTGTAATAATTTTAAGCACATATAACAAAATAACGCTTGCGAAATCTCATGCAATTCTGGTATCGTTTTATCGTCGCAACGATTTCACGATTGTTGGGTGCACACATATGTGCTGAGGCAAGAGGGCTGCGAAAAAAGGAAAAAATATGAAACATATCACAGCAAAGAGGAACTATTTGCTGCTTCATGACGACGGGAGGATCCACTACCCGTTCAGCAAATTCCTGACGGATGAATATGATAATCCGAACACTCGAGAATTGGTAGCCCAGTCACTCAGGATCTGTTACCGGTTCTGTGTGGCCAACAAGATTGAGCTTGTTGTCAGGGCCGCAAAAGGTCGATGCCTCACGTATGACGAATCGAAGAAACTATTGAGCCTTTGCTATAGGCCACTTGGTGAGATTGAGACCCTGTCGAACAAACAAATCGTATCGCTAACAAGTGCCAAGGCCGGCAAGGCGCCGAAGCAGCTTCGTGGTGCTGTTGAACCAAATACGGCAAATAAGAGACTACTGAATATCGCCAACTGGCTTGATTTCTTCTTCAAAGTATTTCTTCAACCGAATATCGACTCACAATCTCTTCGCGACAAACTCAAGATCGAGTACGACACGACCGTAGATCAACTGTCAACCTCAATAAGTGGAACGAAGCAAGGGCACCATCATGATATAAGAAGCATACCCAGTCCCAAATTCCTTCAAATCATTAGTGCAATCTATGTTTGGCCTGAAGATATCTTTCGAACTAATGCGGGGAAACCGTCTCGAACGTGGCATCGAGATAGGGCCATGGCTCTGCTAGCTTGCGAGGGTCTCCGCCCTGGAACCTTGGGCAACATCGCCCGATCCGACTTCAACGAACAAAACTATCACTTGATCATCAAGGACAACCGCGAAAAGCTCGACGAGACGACCTCGTCAACTCCGCTATTGAAAGCTGGCTCAAGTACTAAAGTCAATAGTGCAAGCGAGGGCATGATCAAGCTGTGGCCGTTTACAGTCGATGCAATCTCTGAATATATCAAGGAGGAGCGCGAGCCTGTCTTGTCTAAGGGTCTAAAAAATCGTAGCAGGGGGTTCCTGTTACTGAATGAAAGAGGTAAACCAATTAAACACCGCTCCACTATCACGAGTATGTTTAACCGCCTTGGCAAACGATTGTCGGATTTGGGCTTGCTGGATGTGGGGAATGATCCTTATTTCCCAAATTCCAAAGAATATGACTTCTGCGCCTACGTTCTAAGACATTCCAGTGCCAGCTACTTCGTCGAAGAGAAAGGAACTGATGAAAAAACACTGGATAGCATGAAAAGTCGGTATCTTTGGACTAAGGGGAGCAAACAGCCTCAACGATATGCAGCTCGTGCATTGAGCGATAAGGCGAACATTGATTTGATGGAGTTTTATGAGATGCTAACGACCGCCGTAGCGGCAAAAAAAAGATCCTTCGAACAGAGCCAGACTGATGACATAGCAGTGGACAACGTTAAGAGCCCATTTCTGTGGCATCCGGACTATAACAAAGACTAAGGTTAAATCATTGGCTTATACAATCGTTGGAAATATGACCGTAGAATGGGATGATAATGATCCCCTCTTCTTTTCCTTGTCAGAGTATATCGGGGCAGAGGATGATCGCAGAAAGAAGATTCATTATGTTAATTTAACACATCTTCGAACTGGATTTGAAGAGACGTTTCTGCTTAACCTGAAAGAAATGATTGTTGATCGCAGACTTCAGGTTTCTTTGACAACGATTGAAACCGAATCCAAGCAGCTTATATTACTTCTGCAAAAGGTTATCAACTGTAGGCTGTTCACAACCAAAAGATCTGTTATCGACGAGACCTTTCTATTGTCATTGAATACCATCACCGACGAACTCTCTAATACATGTTTAAAAGTTCTGAAACGGTACTTCAGGATTGTCCCACACGCTAAAATATTCGATCAAGGGTTACGGGAAGACGATTTCCCAATCAAGTTGAATAAGAGAAGCGAGTATGGTCAGCAAATTAAGAACATTCTTTCGAAGGCATTAAACCGTACAACTTGTGTCGAAATTCTTAGCCGGAGCGATGAGGCATACGAAGATGGCATAATGGGAATTGGCCATTTTAGTTTCATAAATCTAGCTTTCCATGTATTTGTTCGACCAGATAGTTACCGCAGAATTAGGATAAGCGACCTAGTTAGCGATACCGATTCAGATTCGATATTTCTCTATATTGCGCCAGCAAAACCCGGGATCCATTCACCTCAGAAAATCTGCTATCGAATTAACAAACATGTTGGAATATTGTTAATAAAACAACGGCAGGATGTGATTAAAACCTTTGGCCATCTAGTCAGCGAAAACGACATCAGCAATTTGGCTTTATTTCCGAGTAGGCAACTTAAACATGATAAATCAGGGTGGGTTTCAGAACATGCAAATGAGTTTTTTGGAGAGTATGAGAATGGTGGGACATTCAGCCAAGGCTATTTTAAGGCGATTAAAACAATACTAAATGGTAAGTACGGTCTGACTGCATCTGCGCTCAGGCACACAATTGGAACACAAATGGCTGAACAAGGTTGTTCCGCGAAAACCATCCAAGCAGTTTTAAAACATGTCGATGATAGTACCTGCCTGCAGTACGTAGATATTGCCTTCCAAGGGTTAATAAATGAATTGAGTGACGCGATGCAACCCACATTCGAAGCACATTTCCCAGTGTTCCAGAGGTTTCTACCGCAGAGCGATGTTGTCGCCTCAGATAAAACCATTTATTCAGAGAATCTTAAAACGGGCCGAATTGAATTAACAGGGGAGTGCGGCAAGCAGATTCGCTGTCAGGCTGCTCCATTCACCTGTTATGAATGCAATAAGTTCATTCCATGCTTTGATGCTGACCATGGACTTAACATCGACATTATTGAGAGCGAAATAGATATATATAAACAAGCCGGCAAAGCCTATCAACACCTAGTTGAGAAAGCTAAAAGAATTAAGTATCGAATCCAATTGGTTATAGCTATCTGTGCTCAACATCAACAGGCTTTCTTAGAATAGAAAGGGTCGATATGAGCAAACCTACTGATCTTGGCCTATATCGGCACAAAAGGGCACTAGACGACTGGCTAACTGACTGTAAGCGCAGAATGAATCTAAAACGTCCTAAAATTGACTTCGAATCAGAACACTGGCCGATAAAGACGCTTTACCAGACAGATCAGCAGGACTGGTATTTTTCGTCACCTTTTGCCTGTTTTGCTTCCAAAGATACTAGTTTTTTTGATGTTATTCGTGGGCTTGTAGCTGAAATGGTTCTCAAAGGAACACCAAAAACGTTGTATTTGCCTGTTGCAGCCTTTTGCTCTCTTGCCAAAGTAGATATCGAAAGTATCTTTAAAATCAACTTGAATGACTTGAAAAATACTGAAGACCTTATTTTGACAACATGTAGAGAGAACCCCGCATCGGCAATACGTATGGGTCACTATCTGTCAATTCTGAAAAAGCAACTCGAACTACTGGCCCAAAAAGGTGTGATATCGTGGCTCGGATATCGTCCTCGCCATGAGATCAAGGTTGCATTGAGGAAAATCTCTTTAAGCCATGAAAAAGTACAGAAGGCCGAAAAAAGTTTGGTTTTGGACCGTAAAATTGAAGCTTTTAACGATGCGTTGAATGCACTTTACGATGATGACCCGAGATTAGATGTAATAGATCGTATGGTTATTGCTCTGACAACGCGATTGATGTGTGCGCCATCCAGGATCAATGAAAATTTATGTTCATCAATAGACGATCATGTAACCATTGAAGACTACACGAAAAAACCAGAAAACACTGAGTTTGATCAAATACACCGAGCACACCAAATGCTCCTCATGCAGATGAAGGGTTCGAAGGGGGCGTCATGGGGCGCCAAACCGGCATTGAACTTTATGATTTACGCATTCAACTACACTTTAAAAATCATTATAGACTGCGGCAAACGGTCCAGAATGCTCGTCAATTGGTACCTACAGCACCCGGATACGCTATATCTGCCTTCGGAATTGGAATACCTCAGAGGCAAAGACCTACGTATTATCGACTTGGCGAAAATTGTTCATATGACCGAAAGACCTTCTAAAACTTTAGTCATTAACATTTTCACGACCCATTCCGATCTTTTAAGTGACAGGTCGAAGAAGCTAGACCCTGCTACGAAGAGAATGAGACACTTTGTGCCGTTCAAGGATGCCGAACAGTTCCTGTTGCAAAGGGTCCATCTTGCTATGGAGGCGTGCCGTAGGGTTACGAGCCTCAACCATTATAAAGGCGACCTATCGAAAATACTGGTCCTCTGTGATCGAAAGGAAACACCATATATACCGTGGGCTGTTAATGATCAGATTATCCGCAGCAGACTTAGCCCTCCATCAAGAAATGCGGTGCCTTCCCTGTTTCAAAAACTGGGAATCACGATGCCGATAGATGACAAAGTGGCAATTGCAAGAATTGAAACACACGACCCACGACGGTGGCTCATAACTCAAGCCGAGCGGCACGGCGAAAAACTTTCCGACGCGCTCATTAAAAAATGGGCCAACCGATTGAGTCTGGCAAAATTTTATGTATATGACCTGCGCTCACCTGTGGAACTGGCAGAGTCAAGCGCAATGCCGTTAGTTCAAGAACTGGTGGATCTCTCCAAGGGCATCGAGAAAACCACTAAGCTTGAAGAAGCATTTGGTTTGAAATCACAGATTGTAAATGTCCCGGACGCTGGCATTTGTGTAACAAGCATGAAACTGGTCATGCAAGCAGTGGATGACCGGCCTGTCGCACGAACGAGTGAGCAAATCATTATACTCTACCCAAGCCAATTTGGTATTTGCTTGCACCAACATCACGAAACTCCTTGTCGGAACTACAACTCCTGCCTGCCTTGTGACAGCGACGTAATTGTCAAGGGACATCAGTCGTCAAACGATGAGGTCAGAAGCCGTTCGGAGTTACTCCACAAATCCATCATCCGGCAAATAGACCGACTCATGGTCGAGCATAACCGCGGCATAGCTGATGATCAGGAGTCCATTACTCAGCACATATTGAATCTGGTTGAGAACGGACTTAATTTCGAACAGATGGCTGACTATCTGATCGACGAATTCCATCAAATCAAGGATATGGTCAAGGATAAGTTACTGGTCAACCGTCTTGAGGAAGCATTTGTGGCGCGTGGGTTTGTCAAACTACTGGATGACAAGGAAATTCCCAGCGGAGCCTTGATAAAATACCACAACCACACCTATCATGCCTCTCCCGGACTCGAAAAGGCCCTTGATTCCCATGGGGGGCGCGATCAGATTTTTAAGGCTGAGCAAGAGCTGATCGAAAAGTTCCCCCAGTTTGCCCCGAAGGCTCTGCAATTGAAGGACGAACGCTATTTGCTGACAGCGAATGATGATTGTGAGGAATAATCATGGCGAAGGTTGGACGTAAGGAAATACTCACTGAGCTGGTGGCTAAGCAGATTTGTCGGTTGATAGTAAGAATGCCTGACGCGCAGATCCCTGTGACCTGGGAAAACGTAATTGTGCATGCTAAGAAAATAGTTGGGCACAACTTCAATCGACAGATGCTCAGCCAGAAAGAGTGGAATGGTCGTAAGCTAATCGCAGAAGCTTTCAGTGAGGCCAAGGAAGTGCAAAAAAGAATGCAAAGAGACTCAGCCCCCAAGTACTACAAAAATGCATCAAGATATGTCCTTCAACGGCGGATCGCAGAACTAGAAGCAAAGTATCTTGCGTCGCAGGAGGAACTTGAAAAGGTACGGGCTCAGCAATTTGACGCCCTTGATACCTTTTTGAATACCCCGCGTGACCTTCTGGTGTTGCTCGACAGTTTGTCTCGCCAGCCTCGTCGAGATGCTGTCAGTGATGCTCAAATAAAGGAGGAGCACGTAACGGAATCCACTGGAGGAAAATTATTTGACCTGAATAAATATCAGTCAAATAAGAATGATAATAGAAATATCGATGCTCAAGTAACTAATAAAAAAGAAAATCTAATGAATGCTGTCATTTTTTGCGGCATTCCGGCAAGTGGTAAAAGCAGCTTTTATGAAAATCGCTTTCTCCAAACTCACATCGAAATCTGCTTGGATAAACTATTGACTCGCACCCGAGAAGAACAGTTATTTCGATCATGTATTGATGCAAAAAGGTCATTTGTTATTGACAATTTGAATATTACAGCAGCTGATCGCATGAGATACATCAGGCCAGCCAAAGCATCGGGCTTCAAGGTCATAGGTTACTTTTTCGAATCAACTGTGCAGGATTCCTTGAAACGAAACCGATTAAGAGAAGGTAGAAAAAGAATACCCGACAAGGCAATACATGTTATAGCGAGGAAGTTGGAATTTCCTTCTTTGGTGGAGGGGTATGATGAACTCTGGTTTGTTAAGTTGAATGGCAGGGGCAGCTTTACAGTTGGAGCATTGAACGAACGATATTTCTGAAATGTTAATTTTGTAGCTTTAGTTTTTTAGGGATAAACATGAGTCTGGCACACTCAAGAATCTGGCTTACGTTTGATTTCAAAGGCGGTCTACTCTGTACCGAATTTGAGTAAAGTTTGTTTGCAACAATAAAAAGGAGATATTCTAATGCTATATTATGAATCAGAAGGATTTAAATACGAGTGGTACATCGAAGCTGAGACCCCTACGAGCCTGAAACTTAGGACTGTAACGGTGGATGGTTATGGTCGACATGCACTACACATCTAAAAAAGAGCTAACGGCCAATATAGTAGTTTGCGGCGAAGAAAACGAGGAATCTGAACAAGTACTTAGTAGAGCACTTGAAGTGGAGATAAGTCATATTGCCACGCAGCATTCAGATTATGCTATTATTAACTATACACTGGCCTATACCACAAAATTGTATAAAAACAAATATCAAATTAATGAACTTTTGAGGGATTATGGTCCCATATTAAGACAAGAACCCAAAAAACTTCATATACATGACACCAAAGACTTGGCACAAAATCGTAAACTTAGCTGGCTAGAAATTGAAGAGTGCAAATACATCGTCAACGGAAGAGCAGTGTGCCCTGATGTCGAAAACCATACCTATGCCTGTAAGGATGAACATGGCTGTTGTATGTTATTGCTGGGAGACAAGTAACACATTATGATGATGACTATTTCTTGATATCCGCGTTCCGGATTCCGTCAGACTGCAAACTCGAGGTTGTATTCTATATCATCATTATGTTACGGAACAAAGTAAAAGCGCTGTTACACTGCCAATTATCTCAGTCACCTTATCAAGGCCTTAATCATTTTAATTGACATCTTTAGTTCTTCTTCACTGGCAGAATCTATTATTGATTTCAATGATGCTGATATTGATTCGGCAGACTCAAGATGCTGAAAATCAAAAAAATCCCTCATTTCAACACTCAAAACCAATGATATTTTTTCTAAAGTGTCAAGAGAAGGATACCCCTGCCCAACTTCAATTCTACTCAGATTCTTTGCGGCAATTTGTATTTTCTCAGCCAATTGTTCCTGGGACATTTGCCTTTTTTTCCGCAGTTCCCTGATTCGTTCGCCAAGCAAAACTTTGGTCGTTTTCATGCGCCCTCCTAAGTCTAATAGTCAGACATTCAGGCGACAATTAAAACCATGCAGAGCGTTATCATATTGACTAAAATTATATATTCAATGTAATATTGGCAGATTGAACGTGTTGTAAATGTCGATATATTGACCCAGAGGAGACAATGCCATACTCCGACAAGGACCGACAACGAAAAGCACAGCGAGAATTCCTACAAAATAAGAAGAAGCTAAATCCGATATGGCACAGAGAGTTGAAGAAACGTCAAAGACAGAAGCGTGATAACATTCACGATATTGTTAACCAGATTAAACGAACTCTTGGTTGTCTATTATGTGACGAGAACGACCCTAAAAAGCTGCAATTCCACCATGTCGTTCCTGAGTTCAAAATAGCAACAGTAGCCCAACTGATTTGCAACAGATCAAAATTGATAACAGTATTGAAGGAGATCGATAAATGTGTTTGTGTGTGTACGGCATGCCATGTTTTGCTTCAAAAAAATCTTGAATATGTCAAAAACACTATGCGAAACGAAAAATGGTTTAGAGATTGGGGTCTGCACGAAGCATTAACTTGGTCTCTTTATCATCCGCAACACCGCATCAAGAAAGGGAATTTCATAGAGGTACTGATGGCGGTTGTTAGAAATTCGCAGTTCCAAGATATGAAAAAATTCAAAAAAATCCCCTCCTAAAATCTGCTAAATACAATGAAAAAATTATCTAATCCTGTCATTTCAGATTCTCACCGGGTTGTCATCAGTATTACATCTTTAGCGTATTTCAAAAAGTTGAAAGAATCAACCATATGTGGGATGTATTGAAAAACAGATATAAATATATAAGACAAATATTTAATATATATAATATGTTGTACTTGAATAGCTTGTTTACTTAGCCAACTTATTGCAACTTACTGTTTTTGTTGATTTATATTTCATTATGTGCTAAACGAAATACCTGGTGGTTACCCTTATAATGCGACTGATAACGTTACAAATATTACATAACAGATAACGTTATTATTACGGATAACGATATTTGGAGAAATGATATGGAAGAGTCTGATTATTATGATGTAATTGCTGCCGCCGCCGAAAAATTGCTCGCAGATGGTAATAGAGTATCTGTCCGTAACGTTCGTGATGTACTCGGCGGAGGCAACCCAAACAAAATTACACCGCTACTTGCTGCATGGAAAGCTGGTAAGCCACCCGCCAAAGCACCTGAAATTAGTCTTGATCCCCGTATACCTAAAATATTGGCAGAGCAAATACAAGAAGCAGTTACCGCAGCGACCATGGAAGCAAATACCGCGCTTGCCGATTGTCAGGCCGATTTGGCATTATCCGTGGCCGATGGAGCCGCCGCAACCACTGCTCTTGAAAAACTACAATCCGAGTTTGTCGAGGCAACTGCCATGATCCAGCGGCAGACGGGCCAGATCATGGAACTCAAGATTGAGCGGGATAAAGTCAATTACGAGGCGGCAGAACGTATAAACATCGCAGAACAAGCTGCCGCAGATGAGATCAAAACCGCCAAGGATATTGCCGAAGGCGCAATTAATACCGTAAAAGCAGAACTTGCTGCCGAATCGAAGGCCCGTGAAACCGCCCAATTGGCGCTTGCAAAGGCTGAAATTCAATTACAATCTCTTCCGCAGCTCGCGAAAGAAATAGCCGACCTAAAGATGATGTTGGATAAGGAGCGCCTAGCTAAAATTGCCGCAGAGCAGGCTGCTGCCGTCAATGAAGCATCAAAGGCCGCACTTGCCCAAAATGTTATTGAATTGAACAAACTTTTGGCGAAATCAGAGAAGAAGGCTGAAAAGCTTGAAGACCAAGTTGAGGCCATGCATGTCCAGATCCAAAAATTTCTTGAAGAAAAATTGAAAAAAACGGTGGTAATAAAGCCCTTGGTGAAAGCATCGACATCCGATCAATCAAGAATTTCCTGAGTTTTGTCTATTGTGAGTTTTCTGTATTCCGTAGACGGAGGAATGAAATGCCGATCTGGAAAACTGAGCCTATTGATAGAGAACCCGAAATTGTCCTCACCGACTGGACGGTCTACGAGGTGTCGTCGAATCTCTGGCCCGGTAGGACCCGCCACTTCGTTGGCTTCAGCGTAATGGGCCGTGAAGGCAGGGTGTCTTCGGCCATTGTGCAGTTTGATGCTGATAAAATGGCCGGGGTGACGGAGTCTGGAAGGGTGTATCTCCTCAAGGGTGCTCAAGGCGGCCACCCGGACGGTCTCTATGTATGGGGTCTTTGGTGCCGCCGGAACGAGATTACGGACATTCAGGTTGTGGATCCTACGAAGTTCCAAAACCTGAAGATTGAGGACTCTGAACAGACCGGTTTGTAAGGACCTGTGCCTGGTTTGGATGACCTGGTTGACAGGATCACCCCAGAAAATATGCCTGATCCCGCAGAAATAAACTCTGGTCCGGATGTTGGACAGGAGATTGTGGAGTGAGGATATATGCCAAACCGTGGCTTCACAATCCAGATTCCATTTCTCATGCTTGGTCCGTACCTCCGGCCATTCCTCTACCGCCTTATTGCAGTTCCTGCGGGGATGAGCGTGCTTATGTTATGCATAGCTGTTTTTGATCGGAAAGGTAGGGATGACTGTATAACAGCTGCAGTAAGTTGGCTGATGTTTGCACTGACATCGGCGGGGTTCACATTGATTCTGCATTTTATGGAGATGCCGTGACATGGCAATAGTCATAGGGGATATACACGGGGACCTCCCTATGGCCCAGGCTTTCCTTCACTACAAGCTCGAGACTGAACACGTTGCCCTGGGGGACTTCGTAGATTCTCGCGATCCTCAGGTCACCTTTGACCAGAAGCTGGCCTGCCTGGATCTGCTGCTCGGCTCAGGAGCCGAGCTCCTCTGGGGCAATCACTACCTGGCTTACAGGGTCGTATCCTTATAAAAGGTGATTTATGGATGAAAAGCCAGAGAAAATCAAAGAGGAAATCCCAGAATTTCTACCGCCGGGCGCTGCGGGCCAACATGGTTTACAGCTGGACCGGATTGGCTTAATGGTGTAAATATATTTGTATTCGAAATGAATTTTCAAGCACATCACCCCGTACATATTCTCTCCCATTTATCAGCCCCAAAACGAGAATGCCATGGACCGCCAGATAGCCAGCTTCATCAAACATTTTGCCAAAGAGGTGAAGGAGAACAATGCCGCCATCTTTGCCGGGGCGGGGTTGTCAGTTGCAGCCGGTTTCGTCGACTGGAAAACCCTCCTCAAGCCGCTTGCTGATGACTTGGGACTGGATATCCGGAAAGAGGATAACCTGGTGTCCCTAGCTCAATATCATTGCAACGAGAAGGGGCGGAACCGACACCGCATCAACCAGCTATTAATCGATGAGTTCAGTAGGAATGCAACTCTAACGGAAAACCATAGGATTTTGGCCAGGCTACCGATAACCACCTACTGGACGACCAACTACGATAAACTTATCGAAAAGGCTCTTGAGGCAGTCCACAAGGTGCCTGACGTTAAATACACGGTCAAACAGCTTGCCAATACGAGACCGAAACGGGATGCCGTTGTCTACAAGATGCATGGCGACGTCGACCACCCTGCCGAAGCGGTGCTCATAAAAGAAGATTATGAGAAATACCACATCGATTTCGTTCCATATATCGCCGCACTCACTGGCGACCTCGTATCAAAGACCTTCCTGTTTCTCGGCTTCAGTTTTACCGACCCGAACATCGACTACGTCCTGAGCCGTATTAGAGCCACCTATACGGAACATCAACGGGAACATTTCTGCATCATGCGACGCATATCCCGATCGGAATGCCTGGATGAGGCTGACTATGAATACAAGGTTCGGAAGCAAGAACTATTCATCAACGATTTGAAACGGTACAATGTAACCACACTGCTTATCGATGAGTTTGCCCAGATTACAGAGATTCTGTGGAAAATCGAAAGAATTTACAAGGTCAAGACCGTGTTTATATCCGGGAGCGCTCACGAATACGGTGCCATGGGAAAAGACAATGGAGAGAAACTTGTCCATGAAATCAGCAGTAACCTAATCCGGCGGGACTTCAAAATCGTTTCCGGATATGGCTTGGGGATGGGTACCGCAGTCATCAATGGAGCGATGGAGGAGATATATTCAAGTGCGGTCAAGGCTAGGGATGAACAAATCCTGGTGAGACCATTTCCTCAGAATAAGACCGGCATAGCGGTTTGGGATGAATATCGGAAGGATATGATTTCCCTTGCCGGGATAGCGATATTTATGTTTGGCAACAAACTGGACGGAGGTAATGTTGTTCTTGCCAATGGAGTTCGTCGTGAATTTGAAATCGCTCTGGAAAACGGCCTTTATATCGTCCCTATCGGAGCTACGGGGTACATGGCAGCTGAGCTATGGAAGGAAGTTTCCGCCGGTTTGGACAAATACTACCCAGGTCATTCAAAGGAATTCGATGAAAACTTTACCGAGATTGGTGACCCTGCCCTGGAACCCGACGAACTCGTGGATTCCGTAATGAGATTGCTCGACAAAATCATCAGGAGGTAATTATGGCAAGAAATGTGTTCTTCAGCTTTCATTACCAGCGCGACATTTGGAGGGTCAACCAGATACGGAACATTCCGAACATCACAGGGGTAGCGGCTGCTGGTTTTAAAGATGCCTCCCTTTGGGAAGAAGCGAGGAAAAAGGACGATGCTGTAATCAAAAAGATGATTGATAAGGCCTTAGAAAATACATCTGTGACCGTAGTCTTTATCGGAGAAAAAACAGCCGGCCGGAAATTTATTAATTACGAAATTGAACAATCTATAGCAAGAGGGAACGGGATTGTTGGCATCCAGATTCACCACCTAAAGAATGATAAAGAGGAGACCGACAAGCCTGGATCTATTCCGGCAAAAATAACGGCTGGCGGATATAAGAGTTACAAGTATGTCGATATGGCAAAACTGGCTAAGAGGATTGAGGAAGCAGCTAAAGCTGCAGGAAAGTAAGGAGATCTCCGATGCCCAAAAGACAAATATTCTATAGCTTCCATTTTGATAACGATGTGATGAGGGTACAGCAAGTTAGGAATATCGGAGCTTTGGAAGACAACCAGCCGGTATCGAAAAATGACTGGGAAGAGGTCAAGAAAAAAGGGGATGCATCAATCAAGAAATGGATTGAAGACAATATGTCCTACCGTTCTTGTGTTGTCGTCCTGGTCGGCGAACAAACCTCAAACCGTCCATGGGTCAAATACGAGATTGAAAAAGCTTGGAATGATGGCAAGGGGCTTCTCGGTATTTATATTCATAACCTGAAGTGCCCCAGAAATGGGACCTGCCGGCAAGGGGCAAATCCGTTTGATGGTTTCAATTTCAAGGATGGTAGTAAACTTTCCAGTGTCGTGAAGTGTTATAACCCAAAAAGCACCGATGCGTATAATGACATAAAAGACAATCTCGAAACATGGGTGGAAGAGGCTATCGCCGCCAGGAAATAAATTGCCGTCTCCTTAATAGTTTATAGGAGTTCATAGAATGCACGACGGCCTTTACTCCAACAGAAACTCTCGTAGCGATTTCGTAAGGAACGCTATCACCCATTACGCTACCGGCGTTGAAAACGTCTATGCCGCCGTAGCGTTTTTTACTGAAGCCAATTTGGTGCAAGAACTGCTTCGGAGTAAACGGATACGCCTGATAGTTCGTCTTGGTTTTCCGACATCCCCTACAGCTCTTGCCGAATTGATGGAACTGCGTAATATTGAGATTCGGTACTTCACCGACAGGTCCTTCCACGCTAAGATCTACATCTTTGGCGACAATGTCGCTCTTGTTGGCTCGGCAAATCTCACGAGGGCTGCTGTCTGGACCAACCAGGAGGTTGTCGTAACCGTACCGGCCGGCGATCCTCGGTTCCTCGAACTTGCGAGTTTGTTCGCTGAATATTGGGAGGACGCCAAGGTTCTCACCAAAGAGGAATTGGACAAATATTCTGCGAATTACGTTAAATTTGCTCAACTTCAGAAAGGCATTGAAGAATTTGATAAGAATATCATTGAAAAAATCGGTAATGTGGTAGCCAAAAACGTCAACCGCGGGAAAATAAAGGAATCAAAAGAGAACATCTTCCTAGAATCTTATCGGAAGAGCTACCAGGAGAGTATCAGCGCTTTCAATGTGGTCAGAAGCGTTTATGAGAGTATTGGAAAGCGAAAAGTACCGGAAGACAAAATTCCCCTTCGCCTCGAAATCGATTCATTTATCAGTTTTGTTAGACAGGAACATGCGCCTGTAGACGCCTGGGAAAAGGCACCTCTCATAAGTGGCGAACCACAGCGGGAGAAAATCCGGGCTTTGGTTGAAGAATGGCTTTTAACACCCTGGACACATTTTGAGGAAACCATAGTCAGCGAAAATTACCCGTGCATCAAAAAGGCTTTTACCTCATCAGAATCGATCATGGCGCAAAATGATGATGACCTGTTTGATGCTCTGACGGTAGCTCACTCGTTTGGCGATCGGTTCCGATTTTACAAGGGCAGCACCCCCACCCAGAAAATCGAGTTTTTCAAAAACAACGACGGCAAGCGGATTCGGGAAACTCTTGCGTACCTATTATTCGGTCCTGATGAATCTGTGAAGCGGCTCGCCAACGTTATCTTTAACCCAAAGTATAAACTGAACGAGTTTGGCCAAGCTAACGCTCAGGAGATTCTGGGGTGGGTTGGCAGCAATGATTTGCCGGTTATCAACGGCCGTACTACAAAAGTGCTCCGATATTTTGGATTCAATGTAAGGCAGCTATAATATATACCGATACCGCCGCACGCTTCTTATGTTTGGAGAAGCTTAATCAATATATAATTGCTGAGGTAAGATAATTATGACGCAGTTATAGATCTACTTGGATATGTCGGTGACCCCAGAAATAGCCTGCCGCCTTTCTCTGTCCAACAAGTCCTGGACACCCATGAATTCAACCTTTGTGGCCAAAATGCACGCAGCGCTTGACGGCCATCCCCACACAATCCCTGTTATCTCAGCCATATCTGGTGACCATTCTTTCCCGCTCTGAAGACAGGCGACCAGCTTTGTATCCCACACCAGTGAGCCGCTAAAGCCGGGGGGGATTGGCAGACTCGATTTGCCATCAATGCTTTGTGCTCGATCAGGTGAATAAAACAATGAAAAATGGAAGTTTGGGTCACCACCTCTAGCCACAGCCTCGTCGGAGAACGGACATTCTTGGGTCCCGTAGGGAGTCCCACATGTCGCGAGAGTATCATAACAAAACTTGGATCTTTCACCGCTAAAACCTGCAAAGAACAACAGCTCGTGTTGAACTGGTGCATGTCTTCTGGCAAATCGGCTGAGGGGAATGGCCAATCCGTCATGGCTCTCCCTGCCCCAGACCTTCTCATCGATTCGGCAAATGGCAACATCTGCAGGAACTGGCAGTGCGGGCATCGGGTTTATTAACCTGAAGATTGTTTCACTACCCTTGAACATATGGGTCAATGGCATTTTGGTAAGCTCAAATGCCACATGCTCATTCGTTATGAGATATTTGACTCTGTCGGCCTCGAAATATGTTCCTGTGCCATGGTGCAGGCCGTACTCGCCGTTTTCATCCGACAAAGCCTTGGATATCGGGGTGCTAAACGACTCGACATGAGCACTCATTGCTGCGACAACCTCTTTAGAAATCCTATCCCATTCAACTCTGGTGGAATCACTCATCGTCAGACACTCCTTGTTTCTGAATCTGCCGTTTCAATCGGCATCTCCGCCTGTAGACATCACAATACCCCTGGGGTCGAAATCCACCATAGATTCACCGCCTTTCCCGCTGCTGCGCTTCCACCAGTACCAGATTGAGCCATCATCTTGAGGGGTGCAGTGGGTGGGGGGGCCGAAGCGGTTCAGAACCTCACTCTCACTCATCCCCACGTAGATCCCATCGAGCTGTCGGTCGGAAACCTTCTTCCCTTTAGAGTTGGTCTTCATCGGGCAGCCCTTGTTTGGCAATTTGTCGTAGTCGATTTCATCTTTGATCGGGATCGAGCTATCCAATTCAGCAGGAATAGATGAGTCAAGCTCATGCAAAGCAGCTAAATCGGCGACTTGTGTCTTATATACTGGGGTTTTCAGCCTTTGACTCTCCTGTACAGAATCCATGATCGACTTGTAGTGTGCCTGGCTGAGAGAAGCAAGTTGGAGGTACCCGGGCGTTGATTTATTGTGCGCGAAAATCAACCCGACCTTATGCGTGGCGGCTGCCCTTGCAACCATGAACTCGCTATTGTGGAGGCCACCGATCATCTCGGTTTTGAAAGGCTTCAAGGACTTCTTCTCTTCGAGATCGTACAGCCGAGGCGTGATGGCAGCCTTCTTGCTCTGGAGCCAGGTTACGGACACATACTCTGTATCCGCTGGTTTTGGAGGTCTGTGAAGCTTTTTGCTTGGGCCTACCCCAAACAAAATCTGGCTCTCTATCTGGTAGAGCTGCACTCCTCCAACTGGCATGGACGGTTGGTTTGTCGATATGATTGCATGAACATTGGGCCCAGAAATACCCTCAAGCTGAACCTCCTTCATGCCCATATTTCCGAGGATGGAACTTATCCGAGCCCGTTCATACTCAGCCTCTGTCCCAACCCAGATAGTTGACCCTTGCTGCACGGCGATGTAGTCCCCCCAGGGAGTCATAATCTTGCAGCCGTCCAGGGGGCCGGGCACGATTCGGATTACCTCACTGGTCGCTGGAGCTGCTAGAAAAAGTAATACCAAGGTCAATATCAGGATTATCACACGTGTGTACTTTTCCACAGAGTCAGCCACCTCCATAAAATTGTGCCTTTCGACTTGGCCTTGCTCTATTTTAAGGGTTAAAAAAATGAAAATAGCGGCGAGCGACTATGGAATGCTATACAACTTTTAATTATTTCGCCAAGCATTCGATTGATTTTTTATTCCGCTGTGATTACATTGAATGTAGCAATTATCCAAAATAAGAGGAGTTATTCATATGCCTTTCCCTTCATCCCCGCGCAGTACCCCCTTACCGCGCACGATGGTAACGGCTCAGAGCAATGCCATGAGTGCGGTCTATGGCTGGATGGCCGCCGGACTCTGCCTGACAGCGTTTGTTTCCTTGGCCGTGGTAAGCTCACCCGAACTGTTCAAAATACTCTATGCCAACAGGATGCTTTTCTTCGGCCTGATCATTGCTGAATTCGGACTGGTCTTCGCCATCGGCGGTTTTGCCGTCCGCATGGGCACCGCCACAGCCGCGCCCCTTTTTCTCCTCTACTCGGCTCTCAACGGGGTGACACTCTCGGGGATATTCCTGGTCTATACGGGCCAGTCAATATCCTCCGCCTTTTTCACCACGGCCGGCACCTTTGGCGCCATGAGTGTGTACGGGTTCGTAACCAAGCGCGACCTGACGTCCTTGGGCTCCTTCTGTTTCATGGGGCTGATCGGCATTGTCATTGCCTCGGTCGTGAACATCTTCTTCCATTCCAACATGGTTCAGTTCGTGGTCAGCGGCATCGGCCTGATCGTCTTTATCGGACTTACCGCCTACGACACCCAGAAACTCAAAGGGGTCAGGGGTGGTGCGGCGGTTGCCGGAGCACTCGCCTTGTATCTTGATTTCATAAATATTTTTCTAATGATCCTCCAGCTTTTCGGCGACAGGAGAGAGTGACCCGCAAGCAAACTTAGTCTTGACCAATTGCAACTGGCAATCGGCATCGAACATTGTCTGTCGGAAGCTTTGTACGAAGCTTTGTCTTGCTGGGCAGAATTATATTCACTAAAATGTAAATAAATTGCCCGATTAATGCAAATACACACACATTTAATTACATCAAATAACAATAATGTAATTTTATATGCAACTGCAAAATATGTAATATGTTAATATTTCTATTGAAACAATCAGTTATACAGGCAACCTCCAGCATATAATATCGCCATACAAGGCTTTCCTCATGATGCTCCAGCTTTTCGGCGACCGGAGAGACTAGAGCTTCACCTGCTTGTTGAACGACACGTGGTGACGCTGCCGGGGGCGGGAGAGCGAACTCCCGGCCATTACCTGTCACTGGAATTCGCCAATCATCCCGGAAGATAAGCTACGGGCACGGTGGAAAAGACAGGGGGTCCCCCCAGAGGCATCTTCCAGCGGGAAAAGCGACCGGGAAAGCCCCCGTAAGGGGGCATCCTACCCCACGGCTCCCCGTTCCCGCAGGCTGAGCGCCAGGATCTCCACCGCCAGGTTGAGGTTGGTTTCCGAATTCAGGCCGGGGCCGAGCAAGCGAGCCTGGCCGGCCGGGGTAAGCAGCCGGTCGTCATACGCGGCTTTGGGGCATAACCGGCGCAGCTCGCTGGTCAGGTGGGCAAAGTTCAACTCCCGCGACATCTTCATGGCGTCGCCGAGTCCATCGAAGGTCATGCCGCTCTGGCTGAAGACGGCCGGCGACCGCGTGCCGGCATAGAGATGGAGGAATTTGGTGCGCTGCTCGCTCGACACCTCCTCCTGGCGCTCGACCTTCGTGGTCATCGGCACCCCCCCGGCAAGGAGGGTCTTGCCGAGGCTGAACTTGCGCTCGGTCACGTTTTTGGTCTCGGAGGTCCCGACGACGCTCGTACACGGCAGGAGCAGGTCGATATCGCCGTAGAGGATCTCTGCCTGCTGCCCGTCGCCCGACTCGATGCGCAGCGCCCACTTTTTGAACTCGAAGCGGCGCACCACGAACCGCCCTCCCCTGCCGCGCACCTCCGTGGCGTCGAAGACCAGCGTGGCGAACCCGCTCCGTTCCAGTTTCCCGGCCAGGGCAAAGGCCCGCTGCGGATCGGCGAAACTGGCCACGACGGCAGGTCCGCCGCCCAGCATCCGTGGCCGCGCTTCATAGGCCGTTATGCCGAGAGCCGCGGCGAGCGCCTGCACCAACTCGTCAGCCCCTTCCTGCCAATGACAAATGGCAACCACGTGCATGCTGTTCTCCTCAAAGAAAAATCCGGCGACAGACTTCAAGATAGCACTTCAGGACGAGAACGCAACAACCGGGAAGCCTGAACACGCCGCCTCCCCGGTACAACCGCCACGTCGCTATCAAATCTTGCACCCAAACCGCGCCGCTTGTGATATAATTAGTACGCAAATTATGAACGCAGGGGTGAATGGCCGATAAAGCCACGGTCGGCGGGTAGACCGGAGGGGGTACAGCGCAACGGAGCGGGCGGGCAGTTCAGTTTGCCCGGAACTGAGCACCGTCCGCAAAGAGGATTTTGCAGGAGGACGCCATGCAACCATCCCGGATTTCTCTCTATGTGGTTGTAGCACTGCTTGCCGTGATGATGGGGCTGTATTATCTGCACTGCGAAACGCAGGCCGACAAGAACTGCCCGCTCAACGTCATCCAACTCTTTACCAAGGCCAAATTCTAGCGACCGCACCGCCTCCGCTCCTACGGAGAGGGGTGCATCCCCACGGTTCGACCGCGAACCACGGGGCAGCCGCCCAGGGGCTCGCCGTCTCTCGCGACGCCGTCCCCGCCGCCCTCCGCCCCCGGAAGGCCACGTAGTGCCCCCCGGAGACTTCGCTGGTGCCCGCTGTCGCCCTAGTGCCCCCCACGTTGGTGACCGGCACTCCCCATTGTCTGCATGATGAAAATGCCATTGCAAACAATACGTATAAGTACCATTATGAAAAAGGGCCGGCTGAACCGTCAACGGGTTGGAAGCCGGCCCATACTTATTGGCTTACAGGAGTAGGTTGGTGGAATTTTATTCTCTGCCCCAGTGCGTGGGATATATCGCATTCGTTCTGGGGTTTATCGCATTTCTTCAGAAAGAGGACCGGCCCCTCAAGTTTTTCGTCGGCCTTGAAAGCATCGCCTACACCGTTCATTTCTCTTTGCTCGGCAACCCGACCGCCGCGGCAAGCGCCCTGCTCACGAGCCTCCGTTCCTTCCTGGCGTTAAAGACCCGCTCGTCCCTGGTGGCGGTCGTTGTCATCGTCGCCAATGTCGGTATCGGCCTGATGCTGACGAAAAGCCTCTTCGGCTGGCTTCCCGTGATCGGTTCGTGCGTCTCCACGTATGCCATATTCACCATGAAGGGCATACCCATGCGGCTCGTGATCCTCTCCAGCACCTTCTGCTGGCTGGCGAACAACATCCTCAGCGGTTCCATCGGCGGCACCCTCCTGGAGACGGTCATCGCCATCGTCAATACCTCGACCGTCCTGCGCATGTGGCGCTCGGCCGCACTTGAACGCTCCGGGGACCCGGCGGGAGAGCTGGCGCCGATTAGTAAACCATAAGAGGATAAGCCGGTTAGTGATCCCTCGGCGACCCATTTGGTGCCTGTCCCGTTATTCGTCCTATGAGGTTATTGCTTAATTTCTTCAGCAATAAAATAGCCAATTTCTTCAAGTGTTTTACGCAAACTACTGTCTATTAAACTGCCAGACGAGCTAACATTGAATTTTGTAACATCTGAATTTGATTTTACAGATTTCAAAGTACCAGCCACCTCAATTGTATAATTTTGGCTGGAATACCGTTGTCCCGCAAACATGTTTCTTTGGACTGAGCCTGTATCTACACTGACGATGTTACCACTTAATATATATTCAACAGACGTGCATTCACTTTTTGTTTGGAGCTTTGTGCCTTTCAAGATCTGTTTTAATATTTCTTTTCTCATGTGTGGTTCAATTGCATCGACAATATCCTGCTTTACTACAATAGGGTCAGAAGTGCTATAATTAGAAGTTAGAAATGGCTCAACACATACACTGCCAGTTCGATATGGTTTTGAACATCCTAAAACAAAAATACACATCAAAATAACGGCTAGCGACTTCATTGTGTTTTCCTCTTCAGAGACTAACAAGTGGACAAGCTACTTATTGATCCCTCAGCTACTTATTTGTTGCCTGTCCCATTATTAGTCCTCCAAGGCTGAGGTAAAGGAAGAAAGAAGGGTTATCCCTGATTTTTCCCCTTAACGAAATACCTCGCCGCTACGCTTGATAAATTCGAGAAAACTGAAACAGGGGACTATTACTTCTTTTATGGAACAGACGGCGGGGATCTTCTTCTTGGTGGGTTCTTTGGGTAAGGTGGTTTGTCTTTCTTCGTCCGATATCAATTCGGCCCCACATGTCTTTGCTGTTGCGATGATGAATAAATCGTTTTCTCCTACACCTTTGGGGTGGTAGTTGTCATCGACAATGCCGACAAGCTTTTTGATACGCATTGCTTCATGCAGAATCGCATTATTGATTTCAACCAGTTCAATATTCTCATCCTTGAGCCAAGCAGCGCACTCAGGCGTTTTATGTGCTACTTCTTCAAATGCCACTTTCGGCATTGCCAGTTTTTTCCCCTTAACCTGTAGCGCCAGCCATTCCCACAGTCCCGGAAACTGACGTATCGGGTAATTATCCCATGCATAGATCATTGACGACGCATCAAAGACCGGCATAATAATTTTCCAGTTGATGCAGGTCTTTGATCTTCAAACTGTCGAGATACGTGCTCGCTTTGGCAAGGGTGATATGATGGGCATTCAATGCATCCAGAACCGTCCGCACAAAGGTATCGCCAAACAGATGCATGGGTTCGCGATGGCGATATTGCCGATTGCCTTCTCCTTCCTGAATAGGCAATTTTGCGCGCCATTGCCGATAAGCGGTGTACTGGCCTTGAGTCAGACGCCCCGCATCCAGCAACCGGCGCAAAATAACCTCACCACTCACTCCCCATGCCTTGCGTTGCCGTCCCAGCCACTCGTCGTAGAGAGAGACATCGTTAGGCCGTCCGGCATCCCGAATTTTCGCCAGGAAATCATCCGGCACCAGCAGGTGACCGGCAAACGCATTGGCATCCCGTTCGCGGCCTTCATGGGATAGAAAGTCATGCTCGTCGTCAATCGAACTGGACTTGTGAAGCAATAGGTGACCCAACTCATGCATAAGAGTGAACGCTTGCCGAGGTTCCCCCGACAGTTTTTTAATAACAATCACAGGACAGGTTAGATCGTATAGGGTGAAACCGAGAATCGGGTTCTGTTTGGGAATTTGCCATTTCCCGTTATAGCCATTACTGCGAAACACCAGCACGCCCCGGGCTTCAACGGCTAAACGGTACGTGTCAAAATGGTTTTCGTCGGCCAGTCCCAACCACATGCGTGCAATGCGGGCTGCCTCTTGCGGACTCTTACGGTTTAGTTCTGGTGGGTTGAACGGTACTTGTTCAGCTTCATCCAGGTCTTCACGCAGGCTCAAATAAACGGCCCGCTGTTTTTCCACCCGTTCAATCAGTTGCTTGAGGCTTGCGGACAACTCCGGTTTTTGGTTGGAAAGTGTGCGGAATTGGGGCGTATGCACCTGTGCCTCATCGACCGGCCCAGGTTCCAGAAAAAACAACACCCCACGGCCGAAAAAATCGGCAATCTTGCGCAACTGATTAAACGTTACACCATCTTCGCCGTCCAAAACGCGTTCAATGCTGGCCGGCGCAATACCGACCTCGGATGCAAGACGGCCCACGGTGATGCCGTAATCAGCACAACACCATATGATACGTTCCGGATTTATCGACTCTATACGTTCCATAATTTTGTTCTATTATATCGGTGTTATGTTTTTCCGCAATATTCTTTCGACAATGCACCCATGATTTTGTTACTTGAATATCACACTATTCACTCTACACGACCGAATCAAAACTTTCAACGCAGTTCCGCCATGTTAAAATTGAAGACACTCACGGCTCCGCAAACCCCTCCTGCACGAACTCGATGGCCGAGGCCGCGGTAAAGCGGATGAACCGCGTATCCCCGTAGGCCATCCAAGCCTTGAGCGGGGTCTTGCGCGAGTACCACCAGTTGCGCACCGTGCGGGGGGTGACCTCCATGGCCTGGGCCAACTCCTGGGCGCTCACCCAGCGCCGCCTGCGCCACGTCTCCATGCTCTCGTCGATATTCATCGTTCAACCTCCATTTCCCCGGTGATTACCTATGTGAATCGTAGGGCGCATTGCATGCACCCTGCATTGAGCATGGCTACCACCCCCGGCCCCTCCTAAACTAGGAGGGGAGGAATGACGTCGCTCCCCCCTCCTTGATAAGGAGGGGGTCAGGGGGTGGTTGATCCCCATAGACCTGCCTGATTGGGCGCACGCAGTGCGCCCCTACGCCCACGGATCGTATTCCACCACATGCCCGGCCCGGCCGCCGAAGGCCGCCCGCTTGGGGGTCTCCACCGAGGCATACACCAGGGCGTCGCCACGGTCCGGGGAGCGGCCGATGCGGGCCATGAGGTCCTCCTTGGATTCGATGAGGATCTTGCCCGAGCGGAGCGACCAGGTGGGGGCGCACAGGTCGGCGCGCACCGCCTGGCCCGGCGGCAGGGATACCGGCGGCACGGCCTTCGGGTCCAGCGCCTCGCGCATCTTCCACCACAATTCGGCCCGCAGGTTGTGGAAGCGGAGCTTGCCGCTCTTGTCCGTGCCGTGGCTGGCCCCGGCGCCGTTGATCGGCACCACGTGCACCCCGGCCTGGTTCAGGTGGTCGTAGGGGCTGGTGCCGCAACCGATGACGTCCACGTGGATCGGGGCCCCGTCCCGCGCCGCCGCCATGGCCAGGGCCGCCGCGCTGGGGCCGTCCGGGGTGGCGCTGCCGGGGTAGCAGAGGAGCTGGTCGTACCACGCCCCGTGGCGGCGGGCGATGACCGTCTCGGCCCTGCCGCCCCGGGCCACGTCCTGCCCCACCCCATCCATGGGTCCTTGCCTGCCCTGCTCGCTCCACCGCCCCTGGGCCGCGACCACCCAGGCGCTGGGGATCACCTGAAAAGGGTTTTCCTCCTGGCCGGCGCTGAAGTCCCCTTCCAGCATCCGGGAGCGGAGCGGTTCGGGCAGCGCCTGGAGGGTGGCCTCGTAGCCGGTCTCCATGAGGAACGGGTTGTCCTGGACCCGCGAGGGGATGAAGGTGCGGGATTGGGGCCTGATCCGCCTCCCCTGGTGAAGGAACGGCTCGCTGCTCTCCACCTCGGCGTCCTTGCCGTCCAGCACGGCGAACCAGCGCAACTCGCCTGGCTGGGCCGGGTTGGGGTGGTCCTTGTCCAGCCAGGGGGCCCAGTAGCGCATGACCCACTCCCCTTGGCTGTCCACGGGCGGGTTGCCGGTGCAGATCACCCGGCAGCGTTGCGCCGTGTCCGTGGTGCGCAGCCAGGTGATGAGGAAGCGGAACTGGGCCTCGGTGAAGGAAGTGATCTCGTCGAAGACCTTGAGGTCGTGGGGGCGGCCCTGGTACTTCTTCTCGTCTCCCAGCACCGGCACGGCCCCGAACTCCACCTGGCGGCCGGGGAGACGCCACAGGTTCTTCTGGGCATTGAACCCCTCCGCCGTGCCCAGAATCTCGGCCATGCGGTCGCAGATGGCCTGCAACTCGGTGCCGACCCGGCGGAAGATGATGGAGCGCCGGTGCCGGGTCAGGGCCGCGCCGATGACCAGATCGGTCTTGCCGCCCCCGGCCGCGCCGCCGTAGAAGAGCACGTCGGCCTCCGAGTCGTAGGCCGCCTGCTGCGGCCCCTGGAACAGCGGCACCCAAGCCGGGGTGAGCCGCCGGGCGATGGCCGCCAGTTCGGCCCGTTCCTCGGCGGTGGCGTACCCCAACAGCCCCTTCAGTTTTTCCAAAGCATCACAAGCCATTGGCGCGTTCCTCCAGGATGGCGATGAGGGTCAGGAGCCGGTTGGACAGTTCCAGGTCCGAGAACTCCAGGGGGCCGCCGTCGGGACCGGCGTGTTCCACCCGGTCGGTGAAGAGCTTCAGGTGCTTGCCCAACAGCTCGTTGGCCTTGAGCGCCTGGGTGAGCTTGCCGCCGGTCACGGCCTTGCCCCGGATATCCACGATGGAGCGGAGTATGTCCTCGCCGCTCAATTGCAGCTTCTCGGCCCGCTCCCGCAACCCCTTCCGCACCGCCTCGGCCACCCACGGCTTGTGCAGCAGATTGCAGGCGTTGGCATAGGCGCTGCGGGCGCTGTAGCCGGCCCGGATGGCCGCCTGGGTGGCGTTCAGGTCCACCAGGTATTCGTTCACGAACAGGGTCTGCTTGTTGGTCAACATCGGTACCTCCTTGAAAGCTTCTGGGACCTATGGGTCCTATGAGACGTATAGGTCCCATGATTTTCCTATCAGTCCCATGGTTCACTTTTTCCTCCCCCGTCCCTCCACCTCCTCCTCGAACCACGCCACCATCCTCCCCAACTGGCGGCGGTTTTCCTCGGCCTGTTCCCCGGTGATCTCCGCGATCTGCCGCCGGTCGTCGGGGGGCGGGGGGAGGACGGTGGACGGGGCCAGCATGGCCGCCGTGCGCAGCTCCACCGGCATGGGGAACCACTTCTCCGTGGCGAAGATGTGGCGGGCCGCCCATTCCAGCCGCTCGATGCGGCAGTCGGCCAGGGCGCGGTGGTAATCGGCCAGCAGGCGGTCGTCCACCTGCCGCGGCCTGCCGCCGGGGGCCAGCATCCGCCCCGCCAGCCAGTAGATGAGCGTGGCGAAGCGGCGCTTGTCCTCCTGGCCGTTCACGCCCCCTCCCCGCAGAAGCTCCGGCAGGCGGCGGCATTGGCCGCCATGATCCGCTCGTGCTCTTGCTGGCGCGCGTCCCCCGGCACGCCCCCGCTCCGGGAGGGCACATCCCGGAAGCCCTGCGTCGGGAAGGGAGGCGCGGCTGGTGCCCGTTCCCTCCCCTGCCCCATTGGTTCCGCTCCTGTCCCTTCCCCTCCCTTCCCTTCCGGGGGCGACGGCTCGGCGGGGCTTCGTCGAGGCCGCGCCGAACCCGCGTCGAACGGGGGAAACTTGGGGTTGGGGCGGTCCACCTTCTGGTGCCGGGCGAACCCGGTGATGTGCCAGTACACCTCCCCCTCGTGGCCGTACTCCACCACCAGCCCCTGGCCGATCAGCTCCGCCATGAGGGAGGCCATCTGCGCCATGGAGAAGTCGTCCGCCGGGAAGACCTCCATCTTGAGCCGCTTGCAGTTGGCCGGGTGGTTGCCGCCATCGTCGAAGAAGCAGAGCATGAGCACGAACAGAAGCCGCGCGTTCGGGGAACATTCGACGAATTGGGAGGAGGTGCAGATCTCCGGTTTTATGGTGCGTATGCGGGCCATGTTACCGTCTCACAATCTTGATTCTTAAAAGCTGATGTTTGCCACGGAGGCCTCGAAGAACTTCAAAAGTATTCTGTCCCCCCTCCTTGATAAGGAGGGGGTCAGGGGGTGGTCGATCTGTTGCCCCCCCAGGGCTCACCCAATCCCGGCGCATGCAATGCGCCCCTACGTGAACTGATCGCATTCCGCCGCGTATCCATGCCTCAAGCACGGCTACCACACCGGAAAGGCTACCACCCCCGGCCCCTCCTAAACTAGGAGGGGAGAAAAACTCTTCCCCCTCCTTGATAAGGAGGGGGTCAGGGGGTGGTCGATCTCTCTAACGCATCATTTTCTTGCGCTTCGTGCAATCATTGCATACAATGAAATCAATGATTGCATTACAGGAGGAAGTTATGGCATCCCTGACCATCAGAAACCTGGATAACGACATAAAGGCGCAACTGCGCCAGCGGGCCGCCCGGCATGGGCGTTCCATGGAGGCGGAGGCGCGGGTCATCCTCGCCCAGACCCTGAACGCGCCGGTGCGCGAACAAGACCTTGCGGCGGCCATCCAGCGGCGTTTTGCGGCATTCAATGTCGAATCCCTGCCGATCCCCCCGCGGCAGGCGGTTCGCACTCCGCCCGAGTTCGGCGAGTAGGTCATGGAAGCCATCCTCCTCGACACCAATGTGGTCTCCGAACTGATGCGCTCCCAGCCGGAAAAGACGGTGCTGGACTGGTTTGCGGGACGTACCGGCGACATTTTCTACGTCAGCGCGGTCACCCAGGCGGAGATCATGCTCGGCATTTCCCTCCTGCCCGCCGGAAAACGCCGGGATGCCCTGACGTTGGCGGCAGAGGGGATGTTTTCCCAGGATTTTGCCGAGAGATGCCTCCCCTTCGACGCAACAGGCGCGGCCATCTATGCCGCCATAGTCGCCGGCAGACGCCGGGCCGGCCAGGCGATCTCCACGGAAGACGCCCTGATCGCCGCCATTGCCCTGACCCACGGCTATCCCCTTGCCACGCGCAACATAAAAGACTTTTTACACATCGACGGGCTGACGCTGTACAACCCCTGGCAAGTTGAACATGGCTACCACCCCCGGCCCCTCCTAAACTAGGAGGGGAGGAAACCCAGGTATTCCCCCTCCTTGATAAGGAGGACCCTCTGGGGTCCTAAAGGGGTCAGGGGGTAGTTGATCTTCTAGCCTTTCAGATCACTCGCGGCGGCGGGCTCCGGCCCCACGTCGGCCCAGTAGCCGCACATGAGGCAGCTCTCCCCCTCCACCCAGGCCTGGTCGTCGTCGTACCGCTCCAGGGACGAGGGGGTGGTGATCACCGCCACCCGGCGGATGTGGCGGGAATGGCACTTGGGACATTCCATGTCATACCTCCTTGGCGGCGGCCGTCTGTTTCCGGGCCAACCCGCTGCGCAGCCGCTCCTTCAGCCCGGCGGCCCCCTTTTTGGGCGGGGCCACTGGGGCGGCCAGCTCCCCCACCGGCTCGAACCAGTCCCCCGGCTTGCTCATGCCGTCGTGCAGGCTGGTGCGAATCTTGCCCAACTGCACCGCCTGGGCCGGGGTGGCGGCCTCCAGGGGACACCCCAGGCGGGCCTCCACCTGTTCCCTGATCACCCCGCAGGCGGCGAAGGCCTCCGCCAGCCGGGCCAGGGCCGCGGGGGAGGCGTCGGCAGCGGCGGCCAGGGTCTCCTCGCACTGCTCCACGGCCGCCTCCACCACGTCCCCCGGCACCACCCCCAGGATGCAGGCCCGCAGGCGGCGCGCCCCCTGGTTGGCCACCGCTTCGTAGATATCCCGGCCATCCTCCGCCCGGCGGACTCCCTGGCGGCCGACGCGCCGGTGGGGCACCCGGAAGACCTTTTCCTGCCGCGTGTTTGTCTCCACGTCCCAGGCATAGGCCTTGACCGTGGATTCGCCCCCCTGCTGCTCCAGCTCCTGGATGCCGAACTGGATGTTGCCCCAGTTCTGGGCGATGGCCTCGGCCAGGCGGATGGAGGGGCCGCTGATGTCGGAGCCGCCCCGGCTGTAGCTGTAGAGCCCGGTCCGGGCCAGACCGGCCCTGCGGCATGCGGCGATGATCCGCTCGAAGGCCTCCCGCTGGTCACGGGGAAAGCGCCGGGCCAGAAGGATGGCCCCCTCGGCGTCCCCCAGGGGTGCGGCGCCCGGGGCGCGGGGCGTGATGGGGGTGGCGAACAGGTTGTCCAGGGTGGTTGGTGCGGTAGTCATAGTCGTGATCTCCTTATGATTATTTCATGTTTGCCACAGAGCCGCAGAGGCGCACAGAGACGGAAGATCAACCACCCCCTGGCCCCCTCCTTATCAAGGAGGGGGAAGAGTTTTTCCTCCCCTCCTAGTTTAGGAGGGGCCGGGGGTGGTAGCCGTAGCCGTACCTCCGAGTCTCTGTGTCTCTGTGGCGGACGTCAGCCGTTATCCTTATTTCAGCAAGAAGCGCCGCGCCGCCTCGCCGGTTTTCAGGTACTGCCGGTACAGCTCCGGGTGGTCCGCCCGGAAGGCGTCGTGGTCGAAGCGGCTTGGGGGTTTGGCCGCCTTCCAGGTGGCCGCCAGGCGGCCGTCGATGGTGAGCCCCTCCCTCTCCCCCATGCAGGTCTGGATGATGATCTTTAACCGCTCCTCCTCCGCCTCGAGCTGCTTCATCTCGCCCCGGAGCGCTTTCATCCCCGCCACCGCCGCGACGGCCCGGGGGGTGGCCGGGACCGTGGCGGCCACCGGATGGCGGAACCTGAGGGCCAGGTCGGCCGTGGAAGCGGCGTCGGGGGGCTCGCCCCGCTCCACCCGACCCCAGAATTCGGCCTCCCGGTCGGTCATCAGCCCCTGGAGTTCCCGGTCCGCCCGCACCTCGTAGAGCCGGAAATCCTGCCCGCCGATGAGCACCGCCACATCGGCCAGCTCCAGCCCGGTGACCATGAGGTAGTGCTGCACCTGGCACAGGTAGGCCTCGGGGATCTCGTCGCTCCCCGGCTCGCCCCACCCCTCGGCGCTGCGGGCGGTCTTGATCTCCAACACCCGGCCGTCGTCGGTGACCCCATCCAGGGTGGCCAGCAGGTAGGGGCGCTCCCGGTGGCGCAGAATCCGGCCCGGGACCCGCACCGTGCGGCCGGTGGCGTCGGCGTAGCGCTGGCGGATCGCCGGTTCCAGGGCGCGTCCCCAGAACATGGCCGGGCTCTCGGGCGGCTCCGGCAGCTCGCCCCGCTTGTCCAGATAGACCTGATAGGGGGTGGCGTAGCGCGACACCCCCAGCACCGCCGCCGCATCCGAACCGCCGATGCCGCTCCTGCGCGCCTGCAACCACTCCGCCCTGCTCGATCCGTCCATGATTCCCCCCGTAACGTCAAAATGAGTACCGTCCGCCGCAGAGACACGGAGACACAGAGAAAACCGGGAGTAAGGCCCGGCAGGGAAAAGCGATTCCCGACGATGGTGTTACCCGAAACAGTTTTCAGCCTTTCCCTGTGTACCTCTGTGTCTCAGTGTCTCTGTGGCGGATTCAGGATTTTCCCCTCCCCCTCCTCCTCTGCCAGCCGGGAGTAGATCAGGCTCCTGACGATGCTCCCCACGGAGATGCCGGTGCGCCGGGAGAGATCGTGAAGCGCCCGCTTCTTGGTCTGGGGGAGCCGGACCGACATGGCCGCGGCATGGTCCGTTTGATCCGTTTCGTGCATTTCACACCTCCTTTTTGATTAAAAACTAAATCTATTTGATTTAGCAGTCAAGCAAAAAATAAACATTATGATTTTTAGATTGACAAACGCAGGTGTTAAATTATGCTTATCTATAATTCACTGGGGAGGTGCTCATCATGAGCGTTGGGGAAAATATCAAAAAAATCCGCGAGGAAGCCGGCTACACACAAAAGCAACTGGCGGGGGTCATGGGGGTGAAGCCGTCCTACCTGTCGGCCCTGGAACGGGACCAGCGCCGGCCGGGGAAGAAGATCCTCCCCCTGCTGTGCGACGCCCTCGGCGTGGATGAGCAGACGATTCTCTTCGGCCCCCGGGAACGCCCGCTGCGGCGCGAGGAAAAGGTCCTGCTGGCTGCGGTCCAGGGGTTCTCCACCCGGCTGTTGCTCATCGTGATCGAGTTTGCCATGAAACTGAAGACATCCGGCGAACCCCTGTATCTCGCGGCATCCAAAGGCGTGTGAGCCCCGCAAGACCAACGTCCGGCGCCTTCTGCCGCATGGCCGCAGCCGCATCATCTTTTTGATTCATAAATAACAGAATAACATGCATAATGATTTTTGGGTTGACAATCCCCCGGATTAAATTAGGCTTAGAATCTATTCAACAGGGGGTAACCGGTATGAGTGTCGGAGAAAACATCAAAAGATTCCGAGAGGATGCGGGCTACACGCAGAAGCAGCTGGCCGAGATCATCCAGGTGAAGGAGCCCTATATTTCGGCTCTGGAACGGGGGCAGCGCCGGCCGGGGAAGAAGATCCTCCCCCTGTTGTGCGACGCCCTCGGCGTGGACGAGAAGACTATCCTTTTCGGGACCCGGGAGGAGTATCAGCGCCCGTTGAGCTACGAGGAGAAGGTGCTGCTGGCTGCGACCGAGAGCCTTTCCAAAGATCAATTGCGCGAAGTGATTCAGTACATGATGAAATTGAAAGCATCCGGCGAATGAGCTCGATTCTCTCCCGCATGGTAACCACCTGAATCCACTAGTTTTCGGTACAGGAGCATTCTTTTCATTTTCCATGGTGTCAGCCTAGCACCGGGGAGCGACAAAAAAAGTCGCATCATGGGGAGGGGCGCTTATGGCCTTGATGAGAGGGGAATTTCGTAGGACGAGGACCTGTGGGACTCATGAGACCCATGAAATTCATAAGACCGATAAGTCCCATTGTCCCTATAAGTCCCCTAAAACCGCCCCCCTTGCCCACCCATGACCACCATCATCCTGCCCCACGGCAACTACCGCGAACTGCTTTCCTACCAAAAGGCCGAGGTGGTCTATGACCTGACCTTCCGGTTTTGCGCCCGGTTTCTGGCCAAGGGCGACCGCACCATCGATCAGATGGTGCAGGCAGCCCGCTCCGGCAAGCAAAACATCGTGGAGGGGAGCAAGGCATCCGGTACTTCAAAGGAGATGGAAATCAAGCTGACCAACGTGGCGCGGGCCAGCCTGGAGGAGCTTTTGGAGGATTACCGCGATTTTCTGCGGGTGCGGGATTTGGAGATTTGGGCAAAGGATTCCCGGGAAGCCCGGTATGTGAGGGAGTTGGGGCACACGCCCCCGGTGACCTACGAGACCTATCGCCCGTTTGTGGAGACCCGCCCCGCCCAGGTGGTGGCCAACATGGCGCTCTGCCTGATCCACCAGACAAATTATCTGCTGGATCGGCAGATAACGGCGTTGGCAAGGGACTTCCTGAAGGACGGCGGTCTGCGCGAACGCATGACCCGCGCCCGGTTGCAGTCGCGGGAGGAGCAGCGGGGCGCGGGAAAGGGATAGATAAAAAACAAATCCAGAGGATAAAAAATGGACATTCAAAAAGCGCGGCGTGCTTGAAAAAACTCACAGCAGAGCTATATCCCGACTCCAACCCCATCCTTCCCCCCGCGCTTGTCCTACTTCTTCGCTTCGGGCACCCTGCCCCTCCCGATCCATTGGCTCTGGGTGATGACCTTGCACTCCTTGGAGTCTGTGCCGCAAAATTCCATGGGGAATGAAACGAGTTCATAGCCCGGCGCCATGCCCTCGGTACGGGGCCGCGGTTCGGGACGCCACACGGCGAGCTGGATGAACGCTCTCTCCTTGGCGTCCGTCGCACCGGCCATGGCGATGACAGCGCCGGCCGCAACGTCCTTTCCCACCGTTATCCCCTCGCCGATCCCGCCCAGATGGCTATAGGTGGCGATCGTCCCGTCGCTGTGCAGGATATCCAATTTGCCGTTTGCCCCGATCTGCACCACCCGGCCTTGCCGCGCGGCACGCACCGGGGTGGCGGCAGGCAGATGGAACAGCACGGCATAACGGGTGTAGGGCGTGACGGCGGCAGGATCGTCGTTCACGGCGGCAAAGGCCCGGATCGTGCCGCCAAAGGGGAACCGGTACCGTTCGGGGCAAAGGTGGCGCGCGGTAGCGTCGCCGATGCTCCACGCGTAGCCGTACCCGAACTTGCACGCCTTGTTCTTCGTTATGGCCGTCACATGCACCAGGGGCTGGTCCGTATGGGGCGGCACGATGGCCGTAAGCGGCAGGGTTTTGTCGGTCGCGATGTTGTACCACGTACCGGGGTCGCTGCCGAGGGCCACGGACACCGGGGCGTAGCCGTGATTGTAGGCGGTGATGTCGTAGGCCGCGCGCACCGCATCCTGGGGCAGATAGGAGGGCTGTGCAACTTTGGCGTCGTTCACCATGAAGTCGTATTCCCGCTTCGCCTTGCCGCTCGCCTTGTCCGAAACAGGTTTGCCGGCCATGGGCACGGCCGGCGGAGGTGTCGATGCCGCGGTAGCCCCGGCAGGGGAATCTGCAACGGGGAGAAGGGTTTCCGGGGATACCGGCTTCATAGCCCGTGGCGCATCCCCGAAATTCGCCACGGTGCCGCTCATGGTGGCATAATCACCGCTGGGATATTTGCCGTCCTGCCTGCCGTACTCCCACGGCCACGCGCCTTTTACCTGGCGCGGACCGTCCGCACAGCCGAGCAGGAGACAGCCCGCCGCCAAAAGCGGGAGCCACCTGCCGTAGTTCATTATGTCATCCGCTCTTTTCATGTGACCGAATCCCCCCTGTCCCCATGCCGTTGCCAATAGCCCGGACCATAGGCGCACAAGATTTCTTCACCGGCCATGATCTTTCTATTGGCGACGATACAGACATTGCCCTTTTCGTCCAACGTTATATCCGCATTATTCCTGTACCTGGTTTTGACCAATCCCGAGGCATCGTTGGCATATTTGGCAAAACAGGGCACTTCCATGGAATCCAAGATGGTTCCATCGGGCATGTTCATGAAATAGGCGTCCGCGCCATTGGTTGCCCTGAGGCGCGCCTCGTTATCCGATAAAATTTTCCCTTTGAACAGGGAAACGACCTCATCCTTGTAAATCGGTATGGCGGTAAACAGACCATTGCCCGAGCCGGGTATCCGGGATTCCCCGATATACAGGTAATCCTTCTCCTTGGCGTCGATGGCGTAGGTTGTGGAGTTTGCATATTCCTTAAAGCGGGGAGTCGTTTTCATCTATGACCTGCCTCCAAGTCCAGCGGCCGCCGTGCCGGGCGGACAGCCGTCACCCCTTCCCATTACTCCCCCCCGTTTCCGAGAACAACGACTTGAGCAGGTTCTTCAACTCCGTTCGCAACTCCGTCAAGGCGGCCCTCTCTTCGCCATAGGTGCTGTTGATGTTGTCCGTTACGATGGAGTGTATCTTGACCAGCTTGTTGCGGTCGGCATTGGGGCTCCGCATCTGCTTCTTCAACTCCCGGATCTCGGCCATGTCGATGGACCGGGCCGCCGCCGGCGCTTCCTTCACCTCTTCCATCGTTTCCGGGAGTGCCGTGTCTTCCATGATCCCCAGGAACCCCGCCAGGGTATCCGGGTCGAAGAGTTTCCGTTCGCTCTTCATGGTCCGCAGGGCCTCCGCCGGGGTGGAGGCGGACTTGTAGGGGCGGTTCATGGTCAGGGCGCAGTAGATGTCGCAGATGGACACCAGCATGGCATAGCGCGGAATCTCGAAACCATCCAGCCCTCTGGGGTAGCCGCTGCCGTCATACCGTTCGTGATGGCCCAGGGTAATGTCATGGACGATCCGGTCCGTGACCCCGGCGCTGTTGAGCAGGTCGATGCCGTATTTGGGATGGAGCTTGACCCGGTAATATTCGTTCTCCGAGAGCACGTCCACCTTGTCGGTGATATCGCTCGAAACGGACAGCATCCCGATATCGTGCACCATGGCTCCGGTGCCGACGCTGACGAGGTCGTCCCTCCCGGCGCTGAACAGCCTCTCGCCCATGAACAGCGCCAGGATCGTGGTCTGGGTCGAGTGGTTGATGAGGTATTTGTCGAAGTTGTCTTCCAGCTTGGCAAAAAGCGCGATCAGCTCGTCCCGGTCCTCGAACCTGAACTCGACCTTGCGGAGGATGGCGCGGCATTTTTCGAACACGGCTGGCTGGTTGGGCTTTTTGAAGACATCGTCGACAGCCTTGATGATCATCTGGCTGCAGATCAGGTTTTTGGAATACTGGGACAGGAGAGAGGCGGAGCGGGAATCGTCGAGCCGCTTCTCCACGTGCTCCTGCACCTCTTCCGAATCCTTGCTGTTGATATACACGAACTCCGTGCCGTTTTCCCGCAATCGCTCGATATTGTGGATGGTGAGCTTGGTCTGCTCCGGTTTGTAGAGGGTGTACTTCCCGTCGAGCCTGACGAACAGCTCGACCTTGGGAAAATTATCGTGGTTGATGGAATCAAGCACTATGGGCGAATACTCTAACGACATTGACGCTCCTTTTTTCATGGTTCCCGATACCCGGCCCTCTGCTGCCGGCCCAGCCAGCCAACGTCCAAATTATAATAATCGGCATAACCCCCCTCAAGCTGTAGCAGGTAATCAACCACAACACTAAAAAATTTCAGCATGTTATACGATAGCAAAGTGTCCCCCATGAAAAGGCCGTTGCCAACGCTACCGACCTCGCCCGCCTTTGCAAAATGGCAAAATAATCGTATAGTACGTATCCGCAGGGGCACCGCCGCATCCCCCCCTAGCGCCGACAAAGGGGCCGCCTATTCCAGCTCAGCCTGTGCCGCACGACACCGCATCATCCGCCAGCCAACGCCGGGGGTACGAAACCGCCCTCCTGATCGCGCTGGTCCCCATGGCCCTGGCGGCCTCCTACAGCATCGGCCACCTGGATATCCCCGTTGCCCGGCTCGTCACGCGCTACCTTTACGCCAGCAAGGGGTGGCTCCACTATACCTCTTCCATCCCCGACGCCCTGCTCATCCTGGTGGTCTGCGTTGCCGCAGGCTCCTACGCCCTGTTCCGCTACCGGGTGGCCCGCCACGGCATCGATGCGCCCGCGATCATGTACGAGACCCTCGCCGTCGCCGCCCCGGTTTCCTTTCTGGCAAAATCGCTCCTGAAATTCGCCTTCGGCAGGATCAACACCCGGGAATGGCTGCTCGCGCCCCAGGAGTACGGATTTCACTGGTTCCGCGGCGATGGGCGGTTTTCCGGCTTCCCGTCCGGGCACATGGTGGTCTTCGTCGCCCTTTGTGCGGTCCTGTGGCGCTTTCACCCGCGCTGGCGCCCGGCGTGCCTGGCGTTGCTGCTGCTGTTGGCCCTGGCCATGATCGCAACCAACTACCACTTTTTGAGCGATGTGATCGTTGGGGCGTATGTGGGGCTCGTGGTCGAGGCGGGCACCCGCCGCGCGGTGGAGCGTGCGTACCGCGGCCCGTCGCTTATGAATCGATGAGGCGGGAGCGGCCGCCGCTCGGGGCGCGTCACAACAATGCAGACAGGGGCTTCCGGCGACGATCCGGGGGCCTTTTCTGTGTGTGCCAACCGGGAAAAGACCCGGGAACAGCCCCTTTCATGCTCCATTTCATGCCTGAGGCAGACCCGCCCCCTGTTGTTCCTTTCTTTCACGAACCGCCTGCTTGACAAATCCCCCGGCATTGCTAGCCTTCTAATCAAGCGTATTGCCCGATTATCCCGCAGGGGAAGATGCAGGAGCGTAACTATGGCAACGGAAGATCGCTATGGCATCTGTTTTTTTGCCGCAGGGAAGTATCACATCCTGTGCCATGAGGGGAAGGAATACCGGTTCCAAAACGTTGCCGAATACAGCGGCCTCACACCGGTAAGGTTACCATACCACGAAGCCCGCGCATTCATTGAAAGCCACCCGATATGCGCCAACATCAGCCTTCACGGCATACGGATCATGCCCTACAGCGAGGTTGAGAATATCCTTCAGGGCAAGTCGGCGGCAAGTACCGTGAAATCCCTCGCCCTCAGCGGCGAGGAAGAGGAAGAAAAACCGCTGCATTGATGGGCTGGCGCGCAGGAAAAGGCGTTTTCCGCGAGTTCCCGGAACGGCGGCGAACGCTCTATTTTATTGACTGCTCCCCCGCTTCTGCTATCTTTTACGATTCGACACACGCAGACAAAGGAGCTGGTCATAGACACACATAAAGCGATAGACGGTTTGGCGATGGGGCTGATGCTGCTCCTCTGCATTATCTGGGGGTTGCAGCAGGTCGCCCTGAAGGCCGCCGCGCCGGACGTTGCCCCGCTCATGCAGTTGGCGCTCCGCTCCGGGATCTCGGCGGCGCTGGTGGGGCTGTTGATGTTCCTGCGGGGGGAGCGCATGTCCCTGGGGGACGGCACATGGCGTCCCGGCCTGGTCGTGGGGGTACTGTTCTCGCTGGAGTTCCTGTTCGTGGGCCAGGGGTTGCGCTATACCAGCGCCTCCCACATGGCGGTCTTCCTCTACACCGCGCCCGCCTTCGCCGCCCTGGGGCTCCATTGGCGCCTGCCCGTGGAACGGCTGCAACGCTTCCAGTGGTTCGGCATCCTGCTGGCCTTCATGGGTATCGTCATCGCGTTTTTCGGGCGCAGCCAGCAACCGGCTGCCGGGGCGCCGGCCGCCATCCTGTGGGGGGATTTCCTGGGGCTCATGGCCGGGGTTTCCTGGGGCGCCACCACCGTGGTGCTGCGCTGCTCAAGCCTCGCCCGCACATCCGCCACCCAAGCCCTGCTGTACCAATTGGTCACCGCCTTTGTCCTGCTGCTGGCGGCGGCCGTGGGCCTGGGCGAGACCGCATTCACCCCCACCCCCCTAGCCTGGGGGAGCATCCTGTTCCAGGCGGTGGTGGTCTCCTTTGCCAGCTATCTCACCTGGCTCTGGCTGCTGCGCAAGTATCTGGCCTCCCGGCTGGGGGTGTTCTCGTTCATGACGCCGTTCTTCGGCATCGGTTTCGGTGTGTGGCTGTTGCACGAACCGCTGGAGGCGAGCTTTCTGGTCGGGGCGGTGCTGGTCATCGCCGGGATCGTGCTGGTAAGCGGCTATGGGTGGTTGAAGCAGGTGTTCGACGGCGGGAAGGTGTGACGGCGAACCGGCGGAGCGGCGACAAGCTGTCCGGGAGATAGCGCCGGGGATTACGGGCTAAAAGAATGGGGCCGGTGCGGGGTGGCCGGGCACAATGTGACAAAATGATACAAAGAAGGGGCTCCCGGAGGCGATTCGGGGGCCTTTTTTCGTTTGATTTCGGGGAGGTAGGGGAAAGGCTCAAAAGTGGTAATTTTTTTAACACTTTTTCAGAGTGTTAATTATTTTAACATACTGATTTTGCGATTGAAATTTGAGAGTGTGAGGCGTAGAAGGATGTTTGCGCATCCTAAGCAAATAGCCACTACAGCTCAAAGACATTGTTGATGTGCAGAACAAGGGGGGGAGATCATGGGGAGAAGGGGTTTCATTAGCACACTCAACTCAATAGCCCGTGAAACCGCGCGCCAACAGAGGCGCGCCGAAGCCGAATTAAGGCGTCAAGCAAGAGCGAACCTCCAGTATCAGCGCCAATGTGAAAGAGAACAACGGCTTGCCGATAAAGAAGAGAAACAAAGGTATCTTGAGCAGAGATTTGAGGAAACAGAAGATAATAACCTCGAATTGGCACAACTGCTGGAAAGTTTAAATGGTATTCTTGACCACACTTTGTCAGTTGATGACACGATAAGATTTGAATCACTGAAGATAAATGCCCCATTCGAACCACCTCCCACTCCTCAAGCACTCGCCAAACCACACCAACAGCCCCAGAAACAGGATTATCTGTCCAAAGTTAAGCCGCTTGGTATTCTTGAAAAGTTTTTCGGCATGAAAAAGCGTTATGAAGAGGATATCGCTGCTGCGGAATCTCAATACGCGACGGCGAAAGCGGCGTTTGCCAAGGCAGAGGAGGTGCGTAAGGTAAAGCTGGCAGAGTTCCTCGCTGCTCAGGAAAAGGCTCGTCAATGCTACATCCAAAAGGCGGAACAAAGAAATCAGGAAGTTGACGATCTGGAAAAATCATATAAAAACTGCGAGCCACAGGCCGTCATCACATATAATACGTTAGTCCTTGAACGTTCCGAGTACCCCGAAGGTTTCCCCCAAGAATTTCGTTTGGCTTTCTCACCGGAGTCAAAACAATTAGTCGTTGATTATGACATGCCTGGTGTCAGCATCATCCCTACAGAAGTAGAGTTCAAGTACGTAAAGGCAAAGGATTCAATTGAATCAAAGCCGAGAAAATCAAATGATATTAAAGAATTATATCAAGACATTGTCGCCTCGATAGCACTTAGGACCGTGCATGAAATCTTTGAATCCGATCAAGGCAGCCACATAGATGTAGTTGTATTTAATGGGTTTGTTCATGCAATCGACCCTAGCACCGGACGAGAAGTACATCCCTGTATCCTCTCAGTTCGTACTACGCGAGATCTCTTTATGAGTATCAACCTCGCCCAAGTCGAAAAAAGAGCATGCCTGAGAAGTCTTGGCGCTCAAGTTTCAAATCAACCTCAAGCTCTTCAACCTGTTAAGCCGATTGTCGAATTCGACATGATTGACAAGCGGTTCATTGAACAGGGAGATATTATCAGTGAATTGGACTCCCGTCCCAATCTTATGGACCTAAACCCGTTCGAGTTTGAAGCTCTTGTAAGTAATCTCTTCGGAAAGATGGGCCTTGAATCCAAGCTGACGAGGACTTCGAAAGACGGTGGAGTAGATGCTGTTGCCTACGACATTCGACCTGTTTTAGGTGGGAAAGTGGTTATTCAAGCAAAACGCTATAAAAATACAGTTGGTGTTTCAGCAGTAAGGGATCTTTACGGAACCATGCTTAACGAAGGAGCCAATAAAGGAATTTTGGTGACAACAAGTGGTTATGGGCCAGATGCTTTCGACTTTTCAAAAGACAAACCAATTGAACTCATTGACGGAGGTGGACTGTTGTTTTTATTAGATCAAGTTGGCATAAGTGCAAAAATAATATTTCCAGAAGATTTTGCACCGCTGTGACCTTAATTCTTTATTTCATAGATATTGTAGTCTTAGACGCAGTCACAAATGGCTTTGGCAACTTCAAAACAAGCTAATACCTATATGCCAAATGATATCCGGCATCGAAGAAGGCAAATATATTACAACTGTAAAATGGAGGGGGCATGGCTGAAATCAAGTTTTGTACGGCATGCGGGAATGAACTCAACATCAAAGCTGAACTCTGCCCCAAATGTGGGGTAAGGCAAGCCGTCAAGGGAGGGGGCAGCAACCGCAAAATTACTGCCGGAATCCTAGCACTGTTTCTTGGTGGGTTCGGAATCCACCACTTTTACCTCGGTAACACTGGACGCGGAGTTCTTTATCTGCTGTTCTTCTGGACTTTTATTCCAGCAATCGCTTCTTTTATTGAGGCTATCATCTTCTTGACTATGTCCGAGGATGACTTTGAAGCTAAATACTCCTAATGGAAGGGATTTACTATGGAAGACACCAAATACTGCGCTGATTGTGGCGAACAACTCAACATCAAGGCCGAAATTTGTCCAAAATGTGGAGTGCGGCAAATCAAAAAAAAGAAAAAAGGCGGACTATCCATTGCCATTATCGCTGTTGTGGTTGTGCTTGGTGGCTTCATGGTTCTTGGCATTCTCAGCGCCATTGCTATCCCGCAATTCTCGGCTTACAGAATAAAAGGATACAACTCTGCTGCTCAGTCAGACCTGCGCAATGCAAAAACTTCCGTTGAAGCATATTTCGCCGATAACAACAAATACCCAGCATCCCTCGACCAAACCGCTTTCAAAAGTTCCGTGGGGGTAAATGTTTCCTATGAGAAAAGTGGCAATAGACAATACGTCATCTTCTCAGAGCACTCCAAGGGGTCTAAGCAATATCAGACAAGCTCTGAAGATCAAGGCATCTTCCAGCGAGACAAATCCGATTCAAACGGTCAATTCCAAAGCATTTGATGCCGCTCCCCGGCGCTTTCCGGAAAATTTTATTATTAGCGAGAGGAGATTACACTATGTTCGGATTTGGTTTGCCGGAATTAATTATACTCATGATTATCCTAGCTGTACCAGTATTATGGATATCCGCACTCGTCAGTGCGATCAAGTCAGATTTCCCCGGCAACAACAAGATTATCTGGATACTGGCGATTATACTTGTTCCGTTCCTTGGTTCGATACTTTACTTCATCATCGGTCGGGGGCAGCGCATCCAGCAATCACTCGTCAAATGTGGCTGCGGTTCCCTGGTTGACTCAAATGCTTCGTTCTGCACATCGTGCGGAGTCAAGATGGCCTGAAAATTCGGGGGATACAATGCAATTGGTTATTTTTCTGCCAATGAAAAATTGATGGACCAAACCAATTAATTTATGCAGTCTGAAGAAACAGGTACGGTGTCCTTGTGTTCCTTGGGGGTTATTGCATGAAAAAGCTAATGATCTTTGTCGGTGTCATTGTTGTAGTTGTCGTATCTGTATTTGTCTATGCGAAAGGCACGCCTCAATACTCTCTTTACCAATTCCGTAAAGCAGTTGAAAACCATGATGCTGATACAGCCATGAAATATTTCGATGTCGACAGTATCGTTGACAATTTCATGAATGATTTTATGAAATCACAGGATGAGAAAAAACCTGCAAACGAATTCGAGGCAATGGGAAACAACCTTGCCAAAGGACTCATAGCAATGATGCTACCAGCCATGAAGGAGTCGCTAAAAGGGCAGCTTAAAACTGGAATTACCACACCTTCAGACGATAAAACGCCTGTTAAAGATATTCGGAAAGGTAGCCTGTCTGACTTTGAAATAAAAACAGAAGGAAAGATGGCTATTTTGTCTATGAAGGATAACAAAAATGTTAAATTTAAGATGGTAAAAACACCTGATGGACATTGGAAAATTGTCCAACTTATGATGCCTAATGCCATGAATGGGTTACAAAAATAATCTCGTTAAAATTAAAGACTGTAAAAGCAAGTCGGAAGGGTCAGGTCTACAATCTTCAAATTTTGAAGTTTGTAGATCTGCCCATCCAGTATACCGCGCCAATCCCCTGGCGGCATCAGGGGCCGCATCCCCATCTCCCCACACCAAGCGCAACGACAAAACCGCACCACGTCCCCGCAACAGAAAAACCTTGCTTCTCTTTTAGTAGCATGCTATCAAATGCGTAGCGCGCTACAAAATAAATAGCAAGGAGATTGTCATGCCGGTTATCACCGTTGATCTGCACAGCATCGCTACGGAACAAAAAAAGGCCCTCATCAAAAACTTGACAAAGACCGCCGCAGAGGTCACAAATATCCCCGCTGAAAAGTTCACCATCCTGATTAACGAGCTCGACAGCGCCAACATCGGGATCGGCGGCCTGACGCTCGCCGAAATCAAGGCGGCCCGGGCCCGTTAAACCGCTCCGGGCATCGATCCGGTTGTCCGCGGCAGCCGGATCGACGCCCGTTCATCCCCACCCCAAAGGAGATCAGCGCGCCCCATGTCCATTCCAAGCCCCGGGAAAAAGGTACGCGGTTCTCTCTCCGGCACGCCGATCAACGCCCTGTTCGACCTTCTGGGCCGCCGCTGGGCGCTCGGCATTCTGTGGAACCTGGAAAAAGGCCCCTGCACGTTCCGCATGTTGCAGGAACGGTGCGGCGACATCTCACCCTCCATCCTCAATAGCCGCATCAAGGACCTGCGCGAGGCGGACCTGGTGGAAAAGACCCTTGACGGCTACGCGCTGACCCGGCGGGGCAAGGAACTGCGCGGCATCATCGTGCCGCTGGGAGCATGGTCCGCGGCGTGGTCGAAAGAGGTCTTCGACTACATCAAGCCGGGTATGGAGGGGTCGTAAAGGCAAGATCCGCAAATTTCCCAGAGCCCCGCATTAATCGAGGGACACCAACCAAAGCGCTCAGCCGGTGCCCCTCCCATTCCCTGCCGCCGAAATATCCGTATCGCTCAAATCAGCTTGTCGTAATCGCCGCTGACATAGGGGAAAATGTCGTGGGTCACCTCATGGTCGAGGCCCACGATCGTCCCGCAGGACACGCACAGATACTTTTCGCCCTCGGCCGGGTAGCCGCTCCGTTCGCAATCCCCGCTCCATATCTTGATGTCGCACCGCCCCTTGGGAGCTGCCGACAGGTTCGTTCTCTTCGATGTCATGGTGTGCACCCCCTTCCCGCGTGCCCCCTGCGGCCGGTTCGCAGCCGTGCTTCCGGCGCGGCTGACCGCATGGAACCCTGATTTCAGTATAGCACGGGGCGGGGAATAAACGTAGCTTTCGGCCCCGCCCATGGGGCGGGATGCGGGGTGGGATGAATCGGCGGGACGGCGCTCAGTTCTTGGGCCAGATGTAGCCGATGACCCCTTCCAGCAGTTTGTTCATCCTGGCGGCCTCGGCCTCGGGCGCCTTCAGGCTCCGCAGCAGGAAACTCTCCGATATGGTCGCCATCAATTCCACACGGGCAATGATATCCTCTTCTGCCATGTCGGGATAAATCTTGGGCACGGTGGATGCCGCCACTTTCCGAAACAGCTTATCCGCGTCTGCCAGGATCTTGGCAACATCCGGGTTGCGCGCCGCCTCGGCATGCATTTCCAGGAGCAAGGCCCGCTCTTCGTGATTTTCGACAAACCTTTCCGTAAAACGCTGGATGTGAAATTCGGCGATATTTTTCTTGAAGGCTGTACTGGCGATCCAATCGAGATGTTCGATAGTGATCATTTCAACAATCGCGTTGATGATGGATTCCTTGTTCTCGAAATAGCGGTACAGATGCCCGACACTCATGCGTGCCGTACGCGCTATTTCCGACATGCTCGTGGCATGGAACCCGTTATATACTACGCATTTGCGCGCCGCCGCAACAATCTCGGCCCGGCGTAGTTCATCCCTATCCTTTTTGGTCAAGCGCTGGGTTGTCATTTCACAATTCACCTCTATGCTCTGAATGCCTGGGCAAAATCGCCCAAAACGCCTTTAAAAATAACCATATCAGGCACTTTTGTCAATCATTACTCGCCGCGTGCCCCTGTCGAAACCGGTCCCGGCTCCCCTGCCCCTTTTTCTCACGCACCACCCCCACGAAAAAAAAATCACCCCCAAGACCAAAAAAGACCGACCCAATCCCCAAGGCGAAACGACTGGAATTATTGGATATGAACGTTCACTGCCATAAATAACATTCAACATTTAATATGTATAATCACATGTTAATGATTAATTTTGTTGACGTTTTAATTTCATCATCATATCTTTTTATTGGGAGCGAACGTTCATACCCAATATTTTCACAGGAGGTAGTATGAAAAGCAGAAGTGTGTTGAGGGGGTTGTTGGTTGCCGTGGCTTTGCTCACGGCGGGCACCGTATGCTCTGCCGCCGACAAGGCTGCGGTCACGGATTATGACGTTGTCGTTGTGGGGGGCGGAGGTTCGGGCGCCTGTGCGGCCCTGGCCGCCGCCCAATCCGGGGCCAAGGTCCTGGTGGTCGAGAAGGAGCGCATCCTCAGCGGTTCTTCCGCCCTGACCAAGGGGATGATGGGGATCAACACGTCATTGCAGCGGCAGCACAACATGAAGATCACCCCCATGGAGGTCTTCAAACAGATGGAGAGCTACACGCACCTGCTTTTCAACGCCAGACTGGCCCGCACCGCGGTCGAGCACTCGGGCGAGACCATCGAGTGGCTGATGGCCAACGGGGTGAAACTGTGGCTTCCCGTGGAACCGCAACAGTTTGCCCACGATGCGGTCAAACCGATCATCTACCACATGTGGGACGGCCACCAGGGGATGGCGGCCCTGACCCAGGCCATCGAGAAGGCGGGCGGCACGATCATGTACCGGACCGAGGCCACCAAGCTCACCATGAACCCGGACGGCTCCGTGGGGGGCGTGCAGGTGCGCTCGCTGGACGGCGCGGTCACGACCATCAACGCCAAGGCCGTTATCATCGCCACGGGCGGTTTCATGGGCAACGACGAGATGATGAAGAAGGCGGGCATCGTGGGTCACCCCATGGGCTGGCTCGCCAACGACGGCGTGGGCATGAAGATGGCCTGGGAGGCGGGGGCCGCCAAGTACAAGGAGAACGTCACCGAGTACCACGGCCAGGGCATCGTCACCAAGGGCAACAACAAGGAATCCATCCTGATGACCAAACTGGAGCCCTTCATCCATATCCCCATCCTGTGGGTCGATAAGACCGGCCAGCGCTACTACAACGAGGACTACGTCTACGACAACGCCCTCGTGTCCCACGCCCTCGTCTCCATCGGCGGCCAGGGTTTCGTGGTGTTCGACCAGGCCACGGTGGACAAATTCAAAAAGGCGAAGACCGGCATGACCGATTCCTTCGCCAATATCAGGAACATCGCCGGGAAACAGTCCGGCCCGATCCCCCAGCTTGACCAGTACCTGGAAGCCGGCGTCAAGGAAGGCGTCGTCCACAAGGGGCGCACCCTGGAAGAGCTGGCCGCCAACGCCGGTTTCCAGAAGGAACCCTTCCTGAAGCAGATCGGCGATTACAACGGCTACGTGAAAAAGGGCGACGACGAGCAGTTCGGCAAGGCGAAGGAGCACCTGATGTACACCGTCGCAAAGGGGCCGTTCTACGCCCTTGAGGTCATGACCTACAACCTCACCACCATCGGCGGCATCAAGGTGAACGAACACCTGGAAGCGGTGGACGAGAACGCCAACCCGGTGAAGGGGCTCTACGCGGTGGGCAACGTGGCCGGCGGCCTCTACTCGGACAGCTACATGACCGTGGAAGGCCTGACCATGGGCTTTGCCACCATCTCCGGCCGTCTGGCCGGCCTGAACAGCGCGGCCTACGTCAAGGCCCGCAAGTAGCGCCCGCACAGGCGCACCCACTACGAAAAACGTGCCGACCGATCAGGATCGCACTTTAAGGAGACACGCAATGAACAAGGAAGCACGACACACCGGTTATCTACTCTGCATGCTGTTCTTGGCGGTAGCGGCACTGACCGCGGCCACCGCCTTTGCCAAGGACCGCGCACCGCTGGCAAAACTACACCAGGCCCAGGGCGTCACCTGCCAGGACTGCCACGCAATCGACAAGCCGGCAGCCCCCGCCCAAGTGGCGGCGTGCCTCAAATGCCACGGCGGCTATGCAGGCATGGCCAAGCGGACCGCCAAGAAGGATACGAACGGCGGCTACCTGAGTAACATCAACCCCCACGACGGCCACATCGGCGACGTGGAGTGCACCGAGTGCCACGTGGCCCACAGCGCGCCCCGCAAGAGCGTGTGCGACCGGTGCCACACCTTCACCTTCGATATGCCGTAACGAGCCGTAGCTGCGGCAGGGGAACGGCTCCCGGCACAACGGGGCGCTCCCCTGCCATCCGGTAAGAAAAATTACATTTAATTCAGGAGTGTATATGAGATCGAAAGTCTCGCTTTTTCTCGTAGCCGCCAGCGTGTTCGCAACCCAGGCCTTTGCGGCCGACACCATCAAGGAGATGTTTACCCAGGGAACCATCGACGGCTCCCTGCGCTACTACCTGTACGACCTGAAAACCAAAGACGCAAAAGACGCCGGTGATTCGGTGTTCGCGGCCATCCTGGGGTACAAGACCGCCCCCCTGAAGGGTATCAGCCTGGCCGGCACCTTTGCCTCGGCCAACGACGTGGCCACCAGCAATACGTGGGACAATTACGTCATGTTGCAATCATCGGGCGAGAACCGGCACAAGAGCTTCACCAAGCTGCTGGAGTACTACGCACAGGGGGAATGGTTCGATACGACGATCAGGTACGGGGCCCAGCAGATCTACACCCCGCTCATGAACATGGACTATTGCCGCATCCTGCCCAAGACCTACAGCGGCCTCACCCTGGTGAACAGGAGCATCAAGGACCTGGAACTCCACGCCTATTACATCGACGGCTTCTCGGGGTGGACCGACAGCGGTTTCTACGACATCGTCAAGTCCGTGGACTCCTCCGCCAAGGATAAGCCGCTCCTGGTGGGGGGCGCGCGGTACAACACCCAACTGGGGCCGGTCAACCTGGGGGCCGAGGGGTGGTACTATCACATGAACGACGTGGTGGACACCGGCTACCTGAGGACCAGATTCGGCAAGGACATCGGCGACTACCACCTCTACTTCATGCCCTCCGTCATGGTGCAGAAATCCAACGGCGAGAACCTGGGGGGCAAATTCGACACCTACGAGTACGGCTTTGAAACCGGCGTGGAGGCCTACGGCGTCAAGGTGCAGGGCTTTTACGCCAAGACCGGCCCCGACGCCCAGTTCACCCCCTGGGGCTTCGGCAAGATCGTCATGCAGCAGTTCCTGGTCTCGGGCTGGCACGGCAAACAGGATGCCTACGGCGCGCTGGTCGGCTACGACCTGGGCCGCGTCGGCGTCCCCGGACTCTCCACCTATATCTGGTACAACCGCTACGAGGCCCCCGGCTCGCGCTCCAGCGAGATCGACTACAACGTCCAGTACGAACTCAAGAAAACCTTCAACAGCGCCCTTGACGGCCTCAAGTTCGAGGTGGGCTACGCCATGGTCGACAATGCCTACTCGGCCGACCAGAACGAGCTCAGGGTGCGCATGACCTATCCGTTCTCCATGGGCGGAGGCGGCAAGAACTAAGCCGCTGCAAACCTGGCCGGGGCCGCCGAACCCCGGTCAGGCGGCGGGCCCGTGGAGTTCTCCCTCCTTCCTCCACGGGCCTTCCTTACACCCTTGCAACCAAAGGACACGAAGTATGGAACTGCACACCTACAAACACGATACGCCCCCCCTCCCCCACATGCCGATCGACCCGCACCGGTCCAACGAGAGCAGACTTGCCTGCGACAGCCGCTACCGCAGCATCATCGGCCAGCTGGACGCCATGATCGTACTGGTCCGGGAGAAACCGGGCGTCGATCTCACCAGGGAGTTGGACCGGCTCCTGGACGTCATGATGGAGCACATCGGCTCGGAGAACAGCTACATGGAACTGGTCGGCTTCCCCCAGGCCACCCAACACCGCCTGCACCACCAGTTTCTCTGTGGCAACACCGCCGAGTTGGCCCGCCGCTACGGCAAGGGCCTGGATGTGCTGCCCGACGAGTTGGCGGATATCCGTCTGCTCTGGCTGGAGCATATCCATGTCCATGACCGGGCCTTCGAGGAATTTCTGGAGAGCTAGGGGAACACCATGGAGACCCGCACCGTGTTCCGGGGGCTGTTCCTGATCAACTTCGCCATCACCCTGGGCTTCGGCATCGCCGACGCCTTCTTCTCCCTCTATGTCTTCAGCCTGGGGGCCAGGGGGCTGCTCCTGGGCCTGCCGCTCGTCTTCTACTCCCTCTCCAAGATCATCCTCAGCCCCTTCATGGGCGCCTGGGCCGACCGCATCGGCCGCAGGAGGATCGCCGCCATCAGCATCGGCCTCTACCTGTTCGTCTCGGTCTGCTACCTCTTCACCACCTGCCTTACCCTCATCATCCTCCTGCGCCTGCTCCAGGGGATCGGCTGCGCCATGTTCCGGCCGGTGGTGGTCTCCCTGGTGAGCGAATGCGCCTCGGACCACAAGCGGGCCACGGTCATGGGGACCTTCGACATCTCCTTCTACGGCGCCCTGAGTCTGGGGCCGGTTGTCGGCGGCATCCTCAAGGATCTGTGGGGCTTCCGGGGGATCTTCGTTACCCTCACGTTCCTGTGCCTCCTGGCCCTGGCCGTGGCATTAGTCTGCATCCCCGGCCACCAGAATGTTTCCGGGCAAGCGAAACAGTATGAAACGGAACAACTCCGGGACCTCCTGAGCGTCACCCGCCGCAGCAGTTTGCGGGGGCTTCTGGTCTTCATCTTCGGCCGGGCCTGCGGCATCTCCCTGTTGGGGGCCTTCCTCCCCATCATGCTCACGGCCAAGCTGGGGCTGAACGGCACCCGGGCCGGACTGGTCATGGCCTCCTCCACCCTGGTGACGACCCTGCTGCTGCGTCCCATGGGCATGCTCTCGGACCGGGCGCCACGTACCTCCCTGGTGGTTGCCGGGGGCACCGTGGTCTCGCTCCTCTACTTCCTGATCCCGGTGGCGGCGGGTTTCTCCCAGATCCTGGCACTGGGGGTGGGTATCGGCCTGTTCAGCGTGTTGTCCCAGCCGGCCAGCACGGCCTTGTTGGTGGAGGAGGGGAGCCGTCACGGCATGGGGGCAACGGTGGGCACCTTCAACGCGGTGCTGAACCTGGGGTTCGTCTCCGGGCCGCTGGTTGGCGCGGGGCTCCAGAGCGTCCTGGGGCTGACGGCGGTGTTCTACGCCGCGGGGGTCATGGGGTTGGGGGCCGTGGGGCTGTTTGCGGTCAATGCGCTTGCCAAGGAAGAGCGGATACCACTGGAAGGCGGCCTTGCAGCGGTGCAGCGTCAGGTGTGAGGAAAGAGTGACGGGGAGTGGGGGCTAAAAAGAACGGGGCCGGTGCGGGGTGGCCGGGCACGATGCGACAAAAGGATACAAAGAAAGGGCTCCCGGAGGCGATTCGGGGGCCTTTTTTCGTGTGATTTCAGTGAAGTAGGAGAGAAAGGCTCGAAAGTGGTAATTTTTTTTAACAGTTTTGCGGGAGTGTTAATTATTTTAACATGCTGATTTTACGATTGAAATCTGTGGGTGCAGGGAGTAGAAGGATATCTGTGGATTAAGAATAGACTCTAATTGCATTATATCCCCGGAACAATCCACAATAGAAAGATGGCAGATGATCTTATATCAAATATAACCGACCAAACCGGGGTATATATGCCAACAGGCCTACGCTCTATCCGTGGATTTTACTGGTTTATCCTTTTCACTTCGCTAATCGTTATTCTTGGCAAAATTCTCGGGTTTGCAAGCGTAAAAAATACACCCGTGAATGACTATGTATTCAACACCATAATCGATGCGGTGATTCTCATCGGTATTTACAAAAGGAAATCATGGCTAGTCCCCTTGATACTTATTGACTCAGCCAGGAAACTAATCTGGCGATTTCTCCATGTCCTTGGAGGAAATGTTTCTGATCCAAAAATATTCACTCAAAAGGCCTTTCACATATTATTTGCTGCCGTATGCCTTTACCAAATATATATCTTCACCAGAAATGAAACAAAGATCTACTTCCAGTGGAAAGGCCAAACTATAATATAAGTAAGTCGGGAGGGTCTGGCCTACAATCTTCCAATTTTGAAATTTGTAGGCCAGCCCTCCAGCACGACCACTCACGCCCCCCCAACCAACCACACGAGCCCGACCGCGACAAAGACCGCCGGCAGCAGATTGCCCACCGGAAAGCGCTTGATCCCCACCAGGTCCAGACCTATGGCGACAATCAACAGGCCGCCGACCGCGTTCATCTCCGATACCACGGGTCCGGTCAGCAACGATTTTGCGGAATCGGCCGCAAGGGTGATGCCCCCCTGATAGAGCGCGACCGGCAGCGCCGAAAACAGCACCCCGATCCCCAGCGTCGAGGCCAGGGCGATCGAGGCCACCCCGTCCAGGGCCGCCTTGGCGTAGAGGATAGTCGGCGTACCGCCGAAGGCGTCCTGAAGCGCCCCCATGATTGCCATGGCGCCGACGCAAAACAGGAGGCTGGCGGCAACGAAGCCTTCGGCAATATCACCGGCGCCGCGACAACGCCCCTGCAACCACAGGCCGAACGATTCCAGACGCGCCTCGATCCCCATGAGTTCGCCAAGGATGCCGCCGAGTATCAGGCTGCCGATCACGATCATCGGCTGTTTGCTCTTCAGGGCCAGTTGCAGCCCGATGAGCACGACGCTCAACCCCAAGCCGACCATGACCGTTTGGCGGATCCTGGCGGGTATGATGCGCCCCGCGTAACGGCCAACCAGTGCGCCGGCGCAGATGGCGGCAACATTTACAATGGTTCCGGTCAATATCACCCGTTCAACTCCTCAATAATCGTTTCGAGATCGACAACAACTCCCGTGCGTTGCTTCCAGGAGGCAGGGTTCGGACTCCGGCGCAGCGCAGGGGCAATGAAAAGGTGCCCGAGCTGTGGATGTACCCAAACGGCAGCGCCTGTCCCAGCCCGCCCGCCGCCTATTTCTGCGTCGCCACGTCACGCCGCTTCGCCGACAGGGCATCGACCCGCAGGCGCAGGACGTGGATGCGGGGCACGACCTCGTGGTGGAAGTGGTAATCGGGGCCTTCGCGGACATCGTACTGCCGGAGCATGGTCTGGAGCGCGGCGACCTTTTCCTCTTCCGCCACATACTCCATGATGCCGGTGCCCATGACCGACTCGAATTCCATGGTGCATTCGCACGCGCCCACCTGGGGGCCGGTGACGATACCGTGGGTCGTTTCCATGACGAAACCGACCCGATTGTTCCGCTTGATCAGGTCGTGCTTCCGCCCTTCCCTGGCGCCGTGGAAGTAGAGACTTACCTCGTCGCCGTCCGTCACTGCCAGGCCAAAGGTCATGGGAACCACGTAGGGATAGGGGTCGTCGGAGAACGCCACGTGGCACACCGTACACCCCTTCATGACGTTGATAATGTTTTCGAACCCGGTAATCTCCCGATCCTGCCGTCTCATCATGGTCACCCCGCATTGTCAATCCTGCAGCCAAGCCACGCCGCACCGGTACGGCACCGGCATCCCCCGAAGAGCGCGGAGCGGCAGCCCCCCGGTAGATGGACACGGCCGCGGCCGGCGTTCTCCGCGCCCCTGTGGCTCCGTGGCCGCCGATACTCTGTACCACAGGCTCGGGAAATCGCAAAATCAAAACGGCATGCGGCGCACCCCCCTGCCGGATTAGTCGCCGTTTCCGCCGGTATCGCCCCCATCCTCCCCGACCGGCCCGGCCGGGCCGCATTCGCGAGAAATAGGCAAGCAATCGACAGGAACGGGTATTGAGATTACGGCCCATTGCACCTAGTATAAAGTCATTTATACTTTAAGAAGTCTTTAGCGCAAAGGAGGTCTACCGTGCAATACAGAACAATGCCGAAGAACGGGGATGAGCTCTCCGTCCTGGGGTTCGGGTGCATGCGCCTGCCCGCCAAGGACGGCAGGATCGATGAACCGCGGGCCATCGCCCAGATCCGCCATGCCATCGACAACGGGGTGAATTACGTCGACACGGCGTGGCCGTACCACGGCGGCGAGAGCGAAATCGTGCTGGGAAAGGCCCTGAAGGACGGCTACCGGGAGCGGGTCAAGGTCGCGACCAAGCTCCCCTCGTGGATGATCAAGAGCCGCGCCGACATGGACCGCTACCTGGCCGCCCAATTGGAGAAACTGGGCATCGACCGCATCGATTACTACCTGGTCCATAGCCTGGACGGCCCCCAGTGGGATACCATGGCAAGCCTGGGCGTCGCGGATTTTCTCGACCAGGCCAAGGCCGACGGGCGGATCGGCAACGCCGGCTTCTCCTTCCACGGCCTGGGGCCGGACTTCACGCGGATCGTGGATGCCTACCCCTGGGTGTTTTGCCAGATCCAGTACAACTTCCTGGACCAGGAGTACCAGGCCGGCGCCGCGGGGTTGCGCTACGCCGCCGCCAAGGGGCTGGGGGTGATCGTCATGGAACCGCTCCGGGGAGGAAACCTGGGGCTCCCGACGCCGCCGCCCGCCGTGGCTGCGATCTGGGACGAGGCGAAGGTGCGCCGCCCGCCGGTGGAATGGGCCCTGCGCTGGGTATGGAACCACCCGGAGGTCACGCTGCTGCTCTCGGGCATGAACGAGGAGCGCCATATCGAGGAGAACCTGGCCATCGCGGATTCGGCCCTGAGCGGCGCCCTGACCGGCGAGGAACTGGCCCTGGTGGACCGGGCCGGCAGGAAGTACCAGGAGCTGATGAAGGTCGGCTGCACCGGCTGCGGCTACTGCATGCCCTGCCCCGTGGGCGTGAATATCCCGGGCTGTTTCGATGTCTACAACAAGATGCACCTGTTCGGCAACACGGAGGAGGCGAAGTTCATGTATTCCATCCGCATGAGCGGCGACCTGCTCAACGACAAGCCGGGGTTCGCCTCCCAGTGCATCGCCTGCGGCGCCTGCCTGGACAAGTGCCCCCAGCAGATCCCGATCCCGGACATCCTGGCCCAAGTGGTCGCCGAGATGGAGGGGCCGGAGCTGCAGGCGCGGGTGGCCACCGCCAAAAGGATCTTCAAGGTCGAGGCGCAGTAATTCCCGGAAACAAACAGGGGCGGGCCGCAACGTCAGGGTGCGGCCCGCCCCTGCGCTGTCCGTTTTTCCCTCCCCTTCCCCCCTCCGCCGCCCGCTTCAGCGTGCCCGGCACCGGCCTCACTGCGCAGCCGGCGTGGGGTCCGGTCCCATGGCAGCAACGCGGGGCGTCGTTCTGCCCACTGGACACATGCTATGAATTTGATGATTGACGAGTGACGGGAGCCGCGGTAGCCTGAAACAGCATGGCGTGATGTGCAACGACGAGTTGGCAGACGGGGTACCGGCCCAATGGAAATACTCAACAACCTTCTCCCCCAAATAGAGCACTTCCGCATACTGGGCTACTGGCTCATCCTGCTCGTCTCCTTGCTGGAATCACTGGTGCTGGTGGGCGTGATCGTTCCGGGAGCCGTTGCGGTCGTCTTGGCCGGGGCCCTGGCAGAACAGGGATATTTCGACCTCGGCGATCTCATCTGGTTTGCCGCCATCGGTGCGGTCCTGGGCGATGGGATCAGTTTCACCCTTGGGCGGCATGGGGCCGGATTGTTCAAAGAAACGAACAAGGTCCTCAAGGCAAGCTACCTGGAGGCAGGGGAGCGGTTCTTTCGCAACCATGGCGCCAAAAGCATATTCATGGGGCGTTTCATCGGTCTTGTCCGGGCGGTCATCCCGTTTGTCGCCGGATTATCGGGGATGGGTGCCAAACGATTCTATCTCTGGAATATCATCAGCGCCTTCGCCTGGGCGGCTTCCCACCTCCTTGCCGGCTACTTTCTCGGACAGGCCTGGCAGATGGTCGAGGTCTGGACGAGCCGCGCCGGCATCTTCCTGACGGCGTTGCTCCTGCTGTTTTTCTGCACCAGCCTGCTCAAGCGGTTCATCGTGAAGCAGGGGCGGCAGTCGCTGGATCTCTGCCGGTCGCTATGGATTTCGGTTACCCAGGCGCTCATCGCCAATCCCGACGTGGCGAAGTTCGTGGCACGCCATCCCCGGTTCTTCTCCTTCGCCAGCGCCAGGTTGGATAGGAGCCGCTTCTCCGGCCTGCCGTCCACCCTGCTGGGTATCGCCTTCCTGTACACCCTGCTGCTCCTTGGCGGCATCGTCGAAGACATCCTGGCTCTCGACCCGATCGTTGCCGTCGATACGCGGCTGGCCAATCTCCTCTATTTCTATCGGGACGAGATGCTGGTCAACGGCTTTCTCTGGATTACCCTGCTGGGGAAGGCCAAGATCGTTCTCAGCGTGGCACTGCTCTGCACGGTTCTGTTCTGGCTGCGGGCACGACGTGAATTCATCCTGCCGTGTTTGCTGACACTGGCGGGGAGCGGCCTCTTCAGCCTCCTCGGGAAGGTGGCGTTCCATCGGCAGCGCCCGCCGGGCATCGGTGTCTATACCGAGGCAAGTTTTTCCTTCCCGAGCGGCCATGCGACCATCGCCGCCGCGTTTTACGGGTTCATCGTGTATTATTTGTGGCGGCAGGCGCAAAGCCGGAATGTCAGGCTGAATCTGCTGTTTGGCGGCAGTGCGCTTATCCTGGCAATCGGTTTCAGCAGGCTGTACCTGGGGGTCCATTTCCTGAGCGATGTGCTCGGCGGCTATTTGCTCGGGTTCCTGTGGCTCATAATCGGCATCTGCCTGGTTGAAAGCCGGCTTTTTGCCACGGGCGAAAAACCGCTGCCGCAAGGTTCGCCGTTCCGAATACGGCTGACGTCGGCAGCTCTCATAGCCGCAGAATTGATCTTCGTTATCCTGAGCGGCCTGCAGTACAACCCGGCGCGCAACAGCTCAAAAAGCGTTGGGGCGGCCAATCCGGTGGGCATGGATGTCGTCGGCGGTTTCGATCGTTACCGGCTTCCCCGCTTCACCGAATCCATATCCGGCAAACGACAGGAACCCTTGAATATCATTCTGGTCGCCAGGGACGAGGGCTCGCTGGCGAGCGCCTTCAAGGCTGCCGGCTGGCAACCGGCCGACCCGGTAACCATCGGCACCGTATCAAAAACGGTAAAAGCGCTCATGGGCAATGAGAGCTATCCGACCGCCCCCATTGCCCCCGCATTCTGGAACGGCAGGATCAATGACGCCGGATTCGAAAAACCGACTCCGGCGCAGACGGTGCGGCAACGGCACCGTGTGCGGCTCTGGAAAACGGATTTGCTTACAACGGGCGCCGGCCGCGTTTTTGTCGGCACGATCAGCCTGGATGCGGGAATGAAATGGGGATTGATGCACAAGATGGGGACGGACATTGATTCGGAGCGGGAGGCGCTCCTCAAGGATCTGCTTCTTGGCGGCAGGGTGACCGATTCCCGCACGAGCAGGTTTGTCGAGCCGCACTCCGGCCGCAATTTTGCCGGCGACAGCTTTTTCACCGATGGCTCTCTCTCTGTCGTTATGATCGATTAACTCCTCGGGCATCACACCAGCAGAAAGAATGGACCGCCAGTATCCCGCAGCCCGGAAGTTGCATGTTTTTCCACACGGTTATCAACACCTGTGGGCAACATGAAATGGCGCTAATATTATCCGGCTTTACTACTGTTTACCCGTCAGGTGACGGGGGGGACGATCCCCCTCAGTGCATGGTTTCTCCATAGGTGAGTTCGAGGATCTGCACCCCCACGATGGCGCCGCCGAGCCGGGCCACCCGGCAGGTGTACTGCACGGGGTAGGCGTCCTGCGTGCCGCCCAGGGTCAGGGCGCACTGGCAGCCGGGATGCACGCCGCCGGGGACCTCGCTGTCCAGATTGACCAGGGCGCCGCTCAGGGAGATGTTCTCGATCTCGCCGGCATAGGCGAGGCCGGCAAAATGCAGGGTGCATTTCGCGTGGCCCTCGATCCTGAACCTTTGGCCCATTCTGCCCATGGGATCGGTCGCTTTCCCCAAAAACCGCCTGGAACGTTCTTGGGAGAAAGTATAGCATCACAAACTTTTTTTGCAGGAAATAGTTGATTTTGGGTCGAAATTTCTTTTCACCCCCCGGCCGTTTCCCTGGTCCCCGCCTCAGATACCAGCAAAATGATTCAATTTTTCACGGCATTTTTCATGGGCCAGGGAGGGGAAAAAATTACGGCATCGCTTCGCTTACGGGAGGGTCAGGCAGGTGCGCGGGATATACCCGGACAAGCATGTGCCGCGGGGTCACAGAGACAGCGGGACACCTGAAGCAAAAAGGTCGCATATGGGGGGACGGGTGGCGCAATGGGCGGGGGGGGGTGTACAGCGGGGTCCGCGCGGATCAGGTATCCAGGAATTGCACGCCGAGATGTGCCCCTTCCACTCTGACGACCTTGCAGCGGTATTCGACCGCGGTTAACAGGAGTGCTTTCAAGGAACCGGTCTCCCCGACCTTGATGCCCTCCTGAACCGGGCCGTCCATCTCAATCGAGGCGCCGGTGGTCGAGAGGTTGTCGATCAGGCAACGGTATTTTGCGCCGCCGATGTTCAGCAAGCACTGTGTTTTAATGGCGAAGCGTTTGTCGCTCCGTTCCGTTCGTTCCGCTTGCATGCATCTGCCATCCTTTTTTCTATGATTCTACTACCTTTGCCGGCGCACGTCTACGCCGTTTGAGCAGAAAAGCCGCCGGCTAATCCCAGAAGATGCCGGTGGGATCGGCCCCCACCTCGGCGACCAGTTTTTCCAGGGTATCCCGGTTGCGCCCCGTGGGGTACGGCTGGCGCCGATTCTTCCGGTCGTACCAGTACAGGGTCCAGATCTGCGACTCCGGGTCGAATTCGAACTGGGCCACGTTCACGCTGTTCATGATGCTCGGGTCGATGAACAGGGGACGGGTCTCCACCAGGGCCACCCGGTTCCCCCTGGTCTGGTAGGCAAGGGTCACCGCATCGCCGCTCCGCGCCCGGCAGAACGCGCCCAGCAATTCCTCCACCCGTGCCGCTTCCCTATCGGGCAACGCCATTGTGCACGCACCTTTCCCCTCGCATCATCTCGCCCATGGCCTGTTATGGACTGAAACCGTTCCGTTTTTCAATGAAAAATTGCCTGGCACATGAGGAAATTGCGGAGGGAATGGGGAGATGGGACCGATAATTTCCATAAAACCGATGGGACACTAATGGTGCCGTTCGTTCGCCGCCCGCGCCTGTTTGTAAAAATCCGTCGAGCGGTTTTTCTGAATGGCGGCGGTCAACCGGTCGACCAGGCTCCGCTCATCGGTCCGCAGGTCGAAAACGCGCTGCACATCCACGAAGCTGCCGAAGAAACGCGTTGTGCCGGTCTCCTGGTCCTTCGAGATGAACTTGTCGGCGTACCGCTCGAACCGCGGATCGAGGGTGTAGGTGTCCAGCGCCTCCAGCAGCTTGTCGATACTGTCCGGTTGCTCCTTGTACGATTGAGCACCGTTTGCTGTAACTTGGGTCATGGTGGTTTCCTTCTGAAATCCGGTATTTACTACAACCTATTTAGTATACTCCCGTTCCCGGGACAGGGTATCGTTTTTTTTGCCGCGGGCACGCCCGGACGCCGCCAGCCTCAGTCCATCCCCCCCTTCTCACCCCGGCGAAGTTTTTCCGCGGGATGGGGCGCCCCCTGTCCCCTATCGGCATTAAGACATTGGAGAATTTTTGTTCGACATGGTATGCTGAACAGTTGGAACGAGACAGAGCGTTCAGACTCCTGGTGAGGTGAGGCGACATGACCGTGAACACGAGAAAATTTACGAGGGTGGAAATCTCGGCAGTGGCAACCATCGAGTGCCACGATCAAACCATATCCGGCGAGATTACGGAGATAAGCCTGCGGGGCCTGTTTATAAAAACCGCTGTCAAGCTCCCCGTCAACCAGCAGGTGTATGTAAAGGCGCATTGCCTGAAGAAGGAATTCCAATTCCCCGCCACCGTGATCTACGAGCAGGAGCAGGGCTTGGGACTCAAGATCGATGAGATCAACCTGCCGTCCTTTTTCCATTTACGGGAACTTATCGCTTCGAAGATGGAGGACCCCGATGCCGTCATCCAGGAAACATTCATCATGGCCGACATCATAACCGGGTAGCCCGGCGGTCGTTCGAGATTGTGCCATAATGATACAAACAGAGGCCTCCGGGATGTTCCAGGGGCCTTTTTTAATGTGAAAACGCAGGGTTCAAAAGATGGCCAAAATGTTATTTTTTTTAACACTCCAGGGATAGTGTTAATTTTTTTAACATATTGAAATTGTGATTGAAATATGCATGACCGTGGCGTAAAAGTGATCTATCGATCGGATGCGATCTGTTCCATTTCCGCAGGGAAGCTCCGCTCTGTTATGTCATGCGTTGTTCGCCCCCTGTTCCGCCGAGGAACAGGAGGGCGTATTTAATCCAAGGAGGTTTCTGGCATGAGAATCAAGGCATTGGTGGTGGGATTGTTTCTGGCGGCAACGACCGGGTCGGCTTGTGCGGCCGGGCCTTACCTCGGGGTCTCGGGCGGCGTGAGCATCTTTCATGATGCCGACCTGAAGGTGTCGGGCACCAGCGGCACGGCAACGACCGACTACAATTCCGGGTATGGCTTTGGCGCCAATGCGGGCTATAATTTCGACCCGGTGAGGCTGGAATTTGAATTCGGCTACCGGAAGGCCGACGTGGACCACTTCTCGGGACCCGGCGGCAGCCTCTCGGTGGACGATACGAATGTCAAAGTCATGAGCTACCTGGTGAACGGCTACTATGACATCAAAACAGGCACGATCTTCACGCCCTATGTCGGCGCAGGGCTTGGCGTGCTGGATGGCGAACTGCAGGTCCAGGGGACCAAGTATGACGACACGGTGTTCGGTTACCAGGTCGCCGTCGGGACGACAATCGCGGTGGACCAGCATATAGCGCTCGATTTTTCGTACAAGTTCCAGGGCGCCGGGTCCGATTTCTCAAAGGACGGGGTAAGCCTCTCCTACCTGAACAGCAGCTTCTCCGGGGGCTTCCGCTACAGTTTCTGACGGCTGATGTGCTGCTAACCAGGGGCCGGGCCTCCATGTCCCATTTGGGATACGGGCCCGGCCCTTGTGCGTTATCCCCGGAGGGCAGCCGGGATTGGTAGTTTGCTGGAGAGATGAGAACCAAAATACAGTTGCCAAATTACCCTGAAAGGGTCATTATAGAATATGGAAAAGAAGCGGCCTCATTACGACCTGGCCGTCATCAAGCGGCAGATGGATGCTGTCGAGACGATGGTGCTGACGACCTCGGCTCGTAACGGCATCAAGAAGGCCAGGATGTCGTTGCAGCAGGCGTGGCAGGTCATGCAGGCGCTCTCCCTGAAGAACTTCCATAAGTCCATGACCGTTTATGGCGACCACAAGGTCTGGCAGGATGTCTATTTCTCCGAGTGGCAGGGTATCGCCCTCTATATCAAATTTCAGAGACTTGATGACTATTTCATCATATCCTTCAAGGAGCGGGACGATGAGTAAGGAATACAACGGGAAAACCTGCCCCGAATGCCTTGAGGGCACCTTGAAACACGGCAGGAAAAAGACCGCCTTCGAGTACCGGGGGCGCGTTCTGGAGTTCGAGCAGGTCGGCGCATGGTGCAACCGCTGCGGCGAGGGTGTCATGACCGGCGCGGAGGCTACGGCTACGGAACCTTTGATCGACCAGTTCATCGCAACGGTTGATAAGGAAGAGGCGGCTGAACTGGCCCGCATCCGCAAGCGGCTCAAGCTGACCCAGAAACAGGCGGCGCAGATCACCGGCGGCGGCCATAACGCCTTCTCCCGGTACGAGCGGGGCGAAGCAAAACCGCTGCCGGCGGTCATCAAGCTCATGCGCCTTCTGGATCGGCACCCGGAACTGTTGCAAGAGGTTGTCGCTGCGTAGCATGAAAGGAATCACGCGGCCCTTCGGGGGCGTATCATAATGACACAACCAGAGGCGTCCGGGCGAGTTCCGGGCGTATTTTTTTGTGTATAAACAGTGGGTTATGATGGATGGGCGCTTTGTGGTAATTTTTTTCACACTTTCGCAGGAGTGTTAATATTTTTAACATATTGATTTTGCGATTGAAATGTGTGTTTTCGGGGAGTAGAAGGGTATGGGGAGTGGCTTACCCACAACCCCCACCCAACCAAAAGGCAACCCCAATGAACACACTGCAAGAACTCTTTGAAACGACCCTGGCAAAGACCCTTTCCGAGGAACGGGTTATCGTTCATATCCTTTTGAAGAAATTCCGGGATCAGGGGTTCGTTCTCAGCAACAAGCAGATCAAGGAACTGGAACAGGTCATATCCAGCAAAGCAGATATCGGCACCTTCAAGTTCGACGAAAGCGAGGCCCTGGAACTACCCGAGGATTTGACGGAATTTGAGAGCAGCGGCGTCCGCATCGAAATCGACCACAAAAAGGACTTGGCCGACGCTTTCGAGGAGATCGCCGGAAACCTGTCCCATTCCCTGCCCGAGATAGCGGTGGAAGTCGCGGATATCATCCTTGACACCTTGAAGAAGAACTTCAAACAGTATCAGAAACACGCCCGGAAGGAACTCAAACAGTTCAGCGCCGACCTGGACCATACCTGGGGCACGGCCGTCGACCTGCTGGAGATGTTCTATGACATCGCCCTGGAATCGGGAAACAACTTCAACGAATACTATTGGCCAAAAGCCGCCAAGGAGGGCGACCTTGCCTTCGATGTCCTCACACGGCTCCACGCCAAGGGGTGCCGGACCTGCGCGGAGATCATCTGCCTGCTGAAAAACGGCTATGCCGACGGCGCCCACGCCCGGTGGCGCTCCCTGCGCGAAATGGCGGTCATCGCCGCGTTGGTGCGCAGCCACGGCAACGACGTTGCCGAGCGGTATCTGTACCATGGCGATATCGAGGAGTACCAGGCGGCCCAACGGTATCAGGCCCACTGCGGGGAGGTGGGGTGCCCGAAACTGGACGAGGGGGAGTACGCCGCCCTCAAGGACAATTACCTCACCCTGATCGCCAAATACGGCACGAGCTATGAAAACGAGTACGGCTGGGCCGCCACGGCGTTGGGCACGGAGGACCCGACCTTTGCCGATTTGGAGGCAAATGTGGGCCCGGACCACCTGCGCCCCTATTACAAAACGGCCGGCCAGAGCGCGCCCGACAGCCCCAGGGGGCTCCTGTCCAAAGCCGGCCTGCTCCCCCAGACATCGGAACTGTCCCTCTCCGGCCCCAGCAATCTCGGCCTGGCCGATCCGGGCCACGGCGCGGCGATCTCGCTTTTGCACATCACCACAGCGCTTTTGACCCTGGATTCCAATCTGGACCGGCTGGTGATCTGCAATGTGCTGCTGAACCTGGAAGGGAAGATCGGCGAGGCGTTTCACGCGGCGCAGGCGGCGGTTGCAGAGCCGGGGATTGCGACACGGTAAATCATCTGTAGGTTATTGTTTTGATGCCTCGGAATAATGCCGGGGTTATTCATAGCACCGAAATACAAACGGGGCGGGCAGGCCCCCAGGCTGCCAAGGCATGCGTGGCATCCCGGAAGCCCCGCCCCCTCCCGCTCGCGTCACACCGTCACCACGATCTTGCCCTGTTGCAGGTTGGATTCCATGTACCGGTGAGCCTCCACAATGCTTTCCAGCGGGAACGTGCGGTCGATGACCGGTTTCAGCGCGCCGGATTCGAGCCCGCTGGAGACGAACTGCTTGCCGCGGGCCAGCATCTCCGGCTCCCTCACGATCTCGAACAGGGTGTACCCCCGCACCGACAACCCCTTGCCCAGGGCTGCGAACAGGGGAAAGGGCGTCGGCGCCGGCGACAATGCCCCGTATTCGAAGATCGTCGCCCCCTGAGCGGCGGCGTCGGCAAGTTTTTCCAGCAGAGGCCCCGCCACGGGATCAAAGACCATGGTTGCGCCTTTCCCGGCGGTAATCGCCATCACCCGCGCCACCAGATCCTCTTCGTCGGTCACGATGACGTGATCCGCCCCCGCCCCCAAAAGAAAATCCTTCTTCCCGGCGCCGCGCGTGGCGGCGATGGCGGTCGCCCCGACATACTTTGCGACCTGGATCGCGGCCAACCCCACGCTGCTGCTCGCCGCGGTGATCACGACGCTGTCGCCTTTCTGCAAGCGGCCGAATTCCACGAGCGCCCCGAAAGCGGTGAGATACTGCATCCAGATCGCCGCACCCTCCACCGGCGTCAGGACCCCCGGATACGGGACGGCCGCATAGGCCGGCACGATGGCGCTTTCCCCGTAGACCCCGTAGTCGCCGACGGAGAAGGAGGGTATGGTGCTTACCCGGTCCCCGACCTTGATACCGCTGACGCCCGGCCCCACGGCGTCCACGATCCCCGCCGCCTCATAGCCGATCCGCGAGGGGAGCTTGGGCGTCTCCAGGTACTGTCCCTGGCGGAACATGACTTCGGCGCGGTTCAGGCCGATGGCCGCAACCTTCAGGCGGACCTCTCCCGCGCCCGGCTCCACAAGAGGCGCATCTTCGAGCTTGAGCACCCCGGCATCCCCTGTTTCGTAAAAGCGAACAACCTTCGGCATGGCGTTTCTCCTTTATGATGTCAATCTACGTCCTGTCATTATCGTCCAGGAATTGCATTGCAACCGTTTGCCGAAAAACTTCAGGACAGGTGGTGTTAATTGTACCACCATATGAAAACGCCGCAGGGGATATTGGGGGCCTTCCCTTTCCGCTGCCCTGTTCGGATGGAGGGTAAAAATACGGGCGGGCGTATAACCTGCCGCCCCGAGGGGGCCGCCATATATGGCAGTTGCGTCAAACTTGACGTCTTCCCCTGACGGTTTTCCCCCTCCCCGCGCCATCGCCTGATTTTTTATCCCGCACACGCGCCCCCCCCCCCCTGCCTTCTCCAAGTTCAAATAGGCCGCCCCAGGAGCCCCTTCATTTGCTATGTGGGCACTTTGCGGTATTGTTGAGTGAGATGCACTCGTTCGATACACACGATAGGGGAGGAAGCGTATGAAAACAAAAACGATTGCGGCATGTCTGGTGTTGGTTTGCAGCCTGGTTACTGTCAATGCCATGGCGGCGGACACGAATAGTGCGGAGAGCATCAAGGGCAGACTCGGCATCACCGGGGAAATAGGCTTTCTGGTGCCGGCGGACAACGATGCGGTCAGCACCGGCATTGTGGTCGGGAGGGGGCATACGGATACGGGCTTCATCGGCGGCGGCGGCCTTATCTTCGGTATCCTCGATAATTTCGCGGCAGAATTCCAGATCACCCATACCGGTTTCGGTACGGACACGAACACGGATTTCGATACCACCAATATCTCTCTGGGAGCACAGTACCGCTATCTCAACCTCCCGGTTAAAAAATTGGTTCCCTATGTCGGCGCCGGGGTGGACATCCTGATCAACGGGGCCAACAACGGCCTGGATGTGGACACCGTGGCAGGGATACACGTCAAGGCGGGGGTGGATTATTTCGTCATGCGCCAACTGGCCCTGACGTCCGAGCTCAAGGGGGTCATCGCCCCGAATGCCGACATCAAGGCCGGGGGCGGCAAGGTCGGCGAGTTTGATCCCGACAGCTTCTCCATGACCTTCGGGGTACGGTATTTCTTCAACTGACACGGCCCCTGCACACGCCAAGGGTCGGCCGGTCCCGAAGGCCGGTCAGGTAATCCGTTGACAAAGATGGCCCGGCCATAGCACAATCGCCCATTGTTTACGCAATGGGCGATTTTTTTGGGTAAAAACATCGGGGAAAACGGTAACGCCGCCAGAGCAGCCGACCGGCTGGAAACATAACGGGAGTAGAAGTACATGGAGCATTTCACCTGGAACAGCACGTATTCCGTAGCCGATGAAGAGCTGGACAATCATCACAAGGACCTGTTCGGCATATTCAACAGGCTCTACGACACCTGTCTGAAGAAGAATGAAGCCTCCCCCCTGGGTGCGGTCATCGAGGAGTTGCTATCCTACAGCGCGTATCACTTCCATGCGGAAGAGCAGCATATGAAGGACCTGGACTACGGCGGCCTTGAGCAGCACATCGTCCAGCACCGGGCGTTTGCCGCCAGGATAGACAAGTACCACCATGCCCACGTGGCAAACGAGGTGCTGGTATCCAAGGAGATCGTGCTGCACCTGTGGAAGTGGCTCATCGACCATGTCATGACGGAAGACAAGAAGTATTCATTCAAGCAGAAACGACCGGCGCAAAGGAGCCACCATGACGGACGACAAGCCTGACAACGAACGGACGCTCTCCCTGGAGGAGCTCGTGGTCTCCCACAGCTACGAGATGCTGGCCCTGATAACGGTCCTGGAGAAGAAGGGCATCCTGGACCGGGGCGAGATCATCGAGGTGATCAAGGAGTTGCGGGACAGCCAGGGGTGAGGCGCGCCCCGCCCGGAAGTTTTGGCACTGTTACACGAGCGTACGTGCCGACGCGGCATATGGCACGCGGGCGATAACGGCAACGGCGGTTTCCCTGCCCTTTGCGCGATGTTGCCCCCTCACCCGTCCCCCACGATGTACCAAAATTTGCGCGATAACCGTACGGCTTCTGCACCATCGACCGCGTCCCTCCCTCCATGCCGCTTTCGCCTGTCTCCAAGTTGTTTGACAATTCATATAGATTAATGTACTTATTATATTTTTCAAATTAAACATGCCTATTTTTTATTTACGGCATGACCGAAGAGAAATGCGACACGAAGCCGGGGGAGGAAAAGCATGAAGTGGTCGGACCTGAAGGTAAAAACAAAGCTGGTATTTTTAACCATTGTGACGTGTGTGGCGGTGGCCGTGGTTGCGGGTCTGGGCCTTTACGGCATCCGCGATACGTCCGGCGGCATTGTGGAAGCCAATGAGGGGCTCAACCAGGTTGCTGTCGCGGACAGCCTGGTGAAAAATTTTCTTACCATCCGCCTGGATCTGGTCTACATGCTGTCCCTTACCGATACCCATCAGTTGGAAGACAAACGGGCCGATATGCTCAAACAGGTGGGCGCTATCCGCGAGGGGATCAAAAAACTCGGCGCAACCAAGATGTCGGACCAGGAGAAGGATCTGCTGAAGCAGTTCGGCGACGGCTTCGAGGCGTACCTGCTCCAGGGGGAAAAGCTGGCGAAACAGGCCATTGAGTCGGCGGCCAACGGCGGCAAGGGGCATGAGGCGGTCGTTGACTTTGCCGTAACATCGACAGCGCCGCTCTATGAAAAACCGGCCGCTGCGATTGCCAAGATTGTCGAGACCGAGGTGAAGGCGGCACGGGAGATGACCAAGACTGACACGGAGCGCGCCAGGAAGATCGAGGGGGGCATGGCCGCCATGAGCCTCCTGTGCATCGCCATTGCGCTCCTGTTCGGCTTCACGATCTTCCGCTCCATCACCCGGCCGCTGGCCAGGGTTATCCAGGTGCTTTCCACCGTCGCCTCCGGGGACCTGAAGGCCCGTTCGGGCCTCGACTCCCACGACGAAATGGGCGTACTGGCGCGCGAAGTGGACGATATGACCCAGAAACTGGCCGATACGATCGGCAAGGTCTCGGTGAGTAGCATCCAGGTCTCGGTCGCCGCCAACCGCGTCCATAAGTTGGCCGACGGCCTGGCGCGGAACTCAGAGACCCTCGCCAGCCAGTCCACAACCATCGCCACCGCCAGCGAGGAGATGGCGGCGACGTCGTCCGACATCGCCCGCAACTGCAACGATGCGGCGCGGGAAGGCCAAGGCGCCAGCGAAGTGGCGGTCTCGGGGGCCGATGTGGTGGACGGGACGGTAACGGGAATGGCGCGGATCGCCGAACGGGTCAAAGGCTCGGCACAGATCGTCGAGGAGTTGGGACGCCGCTCCAACCAGATCGGCGAGATCATCGGCACCATCGAGGACATCGCCGACCAGACGAACCTGCTGGCGCTGAACGCGGCCATCGAGGCCGCCCGGGCCGGGGAACAGGGGCGCGGCTTTGCCGTGGTCGCCGACGAGGTCAGGGCTCTGGCCGAACGGACCACCCGGGCGACCCGCGAGATCGGCGAGATGATCAAGTCCATCCAGGAAGAGACCAAGTCAGCGGTGGCGGCCATGGAAGAGGGAGTGGCCGAGGTGGAGCGGGGCAGCGAGGGCGCGGCCCAATCGGGAGAGGCGTTGCAGCACATCCTCCAGCGCATCGATGTGGTAACCCAACAGGTCAATCAGATCGCCACGGCCGCCGAAGAGCAGACCGCAACCACCACCGAGGTGTCCCACAATATCATGAATGTCACCGAGATCGCCCACGCGACCTCCAACGAATCGCGGGACATCACCGCCGAAGCCAACAAGCTCACCAGCCTTTCAGCAGCCCTGATGGACGCCATCGGCGCCTTCAAGATCGAAGAAAGCAATTCCCTCATCATCAACAAGGCCAAGAGCGCCCACATGATCTTTGTGGGCAAGATCCGGGCACACCTGGACGGTGCGGCAAAAACCGACCCCTCCACCCTGCCGGACCACCACGGCTGCGCCTTCGGCACATGGTACGACACCACGGGCAACGAGCATTGCGGTCATCTCCCGACCTTCAAGAGCATTGTCCAACCCCATGCCAGGGTCCACGAACTGGGCCGTGCCGCCGTCATGGCGCACAACGCCGGCGACCGCGGCAAGGCGGCCGAGCTGTGCCAGGAGATGGTGGACAACTCCACCGTCCTGCTCGACATCCTCGGCGAACTGGAAAAGACGTGCGCGTGATGGGCAGAGGGGCGCTGTGGGTGCGGCAGCGATACCAGCCGCGGTAACGATAAGCGGGGAAGCCGGAGCGGATTCGGCGTTTCTCGGGCAAAACGGCATGTGAAGAGGCACCCGGAGGCAATCCGGGTGCCTCTTTCGTTTCCACTGTGCAGGGACGGCACGCAGCCAAGGGGCGATCGGTGGAGATTGCGGTTAACCGGCTTGACGGGCCACGCGTTGCCCTCTATTATCGGGGCCATTACAGGGACGCAGCCGGCATGAGCGACAGCGGCGCCGCCCGTGAGGCATGTTGTCCCGTGGGCTTGGCCCCTACCTGATTTTTTGAAAGAGAGACCGATACCATGAACATGAAGGTTACGTTTTCCATCATCTGCGGCATGATAGCGGTTGTCGCATCGTCCTGCGCCCTGGCCCAGGAAACCGACACGGTGAACAAGGCGGGCAAGGAGGCCCTTGCCCTCCCCCTGGGGCGGCCGCTCCCCTCCATGGAGGTCAACGTCGATACGGCCTGGCTCCCCGCCAGCAGAGTCCGCAGCACCGGCGGCGATGTCACCATGGGCGAAGTAAAGGCCGACGTTACCCGGCGCTTCGTCGCCACTCCCCAACTCGGCCTCTCTGCCGGCGTGAACTACTCGCTCCGGGAGATCGACGCCCCGGACAGCGCCCGCCTGCCCGACGCGCTGCACGTGCTCGCCCTGAACCTGGGGGCGGAGTACCATGTCAACGAGGCGCTCACCCTGGGCCTCCGGATCTCCCCATCGGTCGCCAGCGACTTCAAGGCTTTCACCGGGAGTGATATCCGGGTGCCGGTGGCGGCCCACGCCGGCTTTCAGGTTTCCCGGAGCCTGTTCCTCCTGGGGGGAATCGCCTACACCGGAATGAACCGCTCCTATCCGGTCCTCCCCGTGCTGGGCCTCGTGTACACGCCGGTGGAGCAATGGACCTTCGCCCTCGGCTTTCCCCGCACCGGCGTCATCTACCGGCCGGACAAGGGCACCGAGCTGTACGCGGGAGCCGAGTTTTCCGGGGGCGAATACCAACTGCACGATGCCGCCCTGGGGGCCGGTGACGTCAGCTACCAGGATTACCGGGCAGTGGCCGGGGCCGATATCCGCGTCTGCTCCTTTGCCAAGCTCGGCATCGCCGGGGGCTACGCATTTGCCAGAAAGTTCGTCTTCTACGACAGCAACCGGGCCGATATGAACCTGGACGGCGCGCCCTTCGGCCGCGTGGCCCTCAAGCTGGCCTGGTGACCGGCGGGGGTGAGTGCCCCCCAACCCTCGTCCCCCCATTGCCAACAACCGATTCCCTGCTATGCTTGGCACAGGTGTTCCAATACCGGCAGGGGTGCCGCGCGCGCCTCCGCCCAAAGGGGGAGAGTATGCTGAGAATCGTTGTGGCTTGTATAGCTCTGCTCGCGGTTGCAGGCTCCGGTAGTGCCATGGACAGGCCGGTGGCTCCCAACGGCATTGCCCTGTATTCCGGTTACATGAATTGGAAGGTCGTCGCCCCCTCCTACCGGGAGGACAAGGGGCACATCCGCATCGTCACCGGCAACGAGATCGCCGTCGCGGCGCTGCGCGCCGGCACGAAGCCGCTCCCGGACGGCAGCGTGCTGGCCAAGGTGGCCTGGAAGGCGGAGAAACATCCCTCCTTCCCGGTGGCCACCGTGCCGGGGGCGTTCGCCCAGGTGGAGTTCATGGTGAAGGATGCCGTGAAGTACAAGGAGACCGGGGGGTGGGGTTATGCCCGATTTCTGGGGAATGAATTGAAGCCCTACGGCAAGGACGCCGGGTTCGTCAAGGAGTGCTTCGGCTGCCATACGCCGGTGGCGGACAACGACTATCTCTTCACCAGGATCGTTACGGTCCCCTAGGCGGCACAGGTACAGCCCGCGGCAACGGCAAAAACAGCCCCGGCCTCCCCTGACGATGGGGCGGCCGGGGCCGTGGCAAGACTGCCTCTCCTCCGGCGGCTGCAAAAGCGATGGCGCCCAGGGTCTTGAAGGGCGTGCCGGAGCACGCGGGCTACTGTACCGGAAGCCTGACGCTGAGTACCGGACATTTCGCCGCCCGGACAACGCGCTCGGCCGTGCTGCCGAAGACGAGGTGCTCAAGGCCGGTGCGGCCGTGGGTCCCGATGACGATCAGCGATGCGCCGATCTCGCTCGCCTTGGCAATGATTTCCTGAAACGGGATGCCGCTGACGATAGCGGTCGTGTAATTGCCGTAATCCGCCAGTTTGCTGCTGCAAAATTTCGCCATCATCTCCTTCGCGCCCTGGCTGATCTCTTTTTCAAGCTCCTCGTAGGTCACCTGGGGGACATAAATCCCGCGCAGGTCGGCAGGCTCGTTGATCACATGCACGATGGTCAACTCTGCGTTGAACTGCCTGGCCAGGGCGAGGGCGTAGTCGAATGCGTAATCGGAGTTGTCGGAAAAATCGGTTGCCATCATTATTTTGTCGAATCGTTTCATACGCCGCCTCCTCGCGTTACAACGGGTCTGCCGGTGCCGGGGGCGCCATCCGCGGGACCGGTCCGCAGAAAAGCCCTTCGAACAAACGTCCCCCCCTGCCAACAAAGACACTAGCATATCGTTATTATTGAATATTTATCACATTGCCATTCAAGGCCACCTGTATGCAGTGTACCATGTGCCCGCAGTTTGTCAAAGGTCGGCCGGCAGGGACCGGGCGGCTATCACCCCATTGCAGGCGATACCGTGTCGTGATATACTTAATGAAAATTTTCCACTGCCGTTATCTACGCTCAAGGAGCCGCGCGGGGATCGGCGCAGCAGCCGTCCGTAACCTGCGAGCCGGGGGGTTCGGCCTATGCAGTGGATCAAAGCACTCATTTCGTGTGTCTGTTTTTTCGTGGCCTCCGGTGCCGTGGCACACACCTGCCTGGCCGCCGAGACCATACGCGTCAACGGCTCCGGCAGTTGCCTCGACATGATGAAGCCGCTCGTCCAGGCGTACGGGAAGATCGACCACGATGTCCGCATCGAGATGGCCCCCCCGCTGGGGAGTTCCGGCGCCATCAAGGCGCTCCTGGCCGGTTCCCTGGACCTGGCGGTGAGCGCCAGGCCGCTCAAGCCGGAGGAAACGGCGAAAGGGGCGCGGGCAACGCCCTACGGCAGGACCCCCCTGGCCATCGTCGCCGAGAAGGGGTGCCCCGTTGCCACCATCACCACCAGGGAGTTGGAACAGATCTATGCCGGCAAGACCTACAGGTGGCGCAACGGCGAAGCCATCCGGCTGGTGCTCCGCCCCCGCGAGGACATCGACACCCGGATCATGCGCACCCTTTCCCCCGGCATGGAGAGCGCCATGAGCGCGGCACTGGCACGGCCGGGGATGATCGTCGCGGTCACCGACGCGGATGCGTACCAGACCGTCGTAAAAACCCCCGGAGCCCTGGGGGTGACCGGGCTGACCAGCGTCCTGGTGAATCGGCTCCCCCTCGTCACCCTCTCCCTGAACGGGGTCAAACCGTCACCCCGGGCGGTGGCCAGCGGCGCCTACCCCCTCGCCAAGGAGATCAACTTCGTCACCCGCCCCGCCCCACCGCCCGCCGTGCGGAGATTCCTGAATTTCGTCCATTCCCCCCAGGGGCGGGCCATTGCCAAGAAGGCCGGCGTTCTGGTCACGGCCCGACCAGCGACGTATGAATAGGATCGACCTCTCCATACGGCACATCTCCCTTGTGACGGCCGCGGCCGTCTCGCTCCTCATCGCGCTGCTGGTGCCGGTCGCCTATTTCGCCATTTCATACCAGTACCTGCGCGGCACCATCGATGCCCAAAACGAGCTGAACGCCAGCGCCGTGACGGACATCGTGAAAAAGAACCCGACCATGTGGCGCTTCGAGGATCTCCGGCTCTCGGAGATGCTCGACCGCCGCCTGGACCATGGCATGGACGAAGAGCGGGTCATCACCGACACCAGGGGCGAGGTCATCGCCCGGAACGCCATAACCGTGCCGCAGCCGCGCCTCTCCGGCGTCCATGACATCTACGACGCCGGAACGGTCGTGGCCCGCCTCACCACCTCCCGTTCCCTGGTCTCCCTCTGGTGCGCCACCGCCTTCCTGGCCGCCGGTTCCACGCTCTTTGCCCTGGTGGTGTTCTACCTGCTGCGCACCTATCCCCTGCAAGCCCTGCGCAAAGCCAGCCTGGCCCTGGCCGAGAGCGAAGAGCGGCACCGGCTCCTGTTCGAGCAGAGCCGGGACGCCCTGGTGGTGACCATGCCCGATGGGGCCGTCATCTCCGCGAACCCGGCGGCGTGCGACCTTTTCGGCATGACCCGGGAGGAATTCCTGACCGTCGGCAGGGACGCCATCATGGACCCCGGGGACGGGCCCAACAGGGAGGCCCTCGCGGTCAAGGCCCACACCGGGCAGTTCAACGGCGAGTTGAACTTCACCAGAAGGGACGGGAGCCGCTTCCCCGGCGACGTTTCCCTGAGCCGTTTCAGCGACTCGGCGGGTGTCGTCAGGACCATCATGCGAATCCGGGACGTCACCGAGCGCAAACAGACGGAGGAGTTCCTGCGGCAGGCAAAGAAGGCGGCCGAGGCCGCCAGCCTGGCAAAGGGGCAGTTCCTCGCCAACATGAGCCACGAGATCCGCACCCCCATGAACGGCATCATCGGCGTCACCGGCATGCTGCTGGATACGAAGCTCGACCCGGAACAGCGGGAGTATGCCGAGGTGGTCAGGGAATCGGGCCTCTGCCTCCTCACCATGGTCAACGACGTGCTCGATCTCTCCAAGATCGAGGCCCGCAAGATCGAACTGAAAACCGAGGAGTTCGACCTCCGGGCGACCGTGGCCGGGACCATGGACCTGCTTGCCGTGGAAGCGCGCGCCAAGGGGCTGAAACTCGACGCGGAGATCGCCCCGGATGTCCCGTTGTCGCTGAAGGGGGACCCGGGCCGCCTGCGCCAGATCATCACCAACCTGGTGGGCAACGCCATCAAGTTCACGCACCACGGCTCCGTCTCCCTGCACATCTCCAAGGATACGGAAGACCGGCACAGCGTCACCCTGCGCTTCCTGGTGCGCGACAGCGGCATCGGCATACCGGCCGACAAGCTGAACCTGATCTTTGAGCCCTTCACCCAGGTGGACAGTTCCACCACCCGCAGATACGGCGGCACCGGGCTGGGGCTGGCCCTCTCCCGGCAGTTTGCGGAGATGATGGGCGGAACCATGGGTGTCGAGAGTGTCGAGGGGCAGGGTTCGACCTTCTGGTTCACCGCCGTGCTCGAAAAGCGCGGCGCGCAGGGGGAGGAACCGCACCTCGCCCCCCCCTGAGGGGCGGGATTCTCATAACTCCCAGGGGTCCCATACGTCCTGGGATCATATGACCAAGAGGCCGCATGGAACCTGTGTCATCCTCTCTCCGAGCGGCCGCCGCCTGACCTGCTCGCCACCTCCCGAAAAAGCTCGTCCCTGTTGACCCTCCGCTTCCCCTTCCGGTACGCCGCGAATCCCCCGGCACCCAATATCGCAATATATTGCTATTTCAGTAATATTCGCAATATACGACAAACATCTTAACAACATATTGCCATCATGGCTCGCCATTAAGCAGCAACCATCCGATATAACTAATAATAATTATTGGCACGATTGTGGCAACCTTGACCAAGAAAGGGTAAACACAACAACCCATCAAGGATAAGGAGAACGAATATGAATAGGATCATTATGCTGTGCGTCGCGGCGGCCCTGGCACTCCCCATGGCGGCAGCGGCAGCGGACGATACCAGAAGCGGCGAGGGCAAGGACCTCGCCCTGTTGAACACCAAAGGGTGCGATGACGCCATCAAGAACGACAACGTCTACGAGCGTATTGCGATGTTGCAAAAGGAGTTGGGGAAAAAGCCTGTACCCTACACGAAGGATGAAGTACAACAGCTCGAGGCCAAGGTGGATGCCTGCAGGACCGTATTGAACACCTTGGGCTACTAGGCCGGCGACTCTCCCGGGTAGTTTGCCGTTGCCATGACGGAAAAACGGATCAGGGCTCACCTAATGGTGTGCTTTGATCCGTTTTTTTATTCCTAACGGCCATCGACGGCATGACGGAGGACATGACCTTCGGCAAAATAAACTCACGGGCATAGGGAATGCCGACAGAGTGTAGTATAATAAAACACGCGGCAGAAAAAAACAGGAGGTGGCCATAGGATGAAGATCATGTCTCTGGTTGTCATGATGATGCTGGCGGTTGCGTCCACGGCCGGAGCGCTGGATACGGGGGACATTTCCCTGCCCACGCCGCGCATGGAGGGGGGCAAGCCGCTCCTGCAGGCGCTGAGGGCCCGCCAGTCGACCCGCACCTTTGCCGGGAAGAAACTGCCGCCCCAACTCCTGTCCGACCTGCTGTGGGCTGCGGCCGGCATCAACCGCCCCGGCTCCGGGAAACGCACCGCCCCCTCGGCCAGAAACTGGCAGGAGGTGGAGGTGTACGCCGTGATCCCCGAGGGAGCCTATCGCTACGACGCCAAGGCCAATAGCCTGCGTATGGTGGCCAGGGGGGATTTCCGCAAGCTGGCCGGGACCCAGGCCTACACGGCCGCGGTACCGCTCAACCTGGTGTATGTGGCGGACAGCGGCAAGATGGCCGGGGTGACCGCCCCGGAGGAGCAGGCGTTCTATTCGGGCGCCGACACCGGGTTCATCAGCCAGAACGTCTACCTCTTCTGCGCCTCGGAAGGGTTGGCCACGGTGGTGCGGGCCTCGGTGGACCGAACGGCACTGGGGGCCGCCCTGAAGCTCACCGGCCGGCAGAAGATCACCCTGGTCCAGTCCGTGGGGTATCCCGAGGCCCCGGGCCGGTAACAATAAAGAGAGCGGCACAACAAAAAAGGGCGCATACGTCCTCTACGCCCCATGAAACCTGCAACCTCTACCAGCAGAAAGGAACCAACCATGAGCATCGCACTGATAACCGGCGCCAGCCGCGGCCTGGGCAAGAGCATCTCCCTGCACCTGGCCGCCAAGGGGCATGACGTCATCATCACCTACAACAGCAAGAAAACGGAGGCCGCAGAGGTCGTCGCCCGGATAGAGGGAGCCGGCCGCAAGGCCGTGGCCCTGCCCCTGGATGTGGCGGACCACAAGAGCTTCCCCGGCTTTGGGGAGCGGGTCGGGGCGGCCCTGGCGGAAACGTGGGGGCGCGGCGACTTCGACTTCCTGGTCAACAACGCCGGCATCGGCATCAACGCCCCCTTTGCGGAGACGACCGAGGAGCAGTTCGACCTGTTGATGAACATCCATTTCAAGGGGGCCTTCTTCCTGACCCAGCGGCTCCTGCCGCTCATCAAGGACGGCGGCCGGATCGTGAACGTCTCGTCGGGGCTGGCCCGGTTCGCGCTCCCCGGCTTTGCCGCCTACGCCGCCATGAAGGGCGCCGTCGAGGTGCTGACCCGCTACCAGGCCCAGGAGCTGGGGCCGCGCGGGATCTCCGTGAACACGGTCGCCCCCGGCGCCATCGAAACCGATTTCGGCGGCGGCATGGTGCGGGACAACGCCGACGCCAACCGGATGATCGCCTCCCAGACCGCCCTGGGGCGGGTCGGCCTGCCGGACGACATCGGCGGCGCGGTGGCGGCGCTCGTGTCCGACGATTGCCGCTGGATCAACGGCCAGCGGGTGGAGGTCTCGGGGGGAATTTATCTCTGAGGAGAGGAAAAAAGAAGCCGGTTATAAGTCCCATCGGTCCCATAAGTCCTGGGCCTATGGGACCGATGGGACTTATGGGACCTCTGTAAAACGACCTACCTGATGTTGAGCAGTTCCACCTCGAAGATCAGGGTGGCGTTGGGGGGGACGGCGCTGCCGGCCCCGCGGGAGCCGTAGGCCAGTTCGGGTGGGCACACCAGCTTGGCCTTGCCCCCCACCTTCATCTTCTGCACCCCTTCGGTCCAGCAGGGGATGACCCCGGTGAGGGGGAAGCTGATGGACTGGTTGCGCTTGTAGGAACTGTCGAACTCCTTGCCGTTGGTCAGGGTGCCGCGGTAGTTGACCTCCACGGTGCTGGAGGCCTGGGGCGACGCGCCCTTGCCTTCCCTGAGGGAGCGGTAGACCATGCCCGAGGCGGTCTTCACGGCGCCCTTCTCCCGGGCGGCCCTGTCGATGGCGTCGTTGGCCCCGGCAAAGGCCGGAACCGCAAGCATGGTGGCAATCGCTGCACTGATCAGTCGTTTCATCTCTGCTCCTTACGTTGGTGTGATGGGGGATGCACTGGCCGCATCCTACCATCCCCGAGCCTTTTCCGTCAACGCCGGGCGGCTCAGGCAGGGGCCCCGCCAGGGACCTCGATCCTGAACTCCGCGCCGCTACCGGTGTTGCGCACGGTCAGTTCCCCCCCCATATTCTTCTCGATGATGGACCGGGACATGAACAGGCCCACCCCGGTCCCCTGGTGCGGCCCCTTGGTGGTGAAGTAGGGATCGAAGATCCGTGCCATGATCTCCTCGGGCACGCCGCCCCCGTTGTCGGCGATGGTGACCGCCGTGACGCCGTTTGCGTTGCAGATGGTGATCGTGACCCTGGGGTTGGCGATCTCCCGTTCCATCATGACGTCCCGGGCGTTGGTCAGGATATTGAGGAACACCTGGGCAAACTCGTTCCAATAGCCGTAGATGACGGCGTCGTCCTTTGCGACGACATCGATGGCGATGTGGGGGTAGAGCAGGCTCCCCTCCAGGAGCGACAGGGTGGTGTCGATCGCCTCGCGCACGTTGAACGGCGCCTTTTCCTTCTCCGGCCTGAAGTAGTCCCTGAAATCGTCGATGGTCCGGGACATGTGCTGGATCAGCTCCATGGAACGTTTGACATTATGGTTCAACAGTTCCCGCGAGAATTCTCCCAGGTCGTAGGACAGTTGCAACTGCTGGATCGTGAGCCCGAGCGTGTTGAGCGGCTGGCGCCACTGGTGGGCGATATTGCCGATCATCTCCCCCATGGCCGCCTGGCGGCTCTGCTGGATGAACATCCGCTCCTTCTCCAGGAGTTCCTCCGTGGCCCGCAGGCGCCCCGCCGTTTCCTGTTGCAGCAATTCCATGGTCCGGGACAGGAGTTGCTCCGCCTCGTCCCGCTCCCGCGCCCGGCGCTGGAGCAGTTCCGAGGCCTGCACCAGGGCTGCGGCCACGTCCCCGGTCTCCTTGACGGAAAGGCCGCCGATGGCGGGCACGAGTTCGCCGCGGCCGATGGCCAGGGCGGGGTTCACCAGGGCCTGGATGTTTTGGGCGATTCTCCGGGCCATGCCCAGGCCGAAGATCATGCCCATGAGCGAGATAAGGGTCGCGCCCCCCACCGCCCAGGCGGTCCAGAGGTAGAGTTCCGTCATGACGGCCGCTTTGGGCACCGCTATCGCCACGGTCCAGTTGGACATGGCCGAGCGGCAGAAGGTGGCGAATACCGGCCTGCCCTCCAGATTGACGATCTCCGCGGTGCCCTCCATAGCCCTTGCCAGGGCCCTTGCCATGGCCCGGTTCAGGGCCGGGGTCACGTGGGCTCCGACGCCCCGCTCCGGGTTCTGCGTCCTGGCGGCCACCACCCGCTTGCTGTCCAGGATCGAGCCGTACCACTCCGGGGGGAGCTTCAGGGCCGTCAGGATCGACGCCAGGCGGTCCGGGGGAAGGGTCATGGCCAGATCGTAGACGACCCTGCCGCCGCGGAACACCGGGACGTCGATCCCGATGAGCGGCCGCCTGGTGACGGCGCCGTAGAACAGATCGCTCACCAGCGGCTTCCCGGATTGAAAGATACGGGCCACGGTTTCGGAGTTCTGGCGCCTGGGCAAGGGGGTGCCGTAGGGGCGGTAGGAATTGACCAACTGCTGCCCGGTGGCGTCGGCCACGATGATGTCGGCGCCGGGATAGGCGGCCGCCAACTCCCGGGCCTGGCGATGGATGGCCGCGAAATCTCCGGCGCTAAAGGCCGGGGACGTGGCCAGCCCCCGGAGGGCGGCCTCGACGCTGGCCAATTCACGGTCGACACCCATGGTCATGGCCCGCGCGGTTTCCAGCATGGTGCTGTTCAGGTGGTCGCGCTTTGCCGAGTAGGCGTAAAACACCAGAAAAGCGGCGGCCAGCCAGACCGGCACGACGCAGGTAGCCACCAGGCGCGTCAACTGGTAACGGATTGTGGAGTGGGATCGGGGAAACATCAAGCGCGTCCTTATGGTTGGCCGGCCCCTGCCGGATGGGTTATTCGGGCTTCCCCCACGGAGAGGGCGAACAGCGCCCCACGGACCAGGGCATTCTTTTAAATTTACCTGAGAGTCGCCGCCTGTCAAGGGAGTAATTCCGGGACGACTTGACTCAAATTAAATGTAACCGAAGGAGTGGCAAAAAGGAAACGTTGCATCATATTACAGGTAACCGAAAGGAGGCCGTATATGGTGCTACGTTCCCGTCAGGAATACCTGGAAGCCATCCG
>NZ_SRSD01000020.1:0-1690 GCF_008369015.1 Oryzomonas rubra
ATCTTCTCGCTCTTGTCCACCTGGATCACCCGGCCGTCCTGCACCACCAGGGTCACCGTGCCGAAACGGATCGAGCTCAGCGCCTCACGCACGACCTGTTCCAGATCCCGGCTCCATGGCTCAGGGGGCGGGGCGGCCACCTAGATGCCCTCGAACAGCGGCGTGGAGAGGTAGCGCTCAGCCGCGTCGGGAAGGATGGCTACAATGGTCTTGCCGGCAAATTCGTCCAGTTTGGCGAGTCGCACCGCGGCCGCCGCCGCAGCACCGCTGGAGATACCCACCAGGAGACCTTCTTCGCGGGAGAGGCGCTTGGCGAATTCGATGGCTTCGTTGCTCTCCACCTGCTCGACCCGGTCAATCACCTTGAGGTCGAGGGTGTCGGGGATGAAGCCCGCGCCGATGCCCTGGATCTTGTGGGGGGCCGGTTTAATTGCCTGGCCGGCCAGGAACTGGCTGATGACCGGGCTCTCCTTGGGCTCCACCGCCACGGAGATGATCTTCTTTCCCTTGGTGTTCTTGATGTACCGGGAGATGCCGGTGATGGTGCCGCCGGTGCCTACCCCGGCCACGACCACGTCCACTGCGCCGTCCGTGTCGTTCCAGATCTCAGGACCGGTGGTCTTCTCGTGGATCTCCGGGTTGGCCGGGTTCTTGAACTGCTGGGGGATGAAGTATTTCTTGGGGTCGGAGGCGGCGATCTCCTCGGCCTTGGCAATGGCGCCTTTCATCCCTTCGGCGCCCGGGGTGAGGATCAGGTTGGCACCAAGGGCGGCCAATACCCGGCGGCGTTCGATACTCATGGTCTCGGGCATGGTCAGGGTCAGTTTGTAGCCCCGGGCCGCGGCCACGTAGGCCAAAGCGATGCCGGTGTTGCCGCTGGTCGGTTCGATGATCTCCACGCCCGGCTTGAGCACCCCGCGCTTCTCGGCATCCCAGATCAGGTTGGCCCCGATGCGGCACTTGACCGAGTAGGCCGGGTTGCGCCCTTCGACCTTCACCAGGACCGTGGCCTTGGCCCCGTCAACGACGTGGTTCAGTTTGATCAGCGGTGTGTTACCGATGGATTGGGAGTTGTCTGCGTAGATGGTGCTCATGGTTATTCTCCTTTCAGATGTTTACTACCTATAGAAATACTAGATCAAAAGGGCAAAAAAACTCAGATGCTGAAATCCAGCACGTTTGCCCGCTTGCTCCGCTCGGTCTCGCTCCGCTCAAGCATGTCCGCCAGGGTCAGGCTGTCCAGCACCTGGGCCAGGGCCTTGTTGACATCAACCATCACCAGCCGGATGCCGCAGGTCGCCTCGTCGTCGCATTCGTCGCACTTGGCATAGTTGGTCTCGCTCAAGCACTGCACCGGCGCCAGGTCACCCTCAAGGATTCGTACCACGCTGCCCAGGGTAATCTTGGCGGGTGGGGAGGCCAGGTAGTAGCCGCCCCCCTTGCCGATCCTGCTCTGGAGGATGCCGCCCTTGCGCAGGGACAGGAGGATGAACTCCAGAAACTTCTTGGGGATGTTCCCGGCCTTGGCCAGGTCGGAAATCAATACCGGCTGGGAGGTGGGCTGCCCGGCCAGATGATAGAGCGCCTTAAGCGCGTATTTGGTCTTTTTCGATATCATGTCTAGTTGAACTATAGATAAAATAAATATACCCGGACGTCAAGGACTTTTTTATTTTATTTATACCCGATA
>NZ_SRSD01000021.1:0-1507 GCF_008369015.1 Oryzomonas rubra
TGTTGGTGGCATTGGCTGCAGTTGCTGCCGGCCCTGCTGGCCAGGACGCGGTGGCCACGGACAAAGTCGGCGTCGTGGTTGGGCGCAATGCCTTCGCCTTTATGGCACTCGTTGCATTCCTTGATCGCCATCTTGGCGTATTCCGCGTGAGACATCTTCTTGTCGGCGTACGACCGTTGCTGTAAACAGATCAGGCCGAAGCCGAGAAGTGCCAGGATTAATACAATTCGCTTCACGTAGGTCCCTCCTTTCTAAAAGTCGTAGTTGAAGACCGCACGACCTTGCCAGTCGTTTTTGTACTGGGCATTGACGTTGTCTTCAACCCGGACGGACGCGGACATGTTCTTGGCAAGTTTGTATTTGCCGCCGACCCAGTATTTGCGCGCAGTTTCGTCTCCGGTCGTCCGGTCGAACTGGTAGACGTCGTACTGGAGGCCGGCCGCCAGTTCCAGAGGTTTGATCGGGGTGTAGTTCACCTCGGCGCTGCCTCCGTTCAGGTCGCCGCCGTAACCGTTGTTGTGGTCGTAGTTCAGACTGATGAGTATTTGGTCGATCGGGCGAATCCGGCAGCCGACCTCGACGACGTCTGAGGCATCGCTGCTGTCACCATAGAATTGCCTGGTGTAGCCGGCGTTGACCGACAGTTTGTCGTTGATGGTGTAGTCGGCACGGATGAGGGCTTCCTGGTAACGGTCAACGGCAAATATCGAGTAGATGGACGTTGAGTCGAAGGTCGGGTAGCTCTGGTACCATTCCGCGGTCAGGATCAGGTCCGCCATGGGAAAGTATTTGATGCCCGTGAGAAGTTCGGTGAAGGTTTCACTCGGCAGGTCGAACCGGGTGTTGGCGTACAGTTTGAACGAGTTCCAATACTGTTTGAAGGTACCGCCAATCTGGTCGCGGGCGACTCCGTCTTTGTCCAGCTTCATGAAGTAGCTGACTTCGGCGTCGGTGTTTTTGTACCCGTTCAGGTACGCGGCAACGCCAAAGGCGAAGTCGTGGTCCCGGGTCGCCTCGCCATTCAGGTCAAAGTAGACGTTGCGGCCACCCATCACCGAGAAGGCGATCGGACCGACATTCTTCAGGTCGATCTTGCCACCGTCGATCAGGGCCGAACCCGCCGCGTAGTTGACGAATTGCCGACCGAGACGAATGTCCACCTTGTCGAACAGGTTGCTGTAGTCGCCGTACAGGTAATAGAGCCGACCGTTGATACCATCACCGTTGCGGACGTCGTCGGTGACACGGCCGTATCCCTGAAATGACAGCTTGCCTTCTTTGTCGATCTGGGTGACCGACAGGTTGAGATACTCTCCGAATTCGGCCTGTTTGTTGCCGGTAAAGATGTCGTTGAACCAGCCAAACTGGGTCGAGCTTCTGCCGTGAATCTCCGCCGACCACGCAGCGGTCGAGCCAAACATAACCGCTGAACAGGCCAACAGGCAGAAAAATCTTTTACATGTCATCAGAAACCTCCTTTCATGTAATCTCAAAACTTTAAAACCAA
>NZ_SRSD01000022.1:0-1181 GCF_008369015.1 Oryzomonas rubra
CGACTTGACTCAAATTAAATGTAACCGAAGGAGTGGCAAAAAGGAAACGTTGCATCATATTACAGGTAACCGAAAGGAGGCCGTATATGGTGCTACGTTCCCGTCAGGAATACCTGGAAGCCATCCGCTCCCGTTACCGCCGTTCCAGCCGGAAAGACAAGGCTGCCATTCTCGATGAGTTCTGCGCCATCTGCGGTTACAACCGCAAGTACGCAATCCGGTTGTTGAAAAAGGACAATGCGGTTGCGTCGCGGAAACGCAAACCGGGACCTCGTTACGTGTACCATGACGAGCGGCTTCTCAACGCTCTCAAGCGCATCTGGTTTTCCACCGACCAGATGTGCTCTAAGAGGCTCAAGGCGGCCATGCCGCTATGGCTTCCTTTCTACGAGCAGGAGTTCGGACCGCTTACCCCCGAGATTCGTAATAAATTGCTTGCCGCAAGCTCTGCTACTATCGACCGCCTGCTCAAACCGGTGCGGGTGCTCCACAAGAAAGGCCGGTGCGGCACCAGACCTGGCACACTGCTTAAAAACCAGATCCCGGTCAAGACCCACAACTGGGACGTGACCAAACCGGGATTCTTCGAGGCCGATACGGTTGCCCATTGCGGCAATTCCATGGCCGGGGACTTCGTCCACAGCCTCACCTTCACCGATATCTTCTCCGGATGGACCGAAAACCGGGCCACCTGGGGCCGAGGCTCACAAGGCGTGCTGCGGGAGATCAAGGACATCGAGCAGATGATCGTGTTTCCGATCCTGGGTTTCGATTGCGACAACGGCTCGGAGTTCCTCAACCATCATCTCGCCAGGTATTTCACCGACCGCCCCAAAGCGCCGGTGCTCTTCACCAGATCGCGACCCTATCGCAAAAACGACAACGCCTTCGTAGAACAGAAAAACTGGACCCATGTCAGGCAACTGCTCGGCTATGACCGCTTCGACAACAAGGAACTCGTCCCCGTTCTCAACGATCTCTACAAAAACGAATGGAGCCTCTTCAACAACTTTTTCTGCCCAACCCTCAAGCTCAAGGAAAAACAGAAATTGAACTCGAAATATGTCCGGAAATACGAACCGCCAAGAACACCTTATCAAAGACTCGCTGCGTCAGTTGACATCACGGATGAGGCAAAGACAACACTGGAAGCCCTTTACAATTCACTCAATCCCTTTACA
>NZ_SRSD01000023.1:0-593 GCF_008369015.1 Oryzomonas rubra
TGAGGAGGGCCTGTTATCATGGCGAAGGCTAAATTCGAGCGTAACAAACCGCATGTAAACATCGGCACGATAGGTCACGTTGACCACGGCAAGACCACGTTGACCGCCGCTATCACGAAGGTATTGGCCGGTAAGGGTCAGGCCGAATTCAAGGCGTTCGACCAGATCGACAATGCTCCCGAAGAGCGTGAGCGCGGTATTACGATTGCCACTGCGCACGTTGAATACGAGACCGACAAGCGTCACTATGCCCACGTTGACTGCCCGGGCCATGCCGACTACGTCAAGAACATGATCACGGGAGCTGCGCAGATGGATGGCGCCATCCTGGTCGTGTCCGCCGCTGACGGCCCCATGCCCCAGACCCGTGAGCACATCCTGCTTGCACGTCAGGTAGGCGTTCCCTACATCGTCGTCTTCCTGAACAAGGCGGACATGGTGGATGACGCCGAGTTGCTGGAACTGGTTGAGCTTGAGATTCGCGAGCTTCTGTCCAGCTACGACTTCCCGGGTGACGATATTCCCATCATCAAAGGTTCGGCCCTCCAGGCGCTGAACGGCGAGAAGGGCGAACTGGCCGAGCCGGCCATCAT
>NZ_SRSD01000003.1:0-437749 GCF_008369015.1 Oryzomonas rubra
CTCGAAATATGTCCGGAAATACGAACCGCCAAGAACACCTTATCAAAGACTCGCTGCGTCAGTTGACATCACGGATGAGGCAAAGACAACACTGGAAGCCCTTTACAATTCACTCAATCCCTTTACAATTCACTCAATCCCTTTACACTGAAAGCGAAGATTGAAGCAAAGCTCAAGGCAATCTTCCACATCGTCAGGTTACCTACAATATGAGGCAACGTATCAAGCCTTCGGTTACCTTTTAATATGAGTCAACGCGGGCATCCCGCCTCCATAGCATTGTCGATGGTGGTACGCCATTGCGAAATATCACCGCTGCCGATCGCGGAAATAGGCGTATAATGGGGCTAGAGGGCAAAATGGACCGCCCGAAAGGATGGCGGGTATGACAGTTTTCTTTAGCTTTATCTATGCGACAGGCATGATGCTCGGATTATTCATCGCTGCGTTTGTGGGAGTGTACATATTGGCGTTGCTTTTATCGCCAATTGAACGGAGAATATCCACCTATATCTGGTCCCATCCCATGCATGCGCCGGAGATGGGCACCCATAAGGGGTCATTTAAAACATTCAGCAAAAGAATCCAGAATGGACATTACAACAGGTAACCACATACGAGGCGTAAAGCTTCAAAAGAAATTCCTGGCGGTGGCAACCATAGCCTGTGTTGCCATCCTGAAAGCTGCCGTTTGCTGCGCCGGGGGAGAGAAGGACGGTTTTTCGTTGGGATACGGCATCTTGCGGCCTGTTGCCACCGATACGACCGGCAAGAGCCCCGGCCTGCTGACCGCAAAATATGGCTTCAGCTTGCTGAAAAATGTCACTCCGTACATCGGAACCGGCGTGGCCTATGCCCTCCCCCAGGATGCAACCGTTACGGACGCTCCCACAAAACTGAAAACAGGCGTGGCAGGCCAGGCCGGCGTCAGCTTCAACCTGAGCGGCAATTCGTCGCTCGTCATTGACTACAAATATTTGCATTTCACCAGTGACCCCCCCACGAGTGACAGGAGCACGCCCCCCCAATCACTGGGCATCGGCGTGCACATCAAATTCTGAAAAACTCATTAAATTATAATAAGTTTGCCATTTCAATCGATTATACATGTATACACTTTTTCACCATTTGACTTACCTGACGGCCATCAGCTATAGTTTTCACCTTCGGCACACATATCGGTTAGAGGGGTGAGGGAATGCTCAGAAAAAAGCTGGCTTTCAAGGTATTGGTAATACTGGGGATTTCACTCGGCTGTGGCCTGGCAGCCATGATGGCGATTTCGATCTGGCAACAAACCAACTCGACCATGAAGTTACAGTTGAAGAATACCCGCAACCTGGCGGCGATATTCATCAGAGACATCGATGATTACATGATGAAGGGCGACTCGAAAGAGGTCAATAAATACATCCGTGAAAACAAAGAGAAGAAGCTGTTTCTCGACCTCAAGATCTACGACGAACACGGCAAGGAGTCTGAAGCCAAAGACGGCGCGGTACAGCCCGCCATTGCAAAAGCGCTTGAACTCGGCAAAACCATCGAGTTCAAAACCGAAGAAAACGGCGTAAAAGCTCTCAACCTCGCCATCCCCTTCGAGAATGAGCAACGCTGCAAGCAGTGCCATGACGCCGCCCCCAAATTTCTGGGGGGGATGCTCCTGAAAACCTCCATCCAGGAGGGATATGACAGCGCCAAAGAGACGTCCATAACCCTTTTTCTGACCAGCGTTCTGTTCTTCTTCGTCCTGCTCGGAACGATCTTCCTCTTCCTGAGAGCGGCAATCATCAAACATATCCTGGCATTTTCCAAAAAGGTCGATGAGTTGTCCAGCGGCGCCGGCGACCTGACCACGGTCATCCAGGTGTCGTCCGACGACGAGATCGGCCATCTTGCAGTTGGAATCAACAAGCTCATTTCCAAGATTCACGACATCATGTCCCAGATCGCCCAGAACGCAGCGGCACTATCGACCTCCGCAGACCAGTTGCTCACCACCTCCCAGACAATGACCACGGGTATCGACGATGCGGTCAGTCAGACGGACACGGTGGCCACCGCCAGCGAGGAAATGGCGGCAACTTCGAGCAATATCGCCACGAACTGTACCGCGGCGGCGGAGGAGTCCGACAAGGCGAACGATTCCGCTACTGCCGGTGCCGAAGTGGTGGCAAGAACCATTGATGTCATGGCCCGCATCGCCGACAAGGTGCGGGAATCGGCGACGACCATCGAATCGTTGGGCAGCAGATCGGACCAGATTGGGGAGATCGTCGGCACCATCGAGGACATCGCCGATCAGACCAACCTCCTGGCTCTGAACGCCGCCATCGAAGCGGCCCGAGCCGGAGAGCAGGGACGCGGTTTCGCCGTTGTCGCCGACGAGGTCCGCGCCCTGGCGGAGCGGACCACCAAGGCCACCCACGAGATCGGCAAAATGATCAAGGCTATTCAAAGCGAGACCAAGAGTGCTGTCGCCACCATGGAAGAGGGTGTTAAGGAAGTGGAGGCCGGAACCGAAGAGGCCGCCAGTTCGGGAGAGGCGATCTTTGAAATCATCGAACAGATCCGCGCCGTCGTGACCCAGGTCAACCAGATCGCTACCGCCGCCGAGCAGCAGACGGCAACCACCAGTGAGATCAGTTGCAATATCCAGCGGGTCACCACCGTCGTCCAGGGGGCGGCGGACGGGGCGCAGCAAACGGCCACCGCAGCCAACCAACTGGCGGATCTTGCCCATGACCTGCAACGGCTCGTAGGACTGTTCAAACTCTCGTAACAGGAAGACAGCGGTCGGTCGGGTCATCACCCCCACCGTCCGGTTTTTATGGAATATGGCTGCAAACACGAAACGGGAGACGCCATCTCCCGTTTCGTGTTTGCAGGGTGGCCCGTGTGTCTGCCCTCCCCCCCGTGGACACGAACATTCCACATCACACGGCTATCCGAATGCACTTTTACGCGCACCTGTGGTAAACTGTCTCTCAGCAAAAGCTACCTCTTGCTCCATCCTTCCTCCCATCAGCATCCATAAAAGGACAGAACGTGGCGCTACCCGACCATAACCGTACCATGACAACGATACTCGACACCTTGAGCCGTGATTATCTCCATGGCAAGGAAGAGGTGCTTCGCCTTTCCATGGTCGCACTCCTGACCGGTGGGCATATCCTGATCGAGGATCTGCCCGGCCTGGGCAAGACGACCATCGCCTTGGCCCTGGCCGGTATTACCGGCCTCTCCTTCGGCAGGGTGCAGTGCACCAGCGATCTGCTCCCGTCGGACATCACCGGCCTGTCGGTATTCAACCGGGAAGAAGGGCATTTCGCCTTTCTGCCGGGGCCGATCTTCAACAACATCGTCCTTCTCGACGAGATCAACCGTGCCATGCCGCGCACCCAGAGCGCCATGCTGGAGGCCATGGAAGAACGGCGGGTGACGGTGGAAGGGACGACGCACCACCTTCCCGACCCCTTCGTGGTGTTCGCCACCCAGAACCCCTCCGACCAGAGCGGCACGTTCCCTTTGCCCGAATCCCAACTCGACCGTTTCCTGATCTGCACCGGCATCGGCTATCCGCCGGAACACCTGGAAAAGGGCATCATTGCCGGAGGCGGCATCCGCGAGCGGATCGGCGGCATGACGCCGGTGGCCTCGACTGCCGACATCCTGGCCGCGCGCCGGTGCGTCGAAACCGACATCTACCTCTCGGACAGGGTGGTCAACTATATCTACGCCCTGGTGGCGGCCACCCGCAGCCACGGCATGATCCAGACCGGCCTCTCCACCCGGGCCGCCATCAGCCTTGCCCAGGCTGCCCGTGCGGCCGCTTTTCTGGAGGGGCGCGATTACGTGGCGCCGGACGACGTCAAGGGGATTGCAGTCCCGGTCTGCGCCCACCGCCTGGTCATGCGGCCCGATCAGGAAACCGTTGACAGGGGAGAATTGTTACGGGCACTCATCGCCGACATAGCGCTTCCTTTGGCCTGAAGATCAGCAAGGCGGGGGCGCTCTACATCGCCATCACCCTCCTGCTGGGCTTCTCGGCCGTCAACACCGGCAACAACCTGCTGTTTCTGGTGGTTTCCGGGCTGCTGGCGTTCATGTCGGTCACCGGGTATGCCGGCATGCGCAACATCAAGGGACTCATCCCCGAAATCGTCCCGCCGGCCGAGATCTTCGCCGAAACCGCCGCACCATTCCGCCTGCGCATCCACAACACCAAGCGGCACAGCGCCTCCTTCCTGGTCCGGCTGGAATGCCCCGGTGGCCAAGGGATTACCTTCCCCCTGATAGGCTGCGGGGCCTCGGTCGAGGGGAGCATCTCACTCATGTTCCCCGACCGGGGGCACGCCGCTCTTGACCGGCTCACCATAAGCTCCACCTTTCCGGTTAACTTCTTCACCCGCTACTGGACATTTGCAACGGCTTGCCGTTTTATCGTCTTTCCCCGGCTGCAGGCCGGCGTGACGATCGGCGACGGTGACGAGGCGCAACGCCATGGAAGCAACTCCCGGCAGGATCGGGGTCTGGACGGCGAACTGGAACGGATCGCAACCTACTCCGGCCGCGAACCGTTACGGATGATTCACTGGAAGCTCTCTGCCCGCAGCGAGGAGTTGCTGGTCAAGGAATTCGGCCGGCAGACGGCGGCGCCCTTGGTCATCGATCTCGACTCTTTGCCGGGACAGGGATTGGAGCAGCGCATCTCCCGCGCGGCCTGGCTGGTCAGGCGCTGGGTAGGGCTGCGGCCGGTCGGGCTCAGGTGCAACGGAAAGGTCATCCCGGCCGAAACCGGCCGGCACCACGGTCTGAAACTACTGGCGGAGCTTGCCCTCTATGGTCGCGATTAGTTCGCTCACAGCCGTTCTCTCCTACGCCATCGCCCTCTGCGGGATCGTGCCGCTCTTCCCCTGGCTGGCCGCACCACCGCGAATGGCCCTGGCGGCAGGCCTGCTGGCCGGTATCTGGCAGGAGCGCCGGGGAGTCTGGCCCCTCAAAAACTGGCAGTTCAACCTGGCCGTTCTGCCGGTGTTCCTCTATTATGCATTCCAGTTCAGCCGCGCCAACCCGGTCCAGCCGGTGGTGAGCGCGCTGGCCATCATGCTGGCGGTCAGGTTGTGCGGCGAGAAAAGCGTGCGCCACCATCTGCAGATTGCGGCCTTGTCCCTGTTCTGCCTGGCCTCATCATCCCTGTTCGACCTCAGCCCCATATTCCTGCTCTACCTGTCCCTCATGCTGTTGCTGGTAGCGGTATCACTGGTTCTCCTCACCTTTCATGCCCAGGACAGCCGCATGGCCCTGTCCCGCCCCCACCTGCGCAAGGTGCTGGCCGTCGGGGTATTGATGCCGCTGGCCTCGTTGCCGCTCCTGCTGCTCTTCTTTCCGATCCTGCCCCGTACCCAGATCCCTTTGTGGAATATCATGGCCGCCCCGGCAGCCCGCCCCTCCGGCTTTAGCGACAAGGTCGAGCCCGGCACCAGCGCCACCGTAGCGGAGTCGCGGACCATAGCCTTCCGGGCCGAGATGCCCCGGCAACCGCAACAACAACTCTACTGGCGCGGCACGGTCTTCAACCGCATGGAGGGGCACCGCTGGGTACGGGATGCGGCCGTGCCGCCGGAACATCTGCTGTACAAAGGGGCGCGCATCGCCCAGGTCGTCTACCCGGAGCCGGGGCCCTCCCGCGCCCTCTTCGGCCTGGATGCACCCGCCATTATCGCCCTGCCCAGGGCGCGGGGTGCCTCGGACGGTACCTTCGAGTATCCGGGGCCGCTCACCCGGCGCCTGGGCTACCGGACGGAATCGGTTACCTCGGGTATCCTGCCGACGGCAGGGGGCATTAACCGGTCCTTCTACCTGAGGTTGCCCACCGACATCCCGGAGCGGGTAAAGCAACTGGCGGGCGACATCAGGCGGCGAGGGACCGACGATGCCCGGAGGCTGGAGCTGCTGGAGCAGCATTTTCGCAACGGCAACTACCGTTACAGCATGCGCGATCTCCCCACCGGCGAACACGCCCTGGAGCAGTTCCTGTTTGTAAAGAAGCAGGGACACTGCGAGTTTTTTGCCTCCGCCTTCGCCCTGCTCCTGCGGGCCGCCGGTGTCCCGGCGCGGCTGGTGGGCGGTTACCTGGGCGGGGATTACAACGACCTGGGGGGCTACTACCTGGTGAGCGACGATATGGCCCATGTCTGGGTCGAGGCGTACCTGGACGGCCGCGGCTGGCTACGGGTGGACCCCAGCAGCCTGGCCCGCAACGCCGGCGAGGTATGGGGAGGCGGAAAGCGGCACAACCTGGCGATGAAGCTGCGCCTGTTTCTGGACTCCCTCGACCACACCTGGAACCGCACCATCGTCACCTATGATTTTGAGCAGCAGGTGGAAATCGCCCGCAGCGCCGGCAAGCGCCTGCAAAAATTCGAGATGGGAAAGGCGGCCCGGGCGGCCCTCCCCTACCTCCTGCTGTCCATGGTCCTGGCCTTCGTCCTGATCGTTATCGTGCGCAGCCCGTGGCTGTTCACATCGCGTAACGAGCGGTTGTTGCGGCGTTTCTACCGTTTGGTCGAGCGTGATTGCGGAGTACGGGTTCAACCGGGCAGCCAGGGGCTCTTCGAAACCGCCGGACAGACCGGGAACAACAGGGTGCGGGAGTTCGCGACCATCTATGCCGGAGCCGTGTACCGGGACCGGAAGCTTACCCCACAGGAGGTGGCGCGGCTGCGCCGGATTCTGGAAGAAGGTTTTGTTACAAGGACATGACGGCGTGCCGTAACACTTGCATTAATCGGCCCAGTGCATACAATAGCCCTGATATCCTCCGGCCGGGAGAGGATTGCCATCCCGCCGAAGCGGGCTAGAATTTTTAAGGAGTTCATATTCCGTATTACGGAGGATAATCCGTGCCGGAGCCTGACGACAGCAGAGAAATCTACCGGGAACGCGCCATCGCCGTTGTTAGGGCGCGCTGGAAAGGCCTGCTCAAAAACCGGGAGGCCTGCCTGCGCAGTGACGATGTGGACGCCGTTCATGACCTGCGGGTTTCAACGCGCCGGCTCAGGGCGGCGCTTGATTTTTTCGGGAGCTTGTGCCCCGGCGACGAGGCGCCCCGCGCCCGTTCGTCGATCCGGCGCCTGACCCGCGGCATTGGCGAGCTGCGCAACCTGGACGAAGGAATCCTCTTCTTTTCCCGAAACATCCCCGACAAACGGGGAATAGGCGACGCGTTCGCCCCCCTGCTGCTCCATCTGCGCGCCAGGCGGGAATCCGAGGCCCTGAATGTTCAGAGGCTCTTGAAAAAGCTGGATACGACCAGGATGGAACAGGTGATCGACCGCTACGCCACATGTGTGCGGGAACCGGCTGACGGCCGACACAGTCATGGGGCGCCGGCCTCCCTCCCGGCATATTTTTCGGAAGAGGGTCTGCGCCTGTATGGTGAAGTCTGTCATCACCTTCCGGGGGCGCTTGTGAGGGAAAACGCGCGAAACCGCCATGCGCTGCGGATAGCCGTCAAACGGTGGCGCTATTTTCTGGAGATCGCTGCCGAGATATTTCAGCAGGATTACCGTGAGACCCTGGAACTGCTCAAAGAGTATCAGCAACTGCTCGGCGACCTCAACGACCTGCGGGTGTTTGAGGCTTTCGCCCACGAAACGCCCCTTCCCCCTGCCGGGGCAGCGGCGCTCGACGCCCTGGCCACACGCCTGACCGCGAACTATCTTCAACGCCTTGCCCTGCTGCTCGATAAACACCCGATCCGCTACCAATTCTCGGTGTAAGAGGCCTGTAATGAAAAAAACACGACTAGCAGCTATCGACATAGGCACCAACTCCATCCGCTGTATCGTGGTCGAAGCGGAGCAGCAGGGGCGCTTCATGGTCCTGGACGACGAGAAGGCCACGGTGCGCCTCGGCGAACAGCTCAGCAAGACCGGAGCCATCTCTCCCGCGGCTTTTGCCCGGGCTGTGGAGGCCATCAGCCGCATCCGCAAACTGATCGACGGTCTGAAGGTGACCGAGGTCGAGGCGGTGGCCACCAGCGCCGTCAGAAGCGCAGCCAACGGCCCCGAATTGGTGGAGGCCCTGAGCCGGGAACTGGGCCGGGAGATCCGGGTCATTTCCGGCGAAGAGGAGGCCGAATTGGCCGCCATATCCGCCCTGCACAACTTCGAGATGAACGGCAAACGGTATGCCATGATCGATATCGGCGGCGGCAGCGTGGAGATCGTCACGGCCCTGGGAAATCATATCGAAGAGTACTATTCCCTCGACCTGGGGGCCGTGGTCCTGACCGAGCGTTTTTTCCCCACCGATCCGATCAGAACGGCCGATTTCCAGAAGTTTCAACGCCACGTGCGGGCAGAACTCAAGAAGGCCTTTTCCGGGCAGAAACTCGCCGTCCAGACCTTCATCGGCTCCGGCGGCACCATCACCTCCCTGGGCTACATGGTCATGAACATGCGGCGGCAGGAGTATTCATCGGTCCACGGCTACGAGACCCTGCGCTCCGAGCTGGTACACCTGTTGGCCATGCTGATGCGGCGGGACATCAAGGGGAGGCGGGCGATACCGGGTCTGAACCCCGATCGGGCCGACATCATCGTGGCCGGTCTCGGTGTCGTTGACGAACTGATGCGTTTTTTCGGCGCCAACACGTTGTTGGTCAACGAGCGCGGCATCCGCGAGGGGTTGATCATCCGGTGCATGAGGCGGCTCGGGCTCATGGCGGAGGAACAGGGCCAACGCAACTGGCGCCAGTCGGTGCTGGAGTTTGCCCGTTCCTGCCACTTCGACGAACCCCACTCCCGTCATGTGGCCGGTATGGCGCTGGCCATGTTTGACTCCCTGAGCAAGGAATTTCGCCTGAAGAAGCCGGAACGAAGGATGCTCGAAGCAGCGGCCTACCTGCACGATATCGGCTACTTCATCAGCTACAACAGCCATCACAAACATTCCTACCACCTGATCCGCCATGCGGACCTGTTCGGGTTTGCCCCCCAGGAGCGGGAGATGATCGCCCAGATCGCCCGTTATCACCGCAAATCGCTCCCCAAGAAAAAGCATGTGGAATTCCTGCGCATGTCGGAAAAGGATCAGCAGACCGTCTGCAGGCTGGGGGGCATCCTGCGCCTTGCCGACGGTCTTGACCGGCGCCGGAGCGGCCTGGTGGAGGTGGTGGAGCTTCTCCACACCGAGGGTGATTACCGGATGAAACTCTTGGGGACCGAGGACATATCGGTGGAGATATTCGGCGGCAATGCCAAAAAGGACCTGTTTGAAAAGGCCTTTGAGGGGAAAATCGTCTTCGTGACCAGTTAACCGGGAGAGAAAATGTCACAGGGTCACAGAGGCACTGATGCAGTAAAATAAGAAAGTTACATCATGTCGGAACGGGAAACAGCCGCACCAGCTTTTCAAAATCGTCCGGCGGCAGCGGCCTGCTGAAGTAGTGTCCCTGCATCTCTTCGCACCGCTGATGCGCAAGGAACAGGTATTGATCCTCCGACTCAACCCCTTCGGCCACGAGCTTCTTACCCAGGCTGTGCCCCATGGTTATGATGGCGGAGACCACCGCCGCCTCGCCCGGATCGAAGGTAATGCTGTTGACCAGGGATTTATCAATCTGCAACTCGTCGATGGGGAGCCGGTTCAGATAGCTGAGCGATGAGTAGCCCGTACCGAAATTGTCGAGGGAAATCTTGACGCCGATCTCCCGCAACTCCCCCAGCTTCCGCACGCTTTCGGTGATATTGTCCATGATGATCTTTTCCGGAAGCTCGATTTCGAGGTAATGCGGATCGAGCCGGGTAGCGGAAAGGGCCTGGGCGACCTTTTCCGTGAAGTCATCCTGGTGAAACTGCCGGGCAGACGTGTTTACCGCCACGCGGAGCGGCTCCATCCCCCGGTCCTGCCACGCTTTGTTCTGGCGGCACACCTTATCGAGCAGCCATTCGCCGGCCGGGACGATCAGGCCGCTTTCTTCCAGCATGGGGAAAAATTCCACGGGGAAGGCCAGGGGCGCCCCCTTGGGCTGCCAGCGCATCAGCGCCTCCATCCCGGTGATCTTTCCCGTGGTGGCGTCGATGCGCGGCTGATAGTGGGGCAGAAATTCTTCCCGTTCCAACGCGGAGCGCAACCGTTTCTTCATGGTGGCCCGCTCGTCGCTCTTGAGGCTCATGGATTCGGTGAAGAACTGAAACGAGTTTTTCCCCTCACTCTTGGCCTGATACATGGCCATGTCGGCCGTTTTCAGCAACCCCTCGACGGTGGTGCTCTGGAGCGGGTAAATGGAGATGCCGATGCTGGTCGTCACATAGGTGGGCTGCTCCAGGATATAGAACGGCCGCTGGAATAACTCCCGCACCTTTTCGGCAAACTTTACGATGTCGTGGATGTCCGGCATCTCGTTGACGACGATGACGAATTCGTCGCCGCCGAACCGGGCGACCGTATCGTACTGCCGCATGCACTGTTGGAGACGTTTGGCCACGTCCTTCAGGAGAATGTCTCCGACAACGTGGCCGAGCGTATCGTTAACCGTCTTGAAATTGTCCAGATCGAGGATCATCAGAGCCAGTAGGTTATTATGCCGGTCCTCGTAGGCCAGGGCCTGCTTCAGACGGTCGAAGAGCAGTTCCCGGTTGGGGAGGCCGGTCAGGGAATCGTGACTCGCCTGATGCTGGAGCTGTTTTTCCGAATTTCTGCGTTCGGCGACCTCTTCCTTCAGGAGTGTGTTCACCTTGATCAATTCGGCATTGAGGGTGCGGATTTCCTCTTCGGCGCGCTTGATCTCGGTAATGTCGATCAGCGACACAACGCACCGCTCCGTGCCGGGCACCTTCTTGATCTTGGTGCAGACATGGCTGGTACGCTGGTTATTGCCGATGAACAGGGAGGCGGCATCCAACGAAGCAGCCCCGTTGGCCGTCCCTTTCAGGCATTGCTGAATCTCTTTGGCGGCAAACTGTTCCATCACAAAGAAGTCCGACCACTCTTTCCGATATTCGACCGCTTCCCTGGGGTAACCGGACAGGTGCTCGAACTCTTCGTTGACCATGGCAATGGTGCCGTTTTCGTCCACGATCATCATGGCGCTGCCGCTCACCTCAAAAATGGTGCGGTACTGCTCGCCGCTCTCCTTCAATTGCTTTTCTATCGTATGTTTGGCGAGCGCAATCTGGATTGTCTGGCGGAGGCGCAGGGAATCAAACGGCTTTAAAAGGAAGGCAAAGGGGCCGGTCAGGAGCGAGCGTTGGAACGTTTCGTCATCGGTGTGGGATGAGAGGTAAATCACCGGGATGTCGAAACGGGCGCGGACCTTTTCGGCGACCATGATACCGTCGTCGCCTTTTCCGAGGGAGATGTCCATCAGTATGAGATCGGGCCGTTCCTCCGCCGTCGTACCGAGGACGAATTCCCCGGAATAGACCACGGCGGGGACGTCGTATCCCATCCCTTGCAATGTCTGTTTGAGGTCTTCCGCAACAACGGCCTGATCCTCAACGACCAGTATTTTCACCTTACCGGACATGTTCGCTTCCCCTCCCGGGGCTATCCTCTGAATGAAATTTTACACACCGTTCCGGAGGTGCCGATAAATTCAACGACCCCCTGGAGCTGTTTGGCCAACGTAGTGACCAGGCTCAGGCCAAGGGTGGCCGGCGCCTCCATGTCGAGCCCCCTGGGAAGGCCGATGCCGTTGTCGCCTACCACAAGTGTGTATAACCCCGCCTCGTCGCAATCGAAATCGATGCTGATCATTCCGCTTTTGACGTCCGGGAAGCCATGTTTCAGGCTGTTGGAAACCAGTTCGTGGATAATAAGGCCGCAGGGCACGGCTATTTCAAGGCTGACGACTATCCGGCTGATGCGCATTTCCACCTGGAGATTACTCTGGTTGGGGCTGTAGGCGCTTATGATACCCCCCACCAGGCTCCGCGCATATTCGTTGAAATCGATCCGGGCCGGATTACCGGAGTTGCACAACATCTCATGGATAAGCACCATGGCCCGGACCCGTTCCTGGCTCTCCCTGAAAAACTCCTGGGCATCGGGATTGTTTATGTACCTCGACTGCAGGTTGAGGAGGCTCATGATGACCTGCATATTGTTCTTCGCCCGAAGGTGGACCTCCCTGAGCATGCTGTCCTTTTCGTGAAGTGCGGCCTTGAGATCGTTTTCGGTGCGCTTGCCCGCGGTAACGTCCATGGCTATGGTGATGAACAGACGGCGCTCATCGGGAAGGGTGCCTGCGGGAGCGGAACAGAAGTTCCATACGAGTTTCTCGCCGTTGCTGGTGGTCACCGACAGATCCTCATATGTGCAAGCGGTCTTGGTTTTATACAGGAAACCGAGCTTCTCGAACATCGAAGCAGAGTCGGTGCCAAAGGCTTTCCTCACCCAGGCATCAATCGTGGGAATATCCTTGAAAGCATAGCCGGTTCGTTTGGTCCATTCACTGTTGACCACCACCACGAGGCCGTCCTCGGCATGAATCATGATCGGGAGGGGCGCGGCAAAGACCGCCTGCCGGAACCTGCCCCCCGTTTCCAGGAGGTCCTTTTCCACCCGCCGGTACATGGTGATATCGCGTATAACGGCGCAGAAAAGTTCTTTTTCCCCAAAATGGATCAGGCTCAACCTTAGCTCCACGTCGATCAGGGTGCCGCCCTGCCGCCGGCATTTCACCTCGCCGACATACTGGTCTTTCCCGGCGAGAGCCTGATTATAGAGCCTCTCGACCCCCACCGGAGAAAGGTCGATAAAATCATTGAGGGTCATGGAAAACAACAGTTCCTCGGGGTAGCCGACCAGTTCCCCAAAGGCCTTATTCGCCTCCAGCAGGTACCTGCTGGCACCATCGATCAGGACAATCCCTTCCGATGCCTGCTCGAAAACCGTCTGAAAAAAATTCTCGTTCATACTGTTTCCTAACCCCTCAAAATCGGCAACCAATCCGCCGGTGCCACCACAAAGCATGTGTGTCCCATGGGGTCAGATTCCGCCTAATTGCGGTTTCCAGCGGCCAAACACCGGAAGCGGCACCAGGCGTTGTCGGGGCACTCACATCGCTCCCACGACCACCAGCAACAGACCGGCGCCCCCTCTTGCGACCCATCCCCTTCGAGGGGGACGAGTCCGGCACCGGCAATCAATGCAAGAATTGATCCTCAATCGAAGGAGGGATAATGGAGACCTAAAATGGAGTATTTACAAAAAAACCTCGAATACATAGCATGTTACTGCCATGAATTCGAGGCCTCCGTTTCTCTTGGATAAAGTCAGGGACAAAATTTATTATGGATGAACCTTTAGCAGATTTCCCATCCAACATCAAGCTGGAAATGGGCCAAACACACCATGGCCCGCCCCGGGGGCGTTCACCCCGACGGTCATCTCTGTAAAGTAATCAGAGCACCCTTGTCGAAATATTTTACAAAGGCCTCCCCCCCTTGCTACGGCGGGATGGCGCCCGTTCCGGGCAGGGACCCGGCAAACCTGTTCCTACTGGATCCCGCTGAGGTTGTCCCGTTCGTCCTCAGTGAACCTACGATCAGCATCCCCAAATTCAATCGTCGGGGGCAGACGGTGTGGATTTCCACTCCACATCCCGGAAAGAGCCCCTATTCGCGGGCCGGATCACCGGGTTAAACCCCCGATGGTCAAGGTGCCCCAGCCACATCACCAACATCCGGCGGCCACTTTCGTCCAGGGCCGTGATGCCTCTCAGGTCGATCTCGGTGGTTATCCTGGCACCGGGACAGAATTCGCTGAAGCGCAAGGCCTGCTCCGAAATCAGATGGGATTGCCGGGCGATCCAGGGGATCCGGTCGGCAACCGAATTAACGGTCCATTCGCCTTCCAGCGAGACATGACAAACCTTACCTTCGTTCCGATGGGCTCGCATTATGGATGGACCGGTGCTACAGCTTGAACTGGTTTACGAGCCGCTGCAACTCCTCGGCCTGCTGCGAAACATTGTTGGCAGTTACAGCGGTTTCCTGGATCGCGGCGCTGTTATGGTGCGCCAGTTCGTTCAGACTCAGTACGTTGCTGCTGATCTCCCGGGTCGTGGCCGTCTGTTCTTCGGCAGCCGTGGCGATCTGGCTGATTTGTTCGGTCACATCAGTGATGATTACAAGGATCTCCTGCAACGATCTGCCGGAGTCGGCGGCATGGGTGCTCCCCTGCTCAACCTGGGCAACACTCTGCTCCATAGTATGGACCGCCTCCCGGGTCTCCTTCTGGATCGCCTTGATCATCTCGCCGATTTCCTTGGTGGCGCGGGTCGTACGCTCCGCAAGGGCGCGCACCTCGTCGGCCACAACGGCAAAACCGCGCCCCTGCTCCCCGGCACGGGCCGCCTCAATGGCGGCATTCAGGGCCAGCAGGTTGGTCTGGTCGGCAATATCTTCGATGGTGCCCACGATCGTGCCGATCTGGTCGGAGCGGTTACCCAGCGTCTCGACCGTATCGGCGGCATTCTTGACACGCTCGGCGATGGCCTGCATGATTTCAATGGACTGGTTCACAACCTCGGCGCCCTCGGCAGCCTTGTTCGAAGCGCCGCCGGCATTGGTGGCTGCATGATGGCAGTTGCCGGCAATATCCGAGGAGGTGGCCGACATCTCTTCCCCGGCCGTGGCCAGTGAGGTGGATTGGGACGAAAGATTCCCTACGCTTTGCGACATCGCCTTTGAAGTCGATTGCAGTTCGTTGGCGGACGAGGAGAGCTGAAGGGCGCTGCCCGATACCTGGGAGATGATCCCGTGCAGTTTGTTCACAAAGGTGTTGAACCATTCACTCAGTTCGCCGATCTCGTTGTTACCGCTGATCGGCAGGCGCTTGGTCAGGTCCCCCTCGCCCTGGGCGATGTCCTTGATGGTTTCCACCACCTCCTTGACCGGCCGGGTGATGGAGCGGGAAACCAAACCGGCCACAAGGACACTGAGCCCCAGGATCACCAGAAGACCCGTCCAGATGCCGAACTGCACATGCCGCATATCCTCGTCCACACCATCGATGTAGATACCGGTTCCCACCACCCAGCCCCACGGGTTAAAAAGCTTGGTGTAGCTGAGCTTCGGCAGCGGCTCGCTCGCCGTTGGCTTGATCTGGCGATAACTGACAAACCCGCCCCCTTTGTCACTCAACGCCGCCTTGGTGAAGTCCTGGTACATAAACTTCCCGTCGGCGTCCTTGAAGGAACTCATGTCCTTGCCTTCGTTTTCCGGGCGCAGCGGATGAGCTATCAGCCGGTTGTTGAGGTCACTGATGAAAAAGTATTCCTTGCCGTTGTAGCGCAGTTGCCTGATATCCGCGGCTGCCCGTTTCCGGGCGTCTTCCTGGGTCAGTATTCCCGCCTCGGCCTGTTTTTGATAGGTGGCAAGGATGGTTGACGCCTCCTCAACCAGAAAGCGAACCATATCCTTTTTCTCATCCATGATCAGTCCCCGGATATACGGCACCAGCGCAAACGTCGCCGCCAGCGCCAGCATCACCCAGGTCAGCAACGACAGACTCATGATCTTGGAAAAGATCCCCCAGTGTTTGTAGCTTTTCATTGTGGTAGTTCCTCCCGCACATTCGTTGATAGACAGCCAAACATCGAAAATGAAAATGTTCTGTGGCTTCCATCCATTGTAGTTCCACCGGAAAAAAGCATGACACATGCCAAGCGGATGAACCCGATTTAGCGAAATATTGCCGCATGTTATAGAGTCACCGCCGTGTCGCCCCCTGCGTCGCAAGTTGACAGGGCGGCCCGCAGAGCGGAGCTGATCGCAGTAGATAGGGGAGTTTGCGGGGAACGACAAAAATTGCAGATGCAATAATTGTCGCTGGGGTAACAACGGGTGCTCGGGCAGCGTTGGAGAAAGCTACGCAGGTGATCGGGAGAGACGTTTGTTGAGGGCTTGGCGGGTAATTCCGAGATATGAGGCGGCCAGGCGCTGATTACCGCCGGCCAGCCGCAACGCTTCGGCGATCAGGTATTCTTCGGCGCCCTTCAACGTGGGAAAATGGTCCTTTAAAAGACAGGTATGGCAGCGCTCCTCGTTTGACGCTTCATCCTGCGGAAGGGCAAGATCGCCGCTTATGGCGACCAGAAAGGGTTCCAGGGAGAGGATCCGACCCGGGTGCCGGGCCACGGCATCCCGTACCAGGGCCTCAAGTTCGCGGATATTGCCCGGAAAACGATATGCGGCCAAATAGCGGCTCAACTCCTGGGGGGCGGACGGACGAGCCTTATTGAGCGCCCGGGCGGCATTATCGAGGAAATGTTCCAGCAGGAGCGGGATATCCTCCGGCCGCTCCCGCAGGGGGGGGAGCGCCACATGATGGGCGCAGAGGCGGTAATAGAGGTCGGAGCGAAAACGGCCCGACTCCATGCCGGCCTTCAGGTCCACATGGGTGGCAACGACAATCCGGGCCGCACAGATGCGGGGCGCATCGGCCCCCAAAGGCAGGTACTCCCCTTCTTGCAACAGGCGCAGCAGTTTGACCTGGGACGAGGGGGACAGGTCGCCGATCTCGTCCAGAAAGAGCGTCCCCGCCTCAGCCCGGCAGACCAGCCCCTCCCGCGCCCGGTCTGCGCCGGTAAAGGCCCCCCGCTGGTGGCCGAAAAGCGTATCGCTGAACATGGTGTCGTCCAGGCCGGCCAGGTTTACCGCAACAAACGGTCCTCCTCCCCCGCTCAGGGTATGGATGGCGCGGGCGACCAACTCTTTGCCGGTGCCGGTTTCGCCGGTAATCAGCACCGGCTGCCGCGAGGGGGCCACCGACTCGAGATAGAAAAAAATGCTGCGCATGCGGGGCGAAACCGTGATGATGTCGCGGAAAACCGCCTCATTCTCCAGTTGGCCTTCGGACAGGTGGCGGCGCAGGCGATCCAGCTCCGTGCGGGTACGGCCAAGGTCGTAGCAGGTCCCGACCGTGGCGATCAGCCTGGTGCGATCCACCGGCTTGACCAGGTAGTTGTCCGCCCCGGCCTGCATGCAGGTCACCGCGGTATCCACGTCATTGACGGCCGTCATCATCACGACCGGTAATCCGGGATGGGTTTCCTTCACCCGCCGGAGCAGATCCAGACCGGAAAGATGGGGCATGGTCATATCCAATACCAACACGGCGACCGGTTGCTCGTCAAGCATGGCCGCCACCAGACGGCTGTCCGACTGGGTCAGGACATTGGCAAAACCTTCCCGGCGCAGGATCAGGCGGGTGCTGAACAGAAGCTCCTCTTCGTCATCGACTAGGAGTATGGCAGGTTCCTCGGCGGGCGTTTTCATGGGATTGCCCCCTGCCCCTGCGCGACGCAGGGCGGTAAATGGATGATGGCGCGGGTGCCCTTTCCCTCTTCACTCTCGAAGCACAGGGTGCCGCCGTGCTCCCTCAGGATCGAGTCGCTTATGGAGAGTCCCAGCCCGGTTCCGCCGGACTCGTGCCTGGTGGAAAAAAACGGTTCCATGAGGTGTGCGAGGGTTTCGCGGGTCATCCCCGCCCCCTCGTCGGCAACGGTTATCATCCCCCCGCCGCGATCCCCATCCCTGGCAGTACTGACCACGATCCCCCGTTCGCGTCCCGGCAGGGCCTGCAGGGCATTGCTGATCAGATTGATCAGGACCTGTTCGATCTGTTGCGAAAACCCGCGCACCGGCGGAAGATTGGGAGCCAGCTTGAGCTCGAACCGGTCGGTCAGGCGCTTTATCTGATGATCCAACAGCGTAACGGCACTGGTGACCGCCCGGTTGATGTCGCACCCCCCTGCGCCCCCCGCCGCACTGGGACGGGAGTATTGTTTGAGCTGCCCCACAATGGCGTCGATGCGGCGGGAACCGTCGGCAAGACCTTTGAAGAGACGGTCGGCGGTGGCGGGGACCTCCCCGAAAGGGAGTCCCCCCAGGGTAAAACCGGGATGGACTCGGAAGTAGTCGGCAAGGACCGGTAGGGAGTCTCGCCAGACCTCGGCCAACAGGTCGGTATTGAAAGCGATCAGGTTGTTGGGGTTATTTATCTCGTGGGCAATCCCCGAGGCCAGCATGCCGATGGATGCCAGTTTGTGCGCCTGGATCAGGCGCGTCTGGGAGTCCTGCAACTGCTTTTCGAGCATGATTTTTTCGGTTGCATTACGCAACGAGCAGTAGAGCACGGTCTCATTGCCGAGGGTTATGGACCACGCTTTCATGGATACGATCAGTTCCGCACCTGCGCAGTCTTTTGCCTGGAGGTGCTCCCTCAGAAAAAACGACTCTCCGGTCAGATGCGTCAGGCCCGCTATTACATCCCCCTGTTCCGCCGTTGCGAAGAAGAGCGGGAACTTTCGGGCAAGTATCTCCTGGTAGGGGTATCCGAACAGCTTGGACGAGGCAGGGTTCGCATCGAGGATGACCAGCTCCGGGACCCGACACAGGATAATGGCGTCATCATGTTGAAAAAAGAATTGATAAAAACGCTGCTCGCTTTCCTTGAGTTGCCGGGTCCGTTCCTCCACGAGTTGTTCGAGGCGGTGGCGGTATTCCAGGTTTTCCCGTACCAGGCGGGCACGCTCAAGCACGCGCGCGATGGTGATGGTGATCTCATCCAGGTTCGTGATCGGCTTGGTGATATATGCCCAGGCGCCAAGGCGTATGGCTCGGATGGCTTCACCGACGTTTCCCACGCCGGACATTGCGACGGTCGGAATCTCGGGGAGTTCCTGCGTCAGCCGCTCCACCACCTCGAAACCATCCATGACCGGCATGCGGAGATCGGTGAAGACCAAGGATGGCCGCTGCCGGCAACAGATTTCGAACCCCTGGCAGCCGTCGGGAGCCAGGAGCACGGCATAGCCCAGGTCTTCGAGACAGCTTGCAAGCGACTCGCGGACCATCGGTTCGTCATCAATGACGAGTATTGTCATTATGGGTTCAGGCATATTTCTCTACGAACAAGTTGGTTTAATTGGACGATAGTAATTTTTCACGCGGGACTATATCATAAACAAATGATATCTCAAGCATCATCGCTTGATTTACCGGTGGGATTCGATTATATCATGGAAGCGGATGCCGTATACACCTTTAAGGGCGTGATGATGGAATTCCTCAGCAAATTCAAGCTGCGCTGGAAGTTATTGGCGCTGGTGCTGCCGCTGGTGATCGGCCCGATCTTTATCGTTGCCGGGGTCATCGGCTATATTGCCAACCATCAGGCGTACCTGGGGGTCACCCAGACCAGCAAGGACGACCTGCAGCACATCACCGCCTTTACCATCGACCTGCTCAATTCCCATTACCATCAGTTCCAGGTCTACAAACAGGACAAGATCAAGAACTTCAACAGCGAACTGGCAACCCTCACCAACCTCTCCTATAACCTGGTCGAATCCGAACATAAGCAGCACAAACAGGGCCGGTTCGACCTGACCACCGCCAAGCGGGAGGCGCGCGACGCGCTGAAAAAGGTCAATGTGGGGGAGACCGGTTACATCTATGCCATGACCAGCCGTGGCGACCTGAAGGTGCACATCGCCCGCGAAGGGGAGAACGTCTACAACGAAAAGGATGAAAACGGACGCTACTTCATCCGCGAGATGTGCGAAACCGCCCGGCAGTCCAAGCCGGGTGAGGTGCTGTTCATCATCTACCCCTGGCGCAACGCCGTCCTGGGCGACAAATACCCCCGCAAGAAGATCGTCGCCTACCGTTATTTCCGGGAATGGGACTGGATCATCGCCACCGGCGGTTATCTGGAGGAAACCTACGACGAAGCGGCCTTCGAGCGCAAGTCCTTTGCCGAACTGAAGGAAAAGATCAAAGCCAAGAAGGTCGGCTCCACCGGCTACATCTTCTGCATGGACAGCAAAGGCAACTTCACCATCCATCCCGACTCGGAGGGCAGGAATTTTCTCGATGCCCGCGACTCCAGCGGCTTCCCCTTTATCCGCGAGATGTGCGGGAAGAAGAGCGGCTGGATCCGTTATCCCTGGCAGAATGTCAGCAACAGCGAACCGCGCATGAAGATCGTGCGTTACGAGTATTTCAAGCCTTGGGACTGGATCGTGGCGGTCGGTTCCTATGAGGATGAGTTTTACCACGAAGCCAACAAGATCAAGGACCGTATCCTGATCAGCATGGTCCTCCTCAGTCTGTTGGTGGGGCTATTCGCCGTGGTCCTGGTCTTTCGGGCCTCGACCATCATCACCAGCCCCATCACCCACATGATCGATGTCATACGGCGCGTCAAACGGGGCAACCTTGAGGAAAAGATGGTGGTTGAAGGGGAGGACGAACTGGCGGAACTGGCCGGGGTGTTCAACCGCATGACCGACATAATTCGTCGTAACAAGGAGATGGAGGCAAGCCTTGCCCAACACGGCAAGATGGCCTCCCTGGGCATCCTGTCATCGGGAGTGGCCCACGAGATCAACAACCCCCTGGGCGTGATCCTTGGCTACGCCGGCTACCTGGAAGGCAAGATGGCCGAGGACGACCCGAACTACAAATATATCCACGAGATCAAACGCGAAAGCAAGCGCTGCAAGAAGATCGTCCAGGACCTGCTCTCCTATGCCCGGACCCCCCGGCCGAGCCTGGAGCCGGTTGACCTGAACGATCTCCTGGCACAGATCACGGATTTCGCCGCCAACCATACCGACATGCGCGGCGTGGTGATTCGGACCGAGTTTGCCCCCGATCTGCCCAAGGTCCAGCTGGACGGCGACCAGATGCGTCAGGTGGCCATCAACCTGATCCTGAACGCAGGCGGCGCCATGCCGGACGGCGGCACCCTCACCATCCGCTCCGAAGCGGTTGACCCCGAGCATGTCCGCATGGTATTCAGCGACAGCGGCTGCGGCATCCCGGCCGAAAACCTGGAGAAGATCTTCGAGCCGTTCTACACCACCAAGGAGCGCGGCACCGGCCTGGGGCTGGCCATCACCCGCCAGATCATCGAGCAGCACCACGGCGAGATCCGCATCGCAAGCGATCCGGATACGGGCACCACGGTCACCGTGACGCTGCCCATCGAACGGGATGAACTGTAAGCGGACATCTCAAAGAAGATCGTGAATCGTGAAAAGTTAAATGCGAAAAGCGAATAGTGAGGGGCTGACGGTTTCAGGGTTTGTATCTTTCACCATTCACCATTCACCATTCACCATTCACGATTCACCATTCACGTTTCACGTTTTCTCTGTGCCCCCGTGTCTCAGTGGCAGATGGTGTTATCCGGCGTAAAAAAGGAACGACGCAAACATGGCCGACAAAAGACGCATCCTCCTGATCGACAACGAAGAAGGCCTGTGCCGCATGATGGAGCAGGTGCTCCTGGATAACGGCTACCTGGCCCGCGCCTACACGTCGCCGCTCAAGGCGATTGAAGAGTTCCGTCCCGGGGCCTGGGACCTGCTCATCACCGACATCAAGATGCCCGGCATGAGCGGGCTTGAAGTGCTCCAGAAGGCCAAGGAGCAGGAAAAGGACATCCCGGTGATCATGATCACCGCCTACGCCACGGTGGACATGTCGATCCAGGCCCTGCGCAAGGGGGCCTACGACATGCTGACCAAGCCGTTCGAGCCGGAAGAGCTGATCTACCGGGTCAAGAACGCCCTGCAACAATCGCGGCTCCTGGAAGAAAACCGGGAACTGCGCGCCGAACTGGAGGGCAAGTTCTGTTTCGACAACATCATCGGCGCCTCGGGCGGCTTGAAAAGCGTGCTGGAACGGGTCGAGAAGGTGGCGGTGCGCGACACCTCGGTATTGATTACCGGAGAATCCGGCACCGGCAAGGAGTTGATCGCCCAGGCCATCCATTACAACTCGCCTCGGCGCGAGCGCAGGTTCATCGCCATCAACTGCGGCGCCCTGCCCGAAACCCTTTTGGAGAGCGAGCTGTTCGGCTACAAGAAGGGGGCCTTCACCGGCGCCAAGGAGAACCGCCACGGCCTCCTGGAGGCGGCCGACGGCGGCACCCTTTTCCTGGACGAGGTGGGCAACCTGCCCATGAACGTGCAGAAGACACTGCTGCGTTTTTTGCAGGAAAAGGAATTCAACCGCCTGGGGGAGACCACCCCCACCCGGGTGGACGTGCGGGTGCTGTCGGCCACCAATTCCGACCTGAAAGAAGCGGTCAAAAGCGGGGCCTTCCGGGAAGACCTCTACTACCGGTTGAACGTGGTCAATATCCATCTGCCGCCGCTGCGGGAGCGGACCGACGACATCCCCCTGCTTGCGGCCCACTTCATCACCCTGCAAAATCAGAAGTTCGACACGATGGTCAAAGGATTCGACAAGGAGGCCATGCAGGCCCTGTGTGACTGTGCCTGGCCCGGCAACATCCGCCAGTTGAAAAACGTGATCGAGGCCTGTATGGCCATGGTCGGCGAGGAGTATATCTCCCGCGAAACCCTGGACCAGTTTGTGGAGATCGGCCACGAACCGGTCGGCATCCCCCCGGCGGCGGCAACCACGGTGGGAGAGCTTCCCTTCAACGCCGCTCTGGAACGTTTCGAGGCCGACCTGCTCAAGGGCCTTTTGAAAAAGCATGGGGGCAACATCGATGCCGCAGCCCGCGAGGCGGGCATGAACATGGTCACCATCTACCGCAAGATCAAGAAGTACGGACTCAAGAAGGACGACTATCTGTAACCTGAATCCGTGACGCCTGAACGGCAGAGCGAGCGTCATGCCGGAGTCCAACGCCGCCCATGCAGTATCATGCCTGCTTTGCCGTGCGTCCTCCGCTATGGTGGTGGAGACGCGGGCAATGCCGGGACTGGGGCATGGTAAGCGAGAGGAGCCGTTCAGGCGTCACGGATTCAGGTGTAAGGTGATTCCATGTTCGATTGGTTTCGCAGAAAGCAAGAGCCAGTGGTGAGCTTCCCGGATAACGAGGCCGCCTTTGCCCATGCCTGCACCATGGGGTACCGCCTGCTGCTGAATGCGTTGATCCCGGCCCTGGTAGTGGACGTGGGGCGGCGCGGCGGCGAGGGGGAACGGTATTTCCGCCTTCGTCTGGCCGAGCCCGATGGGACTCTGGAAATATGGGGCTGCACCATGGCCGATGCCCCGGGCTACCCGGAGGTCGGGGACCTGGTGGCTTTCCGGATCGTCAGGATCGCCACGGAACTGCCGAAGGAAGCCCAACTGATCGGCTACATCGCCTGCAAACTCGCGCCGGTCCTGAACAGAAGCAAGGGATGGCAGATTGCCGCCAGTTTTACCCCCGCCCATCTCAAGCCGGAACTCCACCTGTGAACACCCGCCTACCCTAAAAGCGCCCCCCGTTTCATGGTCAGCCCCCTCACGGGCCCCTGCCGCTTCCGCCCATTTGCGCGGTTATTCCCCCACCGACCTTACACCATCGCCATAATGGGGTATACTTACGGTAAGAGAGGGGGAACCCATGCGCTTCAGCCTCTGTATCCTTCTATGCTTGCTTGTGTGCGTAACCGCGTCGGCCGCCGAACGGGCCAGGGTCAGGGTCGTAACCATCCATGATCCGATCACCCCGGTGACGGCCCAGTTTCTCCATCGCACCCTGAATGAGGCGGCCCGGAGCGGAGACAGCCTGGTGCTGGTGGAACTTGACACCCCCGGCGGCCTGGATACCGCCATGCGGGAGATCGTCAAGGACATCTTCGCCAGTCCGGTGCCGCTGGCGGTCTATGTGGCACCCTCGGGCGCCCGCGCCGCATCGGCCGGAGCCATCATCTGCCTGGCGGCGGATGTGTGCGCCATGTCTCCCGGCACCAACATCGGCGCTGCCCACCCGGTTTCCCTGGGCGAGAAGCCCGACAAGACCATGGAGGAGAAGGTGATCAACGATGCCGAGGCCTACGCGGAAGGGATCGCCCGCAAACGGGGCCGCGACGAGACCATGGCGCGCAAGATGGTGCGGGAGAGCATCTCCCTGAGCGCCGACAAGGCGCTGGCCGGCAAGGTTATCGACCTGATTGCCCGGGACCGGGCCGAGTTGCTGCACCGCATGGAGGGGCGTAGCATTATGCGGGATGGCCGGGAGGTGCCCCTGCGTCTGACCGGGGCCGAGACGGTTTCAGCCGAGATGCGGCCGGGAGAGCGGATCCTGAACGCCATCAGTAACCCCAACGTGGCCTATGTCCTGATGATGCTCGGCATGCTGGGGCTGTTCTTCGAATTGTCCAATCCGGGCGTGATCCTGCCCGGGGTGATCGGGGGGATCTCCCTGATTCTGGCCTTCTTCGCCTTCCAGACATTGCCGGTCAACTACGCAGGAGCACTGCTCATCCTGCTGGCGTTGGTGCTCTTTATCGCCGAGATCAAGGTCGTCTCCCACGGCATGCTGACGGTGGGCGGGATGATCGCCATGGTGTTCGGGTCGCTGCTCTTGTTCGAATCCCCGGAGCCCTACCTGCGGGTTTCCTGGAGCGTGATCCTGGTGACGGTGCTGGCCACGGCCGGTTTCTTCTCGGTAGCCATCGCCAAGGCGTTGCGCGTCCATCGCCTGAAACCTGCCACCGGCGCGGAAGGGCTGCTGGAACAGGAGGGGCGCGCCGAAAGCGCCATCGCCCCCGAGGGGAAGGTCTTTGTCAACGGCGAGTATTGGGACGCCTGGAGCGACCAGCCGATTGCCGCCGGGTCAAAGGTTGCGGTGGAGAAGGTGGAAGACATGCGGCTCAAAGTGAGGAAGACACTGTAGGGGCGAGGTGCCATCGCCCTCTTTCCGGTGCCCCAATGGGCGCTTCACATGAAAACGGAGGCTTGTCATGTTCAATCTGTTCAACTACGTCCCGGTTCTTTTTGTTGCGGTCCTGTTCATCATGTTCGTTGCCAGCGCGGTGCGCATCCTCCCCGAGTACGAACGGGGCGTGCTGTTCCGCCTGGGCCGGCTGGCCGGGGTGCGGGGACCGGGCCTCTTTTTCATCATCCCGGGCATCGACCGTCTGGTGCGGGTGACACTGCGCACCGTGGTCATGGATGTCCCCCCCCAGGACGTGATCACCCACGACAACGTCACGGTCAAGGTATCGGCGGTCATCTACTTCCGGGTCATGGAACCCCAACGGGCGGTCGTGGATGTGGAAAACTACCTGTACGCCACCAGCCAGTTGTCCCAGACCACCCTGCGGAGCGTCCTGGGACAGGTGGATCTGGATGAACTCCTGGCCAACCGGGAGAAGATCAACAAGGAGTTGCAGGAGATTCTCGACCGCCATACCGGGCCGTGGGGGGTCAAGGTGGCCAACGTGGAGGTAAAGAACATCGACCTGCCCCAGGAGATGCAGCGGGCCATCGCCAAACAGGCCGAGGCGGAGCGGGAGCGCCGCGCCAAGATTATCCACGCCGAGGGCGAATTGCAGGCATCGGAGAAACTGGCCCAGGCAGCCGTAATCCTGGCCGCCGAGCCGACCGCGCTGCAACTGCGCTACCTCCAGACCCTGACGGAGATCGCCGCGGAAAAGAACTCCACCACCATCTTTCCGGTTCCCATCGACCTGATCAAGATGTTTCTGGAGCGTCGGGACAAGGTGTGATACGCACCGATGGCGGCCCTTGCGGGAGCATTCCGTTCCAGCCGGAAAAGGCGACGAACACCTTGCGCTCCCGGGGGCCGCCGAACTCGCAGAAATAGATTCCCTGCCACGTTCCTGAATCGTGTTATACTGTAAGTGGAAAAGAATGCAAAGGAGGTGGCGGCCATGAGAGACGCAAAAGGTCCGTTCGCGAAGCCTCGGAAAACGATGAAGACGGCCATGCCCGGCAAACACGAGATGATGCTCCGCCGTGCAGCCAACCACAATGTCCATGTCATCACCCCACACGGCAAGATTCAGGCCGGCCGCAAGGGACGCAAGGTATGATGGCGCAACGCAAATAATCGAGACGCGAAAAAGCCCGGCATCTGCCGGGCTTTTTCGTGGCGGTGAAGTGCCGCCGCACCATTACCCCGCAAACACCCTTTTCCAGATCAGACTGCCGCCGATCCCCCACATGGTGCACCCCACCAAGATATCGAGAACCCGCCAGGCAACCGGCTTGCGAAAGAGCGGTGCAAAGATCCTGGCGCCGTAGCCGATGCCGTAGAACCAGACAAGCGATGCCGCCACGGCCCCCACGGCAAAGAGAACCCGGGCATGCCCGCGGAATTGCGCCGCCAGGCTTCCCAGCAGCAGGACCGTGTCCAGGTAGACGTGCGGATTCAGAAGACTGAGGGCCAACGTGGTCGTCACCACCGCCGCAAGGCCTTCCCCCTCCGCGCTTTCTCCATCGGTCCCTAACGCCTCCGGCCTGACTGCCGACCAAAAGGAACGGATACCGTAGCAAAAGAGGAAGGCGACCCCTCCCCACAGGGCACACACGAGCAGTCGCGGCGACGAGGCCACGACCGTGCCGAAACCGCCGGCCCCCAGTGTAATCAGAACCATATCGCACAGAAAGCAGATGGTGCTTACGGTAAAGACGTACTCGCGGCGCAGCCCTTGGCGCAGGACGAAGGCGTTCTGGCTTCCGATGGCGATGATTAGGCTTGCTCCGAGGCTGAAACCGTGGACAAGGGGTTCATAGGACAAGGAATTGCTCATAAGGTCTCCACTCCGTCGGCAAGAATACCGACTTCGGCACCATTTATCAATCCTGTTGTCCCGTGCCGCTATCACGACAACCGGGGCACATGGCAGAAAACGCCTGTTTGTTGTCATTGTGCCTTCGGGCTATTTGTGAAAAGATGCACACCATGAATCGACACAAGCAAAAAGTGAATGGCAAGACCGGGACAACCGAACCGCGCACCGTCGTCGTGGTCGTTCATGAGGGGTGCGAACTCCTGGATGCGACCGGCCCGGCCGCGGTATTCGGGGTGGTGAACAGGACATTGCGGGAGCAGGCGGCTGCGGATGCTTCCGGTTACCGGGTCACCATCGCGGCACAGGAGCGGGGGGGCGTTACAACCTCCGCGGAGGTGCAGTTGGTGGCCGATGCGGCATGGCGCGACCTGGCCGGCCCTATCGACACCCTGCTCGTGGTGGGGAGCCCGGATGAGCCCCTCGGCCGCGCCATGGCCAACCGGGACTTGATCCACTGGCTGGCAGAAACGGGGGGACGGGCCAGGCGCCTGGTTTCGGTCTGCACCGGCGCCTTCCTCCTCGCGGAAGCGGGTCTTCTGAACGGGCGGCGGGTCACGACCCACTGGATGGATGTGGACCGCATGGCCAGGGAGTACCCGGAGGTAACCGTGGAGCCGGATGCGATCTATGTCAGGGACGGCTCCATCGCCACCTCGGCGGGCATTACGGCCGGAATCGACCTGGCGCTTGCCCTAGTGGAGGAGGATTACGGCAGGAAGCTGGCCCTGGCAATCGCCCGCCGCCTCGTCCTCTACCTCAAACGACCGGGCGGACAGAGCCAGTTCAGCAGCCGCCTCCGTTCCCAGATGGTCACGGGCGGGCCGCTGGCGCAGCTTCTGGCCTGGCTTGAGGAAAATGCCCATCAGAATATCGCGGTAGAGGATCTGGCGGACAGGGCAGCCATGAGCCCCCGCAATTTTGCCCGGGTGTTCCTCCGGGAAACCGGCATGACACCGTCGAAATACCTGGACCAGCTACGGATCGAACGGGCCAAGCATCTCCTGGAGGAGACGAATCACCCCATGGAGACGGTTGCACGGGAGAGCGGCTTCAGCGGCGCCGAACAGTTGCGGCGCACCTTCCAGCGGTGCCTTGGGATCACACCCCGCGCCTACCGCGAACGCTTCTGATTATTGCCCCCAAGGAGCCATGCATGAACTACCTGCTGAAAAAAGGCGAAACGGTCGCGCTCACCTCTGGTCCCGAGGGTTGTTCCCTGCGCATGAACCGCGGAAGCGTATGGCTGACCCGTTACGAGGACCCGCGCGATTATTTTCTGAGGCCGGGAGAGACCGTTGCCATCAGCGCTCCCGGCGCGGTGGTGATCGAAGCGCTGGAGGATACGACGTTCACTCTGGAATACGCCTGCACCGGCGGACCGGCCCGGGCGACCATCCAGGTCGGTCTCGGCCTCCCCTCCCCCGTCGCCATGGAACTGCACTGACCCATCCCCGCCACACTCCCGGTAGTGTCTCAGTTTGAATTATTAAAAAATTTTGGCGAGGAGGGCCGGTAAAATGAGCCTGCCACCAACATGGTTTTATTTATGGGCATCTTTACTAATGTCATTGATGGCATTTTTTGCATTTGGCGGTCAACATAATAATATATCAAGAATTGTACTTTGTGTTGCATCCGCTATGGTTTTTATGTTGCTGTGGTCATTAATTGGCGTCCCCACTCATGGTTTGAAATGTATTTGTAAAATGGTTGTACTGCTGTCTTTCCTTAGTATAGTGTTTTTTACTATCTATTCCTTCGTAATTAATAGTCATTTCAAAGGTTAGCGGCTCTTTACCCGAAGTTATATCTAAGTAATTTTGTTTATCCTGTATTACAAAATTATAGTGTTTATATACATTAGGAAACAATAAAAATGGTTCATGCTCTGGACGCAAGTTTTTTGTATTAGTATCTCCAATAAAATTCATAGAAATAGTAACCTTTTTAGCAGGAACATTACCAAAATTCTTATAAGCAATATCAACTGCCAACACGTTCTGAGCAATGCTCACTTTTATTTGTTCAATGCCTAAATAGGGGCGATACGAAACATCGAAAACTTTTGTATTTAATTTCAATGCGTTAGTAGATGTATAAGAGGTATACCAACTGATAATAAGACTCAATACAGCAACTATAGCTAAGATAACATTTGTGATCATTTGTGATTTCCTGTCGTTGCTTTTTGGGGGAAGTTTTTTGCCGGATGGCTCGTTACGCATGAATTATCTCTATTCCAACAAAAAAGCCTGTAGTCAGTCTACAGGCTTTATACATCATTGTATTATCCGTTTCCAGCTAATCCGAGAGGCTTGCAATCTCTTCCAGCGTCCACACATGATTTGAAACCCCTGCCTCCATCGCTGGTGTAACTTTCAGCGTCTTGTGAATCCTTGCAAAATTGTAGTGCATGAAGTGAAGAGCTACTGCATGCTCAAGGTTTTCAATCTTCTTGCTGAATCCATTGGTAAGCCGAGTGAACCGGCGCATGCTCATACGCATGGTGAGGTTTTGGCGCTCTACGTAGCTCGTTGACGTTTTGGCAATGTCAGGATTGCCATTGATCGGGCGAATTTCCGTACCTGTGCATATTGCGGGGCTGTAACGTCTTTCATCGTCTGTTGCTTGCGGCGCTCCGTATATTTTTATCAGCATTGCATAGTCGATATTGGAGCCAAACGCATTTTCAACCGCATTTAGGTATGCCTTGTGTCCATCGGTGGTCAACTGGACCCGATTTGAAAGCCTACTCGCCAGATCGAGCATAAAAGCGTTGCCATACTCTGCATCGCGCTTGCCTACCAAAAATGACGGCACCAGCTTAGTGTCGGCACAAATAGCCGTCCAGGTATAAACATCACCTATCCCATATTCTCCCTTACGTTCTTCCGGCACATTCTTTTCTTTTGAGTAGCAGAACGAGCATATTTCATCACATTGAAGAGTCTTGCAAGGCAGGTTACGCAGGGTTTCGAATTGGTATTGAGAGCAAGCCGTCCCAACGTCAACGAGCAGCTTGGTAACGGTATTAATGGAGCAATCGGCCATGCGAGAAACGGCGCGCATACTGTTACCTTCTACCAGCATTCCGATTATTTGCGCTCTTTTTGCCACGCTCAGCTTGTTCATGACTCCCTCCGATACGATCTCGATAATGAACATTATACTTGAGCGGTTAAGAATTGCAAGCATAAAATTCATATTAGTTAAAAAATATGCTTGCATAATATGATCACAAAATTTAGAATGCAAGCATCAAATCACAGGGGGTTGCAAGCATGTCAACCGATAAACCATTATCAGGTAAGGCGATTGGTGGCAAAGCTCGTGCAGAAAAACTCACACCTGAACGAAGAAAAGAGATAGCCCAGCAAGCAGCTATGGCGAAGTGGCAACAAGAGAAAGAGGGGCCGCGCATCATTAAGGCCACCCACGGATCACCTGATCATCCCCTCCGAATTGGAGACATCGAAATTCCCTGCTACGTTCTAGAGGACGGCAAAAGGGTTTTGGTTCAGGGTTCAATGCTCACTGCTCTTGATATGAAGCAGGGGACAGCAGGGCGTGGGGTTGGTGATCGAATCGAGAAATTTCTATCAACAAAAGCCATAAAGCCCTTTGCAGACAAGTACTTGGGCGATGTGATCATAAACCCAATAAAATTTAAAACCCCTATGGGAATCATTGCTAATGGATATGAAGCCACCCTTCTTGCTGATATATGCGACGCTGTTCTTGAAGCTCGTAAAGAAGGCAAGCTTCACTATCAGCAGGAGCATATTGCTAAGAAGTGTGAAATTCTTGTAAGAAGTTTTGCCAGAATCGGTATCATTGCCCTTGTTGATGAAGCAACAGGATACCAAGAGATAAGGGCAAGGGATGCTCTTCAAGCATATCTTGATCGGGTTTTAAGGAAAGAATTGGCTGCATGGGTAAAAAGGTTTCCAGATGACTTTTTCCGCCAGATTTACCGACTCAAAAAATGGAACTGGAGCGGAAGTAACAGAAGGCCCTCTGTTGTTGGGAAATACATAACGGACATTGTATATACTAGGCTTGGGCCTGGAATAGTGGAAGAATTGGAAAGGCTTAACCCAAAGGTAGAAAAAAGGAGAAAAGCCGCTCACCATCAGTGGCTCACAGAGGATGTTGGTCATCCGGCGTTATCTCAACATCTATATGCAGTAACCGGGTTAATGCGAATAAGCGACACGTGGCAAGATTTTATGAAGCTTCTCAATAAGGGCTACCCAAAGAAGGATACTAAACAGCTTGAATTATTCTTCAACTGATTTCTTCCACCGTGCCTTTGCCGCCTTCTGGGCAATCTCCCGACGCTGCTCAGGAGTGAGTTTATCAGCCCTAGCCTTACCACCCTTCAATCCACCGAGCCGCCCTAATTCCTGGGCGGCTTTATTTTTCTCTGGCTGTTCAGGCTCGGCGGGCTTGTCCTCGTTGGTCGCTTGATCTACGATAAAGGCCGCCAGCTTGTTTATGTCTCCCGGTGATTTTTTCATGATTTAAGCCTAGCATAACCGCTCAAGCATTTCAAGATGGACAAAATTCAAACTGAGACACTACCACACTCCCCCTTTGATTGACTTTTTCCCCTGGGCGGTATATTCAGGAATGTTGCAATCTTGCCCAAGGAGCCCCGTGTGCCCGATACACCAAAACCAAGCCGTCTGTTCGCCTTCGTCGCCAAACGCCCGCGCCTGATCCTGGCGTTGGCCCTGTTGCTTTCCGTCTGTTCGGTCATCTACACCAAAAAGAACATGGAGTTCCTGACCGGCCGCGACGACCTGATGGCCAAAAACGCTCCCTTTCAGATGGATTACCAGGCCTATCGCCGGGAATTCGGCGATCAGGAAGAGATCGTGGCGGTCATCGAATCGGACGACGCCGAGAAATCGACCCGCGCCGCCGATGCGCTCTATCAGCGTCTGAACCGGGAGACCGGCCTGTTCCGCGATGTTTTCTACCCCGGCGGCCTCCCCTTCTTCCGCAAGAACGGCCTCCTGTTCATGCCGCTGGAGGATATCCGGCGGCTGCGCCACACCCTGACCATGGCCGCACCGGTCCTGAAGAGCCTCTCCGCCTCTCCCTCCGTGCAGACGCTCTTCACCAGCCTGACCGGCCAGATCGACGGATACCTCGCCTCCGGCGACCCGGCTGCGCTGGAGAGCCTGACCTTCATGCTGGCCACCCTGGACAAGGGGTTCAAGGCCTTTGACGGCAAGGGGAGCGGCATGTCCATGGACTCGTTCCTCAAGGGGGGCGGCGACGGCAAGCCATCGGCCCTTGAAAGCGCCGGCAAGCAGCAGGTCATCACCATGCGGCCGGTCAAGGACGAGGGGAGCTTTGTCGCCTCGGAAAAACCGATCAAGGCGGCCCGCGCCGCTCTGGCCGAACTGGTGAAGCGCCCCGAGTTCAAGGGGGTCACGGCCGGCCTGACCGGCGTGCCGGTGCTTGAGTACGAGGAGATGGCCACCAGCCAGCGGGACATCGAGATCGCCACCATCCTTTCCCTCTCCTTGACCGTGATCCTGCTGTTGTTCGCTTTCCGCGGTCTCTTGAACGTGATCAGCGCCATGGTCTCGCTGATCGTGGGCATCTGCCTCTCCTTCGGCTTCGCCACCGCCGCCGTGGGGCACCTCAACATCCTCTCCATGGTCTTCGCCATCATGCTCATCGGCCTGGGGATCGAATACGGCATCCAGGTGGTCCTGCGCTACCAGGAGGAGTTGCGGGGCGGCTCGTCCGGCATGGCGGCCATAGAAACCGGCCTCAGGGCCAACATCCGTTCCATCATCATGGCCGCCGCCACCGTGGCCCTGGCATTCGCCACCTTTGCCTTCACCGATTTCAAGGGCATTGCCGAACTGGGCATCATCGCCGCCGGCGGGGTCGTGATCTGCGTCATCACCACCTTCACCGTACTCCCCTCCATGCTGATCCTGCTGGAACGATTCAGGAAGCCCAACACCGAGGTCCCCAAAGAGCAGGCTCCGGCAGGCCTTGCCGAAAAGCCTTTCTTCCGCGCCCTCTTCACCAACCCGCGGACGGTCGTCGGCGCGACTCTGCTTCTGGCCCTCGTCTGTCTCTACCCCACCCTGACCATGCACTTCGACTACAACCTGATGAACCTCCAGGCCAAGGGGCTGCAATCGGTGGAATACGCCTACAAGCTGATGCGCAGCAAGGAGAACTCCGGCTATTTTGCCGTGGTGACCGCCAAAGACCGTGCCGAGGCCAAGCAGTTGACCGAGCGGCTGGAGAAACTCCCCAGCGTGGACCACGTAGTCAGTCTGCCCGCCCTGGTGCCGGACGACCAGCAGGCCAAGCTGGCCGAACTGGCGGCGCTCCGGCAGGTCTTGGCGGAGGTAAAACCGGTGCCCTACGAGGAGAACCTGCGGGTCATGGAACTGCCCAGGGTCTTCGAGACGTTCCGCGACCGGGTGGGCAAGCTGAAGACCGCGCTGGAGGTCAAAAAGGCGCCCGAGGCCAAGCCGGTCGGCGCCTTTCTGACGACCCTGGACGGTTTCTTCGCAAAACTGGAGAAGGAAAAGGACAAGAACGCCCTGGGGATGCTGCGGGAGTTTCAGGGGGGCATGTTCGCCGAGCTGCCGGTCAAGCTGACCATGATGAAGGAGAGCCTGGAGGCGTCGCCGGTCGTCGAGGCGAACGTGCCGACGGAACTGAAGCAGCGTTTCGTGGGTAAGAGCGGCCAACTGCTGCTCCAGGTCGCCCCGAAAAAGGAGATCTTCGAGCACGAGCCGCTCCAGGAATTCGTCACCCAGGTCAAGGGTATCGTCCCCAATGCCACCGGCGAACCGATCATGGTCTACGAATCCTTGACCATCATGCGGGACGCCTACCTCAAGGCCTTTGCCTATGCTTTCCTCGGTATCGCCGTGATCCTGCTGATCAACTTCAAGAGCGTGAGGTTTGCCGCCATGGGTGCCCTGCCGCTGGCGGTGGGATTACTCTTCATGGTGGGGGGGATGCGGCTGGCGGGGGTCAGCTTCAACTCGGCCAACATCATCGTGCTGCCGCTGATTCTGGGGGTGGGGATCGACTCGGCCATCTACATCATCAACCGCTACCGCCAGGGGAACGAGACCCCGGCCCAGGTGGCCACGCGCAGCGCCGGCATCGGCGTGTTCCTCAACGCCCTGACCATCCTGTTCAGCTTCGGCGCCCTGATGGTGGCCCACCACCAGGGGGTCTTCAGCATCGGCGCGGTCATGTCCCTGGGCATGGCGGCCAGCGTGGCGGTCTTCCTGGCCTTCCTGCCGGCGCTGTTGACCCTGTGGGGGAAGCGGTAAGGATAGCTGCACGTATTCTGAAGACCGTGGAGATTGAAAGACCTCCGAGGCAGGGAACGCCTCGGAGGTCTTCTTGTTTGATGGTGCGTAAAAGCGTGGACGATGCCGGTTCCGTTTACTCGTTTCTTCGAGCCGCAGTTTTATCCTTGAGGAACCAACCGCACGCAATGGGCGCTGGCCTCGGCCCGGCTTCGGGCCTCGTCGGTGGATGCCCCCTGAACCAGGGCCACCCCCATGCGCCGGCCGGGACGGGTATCCGGCTTGCCGAAGAGGCGCAGCTTGGCGCCGGGAACGCTGAGAGCCTCCGCAAGCCCCTCGAAACTCACGTTGTCCCGGTTCTCCTCCGCCAGGATCACGTGACTGGCCGAGGGGGCCAGGTTGAGGATCTCGGGCACCGGCAGCCCGAGTATGGCGCGCACGTGCAGCTCGAACTGGCTCAGGTTCTGGGAGACCATGGTCACCATGCCGGTGTCGTGGGGACGGGGGGACACCTCGCTGAACCAGACTTTGTCGCCGCTGACGAACAACTCCACCCCGAAGATGCCGTAACCGCCCAGGGCACCGGTGACCGCCGCCGCCTGGCGCCGGGCTTCGGCGAGGGCCGCCGCCGACATGGCCATGGGCTGCCACGATTCGTGGTAGTCCCCCTTGATCTGGACGTGACCGATGGGGGGGCAGAACGAGGTGCCACCGGCGTGACGGACGGTCAGCAGGGTGATCTCGTAGTCGAACGGGATGAACTCCTCGATGATGGCGGTATCGGATGCGCCGCGGGCCCCCTCCATGGCGTAGCGCCAGGCGGCATCCACGTCCGAGGCTGACCGCACCACGCTCTGTCCCTTGCCGGACGAACTCATGATCGGCTTCACCACGCAGGGAAACCCGATGGCCGCGGCATTGGCGCGCAACTCTTCCGCACTCTTCGCAAATGCGTAGCGTGCCGTGGGCAAGCCCAGCTCTTCGGCCGCCAGGCGCCGAATCCCCTCCCGGTTCATGGTCAGGTTCGTCGCCCGCGCCGTGGGGATCACCCGCTGCCCCCCCTGTTCCAATTCCAGCAGAAAGGCGGTGTCGATGGCCTCGATCTCCGGCACGATCAGGTCGGGCCGTTCCTCCGCCACCACCCGCCGCAGCGCCTCCCGGTCCAGCATGCTGATGACGTGACTTCTGTGGGCCACCTGCATGGCCGGGGCATGGGGGTAACGGTCCACGGCGATCACCTCCACGCCGAGACGTTGCGCCTCGATGGCGACCTCCTTACCCAGTTCTCCCGATCCCAGCAGGAGCAGTCTGATTGCGCCCGATTTCAGTGGGGTTCCAAGCTTCATAACAGTTTCATCCTCCGAGTTCAAAGTTTCATTCCCCTATCACGGCGCACTGACGTTGATCACCTGGCTCCCCTCGTTCCCGGGATTCACCACCTGCAGGCGGAAATCCTTGGCGACCGGCGAATAGGGAAACCGTTGGTAAATGAGCCTGGTACAGTCGATAAAAATCACTTTCTCCCGTGCCGCCGAATCCTGGCCGCCATTGCCGCCAATGCGCTGGCCGTCCACATACAGGGCCGAGTTCTGTTGGAAATTTTTCCCCTCTATGATCAATTCGTAATAATTCACGTACTCGTTTCCCCGCGTCACCTGGCTGATTTCAGGCTTGGTTTCGATCTCCAGCGCCAGTTGCACGGAGGCGTTCTCGGGTGAATTTTTCACCATGATCTGGTGCAGCCCCCCCGCCACCTGGGGCACCCGGAAGGCGATGGCCTCGGCCGAAACCACCCGGCTCTTGATGGAGGCGTTATCGAAGAAGAGGAACGTCGTCTCGCCGAAATTCCGCCCCACGGCGGTCACGTCCCGCTCCCCCCCCTGGGCGCAGGAACTGATCTTGTCGGGCGAAAGGGCGATCAGCACCGGCCGCAGGGGGAGTACGGAAAAGTTGTAGGCCCGCCCCACGACGCCGTCGCCCCGCTTGAGGTACAGGGCGTACAACCCCGCATCCAAGGGGGGAACGATGAATTCGAGCTGCCGGCCGTCGGTTACCTTGGCCGGTATCTCCACGCTGCCGAGAAAGGCGGAAATCTGCTCGCCGAAATTGGCGCCGAAGATGGTCACCTTGCCGCCTGGCTCCGCCTGGGCCGGAATGATGCTGAGAATGGCGGGAGACGTATCCGGAGTCGAGGCCGCCGGCTTCATGACGCGCTGCGGCCGTTCGGCGGCAAACGGGGCGGTATTTCCTGCCAGACAGCACGTCACGACGATCAGGATAGCGGCGATGTTTTTCATGTACGGCCTCCTTGCGGCTTTCGGCGACAGAATGCGTAACCTGTCAAAGGGGGACTGACGGGGCGCATGCCGCGCCCTGACGGAATGGGTGGTCGATCGGGTTCAATTTCTCACGGTCATGGCCAACCATACCCCGCCCAGGCAGAAGATGATATTGGCTCCCCAGGCCGCAACCAAGGGAGGCAGGACCCCGCTGCGCCCGTAGGAAAGCAGCATGGCGTTGACCACGAAATAGGCGAAACCGATGCCGATACTGGCCCCGATTCCCAGAGCGGCGCCGCCGGAACGGCTGTTCCTGAATGCGAAGGGGATACCCAGGATAACCATCACAAAGGCCGCAAACGGACCGGAAAGCTTGGTGTGCATCATGGTCAGATAGCGGAAGGCCTGATAACCGCCGTTTTGCAGGTTATCGGCATACTCCTTGAGCTTCCGGTAGCTCAGGTTATCGGCATTGTTGTCCAGGACGCGCAGATCGTCCAGTTTCAGATTCAGCGCAACATCCATGCTGCGGGCCCGCTGGGCCACATACCCGTGCCCCTGGCTGAAATCCTTCGTCACCACGTCCTTCAGGGTCCAGCGCCCGTCGTGAAATTCGGCCGATCCGGCATCGATACGGTTGGTCGGGTTCATGGAAGCGTCCAGCTTCCAGAGGGTGACCCCCCGCAGCACCTTGGTCTGGGGATCGAACAGGTGGGCCTGAAGGATCTGGTTGTCGGAACGGAACCAGATATTGTTGCGCCTGAATACCGCATTGACGCCCTGCTTGCGGATATCGACCCGCTCGATCCGCTCCATGCGTTCGTAGCTGCCGGGCACCACCAGTTCGGCGTTCAGAAGCAGCACGAAGCTGGCCGCCAGCCCCAAAAACAGCATGGGGAAGGAAATGCGCAGCAGACTGATCCCGCAACTGCGCATGGCGATGATCTCGCTGTTGCGTGAGAACATCCCCAGGGTCAACAGGGTCGCCATCAGGATCGAAAACGAGGCGGTCTGGCCGACCATTTCCGGCAGTTTCCAGACAAAGAACCGCAGGATATCCACCCCCGAACCGCCGGCGCGGATGAAGCGCGGTATCTTGTCCATCATGTCCAGCACCAGGTACACGGCCACGAAACTACCCAGGCAGAGGGCCAGGAGACGCAGCCAGGCCATTGCTATGTAACGGGAGAGGATCGTCATCGAACGGCGTTCCTCCTCCCGATCAGGGTCAAGAGCGCATCCTGAACGGCCGTCCAGATACTGCGTTCCAGGGATGCCATCCGCAGGAAATACCATCCCACTGCCAGAAAGATCACATTGGGGAGCCAGAGCGCCAGTTCCGCCGGCAGCGTTCCCCGTTCCGCCAGGGTCCGAAGAAGCGACAGGAGCACATAGTAGGCCAGCAGGATGGCGATGCTGACTGAAAAACCGGCGGATTTGCCCGAACGGCGGTTCTGGATGCCTAGCGGCACGGCCACGACGGCGAATACCAGGGAGGCGAACGGAAAAGCGAAACGGCTCTGGAGTTCGGCCGCCATCTTGAGGCGGGTCGCCTTGGGAGTTGCAGGGTTGTCGATCTGCTGCCGCAACTCACCGATCCCCATATCCAGCTCGTTGCGGCCGATGCCCCCCCCCTTGCCGGGACCGGCCACGGTCATGGCGTACTCCCCGAAATTGACCAGCCGATACCCGTCCCCCTTGCCCGCCGCGTGGATGCTGCCGTTGTTGAGCACCAGGCAGATATCCTGCTGATTGGGCGTACAGCCGACATTTCCGCTGGCGGCAAAGATGGTCATGGGACGCGCCTGGTCACGGCCGTCGTGGATGACGACCCCCTTGAGGGTGTGGTTCTCTTCGTCGTAGTGGTCGGTGTAGAGGATGATGCCCGGGATTTCGTCCCAGAACACCTTCTCGCGGATCGTCACTGCCACGTTCTGCTTCAACATCTCGAAACTGATACGCTTGAAGGCGCTGTTCCCCCAGGGAACGCCGACGATGCTGGCGGCAAGGGTCAACAACACGGCAACCACGCCGCACAGCAGCACCGGCGGCATGATCTGCACCAGGCTGAGTCCGCCGGATTTCATCACCGTGATCTCGTTATCGGCCGAAAGGCGGCCAAAGGCCAGCAACACCGCCAGCAGAAAGGCCATGGGGATCGTGAACACCAGAAACGAGGGCATCAGGTACAGGATCATCCGGCTGATATCCGCCAGGGGCACGCCGCGGGAGATGACCAGGTCGGTCAGCTTGATCAGCCTCCCCATCAACAGGATCAGGGTGAAGACCGCGATGCCGAGCAGGAAGAGCGAAGCGATCTCGCGGATTATGTAAAACGTTAGGATGCGTTTCATGATGGCATGATGATACATGAGCCGCAGGCAGGTGTAAAGGGAGGCGGGAATAAAAGGGAGTGCAAAAAAGGTGGCGAGCCCCCGCCCCGCTCAGATGACGCCGGCCAGTCCCAACATCGCGCCGGCCCCGATCAGCCAAAGCGGGTTCCATCGGCTGTTCAGGACGATCAGCACGGTTGCCGCCGTGAGGCCGTAGGCCCCCCAGCTTGCATCGGCTCCACGGGTGATGATGCAGCCGCTTGCCAGGACCAGGCCGATCGCCAGGGGCGAGATGCCGGTCTGGATGATGAGCCGCCAGCGCGTGCCGTGGATCTTCTCCCAGAAGCGCATGAAAAAGTAGATCAGCAGGCTCGAAGGGCCGCACATGGCTGTCGTGGCGGCCAGGGCGCCGGCCAGTCCCGCCACATGCCAGCCGAGCAGGGTGGCGATAATCGCGTTGGGCCCCGGCGTGGCCTGGGAGATGGCCACCAGGTGGGTAAAGGTGGCGTCGTTCATCCAGTGGTGGGTCACCACCGCCAGGCGGTGCAACTCGGGCAGCACCGCGCCGGCACCGCCAAAGGCGACCAGGGAGAGCATCCCGAATTGGAGCACGATCTCGACGATTATGCCCATGGCGCCCTGCAGTACCGGCGCGCCGCAACCCACATGCTGATCGGGGCCAGGCCAAACATGACCATGACCAGCGGCCAGTGGAGAAAAACCACCGCCACCAGGATCGCGACGCTGAAAATCATCAGGAACGGCCGTTTCAAGAGGTCGGCCGCCATCCGCACCCCCATGGCCAGGATCAGGCCTGCCGCGACGGCGGCGATGCCGCGCAGCATGGCCTGGATCGCTGGCAACTCCCCGAACCTGCCGTAGAGCGCCCCGAGCGCGATGATGATGACAAACGGCCCGCACAACAGGCCGAGCAGCGAGACAACGGCGCCGCTGGCGCCCTGGAAGCGAGCCCCGATGCAGACCGAGAGGTTGACGATGTTCGGCCCGGGCATGAACTGGCACAGGCCGAACAGGGTGGTGAATTCCTCGGAGGAGAGCCACCCCCGTTTTTCGACGATAGCGCGGCGGGCCCATGCCATGACGCCGCCGAACCCCGACAGGGCGATTTGGTTGAATCCCCAGAAAAGTTCGCTATGAGTAATCTCATGACGCTGTGTCACCATCGACTCCCGGAGGTATAATTGCCGACGCATCCCGCGAACGCCCCCGCCAAAAAGATACGGCCTGCGAACCATGCTTGAACACCATTCAGGCCAACAATGTCAATAAAATGTTTGTCAACAACGGCCAGGCAGCGTAAACAGCTCCATCCGCGACAGAAGCTCCAGCGCTTCCCGTTCGTCATGGCCGCACATATCGAGGCTCGGCTGCAGGCTGGCGCAGACGGGTGGACGTTCGGGGCGGCCAAAGAGGCCACAGCGGTTGTCGGGCGTCAGTTGCACGCAACGCACCCCAGCCGGCTTGCCGTCGTCCATGCCCGGGATCGGTGAGGAAATCGAAGGTGCTATGCAGCAGGCAGCGCATCCGGCGCGGCATGCCATGGCGGTTTGACTGTTCACGGTGGCGCACCCGAGAGAAAAAAAGCCCGTCGGAATCCCCGGCGGGCTTTGATTTTTTTTATGTTTTACCGCTGCCGCATCAGGCCTGGGCAGACCAGAGGCCGTGCAGGTTGCACAGCTCACGGGCCGTCAGGCTGGTGGCGGTGATGTTGAACGTGGCGGTCGGCACATCGCCCGGCTTGAGGGCCTGGCGGTAGGCCTTGCCGTCGGCGACAAGCTCAATCCACTCGATGTAGTGTTTCTCCTCCATGGGATGGAGCACGCTGCCCACCGTGACCTTGACGATGCCGTCGCCGATTTCGATAACCGGCACATGTTTTTCCTTGGCGGCATCGACGGTGTTTTCCGTCAACTGTTTCATCGGCTCGCCGCAGCAGTGCAGCGGAGCGCCGCCGCCGTGGACGATCTCGACGATATTGCCGCAATGTTCGCATTTGTAGATTTCAAGAAGCTTCGGCATGATGGTATTCCTCCTGTGTGTTGTTGTTGATGCCTGTTTCCAGGCAGTGGGTTACCGGTTTTCGCCCAACGGTTCAAAATGGGCCTTGGGATGGATACGGGCCGGACAGAGCCCGGGGGCATGTGGTCCCGCCATATCCGCTATTCCTGTCTTTGAATCACTGTACCAGCAAATACGACAATTCTTATCCTTTTATACCTTGTTTTTGCAGTTTTGCAAGTCCGAAAATAAAAAAAGGGGGATGCGCTGCCGCATCCCCCTGCTTCATCTCATGAAAAAATCGGATCAGGACAGCTGGCGCCCACCGTCGGCGGCCCACTTCTCCAACATGGCGGTGGTAACGGACTTGGGACGCTCGATGGCGTAGCCCAGACCGCGGTCCCAGGTGATGTTGGCCATGCAGCCCAAGGCGCGGCCAACGCCGAACAGAACGGTATAGAAGTCCCATTCCTTGACGCCGTAGTACCACTGAATGACGCCGGATTGGGCATCGACGTTCGGCCAGGGGTTTTTGGTCTTGCCGTGCTCGGTGAGGACGCCCGGCGCCGTTTCGAAGATCATGGCAACCAGCTTGAACAGCGGGTCGTCCTTGAGGCCCGGCGTCTTGAGGCAGAACTCGCGCTGGGCGGTGTAACGCGGGTCGGTCTTGCGCAGAACGGCGTGGCCGTAGCCCGGAACGACCTGGCCGGCATTGAGGGTATCCCAGAGTGCCTTGGTGACGTTTTCCTTGGTCGGCTCGGCACCGTTGAGTTTCTTCTGAAATTCCATGATCCAGCCCAGGACCTCCTGGTTGGCCAGGCCGTGCAGCGGGCCGGCCAAGCCGTTCAGGCCGGCGGCATAGGCATAGTAGGGGTCGGACAGGGCCGAATGCACCAAGTGGGTGGTGTGGGCCGAGACGTTGCCGGACTCATGGTCGGAGTGCAGGATGAAGTACATGCGTGCCACATCCTTGTACTGATCGCTCTGCCCGATCATGTGGGCGAAGTTGGCACCCATGTCGAGAGTCGGGTCGATGGCGATCTGCTTGTCGCCCTTGTACTTCAGGTTGTAGATGAAGGCGGCGATAATGGGGATACGCGCCACGATGTCGCTGGCATCTTCATAGACCGATTCCCAGGCGACCATTTTGTTGAATTTGCCGGAGTTGTAGAAAGCGGCAAACTTGGACTCTTTCTGCAGGGCCATGATGCCGACCGAGAGCATGACCATGGGATGGCTGTCCCTGGGCAGGGCGCGAATGGCGGTGAAGACGTACTCGGGAACCGCTTGGCGCGTCTTCCACTCGGCTGCGACTTCGGCGACCTGGGCGTCGGTCGGCACGTCGCCGGTCAGCAGAAAGTACCAGAAGGACTCAACGGTCGGGTAGGCCGAACCGGCGGCCTTGGGCAGCGCCGCAAAGGTCTCGGGGATGGTCTTGCCGCGGAAACGGATGCCTTCCTGGGGATCGAGATAGGAGATGTCGGTGACGAGGCTGCGGATATCGCGGGCGCCGCCGATGCATTGTTCGATGGTCACCTGATCGATGATCACCTTGCCGAACTCCTTGGTAAGCTTGGTGGTACGGGGGCGGTGTTCCTCAATCTTCTGCTTGAGTGTCTCTTTCAATGCCATGTTGGTACTCTCCTTTCGTTGTGAGGATTAAACTGAGATCAGCAGTGTGAGCCGGACTCTTCGATACCAGTAAAAACCAACCGAAACGGTCGTCTACCCAATCCAAAAATATTTTTTTAGGATACTGTATACAATTAAGAAGTGTCGTAGTTATACCAAAGCCTTGACAAAATGCAACAAAAATTTTATCGGCGCGCTAGCGAGACAGGATCACCAGTTCTTCACTCGAATAGGTCAATTGTTTGAGCCCCTCATCGCTGATATAGAAGGTATTTTCGATACCGACCGCACCCTCTCCCGGAAAAACCACCTTGGGTTCAAAGGCAAAGGCCATCCCCACCTGGAACGCCATGTCCTTGAATCCGCGTGCAATAAAGGGATATTCATCGATCTCGACCCCCAGGCCATGGCCGATGAAGGAAACCTGTGAGCCTTTGGCTCCCATGAAACTGTCGGCATACCCCATCTCCGCCGCCAGGGCCAGGCACCGGTCGTACACCTCACCCCAAGGAGCGCCCACAACGACGATTTGCTTCATCAACTCCTGCACCCGGAGCATGTCGTCGTATCCCTTGCGCAGGCGGTCGGAGAGGCCGCCAAGGGCAAAGATACGGGTCTGGTCCACCAGATAGCCGTCAAAGCTCCCGGCAAAATCGACAATGATCGGCTCGTTGCGGCCGATCGGCTTGTAGCTCGCGCCCTGTCCGAAACAGGGGCTGGGCCCCACACCACCGAAGGGGGTATCGGTATAGGCCGGTACGGCGCTATCCGTGCCGGAAAAGGTGTGCCCGAAGAGCATTTCCCCGTTAAAGACCCGCATCCGTATCAGCCCCAGGTGACCGTTCAAGCGAGCCGTATGTTCGAGCTCGGCCGCCAATTCCAGGTCGCTCATCCCCTCGCGGAGCACATCCCGCACCCGACGCGTCACCTTGTCCACCTGGTCTGCCGCGTCCTTCATCAGATGGATCTCGTAGTGGCTTTTGATCATGCGCACCAAGCGGATCAGCGGCGTGGCGTCGCTGAATTGGGCATTGGGGAAGACCTTGCGATAGCGCTCGAAAAGAGCGACCGGCAGCACATCGAACTCCATGCCGATCTTCTTCGGCTCGGGGTAGCCGTAGCCGGCCGCCAACTGGGGGATGTCCTTGGGAGAACCGAAGGGCAACACCTCTTTCAGCCCCGACTCCATGCGCGCCCTGGCTGCGTCCCGGCGCACGAGGTACAGCGGCTGCCCATGGGCGGGGACGTAAAGGCAGCCGCTCTGGACGGTGCCGGTGAAATAAAAGAGGTCGGCATTCTGGGCGATGATAATGGCATCCAATCCCTCGGCGGCCATATGATTTTGCAGCATTTTGCAGCGGTATTCCAACTCGGTGGCAGGGGTTAAGCGCATGAATCCTCCATAAACGCGCATGTTGCCGACATATCTCAACAACTATTCCAACATGCGGGGGCATGCTCCCCCCGGGAACGGCATAGTCGGTGCGCCGGATGGAGGAATTTTACACATGAACGGGAAATATGCAAGCGGGAGAGCCCCTGTTTCCTTTTCGGCAGCCGTTCGGGATGCAGGCTGAAATGGCGTCTTTTTGCCTTCATCCAGCATTTCAGTATCGCCAAATTAATTTTATATAACACAAAACCAATTTTCTTGACTTACGTCATTTTTTGCCCAAGAATTCGCAAAAAAAAGACAAAGCGAATCGTATATATCTTTTTATTGGTTCTCGATATCTGGATTGGGGTACAAACCCCAAATAACCACATTATGGGGAGGATCAGGCTGATGAGAAGAAGGCTACTAGGAGTGGCAGGGGTTGCGGCAACGGTAATGATGCTGGGGATGGCAACCATGGCCGGGCGGATTTCAAACTCAAGGACAACTTCTACTTCAACATCGACTACAAATATCTCAATGCCGACACCAAGATGACGATCGCCGGCAACAAGTACGACCTCGACCTCAACCCGCACCTCTTCGGCATCGGCGTCGGCTACCGTTTCTAAGCGAAACCAAAATCACGTACCATGAGAAAAGGCGGGGGAATTGTGTCCCCCGCCTTGTTCCATTCACCTTTTATCTCTTCTCATCTCGGTTGCGCATGCAATGGGCAAGCCTCGCCTCATAATCCGTCGGCCTCCCGCTTGCTCTCCGATCCCGCCATCTCGTAGTCGGCCCTCCGCTGGCGCTCCAGCTTTCGCCGGCGCTTGCCTCCCAGAAACAGCTCCTCGATCACAATGGCGATGAAGCAGATCACGAACAGCAGAAAAACGATACCGATAAGTTTTTGTAATATCATATCACACTACCTTGCCATGCCGAAATTTCACTGGTAAACGGACCGTACGGCCAATCCGCCCATTCCTCCGAAGCTACGCCGTCTCGCCGGCATCCTCCAATTGCAGCTCCTTGATGGCCATCTCCCGCAGCTTGAACTTTTGGATCTTGCCCGAGGCGGTCATGGGATAACCATCCACAAACTTGACATACTTGGGAACCTTGTAGTTGGCGATCCGCCCCTTGCAAAATTCCCGAACCTCCGCCTCGGTCATCTCCAGCCCCTTCTTGAGGATAATGGCCGCCATCACCTGTTCGCCGTACTTGCGGTCGGGCACGCCATAGACCTGGACATCGGAAACCTTGGGATGGGTGTAGAGGAACTCCTCGATCTCCCGGGGGTAGATATTCTCCCCTCCCCTGATGATCATCTGCTTGATCCGTCCGGTGATCTTGCAGTAGCCGTTCTCGTCCATTATGGCCAGGTCGCCGGTATGCAGCCAGCCGTCGGCGTCGATCACCTTGGCGGTTTCTTCCGGCATCTTGTAATAGCCTTTCATGACCATATACCCACGGCCGCACAGCTCGCCCTGCTTACCGGGCGGCAGGGCGGCTCCGGTTTCGATATCGACGATCTTGACCTCGGCGCCCGGCAGAGCCCGGCCGACCGTGGCCACCCTCAGTTCAATCGGGTCGTCGGTGCGGGTCTGGGTAATGCCGGGTGAGGATTCGGTCTGCCCGTAGACGCTGGTGATCTCGGTCAGGTTCATATCCTTCACCGCCCGCTTCATCACCTCGATGGGGCAGACCGAACCGGCCATGATGCCGGTGCGCAGGGTGCTGAGGTCGAACTTGGAAAATTCCGGATGTTCCATTTCGGCAATGAACATGGTCGGCACGCCATGGAGCGCCGTGCACCTCTCCTGTTGGACCGTCTGCAGCACCTTGAGCGGATCGAAGATCTCCACCGGCACCATGGTCGAACCATGGGTAACGCAGGCCATGACCCCCAGCACGCAGCCGAAGCAGTGGAAAAACGGCACAGTGATGCAGAGGCGGTCCTTTTCGGTGAACTTCATGCATTCGCCGATATTGAAACCGTTGTTGACGAGGTTGAAGTGGGTCAGCATAACCCCCTTGGGAAAGCCGGTCGTACCGGAGGTGTACTGCATATTGATCACGTCATGGCAGTCGAGGGTCGCCTCGACGGCGTTCAGTTCAGCATCGGATATCCGCTTTCCGGCCTCGGCCATCGCCTCGAAAGTGAACATACCCCCCGGGGGCTGATCGCCGATAAAGACCACATTCTTGAGATAGGGCAGTTTCGGGCATGACAGCTGGCCCGGCTCTGCGGCCTGAAGTTCCGGCACCACGTCGTACACGGTTTGTACGTAATCGGTATCCTTGAAGGACTTGACCATGAAGAGCGTGGTGGAATCGGACTGGTTAAGGATATAGTCAAGCTCGGCCGATTTGTAGGCGGTATTGACCGTTACCAGCACGGCGCCGATCTTGGCCGTGGCGAACTGGAGTATGACCCACTCGGGAACGTTGTAAGCCCAGATGGCAACCTTGTCGCCTTTTTTAACCCCTAATGCGAGCAGCCCTTTGGCGACCCGCCGGCAGACCTCGTTAAATTCCCTGTAGTTGTAACGCAGACCCCGCTCGGGATGGACCAGGGCGTCGTTTTCCGGAAAACGCCGCGCCATGTCGTCCAGGAGCCCACCTACCGTTAGAGTGATTTGCTGTGACATCACCGCCTCCACATCAAAAGAAAATTTGCTCGCGCAAAATCATATGCAATTTAACATATTGATTTTAAAGAACTGTTTTAATAACACAGCCAAACATGCGCGTCAAGATGCAAAAGAGCGGGAAACAGAGGGATTATCGGGCTGGAGGGTAAAATAGAACGTGGCGCCTTTTTGGGGTTCGCCTTCGGCCCAGATCCTGCCGCCGTGACGATTGACGATGCGTTGCACCGTCGCCAGGCCGATGCCGTTTCCCGCAAACTGCCCGGGATCGTGCAAACGGGTGAACACGCGGAAGAGCCGGTCCACGTCCTTCATGTCGAAACCGGCACCCGTGTCGCTGATGAAGAAAACCGGAACAGGACCATTATGCAACGCGCCGAACTCGATCCGGGGAGAGGTGCTGTGAGCGGTATATTTCCAGGCATTGCTGAACAAATTGGTCAGCAGTATCTTCAAGAGTCGCAGGTCGCCAACGACGGTCAGGCCGGGGGCGATGACCACCTCGGGCCTCCGCTCCGGTTCCGCAGCCCTGAAATCTATCGACAGGCTCTCGACAATAGCGCTGAGATCGACCTGCTGGGGCTGAAATTCGCTACGGGCCAATTGGGCCAGCCTGAGCATGGCATCGATCATCTCGTTCAGCCAGCAACTGGATTCGTAGATCCGTGTTACGTACGACCGGGTCTGGGGATCGAGCGTTGCCTCATCCTCCAGTATCAGTTGGCTGTACCCGGAAATGCGCGTAAGCGGGCCGCGCAAGTCATGGGATACCGAATAATTGAAGGCTTCCAGCTCGCTATTGGCAGCTTCCAGGCCGTTGGCCTGACGGGCAAGCTCGGTATTCAACTGGCGAATCTGCTCCATGTACATATGGTCGGTCTCCTCCGCCAGCTTGCGGGAGGTGATGTCCCGATCGAACCCGAGGATATAATTTTTGCCGTTCAGCCTGACCGGGCCGGCATGCACTTCAAGGGGGAAACGCGCCCCATCCTTTCTGAAGTGCCAAACCTCGAAGGTTATCCACTGTCCGCCGAAGATGCGCTCCATCCAATCGGGCGCAGTCTCATTGGATTCCGGGACATTGAGATCATGAATGCTCATGCCGCACAACTCTTCAACCGTATAACCGTGCTGGATGGCCGAGGCCTTGTTGGCGGCAATGATCCTGCCGCTCTCATCCCCCTCCGTACCGAGCAGCAATATGCTGTCCGGCGCCCGTTCGAACAGGATGCGATACTGTTCTTCCCGCTCCCGCAGAGTAATTTCGGCCCGCTCCAGCGAATCCAGCATACCGTTGATGGTCAAGGCCAGACCATCCAGTTCGTCGTTGTGCTCCGTGACCTTCAGGCGTGAGGAGATATCGCTGTCGTTGCTGATCTGCCGGACAGTGGCGCTGAGAATCCCAAGGCGTTTAAGGACCGTCTCCCGGACAAAAAACAGCATCACGCAGCAAAAAACAAAGCCGGCAATGCACAGGGCGGCTAGGATATAGGTAATGCTTGCCTTCCCCTGCTGGTACAACAGGCGCCGTTCGGTCAGCTTGGCGATGAAAAGCGGCTGCCCGCTGATATCGTTGAACAGGGCATAGCCCGCTATATGCGACTCGTCAAGCGGAACCGCATGAAAGGATGCCCCGTCGCCCAGACCGGCAAGCGCTTCCTTGAAGTCGGCCGGCAGCCCTTCGTCCCGGATCTGCCGGATTTCGAGGGCAAACTCGTGTATGTCCGACAATTGGGCAATCTCTTCCCGGTCGATGTGCCTGCCCACAAGTAGGATGCCTCCGCCGGCACAAGGCCTGACAACGACCTGGTGCAAACGCGCGCCGTTACGGATGGCCCCCTTCAGATGCCGGTCCTTGCCCTTTATGGCAAAAAGTGCGGTTTTGCCGAGACATTGCATAAGTCCATCATCAAGGTCGGCCGGCCTGCGGTAATGATAATCCGCCGACTTGGCCGAGAGCAGTTCTCCAGCAGCGTTGTACACGGCGACAAAATCCACATGATGGTTGACAAGCGAGTCGGTATCCAACGTGCCGATTTCACTCGCGCCCCACTTCTGCACCAGTGCGACGTAATCCCGGGCGCACGACTCCATGTCGTCGAGGCTCTCCCGTATTTCATACTTCAATTTGGCGATGCTTTCGCCGAGCAGTTTGTTTTCGAGTTTGGCAAAGCTGTTGAGCAGAATGAAGTCGGAGGTTATGGCCAGGATAAAGACCAGCCCTATAAAGGTGCTGACGATGACGAGGATTGTCTTGCGGGAAATATTCATTGCAACCCGAGGCGTCCAGGCGCCACTCGTACACATCTGTGTAGCAAAACAACTCAAAAAACAGCAAAAACGAAACACATCATACCGAACGCCCGGAAACCGCGACAGTGTCGGGCGGGAAGACAACCGGCAAATACCCCACTATTTCAAGGGGTAATAATACTCATGGTCCCACCTTAGCCGCAACTGTTTTTTCGGGCACAATGGTTGCTTAAGCAAATAGTTCGCTATCGGCCCATGAACTTTCGGCATGCCGATGACAGCGGCCGCGCGCCCCGTTCTGCGCAGGAACCCGGTTTGTACCGGAGGAGGTAGAAAGTGCTTTATAAATCCGTCAACGAATCATTCAACGAGTTCATGATCGAACGTAGCGACCCCAAGTGTATCCGCTGCAAGGTATGCGTCCGCCAGTGTGCTTATGAGGTCCACAGCTACGTGGAAACCGATGACCGCGTGGCTGAAGACAATACGCTCTGTATCGGCTGCCGCCGCTGTTCGGCGCTCTGCCCCACCGGCGCCATCACCATCCGCTCCAACCAGGAAACCTTCAAAAAGAACGAGTCCTGGTCCGCAGCCCATATCCGCAACGTGTATGCCCAGGCCGATACCGGCGGCATCCTGCTGACAGCCATGGGCAACCCGGCCAAGTACCCTATCTATTGGGACCACCTGCTTCTGGACGCATCGCAGGTAACCAACCCTTCCATCGATCCGCTTCGCGAGCCGATGGAACTGCGTACCTATCTGGGCAAAAAACCTGACCGTATCGAAGTCGTCCACAACGAGAAAACCGGGAAGCCGGAGCTGAAGACCAAACTATCCCCCCAACTCACCCTGGAATATCCTTTCATCTTCTCGGCCATGAGCTACGGCGCCCTGAACCTGAATGCCCATCGCGCCATGGCCGCGGCAGCCCAGGAACTGGGCACGATCTACAATACCGGCGAGGGCGGTCTGCACAAGGAGCTCTTCAAATACGGCAAAAACGTCATCGTCCAGGTGGCCTCGGGCCGTTTCGGCGTCAGCGAACAGTACCTGAATGCCGGGGTCGGCATCGAGATCAAGATCGGCCAGGGCGCAAAACCGGGTATCGGCGGTCACCTGCCGGGAGAAAAGGTCGATGACCAGATATCCGAGACCCGCATGATCCCCATGGGCTCCGACGCTATCTCGCCGGCGCCGCACCACGACATCTACTCCATCGAAGACCTGCGCCAGTTGATCTACGCCCTGAAAGAGGCCACCAACTACACCAAGCCGGTGTCGGTCAAGATCGCCGCCGTGCACCACATAGCCGCCATCGCCTCGGGCGTGGCCCGGGCCGGCGCCGACATCATCACCATCGACGGGTTCCGCGGCGGCACGGGCGCCGCACCGCAGGTCATCCGCGACAACGTGGGCATCCCCATGGAACTGGCCCTGGCGGCGGTAGACTCCCGGTTGCGGGATGAAGGTATCCGTAATCAGGTGTCCATCGTGGTCGGCGGCGGCGTACGCAATTCCGGCGACGCCATCAAGGCCATCGCCCTGGGCGCCGACGCCATCAACCTGGGGACCTCCGCCCTGCTGGCCATGGGCTGCACCCTGTGCCAGCGCTGCTACACCGGCAAGTGCCCCTGGGGGATCACCACCAACAACCCCTACCTGGCCAAACGCCTCAACCCGGAGATCGGCGCCGAAAAGCTGGTGAACCTGGTCCACGCCTGGGGCCACGAGATGAAGGAGATCCTGGGCGGCATGGGATTGAACGCCCTGGAGTCGCTACGCGGCAACCGTTACAAACTGCGTGCCGTCGGGTTGACGGAGAAGGATATGAACTTGCTCGGCGTCATGCCGGCTGGAGAATAGACCATGAAACGAATCTACACCATTGAAGATGCCTGCATTGGCTGCCACCTGTGCGAGGTGGGCTGCGTCACCGAGCATTCCCTCTCGAAAGACCCGGTCAAGGCCTTTCTCCATGAGCCGGAACGTCCCATTTCCCGCTGTACGGTGGAGGAGTTGCACGGCGGGATCATCTCCCTTTCGACCACCTGTCGGCACTGCGACGAGCCGGATTGTCTGCGGGCGTGCATTTCCGGCGCCATCCAGAAAAATGCCGAAGGGGTCGTGCGCATCGACACCGAACAGTGCGTGGGATGCTGGTCATGCGTGATGGCCTGCCCCTATGGCGCCATCCAGCGCAACCTCAAGAAGAAAAAGGCCAACAAATGCGACCTCTGCCCGGACAGGAAGTCGCCGGCCTGCGTTGACGCCTGCCCCAACCGGGCACTCGTGTACAGGGAGGGGAGCCAGAAATGAACTACGTAATCGTCGGCAATTCCGTAGCTGCCGTGGGCGCTATCCGCGCCATCCGCGAGCGGGACCAGCAGGGCAATATCACGGTCATATCGCGGGAAAAGCATAATGTCTATGGCCGGCCGCTGATCTCCTACCTGCTGGGCGGCCTGATCAACGAGAAACGCATGGCCTATCTGCCGGATGACTTTTACGCCAGAAACCGCATCAACCTGCTGCTGGCATCGGAAGTCGTAGGGGTTGATACCGAGGCCAAGAAGGTCAAACTGGCCGGCGGCGACGCCATTGCCTACGACAAGCTCCTGCTGGCCACCGGCGGCGACCCGTTCATTCCGCCCATCGAGGGGATGTCCGGCAAGGACCGCATCTTCACCTTCACCACCTGGGAAGATGCTGCCAAGCTGAAAGGCATCGCCCCGGACATCAACCGCGCCGTGGTCATCGGCGGCGGCCTGATCGGCCTCAAGGCTGCCGAGGGCCTGAACCTGCTGGACAAGTCGGTGACCGTCGTCGAACTGGCCGACCGGGTCCTTTCCTCGGCCTTCGACCGACCGGCCGGCAAGATCGTGGCGCGCAAGATGAAGGCCAACGGCATCGACGTCATCACCGAGGACACGGTCGTCCGTATCGAAGGGGACGGGGCGGAGATCAGCGGCGTCACCCTCAAATCGGGCGACTTCATCCCCTGTGATACCGTTGTCGTGGCCATCGGCGTACGCCCGGCTGCAACCTTCCTCAAGGGGAGCGGCATCGAGGTCAACCGCGGCATCGTGGTGGATGCGACGATGCAGACCTCCGGCAAGGACATCTATGCCGCCGGCGATGTGGCCGAAGCGGCCGACTTCTTCAGCGGGCAGAAAAACCCCATGCCGATCTGGCCCGATGCCTACATTCAGGGAGACATCGCCGGTGCCGCCATGGCCGGCGGGACGAAAGAATATGTGGGGGGCCTGGCCATGAACTCCATCGAGTTCTTCAAGGTTTCCACCATCTCCATGGGGGTCACCAACCCCAAGGACCCGGCCCAGTATGAGATCCATACCTATCAGGACATCCAGAATTACCAGTACCGCAAGGTCGTGTTGCAGGACAACCGCCTGGTGGGCGCGGTGTTGGTGGGGAACGTCGACCGGGCCGGCATCTTCTCCGGCTTGATCCGGGAAAAGGTCGATATGACCCCCTTCCGGGAGAGCCTGCTCACACCTGATTTCGGATTCCTCCATCTCTCCAAGGAGATCAGGAATAGACTTTTTGCGCCACAGGGGAAAGTGGCCGATAACGGCCGTGCAGAGCGGGCGGCGGGACATTAAGCAGGCTATTGAAAAACCTCTAAGAGGACCATCTATGAAACCACAACCTACCCACATCTTTCAGAAAGACATCTCCAACTGCGGCCTGACCGGTTTCATCTCCAAAAAGGGGACACGGGTCGAAGGCTCGGTGATCATCAAATCCATCTCGCTCATGCATGACCGGGGCAACGGGTTGGGAGGCGGTTTCGGCGCCTATGGCATCTACCCGGAGTTCAAGGACTTCTACGCCTTCCACCTCATGTACGAGAACGCCATGGCCCTGCAACTGGCTGAGGAATATCTGGATGCGAACTTCCACATCGAACTGCAGGAAGATATTCCGACCCGCCGCACCAAGGCGATCGCCAATCCTCCGGTGTTCAAGCGCTACTTCGCCACCCCTCTGGAAACCGACGAGTACCGGGAAGCGGTGGAATACCAGGGCATGACCGACTCGGACATCATCGTCCGCCACGTCATGGCCATCAACCACGAGATCGAAGGGGCCTTTGTGGTTTCCTCCGGCAAAAACATGGGCGCCTTCAAGGGGGTCGGTTTTCCCGAAGAGATCGCCGAGTTTTTCCGCCTCGAGGAGTACAGCGGCCATATCTGGACCGCCCACAACCGTTTTCCCACCAATACCCCCGGCTGGTGGGGCGGCGCACACCCCTTCACCCTTTTGGACTGGTCCATCGTCCACAATGGCGAAATTTCGTCCTACGGCATCAACAAACGCTACCTGGAGATGTACGGCTACCTGTGCACCATGCTGACCGACACCGAGGTGGTGGCCTACACGCTCGACCTGCTGATCCGCAAGCACGGGCTGTCGCCCGCACTGGCCTGCACCGCCCTGGCGCCCCCCTTCTGGTCGCTGATCGATCAACTCCCCCAGAACGAGCGGGATCTCTATACCGCCATCCGCCAGATCTACGGCAGCGCCCTCTTAAACGGACCGTTCGCTATTCTGTTCGCCAGCAACAAGGGGCTGATCGGGCTCAATGACCGGGTCAAGCTGCGGCCGCTCGTCTGCGCCGAAAAGGACGACTTCGTCTACATGGCCTCCGAAGAGTCGGCCATCCGCGAGATATGCCCCGCACCTGCCCGCATCTGGACACCGCGCGGGGGGGAGCCGGTCATCGCCATGGTGGAAGGAAACGTTTAACGGTTGTTGAAAAACAGCCATCTCGCCGCCATCCTCGAATGCCCTTTTGTGCGGCGTAGCGCCCGGCCTTCGCAGCCAAAGCTGCTTCGGCGGAGTAGGCCTGCTACGCCTCCTCAGGGCCTTCTCCGGGTGCGACGATCTGACTATTTTTGAACAACCTGGGTTTTTCAACGGCCTGTTAAGGAGCTTATATGAAGATAAACGCGCAGGGAATCTACTACCGGGATCTCAACGCCACCATACGCGAGGCGGTGCTGGCCGGTACGGACCAGATCGAGTTGAATAACGTCAACGGCCAGTACTTCATCGGCGATGGTGTCAACAAGCCGGTGACCATCACCATCAACGGCGTCCCGGGCAACGATCTGGCCGCATTCATGAACGGCGCAACCATCATCGTGAACGAGAACGGCCAGGACAATATCGGCAACACCATGAACGCCGGCAAGGTCATCGTCCACGGTCACGCCGGCGACGTCCTGGGCTACGGCATGCGCGGCGGCAAGATCCACATCAGGAAGGATGTGGGATACCGGGTCGGCATCCACATGAAGTCCTACCAGGAGAACAAGCCGGTGCTGATCGCCGGCGGCAAGGCGGGCGACTTCTTCGGCGAATACATGGCCGGCGGCGTGCTGATCCTCCTGGGCATGTTCACCGACGACCCGGCAAAGGACAAGCATGGCTACCTGTTCGGCACCGGCATGCACGGCGGCGTGATCTACGTGCGCGGCGGCGTGGATGAGTCCCGCCTGGCCAAGGAGGTCGGCGTTTTCGAACTGGACGACAATGATCGAGCGGAGTTGGAAGGATACGTCGCTGAGTTTTGCCAGGATTTCAAACTCGATGTACAAGAGGTGCTCAAGGAGCGGTTCGTCAAGGTGTTGCCCCGCAGCAAGCGCCCCTACGGCAACATGTACTGTCCGATGCCCAAGTAATTCGCATCACGACTCGATTCTCGCCACAAAAAAACCCGCCAAGCATCATTGGCGGGTTTTTTCTGTTCCACGGTCATATTCCCAGGGGACAAGGCCATCAGGCCATCCCATTGGCGGCAACCAACCGGCGGTAACCGACAACCGACCGGCTGACTACTCCCCCCTGTCCTTCCTCGCCTCAGACCCCCAACTCCCTCAGTACAATGGCCGTTTCCGGCTGTCGGTCCAACCACGCGGCCAGACGTTCCACTGCCGCCGCCTGGTCGGAGGCGGTCTCATGGGGCCAGACACCAAGCACCGGCGCTCCGCACAGGGAACCGATATAATGGGGGGCGCTCCGTTCGGCCAGGTCCGGCTCTTTGGGAAAATTGTTGATGATGACCCCGGAGACCGGAATACCCATCTGCTGGGCGGCAAAGCAGGTCAACACGGTATGGTTGACGGTCCCCAGATTGGGGCGCGCCACCACCAGCAGCGGCAGTTCCAACTCCCGAGCCAGGTCCGCCATGAGGAATCCGCCGACCAGCGGCACCATCAGTCCTCCGGCCCCCTCCACGATCACGAAGTCGTACGCCGCTGTCAGACGATCAAAGGATTCCCGAATCCGGGCAAACTCGATCACGGTGCCGTCGATCTTTGCCGCCTCGGCAGGGGCCAGCGGCTCCCGGAGCAGATAGGGGGTAACGTCCCTGCTGCAGGAGATGCCTGCGGCTTGGCACGTGAGAAGTGCGTCATCGGAGACCAGCTCTCCGTCTACCTCCCTGCAGCCGCTGGTCACCGGTTTCATGACGCCGACGCGGACGCCGCGCATGCGCAGGAGCCGCGCCAAGACGGCGGTCACAATGGTCTTGCCCACGCCGGTATCGGTGCCGGTTACAAATATGCCTTTACCCATGACGACTCCCTGATCCAATGGAATATAAATCCATGCCGAGATCACCTGAATCCTGAGAAACGGCCGCGCGGAGGACAGCCGAGACTATTCAGGCGAGACCCTGGCTCAAGAACACCCGCAGGGCGCAACGGTCAGCCCGAGATCTGCCACCATCTGGCGGTCAAGGGCAGGATTCCGGCCGACCTTGGTCAGATAATTGCCGGTCATCATCCCGCTGGCGCCGGCCATGAAGATCCATGACTGCAACTCACGCAGGTTTTTCTCGCGGCCGCCGCAGACCGTTATCTGCCGGTCGGGCAAGAGAAAGCGGTACACGGCGATGGTCCTGAGGCACTCCAGCGGCGTCAGGAAGTCTGCGCGCTCAAGGCGGGTACCTTCAACCGGGTCGAGGAAATTGACCGGAATGGAATCCACCCCCAGTTCGCGTAGCGTCAGAGCCATCTCGACACGCTGGGCAAAGGTCTCCCCCAGCCCGAAGATGCCGCCGCAGCAGACCTTGAGGCCGGCGCGCTTGGCGGCCCGGACCGTGTCCACATCCTGCTCGTAATCATGGGTGCTACAGATGTTCGGGAAAAAACTGCGCGCGGTTTCCAGGTTGTGATGATAGGTCACCATGCCCGAATCCCTGAGAAGACAGGCGGTCTCATAATCGATGATCCCCAGAGAGCATGACGGCGCAATGCCCGCTTCCTGGCGAATGCGCCCCAGGGTACGGCAGATCCGGTCCAACTCATCCCGACTCCCGATCCCCGTGCCGCTGGTGATGATGCCGTAGCAGGAAGCGCCGTGCTGCTCGGCGCTTTTGGCGCAACTGATCATCTGTTCCTCGTCCACAAGCGGGTACGCCGCAGCCTGGGTCGAGTGATGGGCGGACTGGGCGCAAAATGCGCAGTCCTCGGGACAGGTGCCTGATTTGGCGTTGATGATCGAACAGAGCGCCACCGCCTTGCCGACATAATGCTCCCGGATGCGGCCCGCTTCGGCCAGCAGCCGATAGAACTCAGCCCCCTCAACATCTCCAAGGCGCAAGGCGTCGTCGCGGTCGAGGGTGTAGCCCGAGATCACAGAGTCGGCCAGCTTTTGCATAGTATCGTTCATAATCCCCTCCTCTGCGTGCAATATCATGACTCACCGGCATTGTCAACCATATCGGGACGGCAAGTTTACTACCAGTTATGTAAATAGCAATATTTATTGCACCTGCCACATTGTTTTCACAGGGGAGTATCTACCTTATGGACACAAACTTCCGCCATATTTTTCCAATCCGACTGCAACTATCGTTGCACAAAGACCGCCGACCAGTACGATCCACAGGGATAAAATACAATAAATTCAGCGATACCGACATCATCACCCATTCGGTATACATAGTGCATAATTTGCCGCAATATTTTGTATGGACAGCCAAATAACTGCTGAGCAATCCCCGGAATTCATCGCGACACGTTGCGATAAATCCCGATCGACATGATGTATAGATATTTATATTTGACTTGCCAGATAAAGATAACCGTCTAAAATCAGTTAACTTTGTTTATAATAAAAATAGTTTAATGTTGTTTTTTATCATATTTGTCGTACCGTTATAAATACAGAGCCTCCTGTTTTCAGCATCATCTGTATTGTAGAGCATGTAGCTTGCATCTCATGAAATGACGGGGGATCATCGATGAAAAAACTTGCCGTTACGCTCACAACACTCCTTATCGCCTGCTCGGTATTTGCCGGGGAAACCCCAAAAACAGAAGAACAAAAAACTCTGTATGCGCTTGGCCTGCTCGTGTCCCGCTCTCTGGCAACCTTCAACCTCACCCCGTCAGAGTTGGAGATCGTCAAACAGGGACTTACCGACGCCGCAAGCGGCATGAGCCCGCAGGTCGATCTGGGCGTCTACAGCGGCAAGGTCCAGGAACTGGCCAGGGCGCGCCGCAAGCTTCAAGGTGAACAACTGGCGGCCGTCAACAAGGATTTTCTCGATAAGGCGGCCAGGGAAAACGGCGCCGTCAGAAGCGATTCGGGGCTGGTGTACCTTTCGCTGAGAGAGGGGACCGGAGCCGTCCCGGGCCCCACCGATACGGTTAAGGTACATTATCGCGGCACCTTGCCCGACGGCAGAGAATTCGACAGTTCGTACAAGCGCGGCAAGCCCACCGAACTCCGTCTGGACGGTGTCATCAGATGTTGGACCGAGGGGCTGCAAAAGATGAAGGCCGGCGGCAGGGCAAAGCTTGTATGCCCGTCCAGTATCGCTTACGGCGATGCCGGTGCGGGTGACCTGATCCTGCCGGGTGCGGCCCTGGTATTCGAGGTCGAACTGCTTGAGGTGAGAAAGTAAGGGATCGGCGCAACCATGACACGAGCACAGGTGACATTGACCATAGCCCTGGTCCTGTTGGGATTTACGACAGCCCACGCCTCAGATACTTGCAGGGTCACAGAGTACCCGGATCGGATCGAGGTGAGCTGCATGGGGAATTCTGCTCCCGCTCCGGCATCACCGGAGGCGTCTACGGCTCCCGTTGCCGCTCCGACAGCCGAAGCGGTTTCGAAAGAGCCGACCGCCACCGTGTCTTCGGTGCCCCCTGCCCAGAGTGGATTCGCGGAACCGGCCCCGGACAGTCCCTTGCCACAGACAGCCAACAATCATCAGCAGCGCCGCATTGCGACAGACACCATGGAGAACGCCAGGGCGGCGCGCCTCCAGAAGATAATGAACAGCAGGCAATGACAAAACCATTATGCGCAGAAAGTGAGTATCCCATGCCGCACACATCGATCTTGTCCCCGTTTCTGCTGATCCTGACGGGGATATGCCTCATTGCCGCCCCGTCCCATGGGGAAGAACGGCAACAGCTCAATTCCTCCGGAGACAAAATCCAGTACGCCATAGGGGTTGAGGTGGCCAGAAATTTTAAAAACCAGGGACTGGAATTGAATCTGGATTTGGTTACGAAAGGCATGCGGGACGTATTGTCCGGTGAAAAACTTCTTGTTTCGGAAAAGGAGCTTCGAAGCATCCTGATCTCTGTTCAGAGCGACATACGGCGAAAACAGTCGCTGGCGAGGCAGGGGGTTACCGGCGACAAAAAACCATGAAAGGTTGACCTGTATTTGAGTATTTGAAAAGACGTGGAGTATCTGGCTTTTCACCATGTAAAGAGAGGGGCATCATGAAAAGAGAACAATTCTGGATATTGCTACGACTGGTGCTGGTAATTGCCGTTTTCCTCTGGAGCCCCCCACGGGTCCAGGCAGGCCCGGGAGGTGGCACCTACTACGCCAACAGCCCCTCCGGAGGCCTTTCTGGCGCGGCCCTCCGGAAGTTTGTCGACAAGCTTCCAGGCTTGGGGCTCCCCAACTGCACCATGAGCAGCCCACCGGGGGTGGGGACCTGTAATGAAAACAACCTGGGAAGCTACATCCCGATTGCCAACAAGGTCACCAGCCCGACATTTCCGGCAACAACGGCAACGGACGGCGTGACCGCCATACCTGCTTCCGACTATTATGAGATCGGGCTCGTTGAGTATTCCCAGAAGATGCACTCCGACCTGCCGAAAAAAACCCGGCTGCGCGGCTACCGGGACCTCAATGCCAGTTTCACCAACATGTCCACCCAGTATCTGGGCCCCCTGATTATCGCCCAACGGGATGTGCCGGTCCGCGTCAGGTTCAGGAACCTGCTCCCCACGGGTAATGCCGGCAAACTGTTCATCCCGGTGGATACCAGCCTGATGGGCGCCGGACGGGGCCCAACGGTTACCACGTCCGCAATCGCCAGCACGATCGGCGCCACCGTTCCCGCATTCACGAATTACAGCGGCAACTACACCCAGAACCGCGCCACGGTCCACCTCCATGGCGGCAACTCCCCCTGGATCAGCGACGGCACCCCCCACCAGTGGACGGTGCCGGTCAACGAGATATCGACCCCGTACCAGAAGGGTGCCTCCGCCCGGGACGTCCCCGACATGGGTAAAACAAATCCGGGAGAACTGACCTTCTACTGGACCAACCAACAGAGCGGCCGCTTGATGTTCTACCACGACCACTCCCTCGGGATAACCCGCCTGAACGTCTATGCCGGCGAAGCGGCCGGCTACCTGATAACCGATCCGGTGGAAGAGGGGCTGATCAACAACGGAACCCTGCCGAACATCTGCCCCGGCGGAGGGACGGCGGTCTGCGAATACCGTTACGGGATTCCCCTGATCATCCAGGACAAGACCTTTGTGCCCAAGAACATAGACACCCAGGACGCCCTCTGGACAAAGAGTTCCAAAGGGGTGGCAAACAATTGGGGCGTCTACGGCGACCTCTGGTTCCCCCATGTTTATGAACGGAACCAGGACCCCACCAGCCCAGGCGGGGCGAACCCCTTCGGGCGCTGGGACTACGGCCCCTGGTTCTGGCCGCCGGTATCCATAGCGGCGGATAAGAATACCCTGCCCGAGCCTTCCACGACACCGGAAGCGTTCATGGACACCATACTGGTCAACGGCACCGCCTACCCCTATCTGACCGTGGAGCCGAAACCGTACCGGTTCCGCATACTGAACGCCTCCAACGACCGCATGCTCAACCTGAGCCTCTTCGTTGCTGACCCCAACGATCCGCTGGGCACGGAAGTAAAGATGGTGGCGGCCGCCCCCACGCCGTCATTTCCGGCCGGGCCGTTCCCGGATGTGGCTGTCTGGCCCACCGACGGCAGGGCCGGCGGCGTGCCGGACCCAACCACCATGGGGCCGAATATCATCCAGATCGGCAACGAGAGCGGTATTCTGCCCAATCCGGTCGTTCACCCCAACCAGCCGGTCAACTACAACTATAACCGCCGCGACATCGTGGTTCTGAACGTCCAGGAAAAGAACCTCTTCCTGGGGTCTGCGGTGCGTGCCGATGTGATCGTCGACTTCTCCGACCCGAAATACATCGGCAAGAACATTATTCTCTACAACGATGCCCCGGCGCCGGTCCCGGCCTTTGATACGCGTATCGACTACTACACCGGCAATCCGGACCAGACCACCAGCGGCGGCGCCCCCTCGACCCTGCGTGGGTACGGCCCCAATACCCGCACGGTCATGCAGTTCCGGGTGGCGGGCGCACCGCAACCGAATCCCAACCTGCTGGCCAACCTTAAAGCGGCCCTGCCGGCCGCCTTCAAGACCAGCCAGCCGGCCCCGCTCATCCCCGAGCCGACCTATCCCGTGGCGGCATGGGGCGTTACTGCGCCGACGGAGCGATACGCCAGGATTCAGGATTATGCCATCACCCTGAACCCGTTGAATCGCGACTACACCGCGAGCACCATACCGGTGACCATCCCCTTCCAGCCCAAGGCCATCCAGGAGCTGTGGGACCCGTACGGGCGTATGAACGCCACCTTGGGGATCGAACTTCCCTTCACCACCCAGCTCAACCAGACGACCATCCCCATGGGGTACGCCGAGCCGGCCACGGAGCGGATCGTGGACGGGCACCCGCAGATCTGGAAGATAACCCATAACGGTGTCGATACTCACCCGGTCCACTTCCACATGTTTGACGTGCAGGTACTCAACCGGGTCGGCTGGGATGGAGCCATCCGTCCGCCGGACGACAACGAACTGGGCTGGAATGAAACCGTCCGCATGAACCCGCTGGAGGACATCATCGTCGCCCTGCGGCCCAAGGCGCAGGCGTTGCCCGGCGCATGGGTGGGCTTGAATACAGACCCCACTGCTGTTGGCTTGCCTCTTCCCAAAAGTAATCGCCTCATCGACCCGACCATGGCCCTCCACGCCCCTATTGCAACGACCGATATCGGCAATCTCGGCCAGGGGGGGACACCGGTCGCCGGTCTTGCCGTAAACGTACCCAACGATCCCACAGACTACGGTTACGAATACGTCTGGCACTGCCATATCCTCGGTCATGAGGAAAACGACTTCATGCGACCGGTCATATTCAGCGTATCCTCGGCGCCTCCTCTTTCTCCGAGCGGTCTTGTCGCCAGCATTGGTGGGGTTCCAGTACAAGGTCTGACTAACTATGTTACCCCCTACACCAACCCGAACATCAACCAGGTCGTGCTCCAGTGGACCGACAGCGCACCCGTTTCCACGCCCAGCCGTTTCCAGGTGTTTCGCGCTTCCGGTGCCGGTCCTTACACGTATCCCACAGGCTTCACTGCCCTGGCGGAGATATCCTATTTGCCGGGCTATCCGCCAATCTATACCGATACCAATGTCAACCCGGGGACGACATACACCTATGCCGTCATCTCCCTGAACGACTACTCAACGCCTAACAACCCATCGAGTGCCACACAGAGCGCACCGGTCACCACGGCCGCCTGGACCGCGGCCACCGGTGTGACCATCACCGACGGCAAACCGGTGGGGCATGTGGTCGGCACCAATGTTTCGTTCACCGCCGCCGGTACGGGCGCGACATCGGGCAATGCGGCCCTGGCCGTCGTCTATCAGTACCGCTTCCTGCTCAACGGGGTCGAGGTACAGGCTTTCAGCACCAACGACATGTGGACCCTGCCGGATACCGCGGCCGTGGGCAGTTACACCATCACGGTCGAAGCGCGCACCAGCGCGGGGCAGAACCCGGTTGCCACCGCGACCATTACTCATGTGGTCAATAATCCGCCCAGTCCGCCGGTAACGGTTGCCAGCCCGGTCCCCGCCGTCTATTCGGCGGCTCCGGTGGTGGTGTCCCTGACCGCAACAACCAACGCGCCGCCGGCGACCATCTACTACACCCTGAACGGCAGCACGCCCACGACGGCGATGCCTCCCTACACCGGGCCGATCACGCTGACCCAGACCACCACCATCAACTACTTCGCCGTCGACGTCAACGGCACGGCCGAAGCGGTCCACACCGACACCTGGTACATCCATGTGCCGGACCTGGTGGCCACCATGCAGATCAACAACGGCGCTACCCTGACCAAAACCCTGGCCGTTACCCTGAACCTGAACGCCTTTGACCCGGTCGGCGTCGCCACCATGGAATTCTCCAATGACGGCATCAACTGGAGCGGCGAGGAGCCCTATGCGACCCGTAAAACCTGGACTCTTCTTACGGGCAGCGACGGGCCGCGCACGGTCTATGCCCGTTTCCGCGACAAGTCGTTGCCCACCGGTGTCCAGTATCCTCCGATCACCGCCGCCATCACCCTGGATACGACCCCGCCGGTCACCACGCCGAGCCCGGTTCCGGGTACCTACACCAATGGCAGCTCGCTTGCGGTCACCCTGACGGCAAACGAGACAGCCACCATCTACTACACCGCCGACGGCACCACCCCGACTACGGGTTCGCTGGTCTATGCAACCCCGATTCAGATCAATACCGCCGCCGGTTCGTCAACGACCATCAAATACTTCGCCATTGACAGCGCCGGCAACCAGGAATCGGTCAAGAGCGGTGTCTGGAACATGGCGACAATCGACCTGGTCGCCAGCGCCCTGATCAACAACGGGGCCAGTTGGACGCCGACCCCCAATGTCACGCTGACGCTGAAGGTCTTTGATCCAACGGGGATTGCCAGTTATGAACTCTCCAACGACGGCTCGACCTGGTCCGGTCCGTTCGCCTCGCCGGACATGACCGCAGGAGTCACCGTAACCATGACGCCGAGCTGGACCTTGACCAGCGGCGAGGGGTTGAAAACCGTGTACGTGAGATTCACCGACACCAATCTGGGGGGCGGCACGACCTATCCCCCCATCACGGCCTCGATCCTCCTGGGCAATAAGGATGGCCTGCTGCCGGGCACCAGCGGTTACCTGGCCAGCGCCCTGAAGGCGCTCCACATCGCCACCGGTTTCGAGTCACCCACCCCGTTGGACCTCGTTCATGCCGACGTTGCTCCCTACTCCAACGGTGCGGCAAAACCGGACGGCAAAATCAACCTGCTTGACGTCTACGCCATCCTACTCCGCAGCCTTGGTCTGATAGCAACGTTCTAATGATATACGGGAAGGCCTCCGAAAAGGAGGCCTTCCTTACACAACCCAAACCAGGAGAGTTCTTCTATGAAAAGATATGTGACGACAACTATGATCAGCGTTATTTTCGCTCTAACACTTGCCGGATGTGGAGGAGGCGGTGGCGGTGGCGGCTCCGTAACGAAAGCGACCACCAAAGCCTACCTGTTCGGCAACATGACATCCACTAGCACAGTGGTAACCGTCCAGACAACGATGAATGTACCCAGTGGAGTGTTGGTGAATTACTCATCAACTCCTGGCGCCACGACGGGCCTTTGCCCGCTTCGCAAAGGGGTCATCGTGCCATCCGGGCCGGTCTTGGTCTCATCGTCTGATTTCAATTTGAGTTCCTACGACATCGGCAGCAGGGTGCTGACCATCTCTATGGTGAATAACGGCAGGGTGCCACTGAAAAGCAGTACAACCGCCAACACCGGCACTGGAGCCGAGTTTGCGACAATTAACTTTACCCTCGCCACGGCAGGCGCCGTTCCTGCGTCCATGCCTTTGGTTGACCCCGCACCTACAGTCGGGCAGGAGCTCCCTGGTCCCAACTTGAGCATCTTACCCGGCAGCAAAATCAACTTTGTGACAACATATCAATAACCGACGCTCTATACGCCTAGGGACAAAAGTGCTTTACAAGAAAGCTGGTAACGGGACCGCACATCCGTTACCAGCTTTGTTCAGAAACAAACGGCAGCAGGTGAAGATACGCTGAATTCCGTTGCCATCAATTCCGCCCTAAGCTATGCTTATACCTAACAAATTTCATCCGGCAGAAAGAGACAAACCATGACTCGACATATCGGACATATCCTTATGGCGGCAACCCTGATCCTGGCAAGCGCTTCGCTTTCCCTGGGGGCGTCCATAACAGTCAGTTCTTCCGGTAACGGCGTCTATACCGTCCAGGGAAGCAGCATGGATGGTGTGTCGGGTATCGAGATGACCCTGAAATACGACACAACGAGCCTGGCATCGCCGTCGGTCACCCAGGGAAGTCTCATTTCCGGTGCAATGATGGCAGCCAATACCAACGTTGCCGGGTCGATCAGGATCGCCGTCGTCAGCAGCGCATCGTTTTCAGGCAGCGGCACGATCGCCACCATCGCCTTTGGGACACATACGGGAACAGGCACGGTCTCGCTTGCCTCCTCCAGCTTGATCAATAGTAGTGGGAGCGCTATAAACGATTCTTCCTCCACCTCTACAGCAAGCGATAACAACGCGACCAGCACCACCACGACCTCAGACACCACCAGCGCGGCCTCAGTCTCAGGCACCACCGGCACGACTTCAGGCGCTACCAGCGCAACTTCCGGCGCCGCAACTGCTACCAGTAGTGGTGGCGCCACCTATCTCGGCACGGTCACCATGCCGTCGGACAGCCAGATAAAGGGTGAGACAAAAACAACTGCCACCGGTGAAACGCCGGTCCAACCCAGCACTCCTGAGGCGGCCGCCAAGCCGGGGGAAACGCCTCCCGCGGGCGAAGCCCCCGTTGCCGGGGAAGTGCCGGCCGCGACCAAGGCCCCGGCGGCGGCAAAGAAAGCGGAAACGATCAACGTCGCTTCCAACACGGCTGTCCTTGAACGCTTCAGGGCTTACCGGGGAGACAAGACTCCCGCCATCATGGTCGCACTGTTCAAACAGCAGATTTCCCCCTCCTTCCGCCAGGAGCCTTTTGTCGTCCTGAGCGACGGCACGACCACCGTGACCATAGTCGCCGATCTTTCCGCGGAGACGGGAAGTTCGCCCAATTTCGCCCTGACCGGCGCAAAAATGGTCTCCCTGAAAAAAGACGACACTTCATCCACCTGGCTCATTAAAGCCCTTCCTGCGAAAGGCGCGTTGAGCGCAAGCCTGATGGTCCTGAATGAAACCAAGGTGACCGAATACCCTCTGACCATCGCCCCGGCCATCAAGAAAGCGGCAGCTACGGAGAAGGAATTCGCCGCCTTCCTCAAGGATGCCGCCAAGACGCCGGCGAAGCACGACTTGAACGGTGACGGAACGTACGACGGGATCGATGATTACATCTACACCGCCAATTACCTCGTCCGGCAGCAAAAGGCCAAAACAACCGCAAAATAGCTATTCCCCCTTGCAGGCCGCAAACAAAGAAAGCCGACCGGAATTTCCGGTCGGCTTTCCCCTTTCCCCAATAAAGGGCGTTGCCCTATCCGGTCATGGCCACAACCTCTTCATAGGTCGTCACCCCCTCCAGCATCTTCTGAATGGCGATCTGCCGCAGGGAGGCCAAACCGTCCTCGCGGGCTGCGGCCAGCAGGTCCCCCAACTCCACCGACCCGGTAATCAGGGACTTGACCCGCTCCGACATGTCCAGCACCTCGAAGATGCCGGTACGTCCCTTGTAACCGGTGGAGCGGCACTCCTTGCACCCTCCCCCCTCCCAAACCCTGGAAGCCTTTTTACCCAGTTGCAGGTAGGTGCGTTCGTCATGGGTCAGTTCGCGTTCGCTCTTGCAGTGGGGGCAGATCCTGCGCAGCAGCCGCTGCGCCACAATACCGATCACCGTGGCTGAGATGAGGAATGGTGGCACCCCCAAATCGAGCAGGCGGATGATGGCCGAAGCGGAATCGTTGGTATGCAGGGTGGAAAGCACCAGATGGCCGGTCAGGGCGGCCTGTACGGCATTTTCGGCAGTTTCCCGGTCGCGGATCTCGCCGATCATGATGATGTCCGGGTCCTGGCGCAGGATGTTGCGCAGGATGGAATCGAAGCCGACGCCGATGGCCTGCTGCACGCCGATCTGGTTGAACTCTTCCATGACCATCTCGATCGGGTCCTCGACGGTGATGATGTTCACCTCCGGGGAGGAAAGGGAGCGCAGGGAGGAATACAGGGTCGTGGTCTTGCCGCTGCCGGTCGGGCCGGTAACCAGGATGATGCCGTTAGGCCGCCGGATGAACGCGTTGTAGAGGGCGAGTTCCCGGGGATAGAAGCCCATGCTGTCCAGATCCTGCAGCAGGATGTCCGGATCGAAGACCCTGATGACCACCTTTTCGCCGAACGCGACCGGAACGGTCGAGACGCGCAGTTCCACATCCTTGTTGTTGGAACTGGTCTTGATGCGGCCGTCCTGGGGACGGCGCTTCTCCGCCAGGTCCATTCGGGAGAGCATCTTGATGCGCGAAACGATCGGGGCATGAAGCGGCTTGGGGATCACGTGGATATTGTGCATGACGCCGTCGATCCTGAAGCGGATCAGGGACTTTTCCCGCTTGGGCTCGATATGGATATCGCTGGCGTTCTGGTCGAAGGCGTATTGCAGCAGGAAATCCACCGCATCCACCACATGCTTGTCGTTGCCTTCAATGTCGTGGTGCCCCTTGAGCTTGAAGAACTGCTCCAGATTCCCCAGTTCGACACCGGATGACGCCTCGGCTTCGGCGGCCATGACCGAGGCGCGGAACCCGTAGAATTCGCGCAGTATCTTGAGGATATCGCTTTTGGAACTGAGGACGCGCCTGATCTCCAGCCGGCGCGCCGCGGCCAGTTCCTTGACCATGGTATCGTTGAAGGGGTCGGCCACGGCTACCGTGATCACGCCCTTGTCTTCGGCAACGGCGACAATCAGGTTTTTCAGGGCAAAGGGGCGCGGGATGTGGGCGGTGACGACATTCAGATCAAGCTTGAGCGGGTCTATCCTGAGGTAGGGCAGGCCGACGGCGGAGGCCACGACCTCGGTAATGAGATCTTCCGTCAGGAATTTTCCGGGAGAGCCGGACAGTTCGAGATTGAAGGAGGCGATCACCTCCACCGGCGAGATGGCCTCGGCACCGTGCTGGACCCTGCGGGATGCGCCGGCCTGGTAGTAGGCGAACAGCTTGCTTTCCTGAGCCTTGCCGCGGGAAAGGATATCCTTCTGTTGCTCCGGGGAGATGACCCCGCGGCGTTGCAACAGCAGGGCGCAGTTTTCAAGGGTCAATCGGTTCGATGGGGGCATGGTCCCTTCCGGTGTTCCGTGCGGTTGGTCGTGGGAAGTTATTCCGAACCGTTTTGGCTGGTGCCAAGGTGCGGCGACACGGGTGGCGCAGGTTTTACATCAAGGAGCCGCAACGACGGCAGCGGCCAAAAGAGCCGGAAGCACGAGTACGAAGCAACCGCACGGAGCGCTAGTTCGTGAATTTGTTCTTCTTGGCCGCCTCGGCCTTCTGGGTCTCTATGCGCTTGACCACCTCTTCCACCACCTTGTCGGGGGTAAAACTGGACACGGCCGGTATCTGCCCCGCCGCCACCCCTTCAGGTTGGACATTTACCCGTTCCTGCGTCTCCGCCCGACGGGGCTGATGTACCGGCAGCGGAGTCTCCTGATACTGTGCCATGGCGTCCGTCAGGCTGCGCACCAGGCGAATCCCCATGATCACGGTGATCCCCAGCGCCACAATATCCTCGCGCCAGTACGCCAGACTGAGATTGGTCGTCATGGAACCGGCCAGCAATCCCGCCGCTGCAATCAATAGGCAAAGGCCATTGCCGATCACGGTTAATTCGATATCTTGAGGCTCTTTTCGCCCGACCGCCTGGCTCGCCATGGTAGTCCTCCCGTCCCTGCCCGCTACAGTTCCTGATCGGCATCGGTCACTGAAAGCTTTAGCCCGATACGCTGCACGACCCACGTCTGCATGCGGTCCATATAATAATATACCGCCGGGGTGATGTACAGTGTCAGTTACAACAAAGCCCATTCAACCGCCGGATGAATGGGCTTTGCCACAGCTTGCAAAAAATACGGCAGCTATTCTCTCACATACGTGTCCATATCGGTTTCATGCACCATACCCATGACACGCGCATATTCGGACTCGATCATCAGGTAGTGATTGTGGGTTTCCTTGGCGTTCAGTTCGTACACCGCCCGTACCCCGGAGTCGTTAACCTTTGCCGCTGTTTCCAGAAGGGTCTGCTCCAGGTTTTGCTCCCGTTCCATAGCCAGTTCCAGCGCCTTTTGCTCGGTAAAGTCCTCGTCGATGAGCCGGGAGATCGACGTAATCCAGCTCGATTCATTGTCGGGGGGAGTATCAAGGAACTGGTCCAGGGACGGGATATCCTTGCCATCATATATCCGGTAAAATTGCCCGGCATGCTCCCGTTCTTCCTGTGCCAGAATTTCGAATGTCCGGCGGGCCGCCGTGTCCCTCATCTGTTTGGCACCCACCTGGTAAAAATTCATGGCGTTCTTTTCGGTCTGAATTGAACGTTTGACAGCCTCCTGAACGTTAATACTCATGATATCTGATCTCCTTTCCCTGGATTCTGATACTACCGGCACCTGCCGTCGGATAGACATAAACACTACCTATTGCCTCTTATTTGTCAAGCGATTGCCTGCGGAAAAATCCAAAGCGGTTGACAGTCGTCACAAGCGACGTGTAAAAGGATGTGACATTTCGGTTCCCAAAGGAGACTGCGCGTGGCACAGGAAGTTACTAAAATCATTTACTCGATGATGCGGGTCAGCAAGTTTTACGACAAGAAACCGGTCATCAAGGACATATCCCTCTCCTACTTTTATGGTGCCAAAATCGGCGTGCTGGGCCTGAACGGTTCGGGCAAGAGTTCCCTGCTCAGGATCATGGCCGGCGTGGACAAGGATTTCAACGGCCAGGCGGTGCTCTCCCCTGGCTACACCGTGGGCTACCTGGAGCAGGAACCGCACCTGGACGAGGCCAAGACCGTGCGCCAGGTGGTGGAGGAAGGGGTCCAGGAGACGGTAGATCTGCTGGCCGAGTTCAACGCCATCACCGACAAGTTCTCCGAGCCGGACGCCGATTTCGAAAAGTTGTGCGAACGCCAGGCCACGCTGCAGGAGAAACTGGACCACCTGGACGCCTGGGACCTGGACAGCCGCTTGGAAATGGCCATGGATGCCTTGCGCTGCCCGCCGGGAGACACGCCGGTCCAGGTACTCTCCGGCGGTGAAAAACGCCGCGTAGCGCTCTGCCGGTTGCTCCTGAAGAAACCGGACATCCTGCTTCTGGACGAGCCGACCAACCACCTGGACGCCGAAACCGTAGCCTGGCTGGAGCACCATCTGCACAACTATGCCGGCACCGTCATCGCCGTGACCCATGACCGCTATTTCCTGGACAACGTGGCCGGCTGGATTCTGGAGCTGGACCGGGGTGAGGGCATCCCCTGGAAGGGCAACTACTCATCCTGGCTGGAACAGAAGCAAAACCGCCTGGCCCAGGAGGAAAAGCAGGAGAGCGATCGCCAGAAGACCCTGCAACGGGAACTGGAGTGGATCAGGATGTCCCCCAAGGGACGCCACGCCAAGTCCCAGGCCCGCATCAGCGCCTATGAGCAGTTGGTGGCCCAGGAAAGCGAAAAACAGGCCAAAGACCTGGAGATCTACATCCCGCCAGGGCAGCGCCTGGGGGACATCGTCATCGAGGCGGACAACGTGGCCAAAGGCTTCGGCGACCGGCTGCTGTTCGAAACAATGAACTTCCGGCTGCCCCGGGGCGGCATCGTAGGGATCATCGGCCCCAACGGCGCCGGCAAGACGACCCTGTTCCGCATGATCACCGGTCAGGAACAGCCCGACAGCGGCTCGTTCCGTATCGGCGACACCGTGCAGTTGGCCTACGTGGACCAGAGCCGCGACGCCCTGAACCCGGACCGGAATATCTGGGAGGAGATCTCCGAGGGGCAGGACACCGTCCAACTTGGCAAGGTGGCCGTCAACTCACGGGCCTACGTGTCGCGCTTCAACTTTTCCGGTGCGGACCAGCAGAAGAAGGTGGGCATGCTCTCCGGCGGTGAACGCAACCGGGTACATCTGGCCAAGATGCTCAAAAGCGGGGCCAATGTAATCCTGCTGGACGAACCGACCAATGACCTGGACGTGAACACCATGCGCGCCCTGGAAGAGGCGCTCGAGAACTTCGCCGGCTGCGCCGTGGTCATCAGCCATGACCGGTGGTTCCTGGACCGTATCGCCACCCACATCCTGGCCTTCGAGGGAGATTCCAGCGTGGTGTTCTTCGACGGCAACTATTCAGAATACGAAGAGGACCGCAGGAAGCGGCTGGGCGCGGCGGCGGAGCAACCGCACCGGATCAAATACCGTCAGTTGACCAGGGCCTGACACGCAACAACACGATTTCGATCCACAACCAGACAGCCCCGGACCACGGTGAGAAACTCACGAAGAGCGGGGCTGCCTGGTTTTCCGTATTTCACGTGCTTGCCGTCAGGAACGCGAGCGCCCCCGTTCAAACGAGGTCGTCATAAGGTCCACAAAGGCCTCACGGGTTTCAGGGTCGACAATACCGGCCGCCTGTTCGGCAATGAACGCCTTTTGTTGTTCGCCCAGCACTTTCGGGGGCGCCGGCTCGTCATCATCGACAGGTTCGGTATTCTTTTTAAACGTACCGGGCCGAAGGACAATCTCCTTGATCAGCTCCGCCCCAAGCTGTTCGTTGAGCTTTTGCTTCATCATGGTGGTGAGGAACCGCAGCTCCTGCATCCAGGCGGCGCTCGACACGGCAACGGTCAGGGTGCCGTTGATGATCCGCAGCGGTTGCGCCCGCGAGGCCACCGTCGGGCCGACCACCTCGGGCCAGAGACGCCAGATCTCCACCTCCCGCAGCCGTTCCGCCAATCCGAGCCCCGCCATCTGTTTTTTGAGCAGGTCCGGCAGGAGTTGGGGGAAGCGCATCTTCGCCCGCTTAGCCATTTTGTTTTCTCCGCCGGTTGATGATACCACCCGTAATCTGGCCGGCCACCGCCCCTCCCAGGGTGAGGGGGATGACGCGCCAACTGAGGCCGGCCGAGATGCGTAGCAGGGCAATAATGGGGATCGAAATATGAATGAGCAAAAACCACATGAATGAATATTTTTTGTAATTCTGGCGTAAATACCCGCAGGGAATACTGGAAAGGAACGCCACACAAACCACCAGTACAACTATCAAAGACTCTTGCATGAACAACTCCTTTCAAGCATAGTAGAAATTCGTCTACAGTTTGTCAATCCGCTTATGTTCTAACAGGATGGGGAGATGGAGAAACGCCTTATGGTACAGGAGGGACATTTACTGGCGGTATTCAATTCCGGCCACCGGGTCATGAAGGCCGAAGGCGTGCTCAAGGCCCTCGGACTGCCGGTGCTGCTCATACCCGCCCCCCGCCAGCTCCAGACCGACTGCGGGCTGGCCTTGCGTTTCAGCGAAGATGTGCGGGAGGAAATCATGCAGATACTGGAACGGGAGAGCCTGCTGCCGGCCTTTGTCAGCCAATACATGGGGGGAGAGTTCGTTACGTTTTGGGTTAACGAGGCAAACGAGCCCCTGACCATTTTATAGAGAGGTACGGAAAGAAATGACTACCATCGACTGCAGGAACCTGGCCTGTCCGGCCCCGGTGATTACGGTAAAGAAGGCGTTGGAGGAGCAGACGGAACTGCGGGTCCTGCTGGACGACGGCGCACCGCGGGAGAACGTTACCCGATTTGCCCGCAATCGCGGCTGTCAAGTGAGTGAAGAGCGGGACGGCACCGGCTGGGCCCTGACCATCGTCTCCAGCGGCGAACCGGCGCAGAAAGCGGCGACGACTGCCGTCACCGGCGAACGGGTGCTGTTGATCACATCCGACCGTCTGGGGGACGGCCCGGAGGAATTGGGGCGCCTGCTGATGAAAAACTTCATCCACACCCTGCTGGAAACGAGCGAACTCCCGGCGCGCATGCTCTTCCTCAACACCGGGGTGTTCCTGACCACGGAAGGTTCGGATGCGCTGGAGGCGCTGGAAAAACTGGGGGGCATGGGGGTGGAAATTCTCTCCTGCGGCCTCTGCTTGGACTTCTTCAAACTCAAGGACAAGCTAAGGGCCGGCGGCACCACAAACATGCTTACCATCGCCGAAAGCCTGCTTTCGGCAGGACAGGCAATACGGCTTTAAAAACAAATAGTTCTTGACAGTTCTCCAAAGGCTACTTTATAGTAAACCCCTTTTGGAATATTCCGTACCATGAGACGATGCAACGACGATGTTTGACAGCCTTTCGGAAAAACTTGAATCGGTCTTCAAAAAGCTCCGCGGCCAAGGGGTAATGACCGAGGACAATATCAAGGAGGCGCTGCGGGAAGTCCGCCTGGCGCTCCTTGAGGCTGATGTCAATTTCAAGGTCGTCAAGGACTTTGTCGAGAGCGTACGCGTCAAGGCGGTCGGCACCGAAGTCGTGCAGAGCCTGACGCCGGGCCAGCAGGTCATCAAGATCGTCCACGACGAACTGGTGGCCGTCATGGGCGGCAACGAGGACAATGGCCTCAATCTGTCGGCCAAACCGCCGGTGGCGATCATGATGGTCGGCCTTCAGGGCGCCGGCAAGACGACCACCTGCGGCAAACTGGGCCGGCACCTGAAGAACCAGAAACGCCGTCCGTTGCTGGTCCCGGCCGACGTCTACCGCCCGGCCGCCATTGAACAGCTTACCACCGTCGGCAGACAACTCGGCCTTGAGGTCTTCAACTCCTCGGCCGACCAAAAACCGGTCGATATCTGTTCGGCCGCCATGCGTTTCGCCGAATTGAACGGTTTCGACACGGTTATCCTCGATACTGCCGGACGGCACCAGATCGACGATTTCCTGATGAACGAGTTGGCCGAGATCAAGGCCGCCGTTCTGCCCTTGGAAATCCTCTTTGTGGCGGACGCCATGACCGGCCAGGAGGCCGTCAACGTTGCCGGCGGATTCAACGAGCGGCTGGACATCACCGGCGTAGTCCTGACCAAGCTGGACGGCGACGCCAAAGGTGGCGCCGCTCTTTCCGTCAGGGCGGTTACCGGCAAACCGGTCAAGTTCGTCGGCCTGGGTGAGAAACTCGACGCCTTGGAGGTTTTCCACGCCGACCGCCTTGTGTCGCGCATCCTGGGCATGGGCGATGTCCTCACGCTGGTGGAAAAAGCCCAGTCGGTCTTTGACGAAAAAGAGACTGCCCGGCTCCAGCAGAAACTGAAGAAGAACCAGTTCGACCTGGAAGATTTCCTGGCCCAGCTCCAGCAGATCAAGAAGATGGGTTCGCTGGAATCGCTCATGGGGATGATCCCCGGCATGGGCAAAATGATGAAGCAGATGCAGGGGGCCCAGCCCAGCGAGAACGAAATGAAGCGGATCGAGGCGATTATCCGCTCCATGACGCCGGGCGAGAGGGCCAATCACGGTATCATCAACGGCAGCAGGCGCCTGCGGATCGCCAAGGGGAGCGGCACCACCGTGCAGGAGGTCAACCAACTGCTCAAGCGCTTCACCGAGGCGCAGAAGGTGGTCAAACAGCTCCAGAAACTCGGACCCAAGGGGCTCCTCAAGGGTATGGGGGGGCTTGGCAAGGGCATGCTCCCGTTCGGCTAGACAACAATCGCATTACGGTTTTACTTAACTTCGCAGAAGAAAGAATCAGGAGGATTCAGATGGCAATCAAGATCAGGCTTGCACGTGCAGGCGCAAAGAAAAGACCTTTCTACCAAGTGGTTGTAGCCGATGAGCGCTGCCGCAGGGATGGACGTTTCATTGAAAACGTAGGGACCTACGACCCTACCAAAAATCCGGCAGCCATCAAGCTGAACGTGGAAAAGGCCCAGGCCTGGCTTGAAAAGGGCGCACAACCGACCGAAACCGTTCGCCAGCTTCTCAAAAATGCCGGCGTTCTGGGCAAGGCGGCGGCTCCGACGGCATAGCGAGTGTATCCACCCCGGTCCGCCGGCGATTCTACATGAGCAGAGGATACCGACATGAAAGCACTTGTTGAAACCATCGCAAAGGCATTGGTTGACGATCCGACTCAGGTCAAGGCGGCCGAGGAAACGGAAGAGGATACCTTGGTCATCAAACTGACCGTCGCCAAAGAGGACATGGGGCGTATCATCGGCAAGGAAGGCCGCACTGCCAAGGCGATTCGCACGATCCTCAATGCCGTGTCCACCAAGGACAACAAGAAGGCTATCCTCAAAATCGTAGAATAATGGGCGATCCGGACGAACTGATTACCGTGGGCAAGATCAGCGGGACCCATGGGATCAAGGGACAGCTCAAGGTCTATTCCTATTCGGGCAACCTTGAGAGCTTGGGCGCTGCGCGGATCATCACCCTGAGAAGCCCTGACGGCACGACGCTGCGGCAATTCGGCGTCAAGGGTGTAAAGCCGCACAGCGCCGGTTTCATCCTCACTCTGCGGGATTTCGACAGTATCGACCAGGTTCTGCCTCTGGTGGGGAGCGAATTATGCCTCCGGCGCAGTCAGTTGCCGGAACCGGAAGATGACGAGTATTACTGGTGCGACTTGCTCGGCCTTCGGGTCGTGACGGTCGACGGGGTCGAACTCGGTACGCTGGCCGACATCTTTGAGACCGGAAGCAACGACGTCTATGTGGTACGCAAGGAGAAGCAGGAGTACCTGATCCCGGCGGTAGCCTCCGTGATCAGCTCCGTTGATCTGGCGGGCGGCACCATGGTCATCACCCCAATGGACGGGCTTCTGGATCTATGATTTTCGATATATTGACCCTCTTCCCCGGGATGTTCGCCGGTCCTTTCGACGAGAGCATCATCAGGAGAGGGAAAGACAAACAGCTCATTGAGATTGCGTTGCACAACATCCGCGATTGGGCCACCGACCGGCACCAGACCGCCGATGACGCTCCCTATGGCGGCGGCGCCGGCATGGTCATGAAGGTGGAACCTCTGGCCGCCTGCATCGAAGCGGTCAAGGCCCGTCGTCCCGCCTCGACGGTGGTTATGACCTCCCCCCAGGGGAGACGCCTTACCCACCAGGTGGCTGCGGAACTGGCCGGAAGCGACGGTTTGATCATCGTTTGCGGCCGCTATGAAGGGATCGACGAGCGTATCCGCCAGTTGTACGTGGAGGATGATATCTCCCTGGGCGATTATGTCCTTTCCGGGGGCGAAATCGCCGCCATGGCCATCGTGGATACCGTGACGCGGCTTTTGCCCGGCGTGCTCGGCAGCGACGAATCGGCCGAAACCGACTCGTTCTGCGACGGCCTTCTGGAGTACCCCCAGTACACACGCCCGCCGGAATTCGCCGGCATCAAGGTGCCGGAGGTGCTCCTGTCCGGCAACCACGAGCTGATCAGAAAATGGCGGCGGCGCGAATCGCTGCGCAAAACGCGCTCACTCCGGCCGGACCTGCTGGAGGAAATCGCCCTGAACAAGGAAGATCGCGCATTGCTGGCCGAGATTGAACGGGAAGACGGCACCTGTGGCTGCTGACAGGGCCAACATGGCGATAGCGCTGCTGCACTACCCGGTTTATAACAAGCGGCGCGAGGTGGTGACCACCGCCCTGACCAACCTGGATCTGCACGATATCGCCCGTTCATCGCGTACCTTTGGACTGGAGCGCTTTTATATCGTGACCCCGTCCGCCGAACAGCGGAGTCTGGCGGAACGGATCACCGGCCACTGGCAGGAGGGGTGGGGAGCGGACTACAACCCGGACCGCCGCGAGGCGCTCGGTATCGTCCGGATCTGCACGGACCTGAAAATGGCCGTCGACGATCTCCAGGCCGGATTTGCCAAGCCGGTCAAGACGATCATCACCGGGGCGGCACAGCGGCCGGACAGCCTTTCTTTTCCGGCTTTCCGACAGATGCTGGCCGAGGCCGACCAACCGTACCTGCTTCTTCTGGGTACCGGCTGGGGTCTGACGGATGAATGCTTTATTGCGGCAGATCACGTTCTTGAACCCATCGCGGGTGCAGGATCTTATAACCACCTCTCGGTCCGTTCGGCGGCGGCCATCATGCTCGCCCGCCTGAGGGGAACACAACAAGAGGCACTTTAACAGGAAGCAGATACATAGAGGAGGAAGGCACTCATGAACACCATCGATACTCTGGAATTCGAACAAATGAAGAAAAACATCCCCCCCTTCAAGGTCGGGGATACGGTCAAGGTACAGGTTGCGATCGTTGAAGGCGACAAACGTCGCCTCCAGGCCTATCAGGGCGTGGTGATCGCCCGCCAGAACGGCGGCATCCGCGAGTCCTTCACGGTCCGCAAGATTTCCAACGGCATTGGCGTGGAGAGGGTGTTCCCGCTGCACTCCCCCAGCATCGAGGCCATCGAGATCGTGACCCGCGGCCATGTTCGCCGCGCCAAGCTGTACTACCTGCGCAATCTGCGCGGCAAGGCGGCCCGCATCCGCGAGAAGAAATATATCGCCGGAGCCTGAGAAGAAAAGAACCGAAAAAGCCCCGCTTAGCGGGGCTTTTTCGGTTCTAGGGACCAACCATGCGACAAACAGAACTCTTTCCCGTCCCCCCTCTGGACACCCTGGCCCTTGAGCAGCACGCCCGCAGTCGGGGGTTTACCATGATTGCCGGGGTTGACGAGGCGGGGCGCGGCCCCTTGGCCGGTCCCGTGGTTGCGGCGGCGGTCATACTTCCCGAAGGGCTTCGCATCCCCGGGGTCGATGACTCGAAGAAACTTTCTCCGGAAACCCGCGAACGCCTTTTCGATGTCATCCAGGCCCAGGCCCTCGCCATCGGCGTCGGTATGGGCAGCCCGGAGCTGATTGACCGCATCAATATCCTCCAAGCCACCCGCCACGCCATGTTGGAAGCGGTCTCCGCCCTCTCCCCCCGGCCCGATTTCATTCTGATCGACGGAATCACCCAGATCGACTCCACCCTCCCTCAGAAAACCGTCAAAAAGGGGGACTCCCTCAGTCTCTCCATCGCAGCCGCCTCGATCATCGCCAAGGTCACCCGCGACCGCCTGATGCGGAAACTGGATGTCATGTACCCCGGCTACGGCTTTGCCGGCCATAAGGGGTACGGCAGCGCCGCCCATCTTGCAGCGATCCGCCAACTCGGCCCTTCACCGGTCCACCGCCTGAGCTTCGGCGGCGTCAAGGAACACATCCCATGTCCCTCTTCCTGATCACCTTCCTGAGCCTCTACGGCGGCATGCACGCCTATGCCTTTCTCAGGCTGCGCGGCGCATTCCTGCCGAACCACCCCCTCACCCTGGTACTGGCGGCATGGATGATCCTGATGACCGCGGCCCCCATGCTGGTGCGCCTGGCCGAAGGCGCCGGCCTAGAACGGAGCGCCCTTTTCCTGGCATGGCCCGGCTACACCTGGATGGGGGCGCTCTTCATCTTTGTTGCTACGCTGCTGGCATGCGACGCACTAAGGCTGCTCGCCTGGCTGTCGAACCGCCTCTGGGGGACCGCCACCCCGGGGTTTCTGACCGCAACCGTCACCTGCACGGTCGCCCTGGTATTCGCGTTCCTTGCCAGCGCCTATGCCTTCTACGACGCCCGGCGCATCAGGACCGACCATGTGACGGTGACCACCGCCAAGCTTCCGCCATCGGCCGGCCGGGTCAGGATTGTGCAGATATCCGATGTCCACATCGGGCTCCTGTTCCGAGAATCCCGTCTGAACGGCATCCTGACCGCCGTCCGGGACGCTCGGCCCGACATTCTGGTGTCCACCGGCGATCTGGTGGATGGCAGGCTCTCCCGGGAGGATGTCATGTCGCATCAGAACAGACTGGCCACTATGCTGGCGTCCATCGAGACCCCGGGCGGAAAATACGCCGTGACCGGTAACCACGAGTTCTACGCCGGTCTGGACCAGGCGCTGGCCTTCACCCGCACGGCCGGGTTTACCGTGCTCCGCAACCAGGCGGTCCCCCTTCCCAACGGCATCACCATCGGCGGCGTAGACGATCCGGCCGGCCGGCGCATGGGGGTTCCCGCCCCTTCCCCTTCGGAACAGGCGCTCCTGAGGTCCGTCCCCAGAGACCGCTTTTGCCTGCTGCTCAAGCATCGGCCGGATATTCCGGTCGCCAGCGACGGCCTTTTCGATTTGCAGTTGTCCGGCCATGTCCACAAGGGGCAGATATTTCCCTTTAACCTGCTGGTACGTATTCAGTACCCAATCCCCTGCGGAACAACCACTACCGCCAGAAATTCGCTCATCCACGTCTCCCGTGGCAGCGGCACCTGGGGGCCACCGTTACGCCTGCTGGCCCCTCCCGAGGTAACCATCATAGACATCATCCCCCAAGGGGAGCAAAAACCTTGACGTGCTGAGGTGGAGATTATCGTCGAGGATGCGGGAACGCAGGCGCGGCGGGAGGCGGTTTTACGGAAATTTTACCATTTTCGCCACACTCGCTTCACATTTCCCTGCTAAACTTGGTATAATCAATTACATTTATCGGGGGTGTTCGTCAAAGGCTGAAAAGGAGGTTTGTATGGGTAAAAAGATCCGCAATTCCATCGAAATCGTTGTAGAACAATTTCAGAATCTTCTCGAGAAATGCCTGCAAACCAAGGACGACCATGAGAGGGTCGTGTTGGTCAGAAGACTTATCAATCTGGTTGGAGTCATTCAGTTTCTGGTTTCGGTGCAAAAGGCCACGCCCCACACCTGAAACCTGAGCCAAACAAAAAAACAGAAAGCCGGAGCCCCAAACAGGCCATCCGGCTTTTTTTTTGCAGAATTTCACGCTGGTATGGGTATCAGTTTCTGAGATAGCGCGCAACGGCCCGATTATGCTCCTCCAGGGTGCGGGAAAAATAGTGGGTACCATCCTGGCGGGCCACGAAATAGAGGTAGTCGCTGCGGGCCGGATGGAGGGCGGCGCGCAGGGCGTCAGCCCCCGGATTGCCGATGGGGCCGGGTGGCAGTCCCTTGACAAGATAGGTGTTGTAGGGGGAGTGGCGGCCGATGTCGGCCTTGGTGACCTTGCCCGAAAAGGCCCGCACACCGTAGACCGCCGTCGGATCGCTCTGCAGCGGCATTCCCAGGCGCAGACGGTTGTAGAAGACCGAGGAGATCAGCGGCTTTTCATCCCCGGAAACCGCCTCCTTTTCGATGATCGAGGCCAGGGTCACGATCTCGTGGAGGGACAGCCGGCTCTGTCCCCGACCGCCCGTGGTCACATCGTCGTAAACCTTCCGGAAGTGGCCGACCATCTGGGTGACCAACTGTTCTTCCGTGCCGTTGCGCGCCAGGTTGTAGGTGGCCGGAGAGAGGTACCCCTCGGCACTGGCGGCGTGGATACCCAGGCGCTCCAGCAGGGCGGTGTCGCGGCACGCGGCCAGAAACGCATCCCGCTTGAAATACCCCTTCTGGTCCAGCATCTCGGCGGCCTGGTAGACGGAATACCCCTCCGGCAGAGCAAAACGGCGGTAATCCACATCGCCTGTCGCCAGCTTGCGCAGGATATCGCCCGGCGTCATGCCGTCCGTGAGGCGGTAATCACCCGCCTTGAGGCGGTGGGCCTGCCCCCGCAGGCGGGCGAGGAGGATGAAATGCCACGCACTGCGGATAACGCCGCCCCGCTTTAGTTCCCCAGCCAGCTTTCTGATGCCGCTGCCGGCCGGAAAGGAGATATCGCGGACGAGAGCGCCCTTTCCCGGCGGGATAAAGGTGCAAACCAGATACCAGCCCAGCAGGAGCAGAAGACTGGTGCGGATGGAGAGTACGGCAAGTTTTTTGGGTGTGGGGGTTAACGGAAGCATTGTCGGCATTATGGGGTTTTTCCGGCCCGCAGTCAAGCCTGTGGGCGTTCCTTGACATCAGGGGCGAATGTTGTTACAAAAATTGATACAGAGAGAGCCATCATCATTGGGGCACCGACGCGCCGAACCGCCTCGATACGGCGGCGAAAGGGGAAACCATGGAACTGTTCAAGGATATCCGCCAGGTGTTCGACTTTGCCATCGAAAAGGAAGAGGCCTCGTACCAGTTGTACTCCAAGGCCGCCGCGATGGTATCGTCAACCGCCAGCCGCAAGATGCTGGAGGAGATGGCCGGGCAGGAACTGGGGCACAAGCGCCTTTTGCAGGGGCTGGACCGGGAGAAGGTCCATGAATACCGGTTCGTCAAGGTGCCGGATCTGAAGATCGGCGATTACCTGGTAGACATCGAATACCGGGACGACATGACGTTCCAGGAAATCCTGGTCTTTGCCATGAAGGCCGAGGAAAAGGCCGCCCGGCTCTACAGCGAGGCCAGCCACCTGACCGACGTTCCCGAGATCCAGCGCATGTTGTTGATGCTGGCCAACGAGGAAAAGAAGCACAAATACAACCTGGAATCGATGTACGACGACAAGATACTGACCGAGAACTAGTGCCCCATAACTAACCGCACGGGACACTAACGTATCGGATGCCGCCTCCGGGCGGCATTTTCTTTGTGAGGCTCTTATGATGTTTCCCGAACAGATCCACCTCCCCTTCAATTTTGCCATCATCAAAGAGTATTTCCAACTCTGTTATCCCGCCCTGCACGAACCGGCGGAAGAAGGCTACTGGGCCATCATGCAGGGCAACAGCATGCTTGTGGCGCGGGATGAAAACGGCCTATCTCTGCACCAGGGCGGCCTGCCGGGCTGGCTCCAGCCGAAAGCTCCGCCGATCTTCATCGGCCACTGGCATGGCAAGCCGCTCCGCGCCTTTGTCGCCGCCAGCGACCTGCCCCTCCAGGCCCCCTTCGAGGCCGAGGCGTTCAACGCTGCCGAGCAGCGTCTGGATATGGCGACCCTTTCCGTGGGCGGCCTTGCCAAACAGATTCTGCACTGGGACCAGCAGAGCCGCCACTGCTCCCGCTGCGGTGCGCCGACCGAGCCCATGACCGGCAATTGGGGCAAACGGTGCACCGGCTGCAGCACAGAGCACTTCCCCCACATCCACCCCTGCGCCATCGTACTGGTCAAACGGGGCGACCACCTGCTCCTCACCCGCAAGGCGGAATGGCCGGCGGGCAGGTACAGCCTGGTGGCCGGATTCGTCGATTTTGGCGAATCCCTGGAAGAGTGCGCCATCCGCGAGGTCAGGGAAGAGACCGGCATCGGGATCGAAAACGTCCGCTACGTGGGAAGCCAGAACTGGCCCTTCCCGGCCCAGCTCATGGCCGGCTTCGTGGCCGACTATGCCGACGGCGAGATCACGGTTGATCTGAGCGAACTGGAGGATGCACGCTGGTTTCCCCTGGACGCCCTCCCCTCGCTCCCGCCCCAGCGCAGCATTGCGCGCTGGATCCTCGACAACTTCAAAACGCCGACATCCTGCCCTATTTGAGGCAGCCCGTTTCAACCTTACCGTCTGAAAGAGCCTGTTTATGCCATTCCTCCGCACGGCATGTTCTTTGCGTTATACTAATTGAACCGAGAGACACCATCGCCCCAACCGGGGCAAGGAGGCTGTTATGCAACGCGTACTCTGGATAGTTTTCATGCTGTTCATCGCCATCCCGCCATCCTGGTCCCTGGCCGGGGTCATCAGCCCGGCCCGGGTACACCAGCAGGCCGGCGACGTCTATTTCCGCACCCCCAGTGATACGGATTGGCTGCCGGTTGCCATCAACACGCCACTGGACGAGGGGGATTCAGTCTGGTGCCCCGACGGCTCGCGGCTCGAGATCCAGTTGAACGACGGGTCCCTGATCAGGATCGATGGTGGCTCCACCATGGAGATGCTCGCTGTGGAGGAGGGCTTTACCCAGATACATCTCTCCGCGGGGCGCATGTACGTGCACACCGTCAGCAATGTCAAGGAACGCAGCCTGCAAATCGATGCCGAGGACACCACGGTGCTCCCCGCCAGCCGCACGCGCCTGCGGATCGACATGCTGCCCAACAGTGAAGAGGACGTATCCATCTTCAAGGGTTCGGCCTATGTGGAAGGCAACGGCAGCCGCACCAGGGTGCGGGCCGGCGAGCAAATCGCGCTGGAAGAGGGGCATAACGAATTTTTGGCGCTCAATCCCCCCGACGATTGGGAGCGTTGGAACACGGACCGCGACCGGGGTATCATTCGCAGTTCGCGCTCGGAGGCCTATCTCCCCGAGGAGATCAGGGGGTATGCCGGAGAACTCGACGCCAGCGGCGAGTGGGTTCGGGTTCCCGACTACGGCATGGTCTGGCGTCCGACGGTGATCCTGGCCGACGACTGGGCGCCCTACCGGAGCGGCCGCTGGATCTGGAAGGGCGACGACTATGTCTGGATCTCCTACGAGAACTGGGGGTGGGCGCCCTATCACTACGGGCGTTGGATCGTGGTGGGCGGACGTGGCTGGTGCTGGGTTCCGCCCGGTCGCGGCGATGTCTACTGGGGACCGGGGTACGTGGGGTGGTATCGCACCGGCGACCGCGTCGGCTGGACGCCGCTGGCACCGGGCGAGACCTACTACGGACATCGTTCCTACGGCCGCAACAGCGTCAACATCAATGTCACCAACATAAACGTCAGGAACACCACCGTGGTCTACCGGAACAGCCGGGCCCGGGGTGGGATGACCATCGTTCCCCAGAACGATTTCCTGCGGGGCAGGACCGTGAATACCCCGATGAGCGGGAGAAACGCAATGCCCCCTTCGTCGGCCGTATCGGTGGGCAGTCCGCGCATCAAACCGATCCGGGAATCACGCATGCCGGTCGTCAAGGGCACCCCTCCCCGGGTCGCACCGCCTGAGGTGAAACGGGTGGCGCCCCAGGAGATGCGGCAACGTTTCCCGCGGATAACGCCATCTGCGCCCGCCGCCACCCCCGCCCCGGCAAGAACGCCGAAGACAGCAGCGCCTGCGCCCGTAGCGACGCCCCAGGTGCGGGACAGGAAGAATGTCCCCGCCGGGCAGCCAACCGCACAACCACAACCGGCCGGCAGAACGACTGCCCCGGCTGAAACCCGCGCACCGGCCTCTCCGGCAACCCAAGGGAGGGGAGAACGGCGCTCCCCGGTGCCGGTAGTAACGGCACCGGCAGTAAAAACAGCCCCGGCGATGCAAACACGGCCCCAGAGTAGCCCGGCCCCGAATGCCGGACAAAACCGCAGAGCGGCACCGTCACCCCAGGCGCAGCCGAGAAAGGTCTGGAACGTTACGGCTCCTGAACAGCGCAATGAAAATAAGGGGGCGCCGGTCCCCGCACGGGGGCGTTCGGAAGAACGGCGGGAGGGTCCCCAAAGGTAGTTTGAACCGTGAAGAAGTACATCTGCCGGTAACGCAAAAGGCTCTCCATGAGGAGGGCCTTTTGTGTTGGTAAAACATATGTGCAGCCGGGCAGAGGGGAGGCACCATGAGCTAAAGGCTACTTCACCAGCATCTCCATCAGGTCATGCCCCTCCACCTTCAGACCGGTCGTCCCGGCCTGTTCCTCGTCGTAGGAGCTTGCGCCGTTACCCGGCCCTTCCCCGCCGCGATAGATGACAAAGGGAACCGGTTCTGCCGTGTGGGTCATCAGGCGCACCGGCGTGGGGTGGTCGGGGGTGCAGAGGATGGCGAAGTCGCCGAATTTCCTGATCCCCTCCAGCACCGTACCCACCACCTGGCGGTCAAAGTCCTCGATGGCCTGGATCTTGTGATCCATCCTGCCGGAATGGGATGCCTCATCGGGGGCCTCCACATGCACATAGACGAAATCGTGATTTTCCAGGGCCGCAAGGGCGGCTTGGGCCTTGCCCAGGTAGTTGGTGTCGATGTAACCGGTGGCACCCTCCACGTGGATCACGTCCAGGCCGGCGCAGACGCCGATCCCCCTGATCAGGTCCACTGCCGAGATTACCGCTCCCGAGAGGCCGAATTTCTGGCTGTAGGGATCGACCCGGGGGGTCTTGCCGTGCCCCCAGAGCCAGATGGAGTTGGCCTGCCGCTTCCCCTCCTCCTTGCGTTTTTTGTTGAGGGGATGGTCGTGCAACACCATCTGGGCGTGGTTCATGATATTGTTCAACGTGGCGGCGCCATCGCCGCTGGGAAGGTACTCCAGCACCGCCTTGCCGGTGATGTCGTGGGGAGGGGTGGCCGTCATGCCGTCCTTGCCGCCGCGCCAGACCATCAGGTGGCGGTAGCCGACCCCGGGATGGAACTCGAACTCGGCGCTGCCGATCTCCTTCTGGAGCGCTGCCACCAATCCGCGCCCCTCCTCTGTGGAGATGTGGCCCGCCGAGAAATCCTCCATGTAGAGCGAACTGCCGTGGGGCTTGAGGGTAACCAGGTTCATGCGGAAAGCGACATCGTCCGGCCCGAGGGTCACCCCCATGCTCACCGCTTCCAGCGGAGAACGGCCGGTGTAGCAGGTCCGCGGATCGTAACCGAAGATCGACAGGTTGGCTACGTCGCTGCCCGGCGGCAGCCCCTCCGGCACGGTATTGGCCAGGCCGACCTGACCGTGCCGGGCCATGAAATCCATGTTGGGGGTCTTGGCCGCCTGGAGTGGTGATTTGTTGCCGAGTTCGCTGTAGACCACGTCCGACATGCCGTCGCCGAGGAGGATGATGACCTTCATACGCGCCTTTCAGGATGAGAATGGGGATAGAAAGCTAATACTGAGGAAGCCAGGTTATATTAGTTTCCGAATCATCCCCTTGTCAACCTTCCTTGACGCTATTTCCGCACAAAAATCTCTTTTGCCAGGTTGCCGTCGATGGCGAACTCGGAAAATCCGACCCGGAAGATGTAGGAGGGGAACGACTGCACCAGCACGATACGATTGCCCGGCAAGACCCCCATGGCCATCAGCTTCTGCATCTTCTTGCTATCCTCGGTCTGGATGTAGGCGATCTCCCCTTCCTGCCCCGATTTGAATTCGGTCAGGGCCACCACGCCAAGGTCGCCCTGGGCCCGGGCATCCGCGCAGCACTCGCCCGGCGGTATCGGCTTGCCGTGGGGGCAGGTGGTGGGATGGTTGAGCATGGTGCAGATCTTGACGTCCACCCCTTCATTGAGCAGGTGCTCGAACTGGCAGGCCTTGTCGTCTCCCTCGTCGCCGCGGAGGTTGAGCACATCCATCATCAGGCGCTCCGCCAGACGATGGCGGCGGATGGTCATCTTCCCTTCTTCACGCCCCTCGGGCCGGAAATAGACCATCCCCTGGCGCAGTTCCACCAGCGCGCGGTCGGTCAGCTCCCGGTAGGCCGGGTCATCGGCCGGGAACCCCATCTTCTCCGGGTCGAGAAAACGCCCCCCCTCTTCTTCCACCGCGATCCACAGGGCCTCCAGGATCTCTTCCGCCTTTTCGGACAGTTTCATATACGCTCCTTCTTTGCCACCGGGTGACAGGCATACAGAGAAACAACCATCAGATCGGACATCGCGCCATAGCTTTCCCGTCGGGAAAAACTATTTTAAGATGCCTTTGATTTTTTGTCCTCTGAATTCTCTGTAGCCCCAGCGTCGGATGATGTTTTCCGTTTCAACATGTTTTTCAGCTTACCGATAAAGGCCGGTTCCAGGGGATTCTTGTAGTTGCAGCGCGGGCAATGCACGCTGTGGCACCCGCCGGGGCAGCCGCCGCACCCGCGTTTTCCTTCATTTTCATCGAACTCGTGTCCGCAAAATCCGCAAATCATCTTCATATCTCCAAGGGGCCCCCTCGCAGGGTGCTAGGAAAGAATCCCCGTTGCCAGAAGGAAACGGTTGAGCGCATAGCCGCTGCCGAAGGCCAGCAGGCTGACGAACACGCCGATACTGCCCGCTACCTTCCACCCCCGCTCCTTCTTCATGATCAAAAACTGGGCCACACAGGGGATGAACAGGGTCAGGGTCACCGCGGCAACAGTCAGTTGGCGGGCATCCATCAACCCTTTCGTCTGCAATTCGTACAGGCCGGCAGCGCCGTAATCCCGGCGAAAGAAACCGAAGATGAAGGCCACGGCCGTCTCCTTGGGCAGACCGATGGACGCCATCACCGGCGTCATTGCCGTTATCAGCTTTTCGAAGAAGCCGGTGATCTTGCCGAGCCAGAGCAGTATGGAGGCCAGTACGAACAGGGGCAGAATCTCCATGAAATACCACTGCATGCGGGTATAGGTCTTGGTCAATACATTGGAAAGCTGCGGGAGCCGCATGGGGGGCAGTTCCATGTAGAACATGGGGGCTTCGCCCGGCATGACCCGGGCCGCCAGCAGGCCCACAACCACGAACAGCAGCAGCAGACAGACCCCCCACACCACGAGGGCACCGGGGAACTTGGACAAAAGCGCCAGGATCACCCCCAACTGGGCCGAGCAGGGGATGGTCAGGGCCAGCAGCACCGTGGCGATGACCCGCTCGCGGGTCGTTTCCAGGGTACGGGTCACCATGGTCGCCATGGTGTCGCAGCCGAACCCCAGCACCATGGGAATCACCGCCCGGCCGGTGAGGCCGAACCGTTTGAAGATACGGTCGACCAACAGGGCCAGACGCGGAAAGTAGCCGGTATCCTCCAGAAAGGAAAAGAAGATGAAGAAGGTCGCCACGATCGGCAGGATGATCCCCACCGCATAGCGGATCCCCAGGGTGATGATGCCGTACTCCCCCACGAACAGTTCCTGGATGATCTCCCAGGGGATGACCATCTTGACGATACCGGTAATCCAAGGGTTGAATATCTCCACGAAGAGCTTTTTTTCCAGTACGTCAACCAGCGTGCCCGCGCCGAAGTCGCCGACGAACTTGTACAGGCCGAAATAGAGCACGATCAGCAGCAGGGGGATACCGGTCAAAGGCCTCACCGAGATGCGCGACAGCCGCTCGCCCCAGGTAACGACCCGTTTCTCCGGGCTGGTGAACACGTCCAGAACCAGCTTTTTGACGATATCCTTACGCTCCATGGAGAGATCCAGGTGGAACGAGCCGCGGCGATTGAAGGCGATGTCCCGCACCCTTTCGGCAATCACCCCGAACCCCTCCCCCTCCCGGCGGCGCACCAGGGAGGTGATCTCTTCGTCCTGCTGGAAAAGCAGCAGGGCCAGGGCGCGGCGGGAAAGGATGTACTCACCTTCCATGAGCCCGGACACCTCGTTGATGTCGTGCTCCAGGAGACGGCTGTAGGCAAAATGCCGGGGGCTACCCATATCCTGGCAATAGGTGGCGATGGCGGAACGGATCTCGCCAAGCCCCCGTTTGCGGGTCGTGGCCGCTCCCACCACCGGGATGCCGAGCCTCTGCCGCAGCAGTTCCAGGTCGATCTTGAGCCCCATCCGCTCGGCTTCGTCCATGATGTTGACCACCAGAATCACCGGCAGACCCGCCTCGATCAACTGGAGCGTCATGGCCAGCATACGCTCCAGGTTGCGCGCATCGAGCACGTGCAGCACCACGTCCGGGGTCTCGTGCAGCAGGATCTCCCGGGCAACCCGTTCCTCCTCGGTGATGGTATGGATCGAATACATCCCCGGGGTGTCGATCACCTCCCACGGCTGTTCATTGATCACGGCATGGCCGCGGGATACCTCCACCGAGGTCCCCGGATAGTTGGAAACGGTTACGTACGACCCGGTCAGGGCATTGAACAGTACACTCTTTCCGACGTTGGGATTGCCGACCAAGGCCACCCGCTTGGCATTTGGCACCTTTCCCGGCGCTTCCGTCTGTTTACCGCAGCATGTCGCCATTACTCCATCCTTTATGCTCTTGATTTTCAATTTCAAATATATGGCAAAAAAAATTACTGGTTAGCTCTGCATGCTGCGCACAGTCCGTAGAGTTCCAGTTTATGACTCTTGATCATGAAACCGTGGAGTAGCGCTATCTCCTTCTGCAGTTTCTCGATGGTCTCATCCTCGAACTCGATGATCGCGTTGCACCCGGTGCAGACCAGATGGTCATGGTGCTCGCCCGCCGACACGTGTTCATAGCGGGTTTGGCCGTCGTTCAGCAGGATCTCGCGGGCCAAGCCGGCCTCGGTGAACAGCTTGAGGGTGCGGTACACCGTGGCATGTCCGATGCCGGGATGGCTGGCCTTGATCTTCAGGTACAACTCTTCGACGCTGACGTGCTGGCGGGTGGAAAGAAAGAAATCAAGGATTATGTCCCGTTGCCGGGTAGAGCGGAGTCCTTTGGCCGCAGCAAACGCATTGAAAGCCTTTTTCTTTTCGAGGATCATCCCGCCCTCCTTTTTGAACTTGAAATTCAATATAATGGACTCGCCATGATCCTGTCAACACAAAAATATACGGCCCGAAACTGAGCCAATAACTTGAGTTACCGGGAGCAGAATGCTATATAAGGGCTGTTGCAATTTTTGATTCAACTTGAATTGCCGGAATCCCGCAAACGGTGCATTGCGAGGTTTCGTCGGTTTTCCCGGAGATGTTTGACTCGTGGGATTGACCCAAATCGACAATATTGAAGTGGGGATGACCCTGGCAAGCGATGTTCACGACCGCACCGGCAGATTGTTATTGGGCGCGGGCGTGGAGTTGAGCCAAAAGCATCTTGTGGTGTTGCGAACCTGGGGGGTGATGGAGGTCAACATCGTCGGGACGGAGGACGATGATCCGAATAGCCGCCTCCCCGCAGAGATCACCCACGAGCAGTTGGATGCCGCCATGGCGTCACTTGGACCGCTATTTTGCAACAGTGACGTACAGCACCCGGTCATGCGCGAACTGCTCCGCCTCGCAGCGTTGAGAAAGGCCACCCATGAGCTTTGCTGAACGCGCGCCCATCACCCTGGAACGGCTCGTGGAGCAGACGCGGACGATCTACTCCCTCCCCTATTTCTACGAACGCTTCAACGAGGCCATCAATCACCCCCGCAGTTCCATCGCCGATATCGCCAAGATCATTATCGAGGACCAAGGCCTCACCGCACGCATCCTCAAACTCGCCAACAGCCCGCTGTTCGGCTATTACTCCCGGGTCGATTCGATCACCAAGGCGGTGACCATAATCGGTACCCAGCAGTTGCGCGACCTGGCGTTTGCCGCCTCGGCCATGGGCGTGTTCAAGGGTATCCCCGACGATTTGATGAATATGGCCTTATTCTGGCGGCACAGCATCGCCTGCGGCATCATCGCCCGCAATCTGGCGACCTGCCTGCGCGAAAGCAATGTGGAGCGTTTCTTCGTGGCCGGAATCCTCCACGATGTGGGGCAATTGATCCTGTGCGCCGCCATACCGGAGACGGCCGGCGAGTTGCTGGCGCTGAGCCGGTCGCGTCAGGAGCATTACCACCATACCGAGCGGGACCAGTTGGGCTTCGACCATGCAGACCTGGGCGGGGCGCTGTTGCAGGCATGGAAGCTTCCGGCCAACATTTTCGAACCGGTGGCATGTCACCACACCCCCCGCTCCGCGGCCCAGTTCCCCCTGGAATCAGCTATCGTCCACCTGGCGGAAATCGTCTGCCAGGCATTCGAGTTCGGTGCCAGCGGTGAGTGGTGCGTCTCTCCCCTGGATCCGGCGGCCTGGGATCGCCTCGGCATGCCGGTCAACATCCTGGCAACGATCCTGAAACAGTCGGAACCACAGATCGAGGAAACCTTCGACATTCTGATGGAGGGGCAATGAGAGCAAAAAGCCCCCCCCTTCCCCTTGAATTTCTCCAGGAGCGGGTCCAGTTTTTGGAAGAGGCCAACCGGCGTTATATGTCGATTTTGGACATGCTCGCGTCGAGTCTGGACTTCCAGGGCGACCTCAACCGCGCCAAGGACTTTTCCGCCATTTTCCAGGCTACCCAGGTCCAGGTCCGCAGAATCCTGGTGAGCCGCGAAATGGGGTGCCTCGAGGCGATGGAGGATGGCAGCTTCGAGTTGGCATCCTGGGAACCGGGGGATGCCCGAAACGGGATTCAATCCGAGATCGACGCAAAGATCATGGACGGAACCTTCGCCTGGGCCCTGAACCGCAACCAAGCCATCCTGGTGCCCCTTGCCGACAACCGGACCCTGCTCCTGCACAGTATCGCCACCCGTTCCCGCATCCTGGGGATGTTTGCGGCCATCCTGCCCGGAGATTCGACCTCGGTCGATGCGGCGGCCCTCAACGCCATCTCCATCGTACTCTACACCTGCGCCCACGCCCTGGAGAGCACCACGCTCAACGCCAAGCTGCATGAAAATATGGTCACCCTTGAAGAGAAGGTCCTGGAGCGGACCCACGACCTGGCCATCGCCCGTGAACAGGCAGAAGAGGCCAGCCGCGCCAAAAGTGCCTTTCTCGCCAACATGAGCCACGAGATCAGAACCCCCATGAACGGCATCATGGGGATGACCGATCTCCTGCTCACTGGCGGGCTCGCCCCTGCCCAGGAGCGGCAGTTCCACCGCGCCATCATGGATTCGGCCGACGGCCTGATGCTCATCATCAACGATATTCTCGATTTTTCCAAGATCGAAGCGGGCAAGACCGTACTCGACCATGCACCCTTCCTGCTGCGCACGGTTATCGGGCAGATGCTGCGCTCGCTGGCGCCCAAGGCGACCGACAAAAAACTGGAGTTGCTCAGCGTCCCGGAAATAAATGTACCCGACGCGCTGCTCGGCGATGCCGGAAAACTACGGCAGGTGTTGGTCAATCTCGTGGGCAATGCCATAAAATTCTCGGATCGGGGGGAAATCGTCGTCCACACCAACCTCCTGACAGACGATGGCGACCAGGCGCTGCTCCAATTTTCCGTCTCGGACCGGGGGGTCGGGATCGCCCCGGAAGCCTGCGGGCGGATCTTCAACATGTTCGAACAGGCCGATTCGTCCACGACCAAACGCTTCGGCGGCACCGGCCTCGGCCTGACCATCTCCCGGCGGATCGTGGAACTGATGGGGGGCACAATATGGGTCGACAGCACGCCGGGGCAGGGGAGTACATTTCACTTCACCGCCCGCCTCCAGGTCCAGCAGCACGGACCTCCCCGGCCGGAACCGGCCGAACTGCTGGACCAGCACGTCGTGGTGGTGGAACTGATCGAGTTGAACCGGCGCACGTTGGCCCAATACTTGACCGCATGCGGCATGCGGCCTTTTTGTGCTGCCGATGGAGCAGAGGCGCTGGAACTCGTCCGCCGACTGAGTGACGCCTCCAAACGCCCCCTGCTGGCGCTGGTCGATTTGCAGACCCTGGGCGGGGATTGCTGGGGTGTGGTCGAACAGCTTCGTGAAGCCGGCCGCGCCAGCCTGTTGATGATCGTCATGACCAGCGCCGGGATGCGCGGCGACGCCGAACAATGCCGCCGGCTGGGGGTCGGCGGGTATCTCGCCAAACCGTGGATACACGATGAACTGCGGGACGCCATCCTGGAGGTTCTGACCGGCCGGGGCTCAGTGCAGCAGGTGCCGATAGCCCGCCGCCCCCCGCCGGAGGAGCAGGCCCGCCTTGACATCCTGGTGGCCGACGATGTGGAGGTCAACCGGATGCTGGCGTTGGCCATCCTCGAAAAGCAGGGACACCGGGTCACCCTGGTCACCAATGGTCAGGAGGCTGTTGCAGCCTATGCCGCGGGGCATTTCGACGTCATCCTGATGGATGTTCAGATGCCGGTCATGGATGGATTGCAGGCCACACGTCAAATCCGGGAGTTGGAGAAGGCTGCCGGCCGGAAATGTCCCATCCTCGCCCTGACGGCTTATGCCGGCCAGGAAGATCAGGATAAGTGCCTGGCCGCGGGTATGGACGGGTACCTTTCCAAACCATTCAAAGCGGCTGAACTTGAATCCGCCCTGCACAAACAGTGTGGCCTCCCCCTCTCTCCCCAAGAGCACGGTTCGGGGTCACCCGTCCCCAGGAAGACTTCTGAACCGGACCTGCCGGTATTCGACCGCGATGGGTTGCTTTCCCGCCTGGGTGGGAAGACCGAACTGATCGGTAAATTTGTGGCGCTGTTCCGCAAGGGGATGGACGGCAACCTGGAGAAACTTCTCGCTGCCGCGGAAAGCCGTGATCGTGAAGGGATGCGAGTAAACGCCCACACCATCAAGGGGGCAGCCGGCAATATCGGAGCGCCGCGAATCCAGGACATCGCCCGGCGCATCGAAGAGGCCGCCCGGGAAAAGCGACCGGTTGAAGCGCTGGACCTGCTCCCCAGTCTCAACAACGAATATGATGCCTTCGTGCGCCTGACCGATGAAGTCTCATAACCGGCCCGACCCACGTGGGCAGGATTTCACAGAGGAGGAATTACATGGAGCTCAAAAAATGCCTTGTCGTCGATGATGACGAATTGGGACGCGAGATCGTCGCCCAGTACCTGGAGAACGTTCCCGTCGTCGACACCGCCGTCGGCGGCCGGGATGCGGTCGAAAAGTTCCAGGCAGCCATGACGGAGGGCGCCCCCTATGAGCTTATCCTGCTGGATATCGTCATGCCGGACATGGATGGGATCACCGCCGGCAAAGAAATCCGGAAGCTGGAGAAAGGACTGGCCTTGCCGACGGACAGGCAGGTCAAGATCGTCATGCTAACGGCCCTCAATACTCCCCAGGATGTCATGCAGTCCATGCTGGCGGTTCAGTCGTCAGCCTACCTGGTCAAGCCGGTGGAACCGGAGAAGGTCCATAAAACGATCAGCCAACTGGGACTGCGGATTTCCAGCTGAAGGACATTGGCCGGGCAAACCGTCAGGGAAGCTGAAATTACAAGATAATGAGGAAGATTGTCTTGTAATCGGGCGATTTATAGTATGAATTTTGATTAGGGCGATATAATCATGTTAATCTTTCAGGCGTGCTATCGATGACTGTTCCGACAATCCTTATCGTTGACGACGATGAACTGAGCGTTCGCATGCTGGAAGCCCAGCTTGGCGAGGCTGGTTTCGCTCCCGTAGCCGCATTCAGCGGTGCAGAAGCCTTGGACATCATGGAGGAACGCCAGATCGATCTGGTCATCTCCGATCTGGTCATGCATGAAATGGATGGCCTGGAACTCATCGAGCAGATCGGGAAGCGGCACAAAGGGATACCGGTCGTCGTAGTAACGGCAAACGGCAGTGTGGAGAGCGCTGTTGAGGCTATGCGGCGCGGGGCTTACGATTACCTTGAGAAGCCCATCAATCCCGCTATTTTACGCATCACCACCCAACATGCCCTCGACTACCACCACATTGTCCGCGAAAATGAACAGATCAAAGGGCTCCTGGGAGAACCATTCACCTTTCAAAGCATTGTGACCGTCAATCCGTCGATGAAAGAGATGCTGCGGCTGGCTGCCAAGGTGGCTGCGGTACGCCAGACGACCATAGCCATCTACGGCGAAAGCGGTTCCGGCAAAGAGGTGTTGGCGCGAGCCATCCACTTTGCCGGCAAGGGGCTCCCCACCAATTTTGTAGCGGTAAACTGCGCCGCTATTCCCGAGCACCTCTTGGAGAGCGAACTCTTTGGCCATGTTCGGGGAGCCTTCACCGGTGCCGACCGTGATCGGGAAGGCAAGTTCAGCCTGGCCCGTGGGGGAACTCTCCTGCTCGACGAGATCGGCGACATGCCTCTGCCGCTCCAGGCCAAGCTGTTGCGGGTCCTCCAGGAGCGCGTTTTCGAAAAAATTGGGAGCAACACCCCGCTTCCCGCCGACTGCCGGGTCATCGTAGCCACCAACCGCAATCTGGCCGAGTGGGTCTCTGCCGGGCGCTTCCGTGAGGATCTCTACCACCGGATCAACGTTTTTCCGCTTACCATCCCCCCCCTGCGGGACCGCAAGGACGACATCCCCCTGCTCTGCGAACATGTGCTCGACCATCTGCGCCAGCATCTGGGCAAGGCACTGCCCGGCATCTCCCCAAAGGCCATGGAAGCCATGCTCGACTACCATTGGCCGGGCAACGTCCGCGAGCTGCGCAACTGCCTGGAACGCGCAGCCATTCTCACGGACGGAGAGCTGATCCGTCCCGCCCATCTGGGGATCAATTCGGCAGGTTCCACTGATGCCGCCAATGGCGGCAACGTCGGCGACAGCGTCACCTATACCCTGACGGTGCCGGGCGAGACCCTCTCACTCGATACGTTGACGAAACGCATTCTGGCCATCACCCTGGAACGGTGCAACGGCAACAAATCCAAGGCCTCCCAAATGCTCAAGATCGGCCGCAAGGCATTTTACCGTCCCTGACCCTTTGCTGTCCATTCTCCCGCCCCAGTCTGCAGCCGATGTACGCCTCTCATCAAAAGTTTGGCCGGGAAATCCGGGCAAAAACCATAGGCGTGGCGCAGCGGCAGCCGGAACCGTATTCCGGCTGAGACGTCATGAAGGCCGGGAATGGGGGGACATGGAGATTTTTAGTATGTTATGCGGAGGAGACCGACAGAGAGGGCAACGTTGTTGGAGGCTGTGGGCGAATCGACAACCTCGGGAACAATGGTAGGCATGGCAAATTTGATTGTGCCGTCTTCGATTTCAGCCAGCGTCCTTACCGCTTTTGCCAAACCGAAGATGGTGCCGCCGATAGCACCGCACCCCGCCCCTACTCCAAAGTTGACAAGGTGTTTTGCCGGTTTCTTGGTGAAAGCGACGGTCGCGCCGCCGACCAACGTGCCGATCATGACGCCGTAGAGGGCATCCTGGAGCGTTTCCTGAAGGGCTTGGTCAACCGCAGAAGCGGGAATGGCACTCAATATTGTGGCAGAGATCACGATCATTGAAACAATTTTACGGGTTTTGGGTGCTTTCATCGAACCTCCTGTCTATCCGTTGCCATGGTTTCCCGGCATCACCCCGCCAGCGGGCCGCCACCCCAAGATACGCTCTCAGAGGCGTTCCCCGGTTGCGCATATACATACTGCATCTGCACCATTCTTTCGTAGACATCTTTGCGGCAGAACACCTCGACAGCGATAATCTCGCCATCGATTACGTCAACCAGGATATTGCCCTGTTTAGGAGCCAATGCAATCGTGGTCTGCCCCGCTCCCCATCCTTTCGAAGGCTGCAGCCCCGTACAGAGCATGGCGCAAAATCCCCCACCGATCACACATCGCCCCACATCCACCGGCATGTCCCTCACTTGGCAGGCAAGTTCAGGCCTGTCCTCCTCAAGGAGCAGACGCTCCAGTTCCCCCACAAAATCCGGCAGGCAATCTTTCAGATATACTTTTAGCATGACCTTACCATGTACTTGTTCATCTCGCCGGGCAGGGGCACCGCATTTCCGCAGCAACGGCCTCAAATCGCCTCCCCTGCCGGCATACTCACTCGGGTTTCGCTTGCTCGTTCAGGGATGGGGGGAGTGTTTCTTTGATATCGGCCTTGCGGATCAAAGACTTCATGAGTTCCATGGCGGTGAGGTTCACGCCCTCGGAGGTGTCGTTAATGGTTACTCCCCACAACAGCCTGCCGGTTGTGGTATCGGCTATCTTGGCGGTCAGGGAAACGGTGCAGCGGTTTTTCTTGTCCATATTGCTGGCCAGACTGGCTACCAGCGAGGGAGACCGGATCGTCTCGCAACTGAAATCATTGACACTGCCGAAAACCACTGCAGCTATATTACGGGACTGCAAAGCATTCCGCATATCATCACTCAGGCCCGAGCCGTAGAACTTTGTTTCATTCACCAAGGCAGTAGCGGTGCTTCGATCAATAACGATATATCCCTTGGCCACCAGTTCCAATGCTACGCGGTCGGCGGCCTCCTGGCCGATGCTTTTGGAACTGGCGGTAGAAAAGAAGGGCATGAGCGCTACCGTCCTTGTGTCGGGAGGGCTTCTGAACAGAGAGCAGCCGGCCAATGGAATACAGAGAATAATGTGACAGATGATTCGTTTCATTAGTGCTGTTTCCGTAACCTTTCTGTGGTAAATGCCGAGGTAAAAAAGATCATGCGGCCTCAAATTTGTAGCCGGCGCCGTAGACCGAATGGATAAACTCCGTGTCGGGATTGGCACCTGCAATCTTCTTGCGCAACTTTTTAATGTGGCTGTCGATGGTACGACTGCTGACAACGCGGCGGTCGAGATAAATCTGTTCCATGAGTTGCTGACGGCTGTAAATTCGTCCCGGCTTTGCCGCCAAAAACTGTAACAGTTTGAATTCAACAGCGGTGAGGCAGAGTTCGTGTTCGGCAAGCGTGGCCCGATAGCGCGATTCATCAAGCATAAGCCCGGCAGCCTGCGTGGTCAGTTCGTCGCCCATACGGCGCAGAACCGCCTTGACCCGAGCGACGACCTCCCGCGGGCTGAACGGCTTGCAGATATAGTCATCGGCGCCGAGCTCGAGCCCGAGCAAACGATCCACCTCATCAATACGTGCGGTCATCATAATGATCGGCACATTGGAAAAGGTTCTGATCTCCTTGCAGATATCTATACCGTCACGCCCGGGCAGCATCAGGTCGAGCAAGACAAGGCTCGGTCCATTATCTTTTACCCAAGACGCAACTTCAGTACCATTAAACAAGCTAGCCGTTTCGAATCCTGCAAGATAGAGATAATCTTTTAATACATCGACAAGCTTAAGCTCATCTTCAACAATAAGTATCTTTTTTGCCATAGGTATTTCCCCACAAATATGTATCACGAGGTGATACTAGTTTAGCGTGGTACACACTATTACCATAACAAGACCCGACTGTATCGCTACCTGTATATATTTTCCCATTTTTGACACATTCCCGCCACGTTTCCTTCTTTTCTACCCATTTCACCCATTTCAGCATCGCCGAGAGACGCAAACATCATTGGACCGTGCCGCTGACGACGAGGGAGATGGGGGACGACGCCGTGGCCACCGTTGCCGCCCCTGCGGCCAGCGCCCCGGTCGTCTGGTTGACGGTGTACCGGGAGATGGAGTTGCTGTAGTAATTGGCCGCATAGGCGAACGTTCCCGAGGGATCGATAGCCAGCGAGCGGGGCTCTTTACCGGAAGCCGCGGTCGTGCCGGCGGTCAGCGCCCCGGTAGACTGGCCGATGGTATAGGAGGAGATGGTGTCGGAACCGTAGTTGGCCGCATAAAAATACTTTCCGGTGGGATCGACGGCGACAGAATAGGGGCTCGTGCCCGCAGCCACATCCGTTACCTTGACCAGCGCCCCGGTGGTTTGGGTGATGGTGAATACCGAGATGGTGTTGGAGCCGCTATTGGCCGCATAGGCGAATCGCCCCGTGGGATCAATGACAACCGAGACAGGATTCGTACCTGCCGCTGCCGTCCCGACGGCGGTCAAGCCCCCGGTGGTCCGATCGATGGCATAGGCCGAGATCGTGAAAGAGGTATAGCTGGCCGTATAGAGAAATCTTCCCGAGGGGTCCACGGCGATCGAGACCGGGTTGGTATCCGTTCCGACAGAAACCGTCGTCACGGCGGTCAAGGCGCCGCTGGTCTGGTTGATGGTGTAGACCGAAATGGTACTGGCACCGTAGTTGGCCACATAGGCAAATCTTCCCGAGGGATCGACGACTACGGAACGCGGCTCAGTGCCGGCAGCAACCGTCGTCCCGGCGGTCAAGGCACCCGTGGTCTGGTCGATGGTATACACCGAGACATTATTGGACGAGCGGTTTGCCACGTAGGCGTATTTCCCGGAAGGATCGACGGCGATGCCGTAGGGGCCTGTCCCGGCAGCCACAGCCGCCCCGGCGGTCAAGGCTCCACTGCTCTCATTGATGCCATAGACCGAGATACTGTCCGAAGCATAATTCGCCGCATAGACGAATTTCGGCACATAGGTGACGGCAGCGGTCCCGGATACCATGGCCACCTGAACGGGGCCGCTGCCGGTGGAGACCGTTCCTGCGGCGTTTAAGGCGCCGGTGGTTTGGTCGATGGCATAGACCGGGATGGCGTAGGAATTAAAGCTCGTTGCATAGGCAAATTTGCCCGAAGGGTCCACCATGACGGAGGCGGGGTTCGTCCCTGCGGCCACCGACGTTCCCTCGGTCAGGCCCCCCGTGGTCTGATTGATGGTGTAGACCGAAATGGTGTTGGAATCATAGTTGGCCACATAGGCGAATTTGCCCGAAGGGTCGACGGTTACGGCCGTAGGGGTCACCTCGGTGAGGGCTGCGGTCCCCGCAGTCAAGGCCCCAGTAGTCTGATTGACGGTATAGACCGAAATGGTGTTGGAACCGCTATTGGCCACATAGGCGAATTTGCCCGAAGGAGCAACGGTCACGGATACGGGTGTCGTACCGGCAGCCACCGGGACTCCTGCGGTCAACGCCCCGGTAGTCTGATTGATGGTATAGACCGAGACGGTATTGTTTCCGCTGTTGGCTACATAGGCAAAGTTACCGGAGGGGGCGATGGTCACCGAGGAGGGGGTTGCGCCGGTAGCCACGTCGGTTCTTGCACTCAGAGCCCCGGAAGTCTGATTGATGCTGTAGGCTGAAATCGTGTTGTCGACGCTATTGGTCACATAGGCGAATTTACCCGAGGGGGCGACGGTTACGGACAAAGGAGCCGTGCCTGTGGTCACGGCGGTCCCGGCGGTCAGGGCCCCGGTGGTCTGGTTGACGGTGTAGACCGAAATGCTGTTGGAACCGTAATTAGCGACGTAGGCGAATTTGCCGGAGGGGGTGACGGTCACGGCACGAGGATGCGTCTGGGCAGCCACATAGCCGCTATGGCGCAACTGGCCGGTTGAGGCATTGACGCTATAGATGGAAACCGTCCCGTCGTTATAGTTTGCGGCGTAGGCAAAGCGGGGATATGTCGGCGTGGCGTTTGTACTGTTGCTTTCGCCGCTGCCGCACGAAGCCGATACCAAAAGAGCAAGAATCAAGACTGCCGTTTTCATTACATCCCGGACCATAACCATGTCGTCCTCTTTGAATTAGTATTTTACATTTGAAATACGGATCGCGTTGTTGAATGGGATTGCGCTGTCTTTGGGGAAAGAAACAGAGGGACACGGATACTGAGCACGATCTTCAGCTGCCCCAAAACGTCCAACCGTATGAACGGGTTCGGTTTACTTGCGATGCAATTTAGACCAGGAATGTGGTTAAAATATGTCAGAATTGAGCAAACACATCTGAGGGCACCCAATTGCGCCCTTATCCGCGGCACCAGATGCGCTCGGGAAAAGACGTATGCCTGTCCTTGTTATGGTTCGCCAGAAAGGTAAACGGTGGTTCATCAATAAAATCGCATTTTTAAATATGATATGTTCCCAAATAAAGGGTCGTCTCATCCAATTGAGGCGAATGTGCTGCTGCAACCCATCGAATAGGGCCAGCCTCATAACGTTGCAAGCGGGCCGGGAGCGGTCCGCCTCACCTCCGCAACCGTACCCAGAGGACACACCATGTACCTCGCGGGTACACTTCGCTGGTCTCGCCAACTCACAACCCACTGTAATTAGCGCGTTCTTACTATTGGCATCCAACCTGCTAGATATGAGAGGTAGTGCACAGACTGTCCCCATACCGCACAGACAAGGCGGCGAGTGACAGTGCGTGCTTCATCTTGTTACGGGGAGGGAAGACATGGGATTTTCATCGGTCTTGTTGGAGAGACTTCGTACGACTGAGGATATGTTGGCAAAACAACTCGTTCGGGACGTCAAAGAGGTATTCAGCACCATGATCGGCATGGACGATCTGCTGCATCTTCCGCTGGAGATCGACCCCGTGAACCATTTTTCCGGCTGCACCAGCGCCCTGGTCGGCCTGGCGGGCACCTACAACGGCCTCATCAGCCTGCACGTCCCCGACGAATTGGCCCACAACATCACCACCAGCATGCTTGGCAAGGAAGCTGGTGGGGACGCTGATGACGATATCCAGGATGCACTGGGAGAGGTCGCCAACATGATTGCCGGCTCCTTCAAACAACACCTGACCAACAGCGGATTGGATATTCGTCTCTCGACGCCATCGGTGGTCACCGGGAAACGGTACGCCATCGCCCTCACCAACAAGCCGGAGGCAATGGCGCTGCGCTTTGCCGCCTCGGATGAGGATTGGTTCATGGTTGCCGTGGCCCTGGAACAGGGTTAGGCGTCAGGCTCCGCCAGCCACTACCCCTGTCCGACGAAATACCTGATGATATCGTTGTAGAATGCCAGCGCCATCAGTCCCAAGAGCAGCATCAGACCGATCTGCTGGGCATATTCCCGTGCCTTTTGGCTGACCGGGCGGCGGAATACCAACTCCCAAAAGAAGAAGAAGAGATGCCCGCCGTCAAGAACCGGCACCGGCAGGAGGTTGAGCACTCCCAGGTTGACGCTGAGCAGCGCCATGAAGGCCAGGAAACTGGAACCGCCGGCCTGGGCCGTTTCACCGGCCATCTTGGCGATCATGATCGGGCCGCCGAGCGTATCCAGCGGTACGACGCGCTGGGCCAGTTTTACCAGCGACATGACCGTGATCTCGATCACCTTACCGGTTTGGGCCGTTCCCTTGACAACCGACTGCAGGGGGCCGAAATGCTCGGTGACGACCTCACCGGCCGAGGCCACGCCAATGGCGAAGCCGTTGACCTTCTCGCCGAACAGATTCTTGCTTATGCGCGGTTCGGGCAAGATGGTGAACTGCAGGTCCGCAGCGTTGCGCTTTATTGCCACCACAACCGGCTTGCCCTTGGCCGCGGCAATCGCCTCGGCTACCTCTTCCCAATGGGTAATGGCTTTACCGTTGATGGCGGTTACGACGTCGTTCTTTTGAATCCCGGCCTTTGCCGCCGGCTTGTCCTTCAAGACCTCGCCGATTTTGGGGGTGATGGAGGGCACGCCCAGCATGCAGAGCACGATAAAGGCAAACCAGGCAAACACCAGATTGAAGACCGGACCGGCCATTACGATGGCGATCCTTGCCAGAGGAGGCTTATGGGCGAAGGAACGTTTTTTTTCCTCCTCCGTCAACTCCCTCGGAGCAGCGACAGCCTCGCCGGCAACTGCGGCGCTGTTTTCCTCCCCATCTTCAGAAGCGGGATGGTGCGACTCCCCCCCCTCGATGAAGCCCCCTTCGCCGAACATCTTGACGTACCCGCCCAGGGGAAAGGCGGAGATCAGGTATTCCGTCTCGCCGATCTTCTTGCCCGCCAGTTTGGGTCCGAAGCCGAGGGAGAATTTTTCCACCCTGACGTTGAACAGCTTGGCCACCAGAAAATGCCCGAATTCGTGAACGAAGATCAACACACCCAGGACGATTACGGCATAGACGATCATCATATCAGTTCACCATTCCCCGGCAGATCTCGCGCGCCCGGTCGCGTCCCCAGCGGTCGGCCAGCAGCACCTCTTCGATGGATTTCAGGTTATGGGCCTCATGGGCGTCCATGGTCCGTTCAATGACTTGGGCGATCTGCATGAAACCGAGCCGCCCCTCCAGGAACGCCTCCACAGCGATCTCGTTGGCGGCATTCATCACGGCCGGCATGCTCTCCCCGTCCTTGATGGCGCGATAGGCCAGGCCGAGGCAGCGGAATTTTTCCCTGTCAGGCCTGAAGAAGGTCAGCCCGGACAGAGCGGTCAGGTCGAGCGGCTTGACGCCGGTAGCCACCCGTTCCGGATACGACAGGGCGTAGGCGATGGGGGCCTTCATGTCGGGCGAGCCCAACTGGGCGATAACGCAGCCGTCCACGTATTCGACCATGGAGTGGATGATGCTCTGGGGGTGGATGTTGACGTCGATCTTCTCCACGGGCACGCCGAACAACCAGCGCGCCTCCAGTACCTCCAGCCCCTTGTTCATCATGGTTGCCGAATCGATGGTGATTTTGCGCCCCATGCTCCAGTTGGGATGATTGAGGGCATCCCGCACGGTGACGCCGGCCAGTTGCTCGGTCGGCGTGTTCAAAAACGGACCGCCCGAAGCGGTCAGGATGATCCGCGTGATATCCTCGCTACGATGCCCTTCCATGGACTGGAACACGGCGCTGTGCTCGCTGTCCACCGGATAGAGCTTGACGCCGTACTCGGCGACCATATTCATGAAGAGATGCCCGGCGGTGACCAGGGTTTCCTTGTTGGCCAGGGCGATATCCTTACCGGCCCGAATGGCGGCGGCGGTGGGGACCAGACCGGCGGCGCCGACGATGGCGGCCACCACCATCTCCGTCTCGTCGGCGGTGGCTGCGGCGATCAGGCCTTCGACACCTCCCAGAATCTCCACCGTCACCCCGGAACACATCTCCCTGAGACGGGGGACATCCTCCTGGGCGGCGACCACGGCGATGCGCGGCGAGAACGCTTTGATCTGGCGGGCGAAGAGTTCGAGATTGCGGCCGGCGGTCATGGCGACCACACGGAAACGGTCGGGGTACGCGGCGACGATCTCCAGAGTGCTGACGCCGATGGAACCGGTTGAACCGAGAATGGTAAGATGTTTCATAGAGCTATCCCTTGAAAAAATAGATGACGTAGTAATAGAGGGCCGGCGCGGCGAAGATGATGCTGTCCAGACGGTCCAGCACGCCGCCGTGGCCGGGGATGATGGTCCCGGAATCCTTGACCCCGAAACTGCGTTTAAGTAATGATTCGAACAGATCGCCGGCCTGCCCGAGGGCGCCGATGAACAGGGCCGTCACCAGGGCATCCCGAAAACTCAATTGGGGGAAGAAGCTGAACTTGGCGATCAGGGTGCCGACAATGCTGCCGACGAGCCCGCCCAGAGCCCCTTCGACGCTTTTCTTGGGGCTGACCAACGGGTAGAGGGGGTGCTTGCCGAAGGCGCTGCCGGTGTAATATGCCGCCGAATCGTTGGTCATGACGATCAGCATGATGACCAGGAGCCATTGAATGCCGTAGGTCGTCTGGCGCAGCGCGACCAGGTGCATCAACAGGAACGGGATGTAGAGAAACGCCAGCATGGCATAGGCGATCTCCCGCGCGGCATCGGCCACCTCCCGGATACGGAAGAGGAACAGGAGGGCAAAGCCCAGAAACAGGAGAGCGACCCCTGCCAGGAGATGGCGATCATTGCCGAAAAAGGGGATGAAAATAAAGAGCGTCCCGCAGACGGCTGCCGGCCACACCTCAACGGTCCTGGCCGGGAGGGCCATACGGTAGAATTCATGGATGCCGATGAAGACGAAGATGGCCAGCAGACAGGCGAATAACAGCGGGCCGCCCTTGAGAATGGTCAGGATCAGGACCGGCAGGAGGATAAGCGCTGAGATCAGGCGTTTAATAAGGAGCCCCTATTCAGTAGTTGGTCGCTGGTTTTGCCGAACCGCCGTTCACGGGATTGGAAGTCGGCCAGAGCCTTGTGGAACTCGTTGATGGTGAAATCGGGCCAGTAGGTTTCGGTAAAATACAACTCGGTGTAGGCCAGTTGCCACAGCAGGAAATTACTGATGCGCATTTCTCCGCTGGTGCGGATCAGGAAGTCGGGGTCGGGCAGTCCCCCGGTATCGAGATAACCGGAGAAGAGCTCCATCGTGATGTCGTCCGGTTTGATTTTTCCGGCCGCCACGTCCCGGGCCAGCCGGCTCGCCGCCATGCTGATCTCCTGGCGGCCGCCATAGGAAAGCGCCAGGGTCAGCACCATGCCGGTATTGCCGGACGTCTCGCGAATGGCGTCTTCCAGGGTCGCATTAACGTCATCGGGCAGATCGCTGCGGTTGCCGATAACATTGTAGCGGATATTCTTGCGCATCATGCGCGCCGTTTCCTGGCGGATATACTTCTTGAGTAGCGCCATCAGCGCCTTGACCTCCATTGCGGGACGGGACCAGTTTTCCGAGGAAAAGGCGAAGAGGGTCAGGTACTTTATCCCCAGAAGGGACGCCTGCTCCACCACCATCTTGATGGTCTCGGCCCCGCGCTGGTGGCCTACGATGCGCTTGAGCATGCGCTGCTGAGCCCAACGCCCGTTGCCGTCCATGATGATGGCAAGATGCGTGGGCAGTTTGCCCGGTTCGAGCGGTTCCATCAGACTTCCATGACCTCTTTTTCCTTATGGGCCACGGCCTCGTCTATCTTGGTCTCGAAGTTCTTGGTAATGTCCTGAACATCCTTTTCATACTTTTTCAGTTCATCTTCCGTGACCGCCTTGTCCTTTTCCAACTTCTTCAGTTTATCCATCGCGTCGCGGCGGATGTTGCGCAGGGCAACCTTGTCCTCTTCGGCCTTTTTCCTGAGATCCTTGACGATTTCCTTGCGGCGTTCCTCGGTCAGCGGCGGCAGGTTGAGACGGATGATCTTGCCGTCGTTGGAGGGGGTCAAGCCGATATTGGCGTTGAGGATCGCCTTTTCGATGGGGCCGATCATCTTGGCCTCCCACGGGGAGATGGTAATGGTGCGCGGCTCCGGCACCGCCAGGGTCGCCACTTGGCTAATGGCGGAAGGATTGCCGTAATAGTCCACCTTGACCGCATCGAGAATGCCGGTGCTGGCGCGGCCGGTCCTGATCTTCTGGAATTCTACCTTGAGAACGCTGACGGTCTTTTCCATATGGGACTTCATGTCGTCGATCACGGCCTTTGGCATAGTTCTATTCTCCTTGTACGATTGTTCCGATTTCTTCGCCGCAGATGACCTTCTTGATGTTCCCCTCGGTGGTCAGATCGAATACGATAATCGGCAGGTTGTTATCCATGCAGAGCGAGGTCGCGGTGGCGTCCATAACCTGCAGCCCCATCTTGAGCACTTCGAGATAGGTGAGCTTCGGCAGTTTGACCGCCGTGGCATCCTTCTTCGGGTCGGCCGAGTAGACACCATCCACCTTGGTTCCCTTGAGGATCACCTGGGCGTTGATCTCCATGGCCCGCAGGCTGGCTGCGGTATCCGTGGTGAAGTACGGGTTGCCGGTGCCGGCGCCGAAGATCACCACCCGTCCCTTTTCAAGATGCCGTATGGCCCGCCGGCGGATATACGGCTCCGCCACCTCCTGCATGGCGATAGCCGACTGGACGCGTGTGGAAACCCCCACCTTCTCCAGGGCGTCCTGCATGGCCAAGGAGTTGATCACGGTGGCCAGCATGCCCATGTAGTCGGCGCTGGCACGGTCCATCCCCTTGGATGAGGCGGCCAGGCCGCGAAATATATTGCCGCCGCCGATCACGAGCGCCAGTTGGACCCCCGAGTCCACTACCTCTTTGATCTCCCGGGCGATGGTGCTGATGGTCAGCGGATCAATGCCGTATCCCTGGTCGCCGGCGAGCGATTCGCCGGACAGCTTCAAGAGCACTCTGGAAAATGACGGCCTGTTCATGGTCTGCTCCCGTCTTGAATGTGATGTACGTATGAAGTCGTCAGATTTGAAATGATACCAAGGCGGCGAGTAAAAAAAAAGCCGGCCATGGCGGCCGGCTTCGGCGTCTGATTACATGCCGGCCGCTGCTGCCACTTCGGCAGCAAAGTCCGATTCCTTCTTTTCTAACCCCTCGCCCAAGACATACTTGGTAAAGCGGCGAATGGACATATTCTCGCCGATCTTGGCGATGGTTTCATTGAGGTACTGCTCAATGGTCTTATCCGTATCCTTGACGTAAGCCTGCTCCAGGAGACAGACATCGGCGTAGAATTTGTTGACCTGCCCCTCAATGATCTTCTCAATGATGTTTTCCGGTTTGCCGGTTTCACGGGCCTTGGCGCGATAGATTTCCTTCTCGCGCTCCAGAACGTCGGCAGGCACTTCCTCGCGGCGCACGCAGGTGGGCGAGGCAGCAGCGATATGCATGGCGATGTCCTTCACGAAGACCTGGAAGTTTTCATTCTTGGCAACGAAGTCGGTCTCACAGTTGATCTCGACCATGACGCCGATCTTGCCGCCGGCGTGGATATAACAACCGACGGCACCTTCAGTGGCGGCTCTGCCGGCCTTCTTGGCGGCAGCGGCAAGCCCTTTTTTGCGCAGGTAATCCACGGCTTTTTCGAAATCACCGGTACTTTCTTCAAGGGCCTTCTTGCAATCGAGCATGCCGGCCCCGGTCGATTTTCTCAGTTCGTTGATCTGTGCAGCAGTAACAGCCATCATATCCTCCTTCCCCGTACCAGGGGATCAATGTATAATCAGTGCCTATTCGGCAGTCTCGCCGGCAACATCTTCAACCGCTTCAGCAGCGGCGAATTCCTCGGTCCCTTCGCTGTCGGCCTGAAGAGCGGCGTTGCGGGCCTGGTTACCTTCGATGGAAGCGTCGGCAATCTTGGAGCTCAGCAGACGGATGGCGCGGATGGCGTCGTCGTTGCCGGGGATGACGTGGTCGATGGGATCGGGGTCGCAGTTGGTATCGACGATGGCAACAACGGGAATGCCCAGTTTGTTGGCTTCCTGAACGGCGATCTCTTCGTTCTTGGGGTCGATGACGAACATCAGGCCGGGAAGTTTGTTCATCCCTTTGATGCCGCCCAGGATCTTCTGGAGCTTTTCCCGCTCCTTATCGAACTGGAGAGACTCCTTCTTGGTATAGGCGTCAACAGTGCCGTCCTCGAACATGGCGTCGAGCCGTTTGAGACGGTCGATGCTCTGCTTGACGGTGGCGAAGTTCGTCAGCATGCCGCCCAGCCAGCGCTGGTTGACGTAAAACATGCCGCAACGGGTCGCCTCTTCGGCCACCGAGTCCTGAGCCTGCTTCTTGGTGCCGACAAACAACACGGTGTTGCCGCTTTCGACCGATTCCTTGACGAAGTTGTAAGCGGATTTGAAATAACGGACGGTCTTCTGCAGGTCGATGATGTAAATCCCGTTACGGGCCCCAAAGATATAGGGTTTCATCTTGGGGTTCCAACGCTTGGTCTGGTGGCCGAAATGGACGCCGGCCTCCAGCAGTTCCTTCATGCTGATACTTGACATATTCTTCTCCTTTGGTTTTTCCTCCGCCCCGTTGAATCCCTGCAAGCCACAAGGGACACCGCCGGTTCATTACCCGAGGCGTGCGAATTGAAATCGGAATTTTATAGCATGATAGCCACGGGATGACAAGCAAAATCACCTCCGGGTACGTGCGTCTTTCTTCCCGGCCCTCCATGACGCCACACAATTTTTGATCAGGGGGGCTTGACAGAAACCGCAGGCTCTGTTATTCAATTGGAACATTCGGGCGCTTAGCTCAGCGGGAGAGCACTGCCTTCACACGGCAGGGGTCACTGGTTCAATCCCAGTAGCGCCCACCAATGAAAACCATAATGGCTGGCCAACTTGGCAGCCATTTTTTCGTTCGAGCACGGCACGGCCAAACAAAAAATCCGTTCAGCTTTTGATGCTGCCATTGCTTGTTATTTAAATTTGAGAAATACAAGCAGATGAAAAAGTTCACTTTGTCATTGCTGATCTGTCTTGCAGTCATGGCAGGATCAAGATCGTCGCCCCATTCAAAATAGACATTTTTCTAAAATTCCGCGGGGATTCCCTGAAGATCGATGGCAGCAACCTCTCCCTGACCAAAATCAAATAACTCACGCTACGCATTATCCGCGTTGAACAGGCACAAAGGCCGAGGGAACCATTCCCCCGGCCTTTTCTTTTTCAAGCATTCGATAGATCACATCACGCCCTGCAGCGCAATCAGCGTCAACATTCCGCTCCGCCCCTGGCATATGCGTATTCACCACTAAAATACGTTACAATTTTATCGAGTGATGGCCATAACTTATTAGCTCAAAAACCATCGCAACGTTCCTCATGGAAAAATTGACCCACAAATACATCACCAATATGCTAAATATATCCTAAAAATTTATTGACAAAATATATGTAGTTTGTAAATATTGCTTCAAGACAATCGAATAACAACTCAGACCTTATTGAGAGTGGTGGAGGGAAAGGCCCGACGAAACCACAGCAACCGGCCCAGACGGGGCGACAGGTGCTAATTCCTGCCGGTACCGGCAAAGATGAGGTGGAGGTTGCGAAACCCATCCTTCGTGACACCCATCCCATCTGACATCAGATGGGATTTTTTTATGGAGACACATCAAATGGAAACACCACTACGTTTTGATTCGCTACTCGTGCATGGCGGCCTGGAACCGGGACCTGCGGGCGCCACCTCGGTCCCCATCGTTCAGTCCAGCGCCTTTGCCTACGAAACAGCCGATGCCCTTGAGGATGTCTTTCGCGGCCGGGCGGCCGGACAGGTCTATACCCGCCTGGGCAACCCGACTACCGAGGCCCTGGAACGGCGCCTGGCACTGTTGGAGGGGGGCGGCACGGCCATAGCGACCGCTTCGGGCATGGCGGCCATCACCACCACGGTCATGACCATCCTACGGGCCGGTGACGAGATCCTGGCGTCTTCCTCCCTGTTCGGCGGCACCTTTTCCCTGTTCCGCGATACCCTCTCCAACTTCGGCATCACGGCCCGCTTCGTCGATCCCCTTGACCTGGAATCGGTCCGGGCCGCCATCAACGACCGAACCCGGCTCCTGTTCGTCGAGACCGTGGGCAACCCCAAACTGGATGTACCCGACCTCCCCAGACTGGCCGAGATCGCCCACCAGGCGGGACTCCCCCTGATCGTGGACGCCACCGTCACCACCCCCTATCTTGCCGACGGCGCCAAACTGGGGGCGGATATCGTGATCCATTCCACCAGCAAGTACATCAACGGCAGCGGCACATCCATCGGCGGCGTCATCATCGACCGCGGCGTCTTCAACTGGAACACCGCCCGTTTTCCCCATTTCGAACCCTTTCACAAAAAATATCGCCAATTTGCCTTTACCGCCCGCGCCCGCAAGCTGGTGCACAAAGACGTGGGGGCCTGCGCCGCGCCGTTCAACTCCTTCCTGCTGACCGAGGGCATCCAGACCCTGGCCCTGAGGATGGAGCGGCACTGCAGCAATGCCCTGGCCCTGGCGCGTTTCCTCGCACAACACCCCAAGGTGGCGTGGGTCAACTACCCCGGCCTGGAGGACGCCCCCGGCCATGGGGTCGCCACCCGCCTGTACGGCGGCCGCTACGGCGGGCTTTTGACCTTCGGCACCGGCTCCAAGGAAACGGCCTTCCGCGTCATCAACGCCCTGCGTATGGCTAAAAACCTGGCCAACATCGGCGACGCCAAGACCCTGGTGATCCACCCGGCCAGTACCATCTGCGCCGATTACCCCCTGGAGGACAAGGCACTCATGGGGGTGTGCGAAGACCTGGTCCGGGTGTCGGTCGGCATCGAGGCCTCCCAGGACATCATCGACGATTTCAATCAGGCGTTGGACGCCATCTGATACGGAGAACTGCTATGAACATAACTATCAACGGAAAAAAAACCACCCTTGCAGAAAACCCGGCCCGCACCGTAGAATCCCTGCTGGAGGAACTGGATGTGGCGCAGCGCCAGTACGTTACCGTGGAACTGAGCGGCGAGATCCTGGAACGGGACGCCTTCGGGAACACGCTGGTACAAGACGGCGACGCCCTGGAATTCCTCTACTTCATGGGCGGAGGACGCTGACCATGCTGACCGACGAACAGATCGAACGCTATTCCCGCCACATCATGCTGAAAGAGGTGGGGGGCAAGGGGCAGCAGCGACTCTTCGATGGCCGCGTGCTGATCATCGGCGCCGGCGGCCTGGGGGCGCCCATCGCCCTCTACCTGGCGGCGGCAGGAATAGGCACCCTCGGTATCGCCGATGCGGACGACGTGGACCTGTCCAACCTGCAACGCCAGGTGATCCATTTCACCCCCGACGTGGGCAAGCCCAAGGTGGAATCGGCCCGGGAGAAGATGGAGGCCATCAACCCCGCCGTTCAGGTCAAAACCTACAAGGAATGGGTCAACGCGGCCAATATCGCGGACATCATCCGCGACTACGACTTTGTCATCGACGGCACCGACAACTTCGCGGGCAAGTTCCTGATCAACGATGCCTGCGTACTGGCCGGCATCCCCTACTCCCATGGCGGCATCCTGCAGTTCGACGGCCAGACCATGACCGTCAAACCGGGGGAATCGGCCTGCTACCGCTGCATCTTTCCCGAGCCGCCCCCCAAGGACGCCATTCCCACCTGCTCCCAGGCCGGGGTGATCGGCGTGCTGCCCGGCGTCCTGGGCACCATCCAGGCCACCGAGGCGATCAAATTCCTGCTGGGCAAGGGTGAACTGCTGACCAACCGCCTCCTCACCTACAACGCCCTGCGCATGAAGTTCCGGGAGATTCCGCTCAAACGCAACCCGGCCTGCCCGGTCTGCGGCGAGCACCCGACCATCACCGAGGTAAAGGACGAACTGGACGCCCTGACGGTCTGCGATCTGAAGAATTAAACCATTCGGGTTACCTGTGCCACAGAGGCGCAGCGTTAACGAAATTGAGTGATGGTATTTAATGCCACCTCGTTACCGTTCCTCCATCGTGGCAAGCGGTTTTAGACGTACTCCGTGATTTGCTCTGTGTCTCCGCGTCTCTGCGGCAAATACGTAGTGAGGTGTTCATTGTGCTGAAAATTCCCGATTCCATCCATGCCGACCTGATCGCCCATGCCCGCGAGGGATTCCCCCTGGAAGTGTGCGGGATTCTCGGCGGGACGGGCGATACCGTATCTGCGATCTACCCTATGACCAATACCGATGCCAGCAACGAGCACTTCATGATGGAGCCGCGGGAGCAGTTCAGCGTGGTGAAGGATCTGCGGGCCAAGGGGCTCTCCATGCTGGCCATCTATCACTCCCACCCCGAGACGCCGGCCCGCCCGTCTCAGGAGGATATCAAGCTGGCCCTCACGCCGCTGGTTTCCTACGTCATCATCTCGTTGGCCGATCCCACGAACCCTGCCGTGAAATCCTATAAGATTCACGACGGAAATGTAGAGCCTGAGCCGATCGAAACGATTAAACACTAAATCGGTAATAAAACATAAAAATATTCTTGACAATGTCTATGTGTTTAATATAGGTTTAAAGCATACTTTTTCAGGAGAGAAATAAATGTCAAAGGCACAGCAGCCCACAAAGATAGATTTGAGCAATCTCAAGTCCGGCGGGTTCATCAAGGAGCGGGGTAAAGACCTGTTCACCGTGCGTCTGCGGGTTCCCGGCGGCAGGATGTCGGTGCCCCGCCTGAAAAAGATTGCGGAAGTGGCGGAAAAATACGGCGGCGAATTTGTCCATCTTTCCGTGCGGCAATCCATCGAGCTGATCAATATCAACTTCAAGGATTTCGACGTGGTGGTGGAGGAATTGGGCGAGGCGACCCAGAAGGTTGCCTCCTGCGGGGCGCGAGTGCGCGTTCCGGTGGCCTGCGGCGGGTGCGAGTACAACCCCAACGGCCTGGTTGACACCCAAAAGTCGGCTCTGGAGGTGGATGAGAAGCTGTTCGGTACCGCCACCGGCCACCACAAGTTTAAGGTTGCCTTTGCCGGTTGCCCCTTCGACTGCCCCAAGTCGGCCACCAACGATGTCGGCTTCCAGGGCGCGATCTACCCTCAGTTGGACAAGGCGGCCTGCATCAGCTGCGGCCTGTGCGCCAAGAGCTGCGTCCCCAAGGCGATCACCATGGGTGAGGACAACAAGCCGGTTTTCAACGCCGAACGCTGCATCTGGTGCGGCGACTGCGTCAAGGTTTGCCCAACCAGCGCCTGGAGCGAGAAACGGCGCGGCTACACGGTGCGTATCGGCGGCAAGTGGGGGCGCAATCCCTTGGTCGGCACGCTGTTCGCCACCTTCCTCCCCGAAGAACGCGTACTGGACTTCATCTCCGCAGTATTGGGGTGGTACAAAGAAAAGGCGGAGTCCCTGGGGCGCATCAGATTGGGGGACATTATCATCAAGGAAGGCCCCCAGGCCCTGCTCGACCATCTGCGGAAGCAGTTCCCAGACAACACGGTTACGGCAACCATACCGCCCCAGGTCATTGAGACCCAGGTGGGAATACGATCATGAAAGGAGCATGCTCATGCAGGTGATCGATCTGCGGGGCGTCGGTTGTCCCACGAACTTCGTCAAGGCCAAGCTGGCCCTGGAGGATATAGCGGCCGGGGAAACGGCCCAGATCCTCCTGGATGACGGGGAGCCGGTCAAGAATGTTCCCCGCAGCCTCAAGGCCGAAGGGCACAAGTTGCTGGGACTGCGGCAAACGGATGAAGGCCACTATGTCCTGGAGCTGGAAAAGGTTGAGGATTAACACTGGATCAGCGCATTATTTTGGGGTTTATTTCTATAAACTCTATAGACAAAAATAGGAGGTAACACGATCATGCACCCACGCAAGCTTGTCACCACCATCGCCGTACTGTCGTTAACCCTTGCAGCGGCATTGCCGGCATTTTCCGCGCCGGGCGTCACCCTGCAGAACGTTTCCTACGACCCGACCCGTGAATTGTACCAGGATTTCAACAACGCCTTTGCCAGATACTGGCACAAAAAGAGCGGCCAGAACGTCACCGTCAAACAGTCCCACGGCGGCTCCGGCAAACAGGCCCGTTCGGTCATCGACGGCCTTGATGCCGATGTGGTCACCCTGGCCCTGGCCTACGACATCGACGCCATCCAGGAAAAAGGACTGATCAAGCCCGGCTGGCAGAAACGCCTGCCCCACAACAGCTCTCCCTACACCTCGACCATCGTCTTTCTGGTACGCAAGGGCAATCCCAAGCATATCAAGGACTGGAGCGATCTCATCAAGCCCGGCATCTCGGTCATAACCCCCAACCCCAAGACCTCCGGCGGCGCCCGCTGGAATTATCTGGCAGCCTGGGGCTACGCCCTGCACCAGAAAGGTGGCAACGAGGCCAAGGCGAGAGAATTCGTCACCAAACTCTTCAAAAACGTGCCGGTGCTTGACTCCGGAGCCCGCGGCGCCACCAACACCTTTGTGCAGCGCGGCCTGGGCGATGTACTCCTGGCTTGGGAAAACGAGGCCTTCCTGGCCATCAACGAGTTGGGACCGGACAAATTCGATGTCGTCACCCCGCCCGAGAGCATCCTGGCCGAACCGCCGGTAGCCGTTGTGGACAAGATTGTGGATAAACACGGCACCCGCAAGGTGGCCGAGGAATACCTGAAATATCTCTACAGCGCCGAAGGGCAGCGGATCGCGGCCAAGCATTACTACCGTCCCGTCGACAAGAAGGTGCCCACCAAGCTGGCCAAACTCAGGCTCTACACCATCGACCAGGCTTTCGGCGGCTGGCAGAAGGCCCAGAAGAAACATTTCGCCGACGGCGGGGTGTTCGACCAGATCTACGGTGCAAATAAATAAGTGATACACTTTTACTGCAATGTGAGGGGCGGGCACTCCCTGCCCCTCACATAACAAACCCAAATACGTTTCAGCATGATCCCGAGCGAGAGGAAGCGCATGAAACCGACAATCTCCCACACTATATGGGAACCGTCACGCCTCTTCCCCCCGGCTCGGTAGCATCCAAGGGCCTCAATCATGAAACTTTTCAAGCGCCATAACAACGTCCTGCCCGGCTTCGGGCCGACCATGGGGTACACGCTCCTCTACCTGAGTCTGCTCGTGCTGATCCCGCTCTCTGCCCTGATCTTCAAGACCGCGGGGCTGAGCTGGCACGACTTCGTGGCCGTTGTAACGGCGCCGCGGGTGCTGGCCTCCTACAAGGTCACCTTTGGCGCCGCCCTGGCGGCAGCCGGCATCAACGCCCTGTTCGGCGTCCTGGTGGCCTGGGTGCTGGTGCGTTACCCCTTCCCCGGCAAGCGGCTGGTGGACGCCCTGGTGGACCTCCCCTTTGCCCTGCCCACGGCGGTGGCCGGTATCACCCTGGCGACGGTCTACTCCGCCAACGGCTGGGTGGGGCGCTATCTGGAACCCCACGGCATCAAGGTAGCCTTTACCCCCCTGGGGATCATCGTAGCCATGACCTTCATCGGCCTCCCCTTCGTGGTGCGCACGGTCCAGCCGGTGATCGAGGAGTTGGACAGCGAGATCGAAGAGGCGGCTGCCTGCCTGGGGGCCAACCGCCTGCAGACCTTCCGCCGGGTATTGTTCCCGCTCTTGCTCCCGTCAGTTTTGACCGGCTTTGCCCTGGCCTTTGCCCGGGCCGTGGGTGAGTACGGCTCGATCATTTTCATCGCCGGCAACATGCCCATGGTCTCGGAGATCACCCCCCTGGTCATCATCACCAAACTGGAACAGTACGACTACCAGGGGGCAACGGCCGTGGCCACGGTCATGCTGGTGGCATCATTCGTCATACTGCTGGTCATCAACCTGCTCCAGAAGTGGAGCAGAAGGTACGCCGACTAACTACTGAGACTTATGGGACTTATAGGTCTTATGAGACCTATAAGACCTATAAATAACCGTCTTTTATTCTCTCGAGGTCCCCATGTCCGCACCAACCACAACATACGCCGCAAAGGCAAACGACAACCACCGCATCACCGAACCGGCCCTCGTGCGCTGGGGGTTGACGGTCGTGGCCCTGGTTTTCCTGGCCCTGTTCCTTGTCCTCCCCCTGGCGGCGGTGTTCAGCCAAGCCTTCGAAAAAGGGTTGGACGTCTACCTGACCGCCCTCAAGGAGCCGGACACCCTGTCATCCATCAAGCTGACACTGATCACCGTCGCCGTGGCGGTGCCGCTCAACCTGGTGTTCGGCGTGATGGCGGCCTGGGCCATTGCCAAGTTCACCTTTCCGGGCAAGAACCTGCTGATCACCCTGATCGACCTCCCCTTCTCGGTCTCCCCGGTCATCTCGGGCCTGATCTTCGTGCTGCTGTTCGGCCGCCAAGGATGGCTGGGCCCCTGGCTCGACGCCCACGACATCAAGATCGTCTTCGCCGTGCCGGGCATCATCCTGGCCACCATCTTCGTTACCTTCCCCTTCATCGCCCGGGAGTTGATCCCGCTCATGGAGGCCCAGGGGAGGGACGAGGAGGAGGCAGCCCTGGTGCTGGGCGCCAGCGGATTGCAGACCTTTTTCCGGGTCACCCTGCCCAACATCAAGTGGGGCATCATCTACGGCGTGATCCTGTGCAACGCCAGGGCCATGGGGGAATTCGGCGCCGTGTCGGTCGTCTCAGGGCACATCCGCGGCAGCACCAACACCGTGCCGCTGCACGTGGAGATCCTGTACAACGAGTACAACTACACAGCCGCCTTTGCCGTGGCATCGCTCCTGGCCTTCCTGGCCCTGATCACCCTGGTGGTGAAGACCGTGGCAGAGTGGAAGGTCCGGCAGCAGTTAGGTAACTGATAGTAAAAGCTAAAACCTGCCAAGACACGGAGAAAGGCGAATCTCCAAAGAATGAAGGACAACCGCATCACGGTTTTCCATGAGTCCTATCAGTCACATAAGTCATATAAGTAAAAGAATCTGATTTTATAGGTGATCCCATGAGTATCGAGGTAGAAAACATCCATAAGCAGTTCGGCAGCTTCACCGCCCTGAACGACGTCACCCTTTCCATCCCTTCGGGAGAACTGGTGGCACTGCTGGGACCGTCCGGGTCGGGCAAGACCACCCTGTTACGGATCATTGCCGGCCTGGAACGTGCGGACAGCGGGCGCATCCTCTTCAACGGCGAAGATACCACCGAACACCATGTGCGGGAGCGCAAGGTCGGCTTTGTCTTCCAGCATTACGCCCTGTTCAAACACATGACCGTCTTCGACAACGTGGCCTTTGGGTTGAACGTCAGGCCGCGCGGCACCCGCCCCTCCAAATCGGAGATCAACGCCAAGGTTATGGATCTGCTGCGCCTGGTACAGTTGGAAGGTTTGGCGCAACGCTATCCGGCGCAGCTCTCCGGCGGCCAGCGCCAGCGCATCGCCCTGGCCCGCGCCCTGGCGGTGGAGCCGCAGGTGCTGTTGCTGGACGAACCGTTCGGCGCCCTGGACGCCCAGGTGCGGGCTGAACTGCGCCGTTGGTTGCGCAAACTGCACGACGAGATCCACGTCACCAGTGTCTTCGTCACCCACGATCAGGAGGAGGCGCTGGAGGTGGCCGACCGCATCGTGGTCATGAACAAGGGGAGGATCGAGCAGGCCGGCACGCCGGACCTGGTCTACGACCACCCCGCCAACCCGTTTGTACTCAACTTCCTGGGCAACGTCAACCTGTTCCACGGCCGCCTGAACCAGCCGGGCGCCGACCAGCATGGGGCAGACGAAAACGCCGTGTCGTACGTCCGCTCCCACGACATCGAGATCGAGCGCAGCCCCCAGGACTCGACGGCCCTGAAGGCCGAGATCAGGCATATCCAGAAACTGGGCCCCTCGGTGCGGGTCACCCTGGCCATTGACGCCACCGGAGAGTTCATCGAGGCGGAGTTAACCAGGGACGTATTCAAGAACCTGGGATTGCAGCAGAGTGAGCAGGTATATGTGCGGCCACGCCAAGTCAGGGTGTTCGTGGAGGATTACCAGATTTAGCGAGGAACGCGCCTTTTCCGCCCTGGCTGCGTAAGTCTTCGGGCTGGATCGTGCGACGTAGCGCTGCTACGTCTCCTCACCATCCCTCGACAGCCTTGCCAGGACGAAAAAATCGCGTTCCGAAGAGAAAGGCAACTAATGAGTGCAAACATTCCTGAAATAACGGCAAACGCCACCCCGGCGGAGATTCTCCGCGCCGGCATCGAGGCCGCAGGGGGGCCGGTATCCCTGGCCTGCTCCTTCTCCCTGGAGGATGTGGCCATTATCAATATCGCCCATGAAGCGGGGCTTTCCCTGGGGGTATTTGCCCTGGACACCGGGCGGCTGAACGAAGAGACCTACGAGGTGGCCGATGCCCTGGTGGAACGCTACCATCTGCACATCGACTGGTTTTTCCCCCGCCACGAAGAGGTCGAGCGACTGGAACGGGCCGAGGGGCTCTTCTCCTTCCGCGAATCCCTGGACAAGCGCCACGCCTGCTGCCATATTCGCAAGGTGGAGCCGCTCTCCCGGGCTCTCACGGGGCTTGCAGGCTGGGTGACCGGCATGCGCCGCGAGCAGAGTGTCACCCGAAGTGATCTGAAGGCCGTCGAATTGGACTCACTGAACGGCGGCATCTTGAAGATCAACCCGCTGATAGACTGGAGCGAGGAGCAACTCACGAGCTATACCGACGAGCACCGGCTGCCCAAAAACCGCCTGTACAGCCAAGGGTACCGTTCCATCGGCTGCGCCCCCTGCACCAGGGCGGTGCAACCGGGCGAGGATGCCCGCGCCGGCAGGTGGTGGTGGGAGAATCCCGAGAACAAGGAATGCGGGCTGCACCGGCGATAACGGTATGAGGTCAACATGAGCAAAAAACATGTCGTGATAGCCATGAGCGGCGGCGTCGATTCATCGGTCAGCGCGGCCCTGCTGAAGGAGGAGGGTTACGAGGTGACCGGGGTGTCGTTGCAGTTGTACGATCCGGTCCCCCGGGAGCCGGGAAGCCGGATAAAGACCTGCTGTTCCCTCGATGATGTCATGGATGCGGGCAGGGTGGCCAAGAAGCTCGGCATCCCCTTCGAGGTAGTCGACATGCGGACCGAGTTCAAGGAACTGGTCATCCAATACTTCATCGGGGAATATGCGGCCGGTCGCACCCCCAATCCCTGCATACGCTGTAACGACCTGATCAAATTCGACCTGCTGCTGAAGAAGGCGCACGAGATGGGGGCAGATCTGCTGGCAACCGGTCATTATGCGCGTATTGCCGAGGATGGGGCGGGCAAGAAATGGCTATTGACCGGTCTCGACGCCGCCAAGGACCAGTCCTACTTTCTCTTTACCCTGACCCAGGAACAGCTGCAGCACGTCCTTTTTCCGGTCGGCATGCTCGAAAAAACCGCAGTCAGGAAGCTCGCCGCCGAATTCAACCTCCCGGTGGCGCAAAAGCATGAGAGCCAGGAGATCTGCTTCATTCCCGACAATGACTATGTGAACTTCCTGGAGAGCCATGGCGTAGATCAGAAACCGGGTGATATCGTGACCGGTGACGGAACCGTTGTCGGCCGTCACGCCGGGATGCACCGCTACACGATCGGACAGCGAAAGGGGCTGGGGATTGCCTGGAAACATCCGCTGCACGTACGGGCCATCGACACGGACACGAATCGGGTCGTGGTGGGGGGGCGCGAAGAGTTGGCGGCCCTGTCCCTGACTGCGGCCCACTCGACCTGGAACACCACCCCCGCAGCGACGAGGTTTCGCGCAACATGCCGCATCCGCTACCACCACAAACCGGCACCGTGCGAGGTGGTCATGCTTGCGGAAAACCGCTTCGAGGTGCACTTCGATGAGCCCCAGACCTCCGTGACGCCGGGACAGGCCGCGGTGCTTTATGACGGGGAGCGAGGGGAGCGGGTCCTAGGGGGCGGTTGGATAGAGTGAAACAAAAAAAGGTTCAACCTATCGGATGTGGATTTTTCGTCAGGGCAAGGCTGTCGAGGAACCCCGCGGAGGCGTAGCAGCGCTACGCCGCACAAGCGGGTTCCGAAGACTTACGCAGCCCTGGCGGAAAAGCCGCATCCGTACTAACGGAGACAACATGAACTTGACACATTTACAGCAGCTTGAAGCCGAAAGCATCCACATCATCCGCGAAGTCGTCGCCGAATTCGGCAACCCGGTGATGCTCTATTCCATCGGCAAGGATTCTGCGGTCATGCTGCACCTGGCCCGCAAGGCATTTTACCCGGCACCGCCGCCGTTTCCCCTCCTGCACGTGGACACCACGTGGAAGTTCCGGGAGATGATCAGCTTTCGGGACCGCATGGCGGCCGAGTGCGGCCTTGAGCTGATCGTACATGTGAATGAAGAGGGGGTACGCAGGGGTGTCACCCCCTTTACCCACGGCTCGGCGCTTTACACCGACGTCATGAAGACCGAGGGACTGAAGCAGGCGCTGGACCGCTACAAGTTCGACGCTGCCTTTGGCGGCGCCCGCCGGGATGAGGAAAAATCACGGGCCAAGGAGCGTATTTTTTCCTTCCGCAGCGCCAACCACCGCTGGGACCCCAAAAATCAGCGCCCGGAGTTGTGGAACCTGTACAACACCCGCGTTAAACCGGGCGAGAGCATCCGCGTCTTTCCCATCTCCAACTGGACCGAACTGGACGTCTGGCAGTACATCCACCTGGAACAGATTCCGATCGTCCCGCTCTACTATGCCGCCGTCAGGCCGGTGGTGGAGCGGAACGGCATGCTCATCATGGTGGATGACGACCGCCTGGAACTCAAGCCGGGGGAAGTCGTGCAGCACAAGTCGGTCCGTTTCCGGACCCTGGGCTGCTACCCCCTGACCGGGGCCGTGGAATCCACTGCCGACACCCTGCCGGCAATCATCCAAGAGATGCTGCTGACCCGCACCTCGGAGCGCCAGGGGCGCCTGATCGACCACGACCAGGCAGGGTCGATGGAGAAAAAGAAACAAGAGGGGTATTTCTAATGGCACACCAGTCGGATTTGATCGAAAAAGATATCCTCGCCTACCTCAAGAGCCAGGAGGAGAAATCCCTGCTGCGTTTCATCACCTGTGGCAGCGTGGATGACGGCAAGAGCACCCTCATCGGGCGCCTCCTGTGGGATTCCAAGATGGTGTTCGAGGACCAGCTGGCGGCCCTGGAGGTGGACAGCAAAAAGGTCGGCACCCAGGGGGGCGCCATCGACTACGCCCTTCTGCTGGACGGTTTGCAGGCGGAGCGGGAACAGGGGATTACCATTGATGTGGCCTACCGGTACTTCTCCACCGATCGGCGCAAGTTCATCGTCGCCGATACCCCCGGCCACGAGCAGTATACCCGCAACATGGTCACCGGCGCCTCCACCGCCCAGGTGGCGGTGATTCTGGTGGATGCCCGCAAGGGCCTCCTTACCCAGACCAGACGCCACAGCTACCTGGTTTCCCTGGTGGGTATCCGCCATATCGTCCTGGCGGTGAACAAGATGGACCTGATCGGTTTCGACCAACAACGTTTCGATACCATCTTGGGCGACTATCGGCAGTTCGCCGCCCCGCTCGGTTTTGACTCCATAACGGCCATCCCGATCTCCGCCCTGAACGGGGACAATATCATCGAACCGAGCGTCAACACCCCCTGGTATCAGGGGCCCACCCTGATGAACTACCTGGAAACCGTCCAGGTTGAGGGTGAGAACGTGGAAAAGCCGTTCCGGCTGCCGGTCCAGTGGGTGAACCGCCCAAATCTGGATTTTCGCGGCTTCTGCGGCACCATTGCCGCCGGTACCGTTCGTCCGGGCGACGAGGTGCGGGTCGCCTCGTCGGGACGCACCAGCCGGGTGGCCCGGATCGTCACCATGGATGGCGACCTGCCCGAGGCGACCGCCGGTCAGGCGGTGACCCTGACCCTGGCGGATGAGATCGATATCAGCCGGGGCGACACATTGTCCGTCCCCGATGCCCCGCCGCTCCAAACCCGTTTCCTGGAGGCGCACCTGGTATGGCTCCACGACGAGCAGTTGCATCCGGGGCAGAGCTACCTGATCAAGACCTCCTGCGCCGTGATCCCCGGTCGTGTCACGACTCTGCGGCACGTGGTGGATGTCAATACCCTGGAACAGAAGCAGGCGCCGACGCTGAGACTCAACGAGATCGGTGTCGGGCTCCTGGAACTGGACCGCCCGGCGGCCTTCGATCCCTACCGCCTGAACCGTGCAACCGGCAATTTTATCGTTATCGACCGCTACACCAACGCCACCGTGGCGGCAGGGATGGTTATCGCTGCGGCGCCGGAGATCCTGCAACCCCAGGAATTGGTGGCGGGGGGCATCCCGGCACCGGCGGCCGAAAGCAACGCCGCCACCCGGCGGATCGACCTGGGGGCCCGTTTCATAAACGGCGACGAGGGGAACCTGGTGGATCTCACGGAGGAGCCCGGGCAGATCGAATTCGACGTTAGCCCGGCCTTTCTCGACGCCCTGGCGCAGGGAAACCGGGTGCTCTTCCGTCTGCGCAGCCCCGAGCAACTCCCGCCGGTGGCCCTTTTAGCCTACGAGCACAGCCTCCAGTGCACCTTCAGCCGGGCTGGCGACCGGGTAAACCTGATCCTTTTCAGCGGTCCGGCCATTACGATACCCCTGGATGGGGGAGCCGATACCGGCCTCTAGTTTTCGCTATGAGTATCTGCCGGATTCCGGTAAAATTTGTAAAGAAGTATCAAGCTTGTCTGAAAGGATTTGCGCCACCCATGGATCAGGCACTACTGAACAAAACCACTGAACTCAAGAAGCTCCTCGCCGGGATGGGCGGGTGCGTGATCGGCTTTTCCGGCGGGGTGGATTCCACCCTCCTGTTTGCGCTGGCGGCGGAAGTGCTGGGGCCGCGCGCTCTGGCGGTCACCGCCACCTCCGAGACCTATCCCGAACGGGAACGGCGGGAAGCCGAGGCGCTGGCCGAGCGTATCGGCGGCCGTCACCGGCTGGTCGTGTCCGAGGAGCTGGATATCCCCGAGTTCCAGGACAACCCGCCCAACCGTTGCTACTACTGCAAACACGAACTGTTCGGCAAGCTGCGCGCCATCGCCGACCAGGAGGGACTCCCCCATGTGCTGGACGGCACCAACGTGGATGACCGGGGCGATCACCGTCCTGGCCGCCAGGCAGCGGCGGAGATCGGGGTGCGCAGCCCCCTGGAGGAGGCGGGATTCACCAAGGAGGATATCCGCCAACTCTCCCAAGCCATGGACCTTCCCACCTGGGACAAGCCGGCCTTTGCCTGCCTCTCCAGCCGCTTTCCCTACGGCACCGCCATCACCGCGGAGCGGGTCCGCAAGGTAGGGCAGGCCGAGGAATCCCTCCGGGAACTGGGGTTCCGCATCCTGCGCGTCCGCTACCACGACAGCGTGGCGCGGGTCGAGCTGGGGCAGGAGGAGTTTGCCCAGGCGGTGGGACCGTTGCGGGACGAGGTCGGCCGCCGGGTCAGGGCGGCAGGCTTCACCTATGTCGCAGTTGATCTTCAGGGGTACCGCACCGGGTCCATGAACGAGGGGATCGCCGCCGGGACGCCGTGATGCACGAAGAACCGGCCTGATGGCCCATACCCCAACCTTGAGAGAGGGTCAGCACGTTGGTGCCGACCCTCTTTTCTATTTCACCCCCACTATTTATGCAACTCCCTTCCTGTAAATGCCGTTAACGTCCCCATCAGTGGCATTGACCTTTTCTTGACGCTTTTCCCCTCCATTTTCACACCATCTTTACCTGTTACGTCCTATCGTAACAGTGAAGGATAAAAACACGCCCCGGAGGGGCCCGTCCCACAAAAGGAGCCGGATACATGGTACACTTTCTACAAAACGTGACAGGGGAAGATTCATCGCGCAGCCCGATACCCACACAGCGGAGAAACCGTCATGAACTCCTATGATTGGCTGCAAATTATCTGCTTCTTTGTCGTTCTGCTGGCCCTGATCAAGCCCCTGGGTAGTTTCATGGCACACGTTTACCAAGGGGAGCGGACCTTCCTGTCGCCCCTCCTCGTTCCCTGCGAAAACCTGCTGTACCGCATCTGCGGGGTGGACAAGGAGAGTGAGATGGATTGGAAGCGCTACGCCGGGGCCATGGTCCTTTTCAACCTGGTACTCTTCGCGGCGCTCTTCGTCATGCTGCTGACGCAGCACCTGCTGCCCCTCAACCCGCAGAAATTCCCCGCCTTTACCTGGCAGTTGGCGCTCAACACCGCCATCAGCTTTGTCACCAACACCAACTGGCAGGCCTACAGCGGCGAGTCGGTAGCCAGCTACTTCACCCAGATGGTCGGGCTGACGGTGCACAACTTCGTCTCGGCCGCCACCGGCATGGCCGTCGTGATCGCCCTGATCCGCGGCTTTGCCCGGCGCAGGACCTCCCTGCTGGGCAACTTCTGGGTCGATATGACCCGCGGCACCCTCTACATCCTGCTCCCCTTGTCGCTGGTCGGCGCCATCTTCCTGGTCTCCCAGGGGGTGATCCAGAACTTCTCCGCCTACAGGACCGTGCCGCTCCTACAGGCGGTGACCTACGACAAGCCGAAGCTGGACGCCACGGGCAACCCGCTCAAGGACGCCAATGGCAATGCGGTCACCGAGAGGATAACGGCGAAGGAGGTCACCATCCCCATGGGACCGGTGGCCTCCCAGGAGGTCATCAAGGAGTTGGGGACCAACGGCGGCGGTTTCTTCAACGCCAACTCGGCCCACCCTTTTGAAAATCCGACCCCCCTCTCCCATTACGTGGAGATCCTCCTGATCCTGCTGATCCCCGGCGCTCTCACCTACACCTTCGGCGTCATGGTGGGCAATACCCGACAAGGGTGGACGCTCCTGGGGGTGATGCTGGCGCTCCTGATCATCTCCTTCGGGGTCCTGCAAGGCGTGGAGAGCAGCGGGAACCCGCTCGTGGCAAAACTCGGCGTCCAGGGGGCCAACCTTGAGGGCAAGGAGGTGCGCTTCGGCCTGGCGGGCACCAGCCTGTTCGAGGTGGCCGCCACCGGCACCTCCTGCGGCGCCGTCGCGGCCATGCACGACTCCCTGACCCCCATCGGCGGCATGGTGCCCCTGGGCCTGATCCTGCTGGGCGAGATCGTCTTCGGCGGGGTCGGTTCCGGGCTCTACACCATGCTGGCCTTTGCCGTCATTGCGGTCTTCGTGTCCGGCTTGATGATCGGCCGGACGCCCGAATATCTGGGCAAGAAGATCGAAGTGCGGGAGATGTGGATGTCGATCACCACGATCCTGACGGCCGGGATCATGGTCCTCGTCCTCTCGGGCATCGCCTTCCTCGTCCCGGCGGCCGTGGCCTCCATGGCCAACCCCGGCGCCCACGGCCTCTCCGAGGTGATCTACGCCTTTGCCTCCATGGCCAACAACAACGGCAGCGCCTTTGCCGGGCTGAACGCCAACGTCAACTTCTACAACCTGGCCGGCTCCCTGGCCATGATTGCGGGACGCTACGTCCCGGCCATCGCCGTACTGGCCATGGCCGGCTCCCTGGCGGAGAAGAAGTATATCCCTCCCAGCCTGGGTACCCTGCCGACCGACAAGGTGCCCTTTGCCCTCTGGCTGTCGCTGGTCATCCTGATTGTGGGGGCGTTGACCTTCTTTCCGGCCCTGGCCATGGGACCCATCGTCGAACATCTGACCATGCCGGGAGGTAACTAGGCCATGGCGAAGCACGCACAACAACCTCAATCGGCTTTCGATAGAGAACTCATAGGGGGAGCTCTGGCCGACTCCCTGAAGAAACTCGATCCCCGTTCCCTGTGGCGCAATCCGGTCATGTTCTGCGTGGAGATCGCCAGCGTCATAACCCTGATCACCTTTGTCATGTCGCTCACCGGCAGCAACAGGGAACCGGCCTGGTTCACCGGCGCCGTGTCGGTGTGGCTCTGGTTGACGGTGATCTTCTCAACCTTTGCCGAGGCTCTGGCCGAGGGGCGCGGCAAGGCGCGGGCCGCCTCCCTGCGCAAGGCGCGGACCGACATATCGGCCAAGCTCCTCGCCGGGCCCGAATTCGGCAGCGCCTCGACGGCCGTGGCCGCCAGCCAACTCCGCAAGGGTGATTACATCCTGGTGGAGGCGAACGACATGATCGCCGGCGATGGCGACGTGGTAGCCGGCGCAGCGCTGGTGAACGAATCGGCCGTCACCGGCGAATCCGCCCCGGTGATCCGGGAGTCGGGCGGCGACCGCAGCGCCGTCACCGGCGGCACCACGGTCATCGCCAACGCCATCATCGTGCGGATCACCGCCAATCCGGGCGAAACCTTCCTGGACCGCATGATCTGCCTGATCGAGGGCGCCAAACGGCGCAAGACTCCCAACGAGATTGCCCTGGAGGTCTTGCTGATCGCCTTGACCCTGGTGTTCCTGCTGGTCTGCGCCAACATGAGCCCGCTCTCCATCTACAGCGTCAAGGCGGCCGGCCACGGAACGCCGGTTTCGCTGACCATCCTGGTGGCGCTCTTCGTCTGCCTGGCCCCCACCACCATCGCGGCGCTCCTGCCGGCCATCGGCATCGCCGGCATGGACCGCCTCTTCCAGAAAAATGTCATCGCCCTGTCGGGGCGCGCCATCGAGGCGGCCGGCGACGTAAATGTGCTGCTCCTGGACAAGACCGGCACCATCACCCTCGGCAACCGGGAGGCGGTGGCCTGTGTCCCACTGGGGGGCCACAGCGAGCAGGAGGTGGCCGAGGCGGCACTCATGGCATCACTGAGCGACGAGACCCCTGAAGGGCGCAGCATCGTGGCCCTTGCCCGGCAAAAGTACGGTTTCACCAGGGACGCACCGCCCGCAGGGTCCGAGGCCATCGTTTTCAGCGCCGACACCCGTCTTTCAGGGATCAACGCCAACGGCATACAGTACCGCAAGGGCGCCGCCGACTCGGCGGTGGCCTTCGTCAGAAGCCTGGGAGCCACGTCCGTGCCCAGCGACCTGGGCGAGATCGTGGACAGGATCGCCCGCGGCGGCGCGACCCCGCTGGTGGTCAGCCGCAATGAGGAGATCTTCGGCGTGGTCAACCTTAAGGACATCGTCAAGGGGGGCATCCAGGAGCGCTTCCTGCAACTGCGCAGCATGGGGATCAAGACTGTCATGATCACCGGCGACAATCCGCTCACCGCCGCCGCCATTGCCGCCGAGGCCCAGGTGGACGATTTCCTGGCCCAGGCCAAACCCGAGGACAAACTGCGGCTGATCCGGGAGTATCAGGAGCAGGGGTTCATGGTAGCCATGACCGGCGACGGCACCAACGACGCCCCGGCACTGGCCCAGGCCGACGTGGCCGTGGCCATGAACACCGGGACCCAACCAGCCCGTGAGGCGGCCAACATCATCGACCTGGACAGCAACCCCACGAAACTGCTGGACATCGTGGAGGTGGGCAAACAGATACTCATGACCCGTGGCAACCTGACCACCTTCAGCATCTCCAACGACATCGCCAAATACTTCGCCATCATCCCGGCGGCGCTGCTCTCCATCTATCCCCAACTGGGGGTGCTCAACGTGATGCATCTGGCCAGCCCCTACAGCGCCATCCTGTCGGCGGTGATCTTCAACGCCATCATCATCCCGATGCTGGTGCCGCTGGCCCTGAAGGGAACCAGGTTCCGCCCCATGCCCGCCGAAAGGCTCCTGATCCATAACCTGCTCATCTATGGGGTTGGAGGCATCATTGCCCCCTTTGTCGGCATCAAGGCCATCGATCTGGTGGTGGGGCTGTTGGCGTAACACATACTCACAGGAGAGAACGACATGAACGACCTGCGCTCGGCAATCCTTATGTTCCTCGTATTCACCATCATCTGCGGCGGCGTCTATCCGGCCATCGTTACCGGAGTCGCCTCTGCCGTTTTCCCCCATCAGGCCGCGGGGAGCTTCATAACCGACGCAGATAGCAAGGAGGCCGGCTCCGCCCTGATCGGGCAGCCCTTCTCCGCTCCGAAGTACTTCTGGCCGCGCCCTTCGGCCACCACCGATTTCGCTTACAATCCCATGGCATCGGGCGGGTCCAATGCTGGGCCGACCACCCCCGACTTCATCAAGACGGTCGGGGACCGGATAGCGTCGTTGCGCACCGCAGGGGTGGCCGACCCGATTCCCGCCGACCTGGTATTGGCTTCGGCCAGCGGGCTCGATCCCCATATTACGCCGGCCGCCGCACGGCTCCAGATACCTCGAATCGCCAAGGCCCGCCGCTTGGACGAGGGAACAGTGGCAGCGATCCTGTCCCGGAGTGTCGAAGACCGCCAAATGGGCTTTTTGGGGGAATCCCGGGTGAATGTGCTCATGCTGAATCTGGCGCTGGACAGGCTGAAGCCGTAGACGAGGAGCGGTCATATCGTATCGGAACCGCACATACCCTTTGGTCGCATGGCCTCCCGCATCGAGAGGCCATGTCTGTTTTTAGTGGTGAAAAGTGATTGCTAAAATTAAGTTAATGGCAATCAAGTTATGTATAAATAAGCATAATTGTTTGACATGATTTTTGAACAGGTATACAAATATGAAACATTAGCCGACTGCTGTTATGATGATTTCTACTCTAGGAGATAGTTATGTTCCTTCTTCCGAAAGGCAACCCTCTTTTTGAGAATCTGGCAGTCGGCACGCTGAAGCTGCCGGAAGTCCTGGCAAAGCTGAGCACCGGCAATTTCACCGGATATGCCAGCTTTGTTTTTCAGGAATCGACTATCACCCTGGTGTTTGAGGCAGGTAAAGTAGTCAGTGCGCTGCACGAAGAAGAAAACGGCAACCGGCAAACCGGCCTTGAGGCCCTGACGGCCCTGTGCCACCTGATGGTCGGCACAAGCGGCGGCACCCTCAACGTCTACAAGCTTTCCAAAGACCTCACCAGGTGTATCCATGCCCTGCTCCAGGGCGAGATTCTCTACAAGGCACAGGAACTGAAACTGGTCGATATCAAGGCCCTTCTGGAAAAAATCGGTACCGACAGGATGAGTGGCTGCCTGCGGATTTACACCGATGAGCGTTCAACCATAATCTTCTACAAGGACGGCGTTCCCCTGGGATTTTTCCATGACGGTTCCCAGGATATCGAGACATCATCCAGCGAATCCCAGAAGATCGCCGGGCTACCCGGCGCCAAGATCGATCTTTTCACGACCCAGGGGGTTGAGCACCTGATGGGGCTGAACCTGCTGGAGATAATCAACATTCAGAACATCTGGGAAACCGCCGTTGCGCTTCAGCAATCCGAGATCAATAGAATCAATACGGCACGCGAAGAGCGGGAGAGAAAGAACATTGCCGGAAAACTCGAGGAACTGGAAGATCAGGTAAAGACCATTGTCGTCGAATCTGTGGGCAGGGTCGGGCGGGGTATCGTCGATAAAGAGCTGAATGATCAGGGCGGCAACAGCTGTCTGCTCGACGAGACCAATGTTGTGAAATTCCTCGCCGGCGTCGAGCGTTCGGCAAAGCTGCTCATCAGCGCAACCAGCCTTAAAGTAATGATGGAACAACTTTCCAGAACCATCACCGCGGCCAAATCGGGACATTGAACACTTTTTATAGCGCAATCGGAGGCTAATAATGGAACAATTCATTGAGTTGCTCTCCCAGGTCAACACCTTTGAGCTTATCAGGACGATCTTCTGGGGCTTGGCCGGTGCCATAAGTTTTTACTTCAGTATCGGCAACGCCCGCGTGTGGACCAGCATTTCCATCGGCTTCTTTCTCATCTTCCTCGGGCAGGCGTATGCCATTAATCCCTGGGTCCACTATTACAAACTTTCCGCGTTCCACAATATTGTCGGGACCGTGGCGATCGTCGTAATCACCCATGGCTTTCTGGAGTACTATGTTTTTTGCCGCACCTTCGAGATTTCAGGCAAGAAGGTTACAGTCTATCTTTTCTCACTGCTCATCCTGGTCGCAGGCGGCTTCTTCCTGTTTGTTAATCCGACCCCCAGCCCCAATACCATCAGGAACTTTAAAATCGTCGAGAACGCCATCTGGGTGTTTCTCTCGATCATGAACCTGGAACTGATCCGCAAGATCTATGTCGCCATCAAAGACTCCCCCATTTCAAAGGGGTTCATAGCCTTTGGCATTGTTTTCTTCCTGATTTTCCTCTGGAGGGGCTCGGAGCTCTATCTGCAAATCTTCCAGTGGGATAAGGACTGGCAGGACATTATCGCCGTCATGACCGACGAGGTGTCGGATATCGACAAATTTGCCGACCGCGTGCAGATTTCGACCCTCGTCAACAAGTATGCCGGCTTCCTGTCCAGCCTTTCCGTCGGGGGTACGTTCATCTATATCTACCGTTTGCTGAGATAGCTAGACTGCCGTTGAAAGGCATGTTGCGCATTTTTTCAGGAGGATCACACATGGTCTCAAGAATTATCGCTGCATCATTGCTTCTGACAACGTTCCTGCTGGCCTTGGCCGGCTGCGGCGAAAAAACGGTTACGGCCAGCGGCAGCACAAAGCTGGCCCAGTCGGAAGCCTGCTTCAACAACAATTGCCATCAAAACGCCGTCAGTCCCGGCACCGGCAAGAATATCGCCGAGGAATGGAAACTTTCGGTCCACAACACCTCCAACGCCGCCGGTTGCGCCGATTGCCACGAGCCCGAGGCGGGACACCCCAACAGTTGCAGCCGGTGCCATGGCGGTACGCCGAGCGGTACGCCGGGCAGCGCGAATCACGTCAGCAGGAACCCGGATACCGACGGCAAGTGCGACAAGTGCCATGCCAAGTCAAATGGGATATTTAACATAACTACCTATGACGGGATAACCGTTGATACACAATTCAGCCATTTCAGTACCAGTGCTAGCACTAAAGTGCAGCGCCCCGTCTACGTCGCCGCCAATTACAAGCACTACTGTCGTAAGTGTCACAATCCCCACGATACCACCACAGCCAAGACAATGCTTCAGCAGTGGTCCCGTTCCGCCATGGGGGGCCCCACCCTTCCCAGCACCATTGACTTCAAAACCCGTGGCAGTGCGCTGGCGGCGAGTGCCAATTACGGCGGTTTCTGCGTACGTTGCCACACCTCCACCGGTTTTATCAACTTCGTAACATCCAATTTCACCAATGTAAATGCACTACCAAGCGACTCAACCCGCGAGCCAACCGCGGCCTGCGACACCTGCCACAGCGACGGCAGGTCCAACGATGGGAGTGCCTACAGCGGCAAACTGCGCAGTGTACCGGCAGCTTCGATCTGGTACATGTACTCATCCCACCCCGCAGGCGTCTCCCTAATCCGGGCCTCGTTGAATATTCAGTACGACTCACTTGGCAATTCAAACGTATGCATGCCGTGTCACGCAGGGCGCGAAGTCGGGGAAATGATCAAAACCGCCGACAAACTCGGCTTGTTTGACTATAACGGCTTGAACCCTAACGCCATCTCGCCGCACGATTTTGCCTCTGGGGCCAACCTTCAGGGAAGGAGCGGCTTCCAGTTTTTCGCCGACTCCATGTACGCGGTCAACCCAACACACAAAAATGTCGGTGCCGCTCTGAACATGGCGTCAAAAGGCGCCTGCATCGTCTGCCACATGACCAATGACCGTCCCCACTACGTCTTGGCGGCAAGTTGGGGGAATACCAGTACCGTCAGCAATTCCATCAAAAACATGCTGAGTGAGCAACCAGTATGCAGTAAATGCCATTATTCAGGCTCCACGGTAGCGGACCCGAGACCGCGCACGGCAGCATTCATGAACGCCGAACGTGACAGCTACCGTGCAGCAGTGCTGGTGCTCAACGCCCTGTTGAGAAGCCGCGGTGTTTACGGTTCTACTCCCAATCTAAGTCCCAACAACAACTGGAAGAAATTCGGCAATTACACCGTGGCGGCCTCCGGTACCAGCAAAATCCGCGCCGGAGCCTACACCATGGGTGCCTACTTCAACTACAGCCTCTTCTTCAACGATCCGGCCGGATACACCCACAATCCGATCTATTCCAAACAGCTCATCTATGACTCGATCGACTGGCTGGTGAATAACAATCAGAATTTTACCGCCGGCGCAAACCCCGGCACTGTCTATACGGCCATCCATACGGCCACCATGCCGACATTGCCGCTTACCGGCAGCGGATTAACCTACTCGGGCCCCTACAATACCGAGCAGGCCTTGAACTTCATCTGCAAAAACTACGACAGTAGTTCAGGGATGTGCTACCGCTGGTAACGATTTTAATTTAATCAAATTACAGGAGGAAGACACCACCATGACAAGAAAACCGGCTTTGATTCTGTGCCTTATAGGATCTTGTCTTGTCCAACTGATTGTGGTTGCCTCATCCCACGCCATCCCTGCATTCAGCCGCGCCTACAAGGTCGAATGCAGCACCTGCCATACCATCTACCCCGAATTGAACGAGTACGGCGAGGCGTTCCTTAAAAACTCATACGTCTACTTCGGCAAGGGACAGAAGGCGGCCAAGGCCAAGGAAGCCCCCCCCGCCCCCAAGGCGACAGCCAAGCCGGCTGGCGGGGCCATAGAGGTGAAGGGTGAAGGTGACGCCGACAAGTTGAGCAAATTGAAGGGCAGGGCACTGGGGGCCGCAGAGGCGTCCGCACCCGAGCCGGCCCAGGAAGCGGCTGCGCCTGACGCCGCTCCCGGGGGCGAGGCCAAGCCCGAAGGGCTTCTCCTGGCGGCCATCCCCGAACTTCTGCCCATATCCTTCACCGCCTCGATACATGCGACCTACGACCACAGCGCCGCCAACGAGCTCGACCTCTCGACACGTGCCCTCAAACTGAACGCCGGCGGCAATTTCCGGGAAAAGGTCGCCTTTTTCGCCACCTATGTGGCCTACAGCGAGAATACCGACAACATCCTGAATACGAATACGACGAGCACCACCCCGGCCAACAACAGCACCAATATCAATGAACTATTCGTCATCTGGCGCCACGCCTTCGACACCCCCATCAACTTCAAAGTGGGGCGCATGCAGCCGAAACTCGGGCTCTGGAAGTCCAACAACAAACTCTCCACGACCAACTCCTTTGCCCCCTACGCCTACACGGTCGGCACTTCCGAATTCAAGCTCGAACAGCCCCAAGACGCACTGGAGGCCAACGCCGTCCTTGCTAACCGCTTCTTCGTCGCCGCCGGGGTGGTGAACCGCAAGTATCAAAACACCAAGGAAGGTTATGGCCACATCTCCTACAAGTTCGGCGGGGCGGATTACCTGGCAAACGAACCGGAGGTGGATCTGGCCAAGGAGGAGAGCATCTTCGACTTCCTGACGGTCACCGTTGGGGCCTACGGCTACTATGGCAAGAATGGTACCCCAAACACCACGGAAGGCGGCCTCATCCAGAACAGCTACTATCGCAGCGGCCTGGACCTGGACATCCTCTACAAGCTCTTCAGGCTCAGGGTGGCCGGGGTGCTGGGCAAGGACGACAACCCCTACCTGACCACGACCCCGACCGAGGTAAAGTCCTATGTTGCCGCCGTTGAAGGCGAGTATACCTTTCTCCAGAACCTCATCGGTGCCATGCGGTTCGAATATCAGGATGACGGACGCGGCCTGGTGCGTCGTTTTATCCCGACCCTCGCCTACGCACCCCTTCAAAACGTAAAGGTGGCCCTGGAGTACAAACATGAGATCGCCTCTGCGTACAAATCGACCGTGAGCTCGAGCGCCCAGGATTTCACCAACAAGATCGGGACCCTCGGGGTGACGTTCAGCTTCTGATGTTTACGTCATGACCACCCCCAGGGTTCTTTGCTATACTAGCCGCCATAATCTCGTCTGAAGGAGTCTCACATGCGGAAGCTCATCATACTGGTCACGCTCTTCACGCTTGTTATTGCCTCGGTTGCCGATGCACGCATCAGGGTAAAGGGACGCGGGGACAGAATGAATTTCGATCCCGACAGCATCCCGGCCAACTACAGGGCATCGTTCGATCTCATGTCGCGGAAATGCGTCAAGTGCCACACCATGGAACGGACCGTCATTGCCGTGCAGACCGGGAGGGCTCCCATCACCGGCCAGCCCTTTGACCGGCAGGCGGTAAAGGCCTATGGCATCAAAATGCTGCGGAAACCCAATTCCAATATGAACAAACAAGAGATCAGGGAAGTTGTCATACTGTTGAATTACCTGCTTGACGAGAACGCACGGTAGGGGCATCGGCAACACTGGCGTTTGGCCCCCTGTTATCTGCCTGTTCCACACAGCCTCGCCCCTCCCGGTGCGAGGCTGTTTTTATATTATAATCGTCTTATTTTATCTTGAAATTTCCATCCCAATTATGCAGAGTAGGGCTTTATACCGATAGCATCGGAACCAATCGCACGTGTGGGCATATTGGTCGTTTGACGGAAGGGGGGAAGCGGTGCGCCTTTCGTCATGCGTGATCGGCCCCGCGGACAAAGGGGCGTGCCATGCCGCTGAAAAATGACCTCCTGGACGCTCTTCACACGAGCGAAGACGAACTGCTCAAACACCTTATCCGTGATGTGGAAGAGGTGTTCTGCACCATGGTAGGCATGGAAAACCTGCTGCACCTCCCGCTCCAGGTGGCACCGGAGACACATTTCAAGGACTGCATTACGGCAATGGTCGGGTTTGCCGGTGTGTATAACGGCCTGGTGAGCCTGCATGCCCCCCAGAAGCTGGCGCTCGCCTTTACATCAAGCATGCTCGGCATGGAAGTCACCGAGTTGAACGACGATGTTCGCGATGCCCTGGGCGAGATCTCCAACATGATTGCCGGTTCCTTCAAGCAGCATATCTCACCGGGCGGCGCCGATATCAAGCTGTCAACTCCTTCGCTGGTCAGTGGCGACGATTACTATGTCAATGCCGGCAACAATCTCGACACGCTCACCCTCCGGTTCGCAACCGATGAGGATTGGTTCATGGTGGCGATAGTGCTCGAAAAAGAATGAGCAAGGGAGGGCCGCCGGACCGGCAATGATAACCACCCGTCCCACTGCGTTCCGAGCCTCTCCCGCTAAAATATTATTGACAAGATTGGTGGCATATCGTAGGCTCAACCCACAATAATTCACACAAAAAATACATAAAATTTCTTATCGAGAGCGACCGAGGGACTGGCCCAACGACGTCGCGGCAACCAACCTGCAAGGGTAAGGTGCCAATTCCAGCGAAACCGCACGGTTTCGGGAGATAAGGAAGAGATGCCCTAGAGGAATCCTCTTCCACACCCCGGAAGGGGATTTTTATTTTGGGAGGTAGAAGATGAATATCAGTACGCAGGCGGTTCAGATCGGTCTGGAATGGGATACCCGGACCGGCGCGGTTTCGGTGCCCATTTATCAGACCGCCACGTTCAGGCATCCGGGGCTCGGCCAGAGCACCGGCTATGATTACAGCCGCTCGGGCAACCCAACCCGTCAGTCCCTGGAAGACGGCATGGCCCGCCTTGATAACGGGGCACGCGCCTTTGCCTATTCCTCCGGCATGGCCGCCATCGCCAACCTGCTGTTGCTGTTTCGTTCGGGGGACCACCTGGTCGTTACCGAGGACCTGTACGGCGGTACCTGCCGCCTGTTCGACAAGGTGTTCAACCAGTTCGGGCTGACCTTCAGCTATGTCGACACGAGCGACGTGGAGGCGGTGCGGGCAGCGCTCACGCCCCGGACCAGGGCGGTATTCGCCGAATCGCTCACCAACCCCCTGCTGAAGTTCGCCGACATCCCTGCCCTGTCCACCCTCTGCCGTGACCGCGACCTGCTCCTCATCGTGGACAACACCTTTCTCACCCCGTACCTCCTGCGCCCCCTGGACCTGGGAGCCGACATCGCCGTCTACAGCGCGTCCAAATACCTGGCCGGCCACAACGACACCATCGCGGGGCTGGTGGTGGTCAAGGACGCCGAACTGGCCGAGCGGGTCTACTACCACCAGAACGCCGCCGGTACGGTGCTGGGGCCCCAGGACTCCTGGCTGGTGATGCGCGGCATAAAGACCCTGGGGGTTCGCCTGGACCGGCAACAGGAAAATGCCGCAAAAATCGCCGGCTGGCTGAAAAACCACCCGGCCATCGCCAAGGTCTATTACCCGGGTCTCGAAGACCACCCCGGTCATGCCCTGGTAAAGCGCGATTCCCGCGGCTTCGGCGCCATGATCGCCTTTGAGGTCGCGACCCACGCCCTGGTGGAACAGGTGCTCCTGAAAACGCGCCTGATCTCCTTTGCGGAGAGCCTGGGCGGGGTGGAAAGCCTGATCACCTTTCCCGAGGTACAGACCCACGCCGATATACCGCTTGAACTCCGGGCGCGACTCGGCATCAACAACACCCTGCTGCGCCTGTCGGTCGGCATCGAGGACGGCAGCGACCTGATCGAAGATTTGAACCAAGCCCTGGAAGCGTAAGGAGACGACCATGAAATTTGCAACCCAACTCATTCACGGCGGCCAGACCGCCGATCCCTTGACCGGCGCGCTGGGCGTGCCCATCTACCAGACCTCCACCTATCGTCAACAATCGGTGGACCACTTCGGGAAATACGACTACGCCCGTTCCGACAACCCCACCCGCGAGGCGTTGGAGGTGGCCATCGCCGGGCTGGAAAAGGGGAGCCGGGCCTTTGCCTTTGCCTCCGGCATGGCGGCCATTTCCTCCACCCTGTTGATCTTCTCTCCCGGCGATCATCTGGTGGTGTGCGAAGATGTCTACGGCGGCGCCTACCGGGTGCTGACCAGTATCTTCCAGCGCCTCGGCATCAGTTCCACCTTCGTTGACGCCACCAGCCTTGATGCCATCGAGGCCGCCATCAGGCCGGAAACCAAGGGCATCTACCTGGAAAGCCCCTCCAACCCGCTGCTCAAGGTCACCGACCTGCGCGGGGTCGTGGCCTTGGCCCGGCCACGGGGTATCATCACCCTGGTTGACAATACCTTCATGACCCCTTACCTGCAACGCCCCCTGGAACTCGGTTGCGATATCGTTCTGCACAGCGGCACCAAGTTCCTGAACGGCCACAGCGACGTCATCTGCGGTTTCGCCGTTGTCAGCGACCCGGAACTGGGCAATCGTATCCGCTTCATCCAGAATGCCTTCGGCGCCATCCTGGGCCCCCAGGATTCTTTTTTGACCCTGCGGGGGCTCAAGACGCTCAAAGTCAGGATGGACCAGAGCCAACGGAGCGCGGAAAAGATCGCGGCCTGGCTCCAAACCAAAAAGTCAGTCCTCAAGGTGCATTACCCCGGACTCGCCGACCATCCCGGCCATGCCGTCAATGCCGCCCAGGCCGACGGCCCCGGCGCCGTTCTCTCCTTCGAGCTCGAATCCTACGCGTTAACCAAGGAACTATTGGAGAAAGCGCAGCTTTCCGCCTTTGCCGTCAGCCTGGGGGGGGTGGAAAGCATCATCTCCTACCCGGCAAAGATGTCCCACGCGGCAGTTCCCAAAGCAGAACGGGAAAAGAAGGGGATCAAGGACACCCTGGTGCGTTTCTCGGTCGGGCTGGAGGATGTTGACGACCTGATTGCCGACCTCCAGCAGGTCATTGGCCGTTAGATAATAGTCTTGTCTTTCCGAAAGTTTGAGATTAAACATCCGACAGTGCCGGAATGCCCCGGCGATACTTTACAGACGAAAAGCAGTTTGCCCATGCGCATACGGATAAACGAGATAGCAACGGAAATCGACCCGGGGGCAACCCTGGCGTCACTGGCTGCGCAATGGAAACCGGGCGCAGACGTGCTGATCCACAACGGGTTTCCGGCTCCGGCCGAAACTGCGCTCCGGGATGGCGACGAGGTCTACCTTATCAAACGAGGGGAGCGGCCGTCGGAAGATGAGTTGCAACGGCTGATGGCTGCCCGCCACACCCCGGGCGTGCATGCCCGATTGCAGGCGGCCACGGTCGGCATCGCCGGTGTCGGCGGGCTCGGTTCGGCGGTAGCCGTGGCCCTGGCACGGACAGGCGTCGGCAGGATCGTGATCGCGGATTTCGACGTGGTGGAACCGTCCAACCTCAACCGGCAGCAGTATTTCGTCGACCAACTGGGCCACCCCAAGGTGGCTGCCCTGGCCGACAACCTGGCCCGCATCAACCCCTATATCACGGTGGAACCGCACCACGTCATGCTGAGCCCCGCAAACATCCCTACGGTCTTCGCCTTATGCACCGTTGTGGTCGAGGCCTTTGACCGGGCCGATATGAAGGCCATGCTGGTGGAGACGCTCCTCGCCCTGATGCCGGAGGTCGTGGTCGTGGCCGCATCGGGGCTGGCGGGGTATGGCCCCAACAACGCCATTGTCACCCAGCGGGCAGCCTCCCGCCTGTACCTCGTGGGGGACGGCGAATCGGAGGCCCGGACCGGATGCGGCCTGATGGCCCCGCGGGTCGGTATCGCAGCCGGCCACCAAGCCAATCAGGTGGTGCGAATTATTCTCGGAGAGGAGGGTACCTGATGGACTCCGAAAAAAAACCGGTTGTCGCCGTCGCCATGAGCGGAGGGGTGGACTCATCGGTCACCGCCGCCCTGCTGAAACGTCAGGGGTACGAGGTGATCGGCATTACCATGCAGCTCTTCGCACCGCGCAGCACGGGCAGCGGCTCGGCCGCCCACGATGCCGCAGCCGTGGCCCGGCACCTGGGAATCCCCCACCATGTGATCGGCCTTGAAACGGATTTCCGCCACCTGATCATCCAGGACTTCATCGACGAGTACCGTTGCGGCCGTACCCCCAATCCCTGCGTGCGCTGCAACCGCTACGTCAAGTTCGGCCTGCTGCTGGAACAGGCGCGCGCCGTGGGGGCGGACCTTCTGGCCACCGGCCACTACGTCAGGAACACCGTCGATAGCGCGGGCCTCTGCCATCTGCGGCAAGCACGCTGCATCGGCAAGGATCAGTCCTATTTCCTCTACACACTCTCCCAGGAGCAGCTATCTCAGGTGCTCTTCCCGCTGGGAGAGATGGCGAGCAAGGATGAGGTGCGCCGCCTGGCCCACGAGTTTGCCCTGCCGGTGGCCGACAAGGGTGACAGCCAGGAGGTCTGTTTCATCCCCGACGATGATTACGTGGCGTTCCTGGAAGAAAGCGGCGGCCTGGCGGGAACGCCGGGGAACATCGTGCATGTGGGAGGGCAGGTTGTCGGCCGCCACCGCGGGACGCACCGGTATACCATTGGCCAGCGCAGGGGACTGGGGGTCGCCTGGAACAGGCCTCTGTACGTAACAGCCATCGATACCGACCGCAATGTCGTGGTGGTGGGGGAGGAAGAGTATTTGGCAGCTGCCGGCCTGCTTGCCGCAGAGGTGGGCTGGATCGTCCCCCCGGATGGGAAGGAGTTCCAGACGGCCTGCAAAATCCGCTATCGCCATCACCCGGTTGCGTGCCGGGTCAGGCTGCTGCCGAAAGGCAGATGCGAGGTACGCTTCGATGAACCGCAGCGGGCTGTTACGCCGGGCCAGTCGGTGGTTTTTTACCGGGGTGATGAGGTGCTGGGAGGCGGGAAAATCGCAGGGGCGATAGGACCGTCTGCCCCTTGTGCAGAAGAAACGGTTTGACAGCCGGGCAGGGAAGGCATCCCTCGGGCGGGTGATCACGGTTCGGCATCACCCCTGCGGCGACGCGCCGATCTTATCCCAGGTGGGATTTTCATCGGGCTTGCGGATTTTGAACTCCAGGTAGTGCGCAGCCATCTTGAGTTTTTCCGTTGCCGTCTCCGATTTCGAGAAAACCTCCAGCGATTCCAGGACCCGCTGTACGGCGAGCTGACTGGAAAACCCCTCCCCCTCGGCCAAACTTCGAATGTGGCCGAGAACGGCCTTTTGCTCCTCCGCGGTATCGAACCTCTCGGGACCGGTAAGAAAAAGGATATACCGAGCCATGTTCCGAAGGTCCTCCACCAGCCGTTTCTCGTTGAGCAGCGACTCCATCACCGTCGCGATGCTCCCCTTTTCGGCGTAGTTGAGATTCTTGTTTTCGGCGTAAGAGGTGAGATAATCGAGGGCTGCGGTTCGATTCCGGGTGTCCTGCAGCTTGAAGATCAGTATATTGGCGGCCAGTAGTTTGAGCGCGTCGTTCTCTCCCGGGAGCAAAAAACAGTGGAGCATAAGGGCAATCTTCTCCCGGGCGGCCTCGCTGAGCGTTTCCGTATCCAGCTTCGCCCTGATCTGTTCCAACAGGTCATGTTTGTCGGCATATTCGCCATAGATGATCTTGATGATGAGCCCGCGAACCTCGGTCTCATCGCTCACATCCCATAACTCTTCAACTGCTGCGATGATGCGGCGGCAAATCCCCTTGAGTTTTTCTTCCTTGGGCACTTCATCGTTGTTCCAGTAGTCCGGATAGATATCCATGACCGTGTCGGCTTCTTCAGGGTTCCGCGCCTTTTCCAATACAAATTTGAAATAGTTGAGCATCTTGAGTTGGAACGTTTTGCCGCCATCGTTCAAGGGGCGCAGCAGGTCCTCGAGAAAGGTGATATTCAGACCCGAAGCGCCACTGCACAGGTAGCGATACACCCCTTCCGCCTTTTCGATCTGCTTTTCGATATACTTCTGCCGCAGGGTCGCACCGAGGTTGGTGGACTGCACCTTCTTGAAAAAAACGCTCAGCAGGTTGGAGGCGTGATGTTTGATGTTATAATCTGCATCATCGGAAAGAACGATGTCCAGGCAGGCGTCAAAGATCTTAACCTGTTCGCGCTCGTCTTGTGATGAATCGATATAGGCTTCCAAAATGGCAATTATTTCAGCCATATGGGTTCTATTCCTGCTATTGAGCAGGGTCATGAAGGTATCCCGCAGACTACTGGAATCGATAATACCGAAAAGGAACCGTATCGCCGCATTGCGATGGGCTCCTCCCTTGGTATCTACCGTTTTGAGCAGTTTGAGGATGCTTTCGGCCGGATCGGAAACCCAACCGGGGAGCAGGTCCTCCAGCAGTATCTCGGCCTTTCTCCGGACCCGGGCATCCAGATCATAGACGAAATATTTGGCGATCTCGATCTTGAAGTCATGGTTGCCGTTCGAAGCGGAAATGATCTCGAAAGCGGTGGCCTTGTCCTTGGCGGACAGTTTGGCGATGTCCTTTTTTGCCTTGGATGCATCGTTGATTTTTATGTAAAAATTGACTATGTCTTTAACCGACACTTCGGCATCAAGGGCCATGACAGATCACCTTCCACAAAGATTTGAAGAATTATATACTTATCGCCATCCGAGTGCAACCACCAGATTGGCGGCCCCATGGGGCGGCCAACGATTGTATCCGGGCCGAAAGGAACCCGCATGAAGATCATCCTGTCTGCCATCATCCTGCTGCTGATAATCGTTGCAGAGGCCGGCGCAGCCAACAGAAGCGTCACCTTTTTCTCCGACGGCGCTGTCGTGGAACTGACAGGCGTCGCCGCCAGGGGCGTCGTCGAGATCCCCCTGCCGCCCGGTACGCGGGAAGATACCGTGCGAATCAGGCCGGAGAGGGGCACCAGCATTCAACGCGTCGATATATTGCCGCTCCGCCGGGATACCAGGGGAGAAAAGGAGCTCGCTTCTCTGATCGAGCAGAGGAACCGCCTGGAAGATCGACTGGGTACGCTGGCGACGCGTGAGGAGATCTTCAAATCCGCCGCCAAGTCCCAAAGCAGCAAAGCCCCCCGCAAGACCAAATCAAACCCGGACCCGATGCAGTCGATCCGCCAGGGGACCGACTTTGCCATCACCCAACTGGAAGCGGTGTATACGGCCCGGCGCAGGGCGGAGCAGGAAATCCGGCGCATCGACGCCCGTATCGCAACCGCGCGGAAAGCGGGAGCCGGGGAGGACCGGGTGGCACGGGTGATCGTTTCGCCAAGGAATGGGCGGGTCACGGCACGCTTCGCAATGGGCAAAGCCGGCTGGACGCCCTGCTACGACATTCGCAGTAACGGCGGTGGAAACGCCCGGGTCACACTCTACGGTCAGGTGCCCGGGTTCTTCGCCGGCTACCAGATCCGCGTATCCCCCACATCCCTGGCAGGCGCTGCCGCGGAACGATCCAGCGTTCTCCCGGCAGCGGGACAACGCGCCCGATTGGCGGAATATCGGATGGCCACCGAAGAGGAATATTTCGGCAGCGGGCCGCTGCCATCATTCAGCTTCACGCTGAAAAACGCAACCGGCGCCGATCTCCCGGCGGGAGAAGCAGCCATTTACCGGACCGGAGAATATTGGGGGGCCATCAGATTTACGGGGATTTCATCGGGACGCAGCGCCAGGCTCGCCTCCAAAGCGGTACGGTAACAAACAAGGCCGGCCCTTCTGTCGCTGGGCCGGCCTCGTTTCGATGTCACGGGATGTGAACCCCGGTTACTTCAACAGGACCTCAACCTTGGCGGTCTTCCGGAGTTCCGTCAGAAAATCGCCCACAGCGGCGTTAATCTTCTGGTTCTTCAAGTAGTCCTCTATCCGGGGGCGGACCGTGCTGAACGGTACAGTCTCGGCCTTTGTCTTTTCCGTTTGCTTGATGATGTGGTAGCCGAACTGGGTTTCGACCACGCCGCTTATCTCACCCGGCTTGAGGGCAAAAGCGGCCTGCTCGAACGGCGGCACCATCTGCCCTCTGCCGAAGAACCCCAGGTCCCCCCCCTGCTTGCTGCTGGGGCAGGATGAATTCTCCTTGGCCAGGGTGGCGAAGTCCGCTCCATTGGCCAATTCCTTGCGCAATTTTTCCGCCTTTTCGCGGGCCTTCTTCTTTTCTTCGGCACTCGCCTTGGTGTCTATGCCGCACAGGATGTGGCTGGCCCTCACCTGTTCCTCCTGCCGGAATTTATCCATATTCTGGTCGTAAAACTTCTTGCTTTCCTCTTCGCTGACCGCAATCTTGGGGGCAATGGTCGAAGTGACGAAATTGGAGATGATCAGGTCCCTGCGGGTATACTCGCGAAGTTCCTTTTCTGTCATGTCAATGGCTTGGATAGCCTTGGCAAACTCCGCCTCGCTGGCAAAACGCCCCTTGCTCTGTACGATCTTGGCGTCCACCTGCTTGTCGAGGTCCTTGATCTCCAGCTTCAAGCCCGCCTGGTAGAGCAGTTCGGCGGAAACCAGTTGGTCCACCACCCTCGTGTCGAGCTCTTTCTGTTCAGCGGCGGAAAGCTGCCCCACGGGCTGGCTGGCCTCCAGAATCTTGTGGGCCCGTTTCAATTCGGCGGCCGGGATATCCGTGCCGTTCACCCGGGCGACCGGCCCCCGCAGCAGAGCGTCGGCGGCAGGCGCCGGCGTTGTTTTCGGTCCTGACTCCGCAGCTGAAGCAGAAATAACGAACAGACTGAATGCAGTGATCAGGGTCAGTGATCTGCAGGTGATATGACAGAGTGTGCGCATGAACGAATCTCCTTCTATGAGTGTGGTATGGCGCTCCTATATAACATGCTTTACTGGCCGGTTAAAGACAAACATATTTTTGACATTTTACCACTTTTCGAGTACATTCGCTCCGCTCATTAAATTTTGGACAGCCCGGCATGAAGCGGCCGCAATGCGCATCAGGAGGATACATCACATGAAGAAGGTTCTTGTCGTTGACGACAGCCTTTCCGTAGCCCGACAGCTCGAGAAGATCATTTCTGAATCTGGTGAATTCACGTGTGTCGGACATGCCAAAAACGGCGCCGAGGCCATCAAGATGAATCACGCCGAGGACCCGGACATTATCTGCATGGACATGAACATGCCCGGCATGGATGGTCTGACCGCCCTGCGCAGCCTGTCGATGTTGGACAAGGAGGTCAAGGTGGTCATGGTCACCTCTCTTGGCGGCGTAGGCGATAAATTTACCGAAGCGCTCAAACTGGGCGCCAAGAATGTTATCTCAAAACCATTCGAGGCCGACGACGTCCTGAAGATACTTCGGGATCTCTGATTTTTTCAGCACCAATAAACTCACGATACAAGGGGATATGTGCATGGCCGTCAAATTTTTCGGGCAGTTTCTGGTGGAAAAAGGGATCGTTTCACGTGAGGCTCTGCTCAGGGCGATTGAACTACAGGAACAGAAAAACCTCAAATTTGGCGAGATGGCACTGGCTATGGGCTACGTAACGCCGAACGATATCGAACGCGCCCACCACGCACAACTCTCCCGCGACATAAAACTCGGGGATCTGCTGGTGGAGATCGGTATCCTGACCCTTACCCAGTTAAACGAGGTCATCACCCGCCAGAAGAACAACCACCTCTACATCGGCGAGGCGCTGGTACTTGTCGGTGCCTTCTCCAACGAGCAGCTTCAACAGCATCTGAATGAATTCAAGGCCGACCAGGCGCCGTACATCTCCGAACGGGTCGAACTTCCCGCCGGCATCCCCAATCCCGAAGTATGGGAGATGGCCGCAGACCTGACCTACAAGATGATTACCCGTATTCTCGGGCTCCCCTTCAGGGCCGGAAAATGTCAAACCGTCACCACGGTGGACACCAACTTCGTCATGGCGGCCATGGACCTGTCCGGCGATCAGGATGCCCGCTTTATCATCTCGGTTTCCCAGGGGCTTCAGAAGTCGGTGGCCAAGGCGATCCTGCGCGAGACATCGGTGGATAATGAACCGCAGGAGGTTCTCGAAGACACCGTGATGGAATTCGTCAACGTGGTGTGCGGCAACATCGCCGCCAAGGCCTCTCAGGCCGGCAGGATCGTCAACATCAACCCTCCGGTCACCATCCGCCCCGACGCCGAGGGACTGGCCGTACCTGCGGGCCATACCGGCCTCTGCTTCCCGATCCTGGTCGGTGACGGCGAAACCATGCAGTTGGTGCTCCTTATCAAGAACTAAAGGCGGCACACAAACCGACACCGTACCAAAAGGGCGCCCTGCGAGGGGCGCCCTTTTCTATGCCGGTCATATACGACAAGGCTATTCACCCAGAATCCGTTGTGCCTCGCAGGAGTACTCCCCCTGCTCATCGTGGATAAGGAGCGGCGGCAGAACCAGCGTATCCCCTTTTCTGCCCTTGGCGAGCTGCGCCAAGAACATCGTTGCCGGTGCGGCGGCGGAACCGTGCACCATGCGGAGCCTGAGCAGCGCAAGCTTGAGCTCCCCGGCACAGCGGACAAACTCCGCCAGCCGCGAGGGATGGCTGATAAAACAGATGGCTCCCGACGGTTTTACCAGATATTTGGCAACGGACAGGAAATCGAACAGGCCGGCGCTCGATTCATGGCGCGCAAGATCCCGGCCGGCGCGCGGGCTGATGCGGCCGCTGCCCGGTGTACGGTAGGGGGGGTTGGCGGTCACCAGATCAAACGACGAGACCGGGAACCTCCTGCGCAGGGAGAGGATATCGTCACAGATAATCCCGATCCGCTCCTGGAGGCCGTTCAGGGCGACATTACGCATTGCCAGCCCGGCCGCCTCCTCCTGGAACTCCACGCCGACCAGAGAGGCCCCGGCAGCTTTCCGGGCGAGAATCAGGGGAATGATCCCGCAACCGGTGCCGAGATCGATTACCCGGCCAACGGAACCCGCCTCGATAAAATCGCACAGCAGCAGCGGGTCCAGGGAAAAACGGTACCCCTCTTTCGGCTGGCGGACCCGCAGGTCGTAGGCACGGAGTTCGTCGGTGGTTTCCTCAGCTTGCACCTTCCACCCTTCTCCTCAACCACCACTCCCTGCCCAACATGACGGCGAAGAGAGCGAACGACGCCAGGGTCAGCCATTTGCCGACCTTGAACGGCAGCGGATCGAAGACAAACTCCACCCGATGGGGGCCGGGCGTCAGATATACCCCGCGCAGGATATGATCCACCGGCACGATCTCGGTTTTATTGCCATCCACAGAGGCGTACCACCCTTTGTAGTACTTTTCACCCAGGACAAGCAGAGTATTCACCGGAGCAGCCGCATCTACCACGATACGATTCCCCTCGTACACCGGTACGGTCACACGTTGCTGGACCAGCGGCACCGCCCCATCCGGATTGGCCATGGCTATCGACGGCGGGGACTCAACAAGGGCAACCGCCGCAGGGTTGAAACCGGGATTCTGCATGATTCCCACCCGTTGCGCGGGTTCGTTGATTACCGCAGCAGCAGGAACCAGCCACCCCTTAGGCAGTACGTTGCGGTTTTCAAGAACAACCGTGGCACCGCCGGGAGCGGTGAAAACCGGGGCGAATTTATTGCCAAGCAGGCCTTTCTGTTGTTGATAGCTCTCGTTCGCTATGATCAGGTATTTTACATTTACGATATCCGGCATGGGACCGAGCGGGTTAAAACCGTCGAGAAACTGTTGCCAGCGCATCTGCTGAACCGCATTGGAGGTGAACATCACCGGAATGCCTTCTGATACGTACTGCATCGGGTCGCTGCCGTCCATAGGCAACACGCGCCAGGTCTTCTGGGTAGACTTCAGGAACCTCAGCAACGGTGATACCTCACCCGCTTTTGCCTTGACCGGAGCTTCCGTGAGAAAGAGGAACTTGTCGTTGATCCGCCACGTATCGCCGACAAACAGCAGCAGCAACAACCACGGAACCGCAGCCACCAGACGCGGCTTCCTCAGCATCCAGAACACTGCGGCGCAGACCGCAGCCAGCCCGCCGGCAAGGGCCGTTTCACGCACCAGGTTGGCCCAGCGTTGCCCCACCAGTTGCGGTCCCTGTTCATAACGGGTCGGTTGGGCAAGCATATCCATAAATTGCCCCATCCAGTGATCCGCTCCCGCACGTTCTATTCCCAGCAGGACAAACAGCACTATCGGCAGTACGGTAATGCCGAGAAGGTACCGGAAAAACTCCTTTGTTTTGCGTACCTCCTCATCCCTGATCAGATCAATCCCCCGGGCGGCCAGGATCGCCAAGCCCAGCACCGGGATGAACATCATCATCTTGGGCACCCTGAAATGGTTGATTCCAGGGAAAAACCTGTACAGCATCCAGTAGAAAGGCGTGTATTTGCCCATGGAGAACAGGATGCCGCCGACAATTCCGCCCAGGGACAGCCAGGTATACTTGTCGCGCCGGAAGATCAGCGGCAACGGCAGCAACAGCCAGGGGATCAGCCCCATATAACTGACCGTCTGGGTGAAGCGCATCCTCCCCCAGTAATACGAGGCGATGTTAGGAGGGTTATCCCCCGCTTCCTGGCGGGAGAGGCCGAAAAATCCGGGGATGACAAAGGCCCCCAACTCTTCCGGCGGCAGGGACCAGGACATAGCCTCCTCCACATCCAAGCCGCCTTTGGCAGCGCTGCTACCCGCCGCCTGGTTGGCTCCGCTCTGCACGCCCCGGTTGGTATCCTTGGACCAGTTGGCCAGCGGCAGCAGCGAAATTGCAACCGTGGTCAGGAAGAACACCAGCAGCACCATGTTCATACCGAACAACCGGGGGAACAGCTTCCGCCCCTCGTCCTTGTCCGCGACCACAATGCCGAGCAACCGGCAAATGCCGTAAGCGCCGACGCACAGACAGGTGTAGAACGCGATCTGCCAATGGGTGTTGAAAAACTGGAAAGCCAATACGAAAGCGGTGGTAAGGAAAAAAATCACCCGCCGCGTCTGAAACCCCCGTTCCAGGAAATAGAAGGCCCAGGGGGCGTAACAGATGGTAGCGATCTTCATCACATGGCCGGCATTGATGAGCGAAGCATTTTCTGGAGCCAGAACGAATATCAGCCCGCCCAGGAATGCTGCGAGCCGGCTGGCGCCGATGACGCGACAGCAGAGGTAGGTGCCGCATGCGCCAAAGAAGAGGTGGAGCACGATGAACCAGGCCACGCTTTCCGGAGCGGGAATCAGCCAGAACAGGAGATTCCTCCAGACAAGAAAGGCTAAGGAGACATCCCCCCCCTCGACCGAGTAGCCGCTGTTGATCATCATATTCCACGACGCCTGGAGACTCCAGGAAGGAAGGATATCGAGGAACTTCATATCCCTGATCCCCCGTACCCCCCAGTAAAACTCGCCGATGATGTCTGGGGCGCGGATTATCTTGTCGGTGAACAGGATGCGCGAGAAGAAACAGAGCAAAACAAGCAGCATGCCGGTAAAAATGGCCAGTTTTTTCGTACGGTCACTCATGCAATGATCATCTCCGATTCTCGTTTTATGTACCGATATTCCCGCATAGCGCAGGATATTGTCCGGGCAGCAACTTCTGTGGGAGCATAGTCATCCCGTCCCTAGCGACAGCAAACGTCAGATTATTGCTGACAATTCCCCGCGTAAAACGTTGCCAGCCTCCCGGCAAACTCATGCCACGTGAATCGCTCCGCGAGGTAACGGCGTCCCTCTTCCCCGACCTGCCTGCCCAGCGACCTGTCCAGCGCGAGGGTGGCCGTCCTTTCCGCCATGTCTTCCACCTGGGCCGGGTCGCACAGATATCCCGGCGCCCCGTCGCTCACGTATTCGGCAGCCTGCCCGACCCGGTCCGCCACAACCGGTATGCCCGCCCGGATGATCTCCGTCAGCTTGGCGGGGCATTTGGCCCGGTTGACCAGGGTATCGTCCAGCGGATAGATGGCCACGTCGGCAGCCGCCAGATAATCGGGGATCTCCTGCGGCTCGACCCAGCCCGCCATGACCAGCGCCTCCCGGAAGCCCCCGGTTTCCGCGGCACCGGCCAGTCGCTCCTCCTCGCCGTGCCGCCCCTTGCCCACCACCAGGAAACGGACATGGTGGACCCTCCGGTACAGGTCGGCAAACAGCCGGTGCAGACGCTCTTGGGAGAACTCGAAGAAGCGGGTATACAATAGCACCACCGGCGCATCCGCTTCAATACCCAACCGTTTCCGGGCGCGAAGGCCATCCCCCGGCGGAGCCTGCTCCACGCAGTTGGGCAGATAGAGGATCTTTGCGGCCGCCACCCCTAGCCCGGCGGTCAGCCGTTCCAGTTCGCGGCTGGCGACGGTCACACCGGCGGCATGGCGGGACAGCCACTGTTCCTGAAAGGCGAAGAAGCGTTTTTCAAGCGAAGAGTAGGTGTGGAGCTCGTTCATCCCCCCCTTGCCCTCCCAATCGTCGGTATCCACGAACAGGGGGGAGAGCCCTACCCCCAGCCGTTGCAGCGCGATGTGCGCCATGGCCGCCAGACCGCCGTATCCCTTGGGCTTGAAGAGGTGGACCACATCCGCCCGTTCATGGAGGGCGGCCCGGAACATGCGCCACGCTAGGGGGAGGGCCCGCCGGGCATTACCGCCGGTCGGGAGCGCAACGTTCACCAGCCGCACCCCGCGCAGCACCTCCGTCTTCCCCGAGTCCTCGGGATTGGTGTAGGGGGGGGCGACAATCACCACCTGGTGGCCCAGGCCCTGCAACTCCGCCGCCAAGGGCAGCATGCGGGCGATCACGGTCCCCTTGGGGCGGATGCCGAAGGGTGCGAGAAAGACGATCTTCATACCCCGCTCCCCATCTTGCGCAGGAAGATTCCCACAGGGGAGGCCCCCCTCGCCAACAACCCCGCGATTTGAGCGTCGTTCAACCGGCGCAGGCGCGCTATTTCGCGCCGCTTGCGCAGCAGGGGCGGCAGGTCGCGCAGCACGTGCAGCCGGGCCCGCAGCGCCGGCACGAACCGCCCCCGCACGAGCGCCAGCAGCAGCGCGGCCCCGTCCCAGGCGAGGATTCGGGGCAGATGGCGCAGCAGCAGCGTCGGCGGCCAGTTTTTCAGCAGCACATACCACTTGTTGCGCTGGACCTGATACACGGTAAACGGACTCATGCGCCCCCCGGTGGCCGAATGGACATGGTACACCACCGCGCGCGGGGCCGTCACGGCCCGCCACCCCGCCAGCCTGCCCCGCCAGGCCAGGTCCAGGTCCTCGTAATAGGCGAAAAAATCCCCGTCAAAGAAGCCGATCTCCTCCAGCATGGCCCGCCGGTACAACGCCGCCCCGGCGCAGGGGCCGAAGACCTCGGACGGCACGTCGTACTGCCCCTCGTCCGCCTCGCCGACCCCGATATTTATGCCGAGTCCCGCCGTTGTCGGCCGCACCCCCACCGAGTCGATGCGGCCGGTCCGGTAAAAGTTGAGCATCTTGGCCGCCACCATGCCGATGCCCGGATCGGCCTCCACCGCCGCCACCAGTTCGGCGAGGAATTCCGGCTGCACCGCGGTGTCGTTGTTGAGGGTCACGATATGGGCGCCCTGGGCAACGGCCAGCCCCCGGTTGTTCCCTTCGGCAAAGCCCACGTTCTCCGGCAGTTCCACCAGCCGCACCCAGGGATAGGCGTTCCGCACATAATCAGCCGAACCGTCGCGGGAGCCGTTGTCCACCAGGATCGTCTCGAAATCCCGGTACGACTGCGCGGCCAAGGCGTCGAGGCACGGTTGCAGGAACGTTTTGCCGTTCCAGGTGAGGATGATGATGGATATCATGGGCATGCAAGGGCCGTTGAATTATCGAGTGAAAAGATCTCTGGATCTCACGAAAGTTCTTCGAGCCAGAAAATATAGCAGCGCCAAAAAGCTCCAAACCAAGCCAAAATTTTTTCTGACAACCTGTAAAGATTCCGCCAGATCATACCTGCTACTCAAACCGGCAGGCATGGCATACCCAACAAAAGCATCCGAATAAACGAAATTAGCACCCTTCTTTAACAGCCGCTGGTTGAAATCGAAATCCGCAAAGATTTTGAATCTGGTATCAAAGGGCAATTCTGGATGGACCGATTTATTGACCAATAATGCTTGATGGTGGAGAGTATTCCTGACTCTCAGCGCAATAGAGGCCTTTGACGAAAAGAATCTGCCATTTCCCAATTCAACTCTACCGTATATAACATCGTCGAATTCGTATTTATCCATATCCGGAGGTAACGATAGTACCTTGTCACCAGCACCCAAAAACAATATATAGCTATTTTCTTTGGCTGCTTCCCACCCTTTATTCATCGCATCATAAATGCCATTATCCTTTTCACTGACCCAGTAGGATATCTTTGACTGGTATTTTCTTATGACATCAACGGTCCCGTCCGTAGAACCGCCGTCAATAACGATGTACTCCAGATTTTTATAGGTTTGGCCCAGAACGCTGGTGATGGTGTCCTCAAGATGCTCCACCCCGTTATACACAACGGTAATGATGGTAATTGCCGGTTGGCGACCAATGGCCGATTTCTCTAACATGCTAAGCCTTATCCGTTCAGATCACGTACACGGTTTTCAACATATGAGCGGGCAATCGCCAGAAAGGTCATGGCGAAATCATTACATTCCTTCTTGTTTGTTTCCCTGGCCAGCGTCTCTTTGCCACCATCAGGACCAGGAGTAAGAGAATGCCAGAAATCTGCCATTACTTCGGCTAGTGCGGCAGGAGAAGAACATTCGAAAAAGCAGCTCTCCGGCGGATTCTGCTCCAGGTGGACAGGGATATCAGACAAAATCATCGCTTTGCCCAGGCATCGCGCTTCCTCGACTACCGTGCTCCACCCCTCGAACTGGGAAGGCTGTATGAGCGCAAGAGAGCGCCGCAACAGCTGTATCTGATCGTTTTTGGGAATGAGCCCGACCAGTAGAATCTGCTCCTCTAAACCAAAAGATTTAATGGCATCGAGGACAACCGAGGCATATTTCGGCTGCCGGTAATCGTTGAGTTCGCCAGTACAGACGATAACAGGCTTTACACCATTATCCTTCAACAATTTCAAGGCGTTAATTACGGTCAGATGTCCCTTGTGCTGCCAAAACTGGTTACTGACCAAGAAAAACCTGTCGGGCAAAGAATACTTGGCCTGGACGTTTGCCGGGTCCCCCTGGACCCACATATCCCTCATGACGCTCTTAAAAGAAAGGACCCGTGTTTTTTTGATGAAATCGGGATAGAATCTTTCAAAATCAACTGCGGCCGATTTGCTGCTCAGGACCACCATGGGCGAGGAATGGACCAACTTGGAGTAGGTTTTCTCCCGGCCATGAAGCTCTCGCTTCGAGAAGTACTGGGGCAAATGTTTGTGCTGAAAATCCGGAATCCACGCTACAACTTTATCGAGACTGAAGCGGCAATCCCAACTTGTCGCGGGATAGACGAAATTCAGACCAAATTTATTCAGAATGACATCGTACCGTTGGTCGGAAATCCTGAGAAGGCGGCTCTTGATGCTCCAGAGTATCAGTTCGGGAAATTTTGGCGGGACTATCTGGTCGAGATAATGAACGTTTGTTACGTGAGGTTTGATCGAATCGATAAAATTCTCATCGGTCGCAGTGTTCGTCAGAAGATTGACCTCGAACGTAGCGCGGGTCTCCTGCGGGAGGCTTGCCAGGGCCAGGATGATATTCCGTATGTATTCAGCGCCCCCCATCCATCCGGCCCCACCCTGCATGATCAGGCCGATACGAAGCAGATTCGTCATATGCTTGCTATCTCCGCACGGCACCACGTTGCAAACGTTCTGATGCCTTGTTTCAAGGGAATGTCCGGGGTAAAACCCAGTGCGTGCAATTTGGTGATGTCAGCCTGCCAATTAACAGGATTGCCTTGCGGAATAACGCCATCAAACTGTGGAGAGCAGCCTTCGTTCAATGCATCCAGCACCAGAGAAGCAAGCTCCAGAATCGTCGTTTCATTACCGCTTGCAAGATTATACGTCTCGCCTTGCATCGGTGCGTTGGCTGCAACTATATGCAATGCCTTCGCAACGTCGCGTGCATGGATAAAATCCCGGCTTTCCCGGCCTGTCCCCTGGAGTTTCAGCGCATGCCCGGTGATCACCTTAAAACACATATCCCAGAGTACTTGGCGGCGCAAACCGGGTCCGTAGGCGGAAAAAATCCGAACACTGGCCGTCTTTAGACCATAAATCCTGGCAAACTCCGAGCACAACTGTTCGCACTGCCATTTGTGAAAGCCATAGGGCGAAATAGGCGAAGCGGGCTGTTCCTCATTCACCGGCAGGGTCTGCGGGTTACCGTAAACAGCGGCGCTGGACAGCAAGATGAACCGGCACGCTGGTGCGTGCAGCCGCAATGCCTCCAAGACTTCGAACGTCAGGACCGTATTGGTATAAAAGTCGGCTGATGGATCAGAAACCGACAGGGGCACGGAAGCTCGTCCCGCACAGTGAATGCAGACATCTGGCGACAGAGTGCGCAACAGGTCATCGAGAGCCTTATCCGGCAGCTTTACGTTGTGGTATGCGGTAAGATGGGCGAGCGGCGCATTCTCAGGAGGGATGGAGTCAATGCCGATGACGGTACACCCCAACTCTGAAAAAAACTGGGCAGTATAGCGACCGAGGAAGCCTGCGGCACCTGTAATTAGTACTGATTTCATTTATTTCCTAATATCAGCCGGAAGATTTTTTACTAATTTTGCAGGATTTCCTGCCACCACGGTCCACGGTTCAACATCTCTCGTAACCACGCTACCGGCACCAATTATCGCGCCTTCACCAATGGTGACACCTTTAAGTATAATACAGTGCATACCGATCCACACGTTATCTTGTATCACAATAGGCTTTGAATTTACTACTGACCAATCTTTGCTCAATATAAAATTTTTGCCATTCCTATAGTCCTCTAATTGCCTACTCATATCTAAGTGGCGTTGTCGGTAATCAAGCGAGTGGGAATCATGGTCATAGAGATAGCCCCCCCATGCGACAAAGATATCGTTGCCAAATTCAATTTTTGATCTGCAAATTACAGTCCCGCCACCTAAGTAAACTCTGTCACCTATACTGACTTCGCCCCCTTCTGATTCAAAAACAAAATTCCCATTTATCATGCAGTCGTCACCAATTCTAAGGTACTTCTTTTCACGAATTGGGTTCCGCAGATCAAGGTTAAAGCCTGGAAGCATGACTGACTTACCGATTTCGAGGTGCGAGGCATATTTCTTCACAACATTGGGCGATATAATTTTTTTTACAGCTTTGATGATGCCGCCTCTGACGTCCATATCGCCCCCGCTTTCAATCGAACTGCGAATTTTTGGAAGTAATTTTAGCCAAACGCCTGGTTACCATCCGTGCTGAAAAATAAAATAATTTTGACAACATCTTTATTCTACAATTTGACTTAACAAAAGAAATATAGAGATATTTAATACCATCAACCAAGCTAATATCGCCTTGTATTTGTGCAAGCTGATAATAATAAATCGATATTTTGTCGTTAACTATTGAGGTATATACATGATTTAAATATTCATCAACAACGTTATAAGCATTTATTACATCCAGTATGTTTCTGACCTGATTACGTAATGACCATACGCCACCAACGTGATGCCGGTGTCTTCCCAGCACCCTGTTGATATAACCGATATCCCCATGCTGGGCATTCAAAATATGAAGTGTCCAATCGCCCATTCCAAGCGTGTAATACCAGTCAGGAAAATCTTCAAACAGCCTGTTGCGAAAAAGAGCCGAACACGTGGGAATAAAATTACAATATAAGAGAAGATCTTTCAGACTTGATATCTCTTGCTGGTTATCTGCGCAATAATTCCATGATGGCTTTGTTCCATCATCATAAAACTCCTCACTGTTGTGGAAACAGATCGCACATGAGGGGTGTGCATCCAGAAAATCGACTTGGTCCTGCAGTTTATCAGAGGAGGTCCAATAATCATCTCCTTCAAGCAGCGCAATATAGTCACCAGTACACGATTTGAAGGTAGTGACAAAATTATTGGTCATACCCAGATTTTTTTCCGGCAGGAGTAGTCTAATTTTCCCAGGATATTTCTCATGATATTCGAGGAGAATACTCCTCGTATTGTCCGTGGAACAATCCTCCCCAATCACAATTTCATAATCGAAATTCACTTTTTGCATCAGAATACTGTCCAATGCCTGGGCGATATACTTCTCGTGATTATAAGTTATCATCAAAACACTAAGTTTCATATGAGACCTGTTTTTGTCTTTGCCAACCGCCCTGTAATTTCGCCACCATGTGAAACCGCTAGTCGTATAATCCGACCGATTGCTTTGATGTCTTCTTCGTCGACAGCAGTACCCGTTGGCAGAGACATGACTCGCTGGGCCAAGCGCTCGGTATTGGGCAACAGGAGCTCCGCATGAGGAAAGTAGGAGCGATACGGTTCCATCCGATGGCAACCGGGATAGAAATAACGCCGGGCCATGACATTTTCCGCATGGAGGACTTCAACGAGATAATCCCTATTCAAGCCTGCTTTTCCTTCATCAATTTCCAAAACGATATATTGGCAATTGCATCTCTCTTTATCATTATACTTGATCAAGCTGACGCCGGGGATATCCGCAAGCTCAGCGGAGTATCGGCGGTAATTGCGATGATTGACCGCTATAAAATCATCGAGACTCTCCAACCCCGTCAAGCCCATGGCAGCGCATATCTCCGTCATCTTCCCGTTCGTACCGACGTAAATGACATTATCATAACCGGCAAAACCGAAGTTTTTCATCAACCTTATCTTCGCTGCCAACTCATCGCTGTTGGTTACGATGGCGCCTCCCTCGAACGTGTTGAAAAACTTGGTGGCGTGAAAACTAAACACCTCTGCATTGCCGAAATTGCCGATCATCTTCCCATTGTGGGAGCAGCCGAAGGCATGGGCCGCGTCGAACATCAGCTTCAGGTTATGGCTCTCTGCTATTTCGGTTAATGCCTCCACGTTGCAGGGACGTCCCCAGAGGTGCACTCCGACGATACCGCTGGTACGCGGGGTGATCATCCTGCGAACCGCTTGCGGATCAAGAGTGTGCGTATCGGGATCAATATCGCAGAATACAGGTGTTATTTCCTGCCACTGCAATGAATGGGCGGTGGCGACAAAAGTAAACGAGGGGACGATGACTTCGCCAGTTAACCCGAGTGCACGTACAGCAATTTCAAGCGCAACAGTTGCGTTGCAGAGGACGATGCAGTTACGGACACCGAGCATCCCTGCAAGTTTCTGTTCAAGCTCCTGTACCAGCGGGCCATTGTTGGTGAGCCAGTTCCGATCGAACATCTCGTTTACTCTCGCCAGGAAACGCTCACGATCACCGAGGTTCGGCCGACCGACGTGAAGTTTTTCCGGAAAAGAAGGCGATCCGCCAAAAAGTGCAAGTTCTTCAATACAGTCTTTCATGATTGCCTCAATTAAAGGGTCTTTAAAATCCATCCATTGTCTTAATCTGACGTGCTGGGTTTCCTACAGCAAGGACGTTTTCCGGCAGTGACTTGGTCAACACCGATCCGGCTCCGATGAAACTACCGGTCCCGATTGAAAGTTTCTCGATCAAAGTGGCGCCTGTACCGATCTCAACGCCATCGCCTAACGTAATATTCCCCGAAATAGCGACATTGGGTGACAGGGTGCAGAAGTTGCCGATTATCGCGTCGTGGCCGACCGTACAACCAAGATTAACGATGGTGTGGAGGCCTATAACGATTTGCGTTGTCAGTATGCAGCCCGCAGTGATCATGGACCCCTCGCCGATTGAAACAAACGATGATTTTTGGACTGATGGGTGGACCAGTGTCGCAAACTTCGGTTTTCCCTGCCCACTCATTCTCTGGATTATCCCTTTCCGGTGACGTGGCGAACCGATGGCAACAACAAATGAGGCCTCAGCAAAGTGGGGCCAATCGTCGATTCCTCCCAGGTGGGGGATTCCGCAAAGCTCCTTTTCCTCCAAGTATTTTTCATCGACTAGAAACCCGATAGGATTCCATGCACCGGTTTCACGTGCCAGCCAGATTACCTCTCGCGCCATTCCTCCTGCACATACTACTACAAGCGATTTGGCTTCACTCATAATTCACCTCGTCGGTAAGAATAAAATCCGATGCCCGTTTTTTTACCAAATTTTCCCGCACGGACGTATTTCCGTAATAATGGCGCAGGCCGGTATTTATCATCTCCTGTTTCCGCAACAAGTGTTTCCAAAATGCTGAGACACACATCAAGCCCAATAAAATCGGCAAGTTCCAAGGGGCCCATGGGGTGATTTGCTCCAAGTTTCATGCAGTTGTCAATCGTCTTCGGTTCAGCTATCCCTTCCGCCAACAGAAAAATTGCTTCATTAATCATGGGAAAAAGAAGCCGGTTGACGACGAAACCGGGAGTCTCGGGGAGAACCACCGGGTGCTTGTGTAGCACCGCAAGAAACTGACAAATTTCGTCAATGGTTTCATCCGAGGTGTATTCGCCACGGACTAACTCCACCAGCTTCATGGTAAGTGGGGGATTAAAGAAATGAACGCCAATGAATTTCGATGGGTCGCGGGTCTGCGATGCCAAACTCGTAATGCTGAGAGTTGAAGTATTAGTGGCAACAATCTTTTGCTCCGATAACACCGCCATAAGCTTGTTCATAACTGCCAGTTTGACCGGGTAATCTTCCTTCACTGCTTCGATGATAAGGTCACACGATGCAATTTCCAATATGTCATCCACATGAACAACGTTCGCAATAACCGTATCAATGGAACTTTTTTCTATTGCTCCGAGACGTGATTGCAGCAGAATAATCTTCCGGAATGAACGTTCGAAGTCCTCCCTCCGCCGATGATTCCAGAGAACCACGGACATCCCGTGAGCAGCACACAGAAGTGCTAACTGCGTTCCCATTGTTCCCGCCCCCAGAATACCTACTTTTTCTATTCCCACGAAAAGACCTCCTTGCTGCTTTACTGATTCTTCGGCAATCTGCGCATATTTAGAGAATTACCAGAACTTCGGTAAAAGCAAAGAATGCGTAATCATACTTCCGTTTCGACGTAACGGTTTGAACACATAGCAAATAGCGTGTGCAGAAATCCAGTACGAAATACACGATGCTGCAGCGGCACCAACACCGCCGTATTTAGGGATGAGAAAAAAGTTCAACGCAATATTTACAACTGCTGAAGCGACATTAACCCAGAACAGTATCCAAGTCCAGTTCATGGCCAAAAGGAATGTCCCTCGCGCCATCGCCAAGTTGATAAACAGGTCACTCCATATAAGAATGACAAGCATCGGAGCTGCCGTAGCATATGCCTTCCCGTAAAGGAGATGGATGATAATTCCCGCAAGGAACGTTACAGGGACGGCAACAGCGTACCCAACAAAAGCAAGAACATTATACAGTTTTTGAAGCCGGTTATAGAATTCGGCTTCATCAACCTCCTTCGCTCTGATGATGCTTGGGAAAACTGACGCGATGACGGCGGACGGTATGAAAAACCAGACCTCCGCAACTCGAACCGCCGCTGCATAAATGCCGACTTCTTTAGAATCTGCCAGTTGACCGAGAATGACCTGGTCAATTCGAAGCCCTACCATAGAAATGATACCAGCCAAAAGGACAGGCCAACCGGTTCGCAGAAGATTAGTAGCAATGGAAAGCCTGACTCGCCATTTTCTGACTGATCCATTTTTCAGAGAATAGACATAGAGTAGCGCAATAGCGCCCAAGGAAAGCTCCACGAGATTCATTACCGCAAAGGAGACAACCGATGTCTTGGCTAAGATCAGGATCACTCTGCCGATGGCACTGACGATGAACCCGAAGTTCCTCGCAATAACTACATATTTTGAAAGAACTTTTGATTGAAACCAAAAATCAATTACGTCTAAAGCATTAACCGTCAGCGACCAACCAAGGATTGCAACGATAGCATGTGCAATTGTGTCATCAGGCCGGAGAACGAAAACCAGACCAACCACAAAAAAATACGACATAATTCCCGCAAAAAACTTAAGAATAAAGGTCGTACCCAATATTTCGCCACATTTATCTGGGCGGTGGACAAGCTCTCTAATAACAATGCTGTCTAAACCAAGTCCCGCCACGGCCCCAACCATGCCAATCAGAGAACCAGCATAGCTGATCTGACCAAACAGCGCAGGTCCCAAGTACCGAGCAACCCATACGCCAACAAGCAGTCCAACCCCCATGCGAAGAATTTTATCAGCAAAGAGCCAGCCGCTATTCTCCACCGCCTCTTGGAAAACGTGCCGGTCCTCGAAACGTTTGCGGAGAAATGAGGGGAGATAACGCACCCATAACCGATCCGTAGGAGCGGGAGTCATTGACGCCCCCTCTCTGTCACGCACGCCCAACATCCGCTATGCATAAAATTTTTCCGCTGAACACCCATCAACCACAACACGGATCACTCTTTCTTTCCCTCCCCATCCCAATAAGGAATTCTGCAATCCTCCCGGCCGCCTTGCCGTCCCCATACGGGTTATGCGCCTGACTCATTGCCCTATATGCCTCCCCGTCCGTAAGCAGGCGGCCAGCCTCAGCCACAATCCTCTCAGGGTCCGTTCCGACCAGCCGCACCGTTCCCGCCTCAAGGGCCTCGGGACGCTCGGTGGTGTCGCGCATGACCAGCACCGGCTTGCCCAATGACGGCGCCTCTTCCTGCACGCCGCCGGAATCGGTGATGATCAGGCGGGAGCGGTTCATCAGCCAGACAAAGGGGAGGTAATCCTGCGGTTCGATCAGGTGGATGTTGCCATGCTTGCTGCCCAGGAGGCGCCGTACCGGCTCTTGAACATTGGGGTTCAGGTGCGCGGGGTAGACGATCTCTACGTCAGAATACGTCTCACCTATTTCAGCCAGCGCCCGGCAGATATTTTCGAAGCCTTCGCCGAAGTTCTCCCGGCGATGGCCGGTGACCAGGATCACGGGAGAGGTCCGGGAGGTCAGAACGGGGGAATTTTCCGGGAGGCACCGGCGCAAGCGTTCCATGATCCCCGCTTCGTGCTCTGGCTGCCGCACCTTGTCGACGACCGCCAGGAGCGCGTCGATCACCGTGTTGCCGGTGACGTGGATGGTTGCGGGGTCGATCCCCTCGCGCAGCAGGTTGTCCCGCGCCCACGGCGTGGGTGCGAAATGCAGGTCTGCAATCACCCCGGCGACGTGCCGGTTGATCTCCTCCGGGAAGGGGGCGTACTTGTTGTGCGTCCGCAACCCCGCCTCCACGTGCCCCACGGGGATACGCAGGTAGTAGGCGGCCAGCGAGGCGGCCATGGTGGTGGTCGTATCGCCGTGGACCAGGACGATATCGGGCCGTTCCTCTTCCAATACCCCGCGCAGCCCCAGCAGCACGTTGTAGGTGATGTCAAAGAGGTTCTGGCCCGGCTTCATGATGTCCAGGTCGTGATCCGGGACGATGTCGAAGAGGTGCAGCACCTGGTCGAGCATCTGGCGATGCTGGGCCGTGACGCAGACGCGGCTGACGAACCGGTCCGCATGTTTCTCAAGCTCCTTGACCACCGGTGCCATCTTGATCGCTTCGGGACGCGTGCCGAATATGGAGAGGACCTTGATCATGCCCGACCACCGCCATTCTCCTTGCCGCTTTCCGCCCCTGCGGTGAAGATTCGCCCCAAGGCAACCCCCTGCCCCAGGAGCGCCTGCAACAACTCCGTGCGCCGCTTCATGGAGGAGATCACCAGCGAAGCGCCCACCTGGGGCACCCCTGCCGCCAGTGCGACGACCGGCACCCCGAAGAACGTCTCCCCGGCACGTGCGTCGTCCATGACCGCAACCAGCTTGATATCGGTCTCCTGCAACGACAGGTAGGCCACCTCGGCCACCTCGTCCACCCCGCAGAAGGCGACCTCCCGCACACCGGCGGTCTCCAGGCGGCGGAACAGGTCCAGGTAGTCCTGGCGGGCAACGGTGTAGAGGCTGGTGAAGTAACTGAGGTGCTGATAGGCCAGGCGGCTCTTCTCGGCCAGGCCTTGGGGGGTGAGGAGATAGGCGTAGCGGTTGCTGGGGAAGTTTTTGACCCGCACGTAGCCTTTGGAAACAAGGTTTTTCAGATAGGAGTTGACCAGACCGACGGCAATGCCGAGCCGGCGGGAGAGTTCCCGCTGGGACAGGGGCTCTTCGCCGGTTATCTCGGAAAGCAGCAAGAGGGAGCGGTAGGATTCGAGTGATTTTTCGCTGTTGTTCATATTCTGAACATTAGCGAAAAACAGGGGAAAATTGCAAGCTAAAACGGTGAAACTGTGAATTGTGAATTGTGAAAACGGTGAAGGGTGAAACTGTGAATCGTGAAGGGACTACTTCGTATTTTCTCGTACTTTGTTGATGAGGCCGGCAAGCTTTGCTGAAATCGAGTCGATCCTGCTATCCATTTCCTTTTTCTGTGGAGATTCGATAAATCCGAGGTTGAAGGCAATTTCCAACTGCGTGTCAAGCTCACTCAAAGAACCACCGGCAATACTGAGAAACTGGGCAAATTCTTTCGTTGAAAACCGTGCGGCCCCTTCGGCGATATTGCTCGGTATTGAGACTACAGCCCGGCGCATTTGAGAGCTCAAGCCATATATCTCAGATTTTGGAAATGCCTCTGTCAGCTCATATACGGCGGTCGCAAGGGACACACCTTCCTGCCAAACTTCCAGTTTTTTATGAGCCCTCTTCACCATTCACAATCCTTTTACCCGCCTTTTTCACGATTCACCATTCACGATTCACAGCCCTGCTCCTGATACCAGCGATACGTTGCCGCAAGCCCATCCTCCAGGCCGATACGATGCCGCCAGCCGAGGGCATGGAGCCGGGACACGTCGCAGAGCTTGCGCGGCGTGCCGTCGGGCTTGCCGGGGTCGAAGGCCAGATCGCCCGCGAATCCGACCACTTTTTTCACCACCAGGGCCAGTTCGCGGATGGTTAGCTCCTCGCCGCTGCCGATATTGATCAGGGCCGGGGCCGCAGGATCATCCAGCAGGCGGCCATACTCCGCCTCCGGCAGGTTGATCAGGTGCAGGCAGCCGTCCGCCAGGTCATCCACATGGAGGAATTCCCGCAGGGGCGTACCGCTGCCCCAGATGGTCACCGTGGCGTCGCCGCGCTCCTTCGCTTCGTGGAATTTGCGGATCATGGCCGGCAGGACGTGGGATGAGACCAGGTCGAAGTTGTCGTTGATCCCGTAGAGGTTGGTGGGCATGGCGGCCAGGTAGCGGGTGCCGTACTGGCGGTTGAAGGAGCGGCACATGGTGATGCCGGCGATCTTGGCCACGGCATAGGCGTCGTTGGTCGGTTCCAGCGGCCCGGTCAGGAGGTATTCCTCCTTCAGAGGTTGGGGCGCCAGCTTGGGATAGATGCAGGTGCTGCCCAGGAACAGCAGGCGCTTGACGCCGGTGTTCCACGAGCCATGCACGATGTTGTTCTGGATCATCAGGTTCTCGTAGATAAACTGGCCCGGCTGGGTGCTGTTGGCTACGATTCCGCCCACCTTCGCGGCGGCCAGGAAGACGTATTCCGGGCGTTCATCGCGGAAAAAGGCCGCAACCGCAGCCTGGTTGCACAGGTCCAACTCTGCCCGCGAAGGGAGCACCAGGTTGGTGTAGCCCGCCCCCTGGAGTCGGCGCACGATGGCCGATCCGACCATGCCGCGATGTCCGGCCACATATATCTTGTCCTGCGGATTCATCTTGAAACTCCTTAAAGCGTGAATGGTGAAACGTGAAGGGAAAGACGTGAATCGTGAATAGAAAGACGTGAATCGTGAAGGGAAAGATGTGAATGGTGAATGGAAAGACGTGATGCGTGAAGGAAAAGACGTGAAGGGTTGTTATTCACTATTCACCATTCACGATTCACTTTGCACCATTCACGATTCACGTTTCACATTCTCACTTCAAATACCCGAACTTCTTCATCCGGTAGCGGAAGGCGTCGATGCCCAGGCTGAGCTTCTTGGCGGCCTTGGACTGGTTCCACTCCGTGCTGTCGAGGGCCTGGCGGATCAACTCCTTTTCCACCTCCTCGATATCGATGCCCTCGGCCGGCAGCCGGAAGGTCGCCAGGGGGGGGCCGCTCTGGGGGGTGGTCTTGGCGACGATTTCCAGGGGCAGGTGCTCCAGCATGAGCGTGTCTTCGTTACCCAGGATAATGGCCCGCTCGATGACGTTTTTCAGCTCCCGCACGTTGCCCGGCCAGCCGTAATCCGCGAGGATACGTTCGGCCATGCCGGCGATGCCCTGCACCTTCTTGTTGAAGTCCTTATTGTAGACCCCGATGAAATGGTTGGCCAGGGGGATGATGTCCTCCTTGCGGTCCCGCAGGGGCGACAGGTGGATGGGGATGACCTGCAAGCGGTAATAGAGGTCGTTGCGGAAGGTTTTTTCCTCGATGGACTTCTGCAGATCCTTGTTGGTGGCGGAGATGATGCGCACATCGACGGTAAAGACCCGGCCGCCGCCGATACGGCGGAACGAGCGGTCCTCCAGGAAGCGGAGCAGCTTTGCCTGCATCCCCATCTCCATGTCGCCGATCTCGTCCAGAAACACGGTGCCGCCGTCGGCCAGTTCGAACAACCCTTTTTTGGTGTTCTTGGCGTCGGTGAAGGCCCCTTTTTCATGGCCGAACAGCTCGCTCTCCAAAAGCGTGGCCGGCACCGCCGCGCAGTTGATGGCGATGAACGGCTTGTCCGCACGGTTCGAGCTGTAGTGGATCCACTTGGCCACCAGTTCCTTGCCGGTGCCGGATTCCCCCTGCACCAGAACTGTGGAGGCCTCGCTCTTGGCCACCTTGTCCAGCACCTCCATCAACTGCTTTATCTGCCTGCTGTCGCCGATGATATTGGGCGGGAAGGATTTCTTCGTCTCGGAGCGGAGGCGGGCCACCTCGCGCTTGAGGTCCGTGGTCTCCAGCGCCTTTTTGATGATGATGGCCAGTTCGTCCAGATTGAACGGCTTGCTGATATAATCGTAGGCCCCCAGGCGCATGGCGTTGACCGCCGTCTCAAGGCCGCCGTGGGCGGTCACCATGATGACCACGATCTCCTCATCGTATTCCTTGAGCTTTTCCAGCGCCTCGATGCCGTTGATGCCCGGCATCTGGATATCCAGCAACACCAGGTCGGGCTGCTCTTCCCGGGCCAGGCGCAAAGCCTCCTCGCCGTCGCCGGCGGTAACGACCTCATAGCCCTGCTTCTTCAGGTTTTGCTCCAACGACCAACGGATCAGGTGCTCGTCGTCAACAACCAGAATTTTGTTACGTTTCATGCGCTCTCCTTACCTCTTCGATGTCATGAACGCTGCAGGCCGGCAGCTCTATGGTGAATATGGTGCCGCGGGGGGTGTTGTTGGCAACGGTGAAAAAACCGTTGTGCAGGTTGATCAGCTTGTAGCATATGGGCAGCCCCAGGCCGGTGCCCTGGGCCTTGGTGGTGAAAAACGGCGTAAAGATCTTTTCCTGAATCTGGGGGGGAATACCTGAGCCGGTATCGGCCACGTCTATCCGCACATGGTCGCGCCCCTGGCGGGTGGACAGGCTGGTGCTGATGGTCAGCGTCCCCCCTTCGCTCATGGCCTGGAAGGCGTTCAGGATGAGGTTGAGAAATACCTGCTGCATCTGCTTGCCGTCGGCATACACCGTGGGAAGGCCGGGGGCGAACTCCAGCTGCCGTTCGATGTGCTTTACGCCCCGGTGCTGGGAAGCGAATTTGAGGGTCTTCTCGATGATATCGCTGATGTCGATACAAGCCAGTTCAGGGACCGAAGGCTTGCCGAAAAAGAGCAGGTCGTTGACCGTCTTGTCCAGGCGCTGCACCTGTTGCAGCACCTCCTTGAGGATGCCACTGCGCGGGTCGTCCGGCTCCATGTCGTCCCTGATGATGCTCACCGCGGCGGAGATGCCTGCCAGCGGGTTTTTGATCTCGTGGGCGATGCCGGCGGCCATCTCGCCGATGGCGGCCAGGCGGTCCGCCCGTTCCAACTGTTGGAAATGATACTGCTCCAACTCCTTTTTGGTCACCTCGAGCCGGTCCACCATGGAGTTGAAACTGTTGATCAATTTGCCGATCTCGTCATCCGTGCCCCGATAGTCGATGCGCACGCTCAGGTCGCCGTTTTCTACCCGCGACATGTTGGCGGTCATGCTGTCCAGGGGCTTTTTGACAAACTTGAAGAGTATGAACGAAATGGTGATGGAGAGAAAAAAGGTGATGGCAACCGACGAGGCGATAAAGATGCGCGAAGCCGTCAGCATCTGCATCTTGGTCCGGTAGAGCGAATAGTCCACATTGAGGATGCCGATGACCTTGGCCTTGCTGCCGTGGCAGGTGTGGCACGCCGCTTCGTTGTAAATCGGCTTGACCATGGACAGCACCTCGCCGTAGGGGGGGAGGTCGAAGATGCCGTAATGTTTGGGATTGAGGTACAGTCGATAGTCATCCATACCGACCACCTTGCCGACCTCGGCCGGGTTGGACGAACGCAGGATCACCCCATGGGGATGGAAGATGCGCACGCCGACCAACTGATTGTGCTGCCCCATCATGGCCAGGATCGAACTCACATCCTGAACGTTTCCCAGGTGCATGGTGTTGTAGATACTGTTTTCTACGGTATGGAGCAGCAATTCTGTGTTTTCGCGGGCCGTATCGATCAGCTGGGACTGCTGCTGCCGGACGTTAAAAAAGGTATAGATGAAGATGCCACCAACAAGCAGGACAATGGTCGTGGCAATAATGCGGGTTGTCAGGCTCTTGAACACTAATGGTATCCCTGTGCGATGTCAGCACGTCGCTGTTGCGGCCGAAGGGCCCTACGTGACCGTCCGTTTGAGGTAAAGCCCCCACGGCCAGGATTATTTGTCATTGGCACCGAAAAACGAAAGGATGGCGTCGTCAAGCTTGACCACCTCTTTCGCGGCTTTGTCGCGGTCGGCCGCTTCCTGCGGGGCGGCGCCGCCCTGTTGCGGCACAGGCGCTGCGAACAGGAGCGAGACGTCGGTTTTCGCGGCTGACGGAGATGGAGGGGCGAGCGGCGCAGAAAGGAGCTCGGAATCCGCAGATGCCGGGGGAACGGGCTGCTTGTCGGCGACAGCCCCTGCCCGGGAAGAAGGGGCCTGAAAGGCGCGCTGGTCGAATTCCCCTGATTTGAGACGCCGCATCATCTCCTTGTGCTGATCCTTCATCAACTCTTCCACCACGGATTCAAGGTTCTCTATCTTCAGGATGTCGGCGTAACTGGTCTTCTTGGAGCAGAGGATGACTCCCCCCCGATAGAGCAGGGTAATGATGTGGGGAGAGGAGACACCACTGTCCTCGGTTTGGACGTGGAAGACCTCTCCCTTATACATGACGTTGTGATTGAATCCCAGAACCATGAGCAAACCCGTACGCGAAATAACGGAATTAACGTGACGTTACCACAAAAGCCCCAGTAACTGCAACATGTTAAATAGTTGATTCAAAAAGAACTCCCCGCCAAATCACCGCAACAAAATCACCCCTCGGCGCCCAGCAACTGCTTGATCCTGGCAACGGCCTCCATGGCGTCGCGGGCATAGAGATCGGCGCCGATTTGGTCGGCGTATTCCTGGGTCACCACCGCCCCCCCCACCATGGTAAAGGTCTTTACCCCAGAGGCCCTGAGCCGTTTGATCACATTGTCCATCTCGGACATGGTGGTGGTCATCAGGGCCGAGAGTCCCACCGCATCGACGGCGTACTCCTTTGCCTTGGCGATGATGGTGGCTGCCGCTACGTTCTTGCCGATATCGAAGACCTCGAAGCCGTGATTTTCCAGCAAGGTACAGACGATGTTCTTGCCGATGTCATGGATGTCGCCTTCCACGGTGGCCATCAGGATGCGGCCGCGGCTCTCGAACGCCTGCCCCTTCATCTCCTCTTTCAGGCGGACGAAACCGGCCTGCATGGTGTCGGCCGACTGCATGACCTGGGGCAGGAAGAAGATATTCTTCTCAAAGCGCCGCCCCACCTCCTCAAGACCGGGCAAAAAGCCCTCGCTGCTGACCTGCATCGGGGCCAACCCTTCCCGCAGAGCCTCCTCCACCAAGGGAACGATGCCGTCCCGGTCGCCGTCGATGACCGCCCGGGAAAGTCGTTCGCGGATGGAAAGCGGGGCGTCGGATGCCGCGACCGCCTGAACGGTTGCCGCTGCCTGCTCGCCGCGGTAGGCCTCGATATAGACCGCTGCCTGATGATCGCGGTTCAGGAGGACCATGGCCGAACGCCAGGCCGCCATCATGGCGCCGTCCCTGGGGTTGATGATGGCGGCATCCAGCCCGGCCTCCATGGCCATGGCGAAGAATGCCGACGAGATCAACGGCCGCTGGGGCAGGCCGAATGAGATGTTGCTGACCCCCAGCACCGTGGAAAGCCCCAGTTTCTGTTTGACCAGCCGGATGGCCCGCAGGGTTTCGGCGGCCCGCTTCTGCTCGGCGCTGACCGTCAGGGTCAGACAGTCGATGATGATATCGGCGTCCGGGATACCGTGCCGCCGGGCGGCGTTACGGATGCGGCGGGCGATGGCCAGCCGCCCCTCGGCGGTGTCGGGGATTCCCTTCTGGTCCAGGGCCAGGCCGATCACGGCGGCCCCGTACTTTTTGGCCAGGGGCAGCACACGGCGCAGGCTCTTGGCCTCCCCGGAAACCGAGTTGATCAGGACCTTGCCGTCGGCCGCCTTGAGCCCGCGCTCCAGGGCAGCCGGGCTGGAGGAATCCAGCACCAGCGGCACACCGGCGGCAGCGGCGGCGCAAAACACGGCACGCTCCATGGCGGCCGGCTCGTCGATGCCCGGCGTCCCGACATTCACGTCCAGCAGGGTCGCTCCGGCCGCGACCTGTTCCATGGCCTCGCGGCGGATGTAGGCCACCTTGCCGTCCTGGAGTTCCTGGGAATAGATCTTTTTCCCGGTGGGATTGATCCGCTCTCCGATGATGGCGGTCTTGTTGCCGCCCCCCGCCGCCGTCCAGCCGGAACGGCTGGAAAGGAACGTCACGCCGGTCGATTCCGAGCGCGGCTGCCATGGCTGCTGCACCGTGCCGAGCGCCGCCTTCATAACGCTGATATGGGCAGGCGTGGTGCCGCAGCAGCCACCGATCACCCTCACCCCCATCCCGATCATCCGCTCGTGATAGGCGGCCATCTCCTGCGGTGTCCCGGGAAAGACCGTGGCGCCGTCGATGAGTCGCGGCAAACCGGCGTTGGCCTGGGAGATCAGCGGCAGATGGGTCACCGTGCGCATCCTGCAGAGGATATCGTAGATGCCATCCACCCCCAGGCCGCAGTTGGAGCCTATGATGTCGGCCCCGGCAGCGGTCAGGGTGATGGCGGCGGACTCGGGCGGCGTACCCAGCACCGAGCGGCCGTTGTCGTCGAAGGTCAGCATGGCGATGACCGGAATCGTCCCGGAGACCTCGCGGATGGCGATCAGGGCGGCGCGGCACTCCTTGATGTCCAGAAACGTCTCCAGGCTGAGCAGGTCGGCTCCGGCGTCGATCAGCGCCGCCGCCTGTTCGCGGAAGGCGGCCTTCATCTCGTCGAAGGGGATCTCGCCCAAAGGCTCCACGAATTGCCCGGTGGGACCGATGGAACCGCCCACGTACGCCCTGCCGCCCGCTTCCTTGCGGGCGATCTGGACGGCGCGGGCATTGATCTCGGCCAACCGTCCCTCCAGGCCGTAGTGGGCCAGCTTGAAACGGCTGCCGCCGAAGGTATTGGTTATGATGATATCGGCCCCGGCCTCCACATAATCACGGTGCACCGACGCAACAACCTCCGGCATGGTCAGGTTGAGCTCCTCCGGGGACTGCCCCGGCCTCAAACCCCGTTCCTGGAGCATGGTGCCCATGGCCCCGTCGAGAATAAGCACCTTTTCTTGGATGGCTTCGAGGAATGGCTTCATCATTTTCCCTTTTTCGGTGTGGATGGTGCGACGGCCGGGGCCTGTCCGGACGCTTGTTCCAGAGAATAGTCCGGCGCCAGGGGGGCGGACAGATCCAGATGGTTGAGCACTGTCGAGCTATTCCCCTCTACCGTCAGCTTCACCCGACTGATCTGGGGGTAATTGGCACTGATCGTATCGACGATGGAATACACGGCCAACATCTCCGCAGAGCTACCGGACGGCAGATCCACGGCAAACTCCCGGCTCAGATCGACAACGGCCGTACCACCTTCTATGCGCACACTGTTCAAACTCGTGTTTTCCGGCAGAGCTACGTCATAGTCCCCCAGGGGACCGCTCAAAAGGGCATCCAGCGTGTTTTTGATGCAGGCCCCGGCTTCGTTGCACGACTCCAGCTCCCGGGCCTCGCGCGCCAATCGATTGCCGTCGGCCACAAAGAACAACACCACCGTGCGGGTGCCCGAATGTTGCTTGGTTTGCGGGGTCGCAGGAATCCTGTAGCTGGTTTGGTACTTTTGCCAGAGCATCCACCCGAACGCCAGGGCGATCACCAGAAACGGCAGTACCAGGCCAATATTGACACGTTTTCGCCGGACCAATGGCATGGGTCAGCACTCCTCTCCGTCTTTGTCAAGGTCCACCTGATACACATCCCCCAGGCGCCCCCCCAGGAAACGGTTCCCCACCCGGATGAATCCGGCCGGGATATCGCTGACATAGTAGTGATGATTTCCCTCCTCCGCGGCAGGGCGCAGGAGGTGTTTGTCGGCCAGAATGGCGGCCACGGTCCGTGCGGTCTCTTCAGCCGAGTCCACCAGGGTGACGTCCGGCCCCATGATATCGGCGATGAGCGGTTTGAGCAGCGGGTAGTGGGTGCAGCCCAACACCAGGGTATCGATCCCGGCTTCCTTGAGTTCGCGCAGGTAGCTCTCGGCCGTAAGGCGCGCCACCTGATTGTCGGTCCACCCCTCCTCGGCCAGGGGGACGAACAACGGGCAGGCGCGGGTCAGCACACAGGCGTCGGGTTTGAGGCGCTTGATGGCACGGGTATAGGCGCTGCTCCGGATGGTCCCGGCAGTGCCGATCACCCCCACCCGACCGCTGCGGGTCACTTCGACCGCCCGGCGCGCCCCCGGCTCGATCACCCCCACAACCGGGAGCGAGAACTGGCGTTTAAGCCCGGGAAGCGCTACGGCGGAAACGGTGTTGCAGGCCACGACCAGCAGCTTGATATCCCGCCGGCACAGGAACGACGTGATTTCGTGGGCGTACCGGGTCACCGTTTCGGGTGACTTGGTGCCATAGGGCACCCGGGCCGTATCGCCGAAGTAGATGGTATCTTCCTGGGGCAGCGTCCGGATGATCTCGCGCAGCACCGTCAGCCCCCCTACCCCTGAATCAAATATGCCGATGGCCTGCCAAGACACGCCTGAACTCCTCCCAAATGGCCCCTAAACGCTGATGAATTTTGAATTATATACTCGTTTCTCTTTCCGAGGCAAGCCATTTGACGGACCGGCGCAATCGCCGGAATACTTCTTATTGTCCTTGACAAATCAGGAACCACTTATTACCTTGAAATCAAGAACTAGCACTCCCTGATGTTGAGTGCTATTTTTTTGAGGTTTGGTCATGGACGTGGAGCTGTCAACCAGAAGCAGACAGATACTTGAAGCGATTGTCGAGGATTACATCGCCACAGCCGAACCGGTCGGCAGCGGTTCCGTGGCGCGCAGACACGCCCTGCCCCTCTCAACGGCTACCATCAGAAACGTCATGGCCAACCTTGAAGAGATGGGGCTCCTGACCTCGCCCCACACCTCGGCCGGCCGGGTGCCGACCGAAAAAGCCTATCGACTCTACGTGGACTCCCTGGTAGCGCTTCGGCAGGTCAGCCGTGACGAAAAGAAACTGATCATACGCCGCTGTCGCGAAGCCGGGGCCGGACTTCTGGGGATTCTCAAAGAGACCAGCCGCACCCTGTCGTCGCTCTCCAATTATATGGGGATCGTCGTGGCGCCCAGCTTCACTTCAGACGTGTTCCGCCATATCGAATTCATCCGCATCGGGAGCCACAAGGTGCTGGCGATCCTGGTATCCAGCAACGGCACGGTACAAAACCGCCTAGTGGAAAGCGATACGGAATTTTCCCAGACCGATCTGATCACCATGGGCAATTACCTGAACGAGCTGATGCAGGGGCTGACCATCTCCCAGGCCCGGAAGCGCATCCTGGAAGAGATGCACACCGAGAAGATGCAGTACGACAACCTCATGTTGCTCGCCCTGCGCATGACCGAGCAGGCCGTTTCCGGTGAGGGAGACGAAATATTCGTCGAGGGCCAGGCCCGTATCCTTGACCAGCCGGAATTCAACGATGTGGGTCGCATGAAGGATGTTTTCCGCGCCTTCGAACAGAAGGGGCAGTTACTGAAGCTCCTGGAACGGTGCATGTCTGCCGATGGCGTGCAGATCTATATCGGCTCCGAATCCCCCTTGAGCCAATCGGCCGGCGTCAGCCTGATCACATCCCGTTTTGTCACCAGCAGCAATACCGTCGGGTTGTTGGGGGTGATCGGCCCCACCCGGATGGGCTACTCCAGCGTCATCCCCATTGTCGATTACACCGCTCGCCTGGTAAGCCGGATGCTCGCGGAAACCTGAGCCGAAACGCAGTATATCTTAGAAAAAGGATTATAAGCGACCATGAAAGCGCACGATACCGTAGAACCGAAGAACGCCGAACAAGCCGCCGGCCAGGGTGGCGACGCCGCAGACCAAACCGCAGCCGGAGTACCGGAGGTCGAGCCCCTGTCCCTCGAGGAGCAGCTCGCCGCCAAGGAAAAGGAAGCGCGGGAGAACTGGGACCGCTTCCTGCGGGAACGGGCCGATCTGGAAAATCTACGCAAACGCACCAATCGCGAAAAAGAGGAATTGCTCAATTACGGCTACAAGTCGCTGATCGAGGAGATACTGCCGGTACTGGACAACCTGGAGCGCGCCTTGGGCCATGCCTCCGAGGACGGGTTGCCCGCCCTGGTGGAGGGGATTCGCATGACCCATACCATGTTGCTGGCGTCGCTCCGGAAATTCAACGTGACGCCGGTCGAAGCGGTCGGCGCCCCCTTTGATACGGCCTTCCACCAGGCCATGGCCCAGGTGCCGACCGATGAATCCCCCCCCAATACGGTTGTGGAGGAATACCAGAAAGGCTACCTGCTGAAGGATCGCCTGCTGCGCCCGGCCATGGTGTCCGTCTCGACGGAGATCAAAGGATAAAACCGTGAATCGTGAAGGGTGAATGGTGAATGATTGAAAAACGAGTGGTTTGCGGGTTACGCCATTCACGATTCACGATTCACGATTCACCATTCACTTTTTTTCACCATACCCTTGTTTTTTCCCAAAACGATGACTAGTTTTATTTCTACAGGAAGATATGAAAAGGAGGATTATCCGTCATGAGTAAAGTAATCGGAATCGATCTGGGGACCACCAACTCCTGCGTCGCAATCATGGAGGGTGGAGAACCGGTTGTTATCGCCAATTCCGAGGGGAGCCGCACCACACCCTCGATGGTGGCTTTTGCCGAGAATGGTGAGCGCCTCGTGGGGCAGCAGGCCAAACGGCAGGCAGTTACCAACCCGGAGAACACCCTGTACTCCATCAAACGCCTGATCGGCCGCAAGTTTGAAACGGATGCGGTCAAAAAAGACATCGCCATTTCACCTTTCAAGATCGTCAAGGCAGATAACGGCGACGCCTGGGTCGATGTACGCGACAAACGCTACTCCCCCCCCGAGATCTCGGCCATCGTGCTGCAAAAGATGAAGAAGACCGCCGAGGACTACTTGGGCGAGGCCGTCACCGATGCCGTCATTACCGTGCCGGCCTACTTCGACGACTCCCAGCGCCAGGCCACCAAGGATGCCGGCAAGATCGCCGGCCTGAACGTCCTGCGCATCATCAACGAGCCGACCGCCGCCGCCCTGGCCTACGGCCTGGACAAGAAGAAAGACGAGAAGATCGCCGTCTTCGACCTGGGCGGCGGTACGTTCGATATTTCGATCCTTGAGCTGGGCGACGGGGTATTCGAGGTCAAGTCCACCAACGGTGACACCTTCCTGGGGGGCGAGGACTTCGACCAACTGGTGATCGACTGGATCGCCGACGAGTTCAAGAAGGACCAGGGCATCGACCTGCGCGGCGACAAGATGGCCCTGCAGCGCCTGAAGGAAGCGGCCGAGAAGGCCAAGTGCGAACTCTCCACCTCCGTGGAGACCGACATCAACCTCCCCTTCATCACCGCCGACGCCTCCGGTCCCAAGCACCTGACGCTGAAACTTTCCCGCGCCAAGCTTGAATCGATCTGCGCCCAGTTGCTGGCCAGACTGGACGGCCCCTGCCGCACCGCCCTCAAGGATGCCGGTCTCTCCTCCAGCGAGATCGACGAGGTTATCCTGGTGGGCGGCATGACCCGCATGCCGGCCGTGCAGAAACGGGTCGAGGAGATCTTCGGCAAGACCCCCAACAAAGGCGTCAACCCGGACGAGGTGGTCGCCATCGGGGCGGGCATCCAGGGCGGCGTGTTGAAGGGTGATGTGAAGGACGTGCTGCTGCTGGACGTTACCCCGCTTTCGCTGGGTATCGAAACCCTGGGCAGCGTCATGACCAAACTGATCGAAAAGAACACCACCATACCGTGCCGTAAAAGCCAGGTGTTCTCCACCGCAGCCGACAACCAGCCGGCCGTCTCCATCCACGTTCTTCAAGGCGAGCGCGAGATGGCGCATGACAACAAGACCCTCGGCAACTTCGAACTGACCGGCCTTCCGCCGGCACCCCGCGGTGTGCCCCAGATCGAGGTCACCTTTGACATCGATGCCAACGGCATCGTCCACGTCTCGGCCAAGGACCTGGGCACCGGCAAGGAGCAATCCATCCGCATCACGGCCTCCTCGGGGCTTTCAAAGGAAGAGATCGACAAGATGGTGCGCGATGCCGAGGCCCACGCGGAAGACGATCGCAAGAAACGCGAAGCCATCGAGGCCCGCAACCAGGCCGACAGTATGGTCTACAGTACCGAAAAATCGCTCAAGGAGTTCGGCGACAAGATCGATGCCGTTGAAAAGGGGAATATCGAGAACAAGATCGCCGAGCTGAAGAAGGTCATGGAAGGCGAAGACGCCGAAGCGATCAAAAAGGCCACCGACGAACTGGCCCAATCGGCCCACAAGCTGGCCGAGGCCATGTATGCCAAGACCCAGGAGGCCGGGGCCGAAGGAGAAGGCGCTGCCGGCGCCGAACAGGCCGGCGCTTCGAAACACAAGGATGAGAAGGTCGTTGACGCCGATTTCGAAGAGGTCAAAGAAGAGAAGAAGTAAGCCAAAATACTTTTAATATCAGCAGGTAGCACATAATTCACCAAGCACGGGCAGTGCCTCTCCCAAGGGGCGCTGCTCGTTGCATTATCAAGGACACTATTTTGGCAAACGGCGAAAAACGCGATTACTACGAGGTATTGGAGGTCCACCGCAACGCCTCCGAGGCCGAGATCAAGAAGGCCTTCCGCAAGATGGCCATCCAGTATCATCCCGATAAGAACCCGGATGACAAGGCCTCTGAAGAAAAGTTCAAAGAGGTGACCGAGGCCTACGAAGTGCTTTCCGACGCCCAGAAACGCGCCCAGTACGACCAGTTCGGCCATGCCGGCGTCTCCGGTGCGGGCTTCGGCGCTGGCGGGTTCGGCGGCGGATTCGGGGCCGGCACCCCCTTCGGCGACATCTTCAGCGATATCTTCGGCGATATCTTCGGCGGAGGCGGGACCGGACGCGGACGCGCCCAGGGGCGGCGCGGCGACGACCTGCTCTACAACATGGAGATCGGTTTCGAAGAAGCCGCCTTCGGCACCGAGCAGAAAATCGAGGTTCCCTTTGCCAAACGGTGCGGGACCTGCAACGGCTCCGGCTCGAAACCGGGCACCGAGCCAAAGGTTTGCCCTTCCTGCCGCGGAGCGGGCCAAGTCCGCTATCAGCAGGGATTTTTCAGCGTCAGCAAGACCTGCAGCCAGTGCAACGGCGAGGGCAAGGTGGTGGACAACCCCTGCCCGGACTGCCGCGGCAAGGGCAGCGTCAAGGACACCAAGACCCTCTCGGTCAAGGTGCCGGGCGGCGTGGAAACCGGGTCGCGCCTCAAGCTGACCGGCGAGGGGGGCCAGGGCAAAGGCGGCCCCAACGGCGACCTCTATGTGGCCATCAGCGTCAGGGAACACCCCATCTTTCAGCGTGAAGACAACAATGTCATCTGCGAGATCCCGATCAGCTTTATCCAGGCGTCCCTGGGATGCGAACTGGATGTGCCGACCCTGGACGGCAAGGTAGCCATGAAGATCCCGGACGGCACCCAATCCGGCAAGGTCTATCGCCTGCGGGGCAAGGGCATCCCCTCGCTTCAGGGCTACGGCCGGGGCGACCAGTTGGTGATCATCAGGGTGGAGACCCCCACCAACCTCAACAAAAAGCAAAAGGACCTGTTGGAGGAGTTCGCCAAGATCAGCGGCGAGGATGTCCATCCCTTGAAAAAGGGGTTTCTGGACAAGGTCATGGATATCCTGAGCTGACGATTCGCTTCGCCGCCCGGGGAAGAATACGGGATGCCCGCGTCAAATTGGCTTGCCGGGCATCCCGTTTTGCATTACTATTCCAGGGAATCGAGTCCAAACCTGTCAGAAACGGAGCGCTTGCATGGATAACCAGCAACTGACGGAAAAGGCGACCGAGGCGCTGCGCCCCTTCGAAACCGCCAACCTGATGAATACGATTCAGCATCTCACCCTGAAGCAGATATTCACCCACCCGGTATTCTTGGTCGTCGTCACGGCGATCTTTTTCTTCGGCGTCGTCAAACGGTCAAAAACCGTCCTGCTGACGCTGTTCACCCTGATCGCTTTCATCGTCATCGTGCGCTTCGCCATACCGGCACCCGGCGAGGAACTGTCCCTGAAATCCTTGTTGCCGTTCATAAGCGGCGGCTTGGTTATCGGTGGTGTGATCATCTACTTCTCACTCATCAAATCAGACTGAATCCAGGAGAAGGGACGTTATTTCATGAAAATCGACAAACGCGACTGGCTGTTCATCGGGCTCATCGTTGTGGTACTGGGCATATTCTTTGCCATCTCCGGCAAAGAGAAGACCAAGTTCGTTCCTCTGGACGACAAGCATAAACCGTTTTACGATACCTTCGCCCAAACCGGCAGTAAAAAGGAAGCGGAAAAGGGGTGCGAAACCTGCCACAACGAAAAAGGGGTCCCCTTCCCCCCCAACCACCCCCCCAAGAACCGTTGCCTGCTCTGTCACAAACTGAAACGCTAGCAAACCTTTCAGGCAGCCCCCACGTCAAGGGGGCTGCCTATTTTTTAACCTTATCCAGACTCTTTTCCCCTCACCACGGAGCGACATCGGACCGACGCCGCGCCAGAGCGTTCCGTAACCATTGCATTTTGAACGGTATCTTGTTTTGGCCCTAATTTTGCTTCGATTTTCACCGAGCCGCACACACCTCACGCAAAAGACGAGCGCGCTATGGCAGCCATCCCTTCCGACACATCCCAGAAACCCCGCATCTCCTACCACGAATTCTATACCGATGGCTTCACCCCCCGTGAGCACTACCGGCCGCTCTGGGAGCACATCCAGTCGGTCGGCCAGAACGCCTTCGAGGCCAAGGTGCATGAATCGCAACTGGCCCTGCACGCGGAGGGGGTAACCTTTACGGTCTACGGGGACTCGGACGAGGGGATCGAACGCATCTGGCCCTTCGACCTGATCCCGCGCATCATCCCGGCCAGCGAGTGGAGCATCATCGAGTCGGGCCTCAAGCAGCGGGTCCGCGCCCTGAACCTGTTCCTCAAGGATATCTACCACGACCAGCGCATCCTCAAGGACGGCGTCGTGCCGGCCGAACTGATCTACCAGGGCAAGGATTTCCGCCGGGAGATCATGGGCATCGACCCGCCCCACGATATCTACACGCACATCAGCGGCATCGATATCATCCGGGACGAGGACGGCAAGTACCTGGTGCTGGAGGACAACCTGCGCACCCCCTCCGGCGTATCCTACATGATCGAGAACCGGGTCATCGAGCGGCGCATCCTGCCGGAATTTTTCGCCAAATACCGCGTGCGCCGGGTCGAGCATTACCCGGCCCTGCTGCTCGAGGCGCTGCGGGCCGTATCCCCCCGCGGCACGGGCCAGGCCGAGATCGTCGTGCTGACGCCGGGCATCTACAACTCGGCTTATTTCGAGCACACCTTCCTGGCCAAGGAGATGGGGGTGGAGTTGGCCGAGGGGCGCGACCTGGTGGCCAAGGACGACGTGGTCTACCTGAAAACCACCACCGGCCTGCAACGGATCGATGTCATCTACCGCCGGGTGGACGACGACTTCCTCGACCCGCTCGTGTTCAGGTCCGATTCCACACTGGGAGTGGCCGGGATCATCAATGCCTGGCGGGCAGGCAACATCGCCATCGTCAACGCCCCCGGCAACGGCATCGCCGACGACAAGGCGGTCTATCCCTATGTCCCCGACATCATCCGCTACTACCTGGCCGAGGCCCCCATCCTGCACAACGTCCCCACGTACCAGATGACCAACCCCGAGGAACGGGCCTATGTCCTGGACAATCTGGAACGCATGGTGGTCAAGGCGGTCAGCGAATCGGGCGGCTACGGCATGCTGATGGGCCCGGCCTCGACCCCGGCCCTGCGCAAGGAGTTTGCCGCCAAGGTGCAGGAAGATCCCCGGAACTACATCGCCCAACCGGTGATCCAGCTCTCGCGCCACATCTGCTACATGGACGGCGAACTGGAGGCGCGCCACCTGGATCTGCGTCCCTACATCATTTACGGCGACGATATCAATGTGGTGCCGGGCGGCTTGACGCGCGTCGCCCTGACCAAGGGATCGCTGGTGGTCAATTCGTCCCAGGGGGGCGGCAGCAAGGACACCTGGGTCCTGGCCGAGTGAGGAAGCGCGCCGCACACTGAAAGGCTGTTGAAAAATCAAGGTTGTTCAAAAATAGTCAGATCGTCGCACCCGCAGGAGGCGTAGCAGCGCTACGCCGCACGAAAGGGCTTTCGAGGACGAAGGCCTGATGGCTGTTTTTCAACAACCACCCAGTATTCACAAAGGACACACCATGCTGAGCCGCATAGCCGATTCTATCTACTGGATGTCCCGCTATCTGGAGCGGGCCGGCGATACCGCCCGCCTGATGGAGATCAACCTGCTCTACCTGTTGGAGGCCGAGGAGGACATGTCCGAGGGGGACAAGTGGCGGCCGCTGCTCAGCATCACCTCGGCGGAGTCCGCCTTCAGCGGGCTGTACGGCGAGGGGCACCTCACCCAGGGGCGGGTGCTGCAGTTCATGACCGCCGAAAAGAGCAACGGCAACTCGATCCGTACCTGCCTGCGCCTGGCCCGGGAGAACGCGCGCATCGCCCGCGACCGCATCTCGCGGGAGATGTGGGAGGCCATCAACGAGCTCTGGCTGAATGTCGACCAGCAGTTGAAAACGCCGCTGCCCCCCCTGCGGGCCAGCCAGTTTTTCTCCTTTGTGCGCAGCGAGGTGGCCCGTTTCCATGGCCTGACCAGCACCACCATGATGCGGGGCGAGGCCTTCGGCTTCTACCGCCTCGGCACGTTTCTGGAGCAGGCCGACATGACCGCCCGCATCCTGGACGTGAAGTATCACCTGCTCCTGCCGGACCTGAGCCTGGTCGGATCGGCCCTGGATTACTATCAGTGGGCGGCCCTGCTCAAGTCCCTCTCCGGGTATGAGGCGTTCCGCCGCAAGTACCACGCCGGGTTCCGCCCCATGGACGTCGTGGAGTTCACCATCTTCGAGCAGGAGTTCCCCCGCTCCCTGGCCTATACGGTCAGACGCATGCGCCGGGCCCTGGCCGACACCGGCATCACCGGCCAGCAACGCTCTCCGGCGGCCATGGAGCGGCTGGAAGGCATGTTGGCCGGCAATTCGGCGGAGCAGATCTTTTCCACCGGCCTGCATGAGTTCCTGGAGGAGTTTCTGGCCGCCATCGCCGCCCTTAACCAGGCGGCCCAGGCCGATTTCCTCGATACCCATATGGAAGAGCCGTGATATGCGTTATTTCATAGAGCACGAAACCGTTCTGGAGTACCCGGAAGCGGTGCGCGAGCACCACGTCGAACTGCGCCTCACGCCCCGTGAAGATTCGTACCAGCGGCTGTTGGGCATCACGCTGGAAACCGAGCCGACGGCCGGGCTGCGCGGCTACCGGGACTATTACGGCAACCAGGTCACCTGCTTCGACATCATCCAGCCCCACCGCCGCCTGGTAACCCGCATGCGGGCCGAGGTGGAAAACACCCTGGCAAATCCCTTCGACTTCCAGCCGCTGTCCCCCGGCGACGAACAGGAGCGGCTCAGGGAAGCGCTGCGCACGACCCCGTCACTGTACGATTACATCCTGAGCCGGAGCCCGGCCACCCCGAACCTGGGACGGCTGGACCAGGGGTTCGCCTTCCCGTGCCATGAGCCGGGCCGCCCGGTCCTGGAATCGGTGCAACAGGCCATGGAGTGGATCACGACGGTGCTCCGTTATAAAGCCGGCGTGACCACTGTCCACTCCACCCTGACCCAGGCCCTCACCGCCGGAGCCGGGGTCTGCCAGGATTTCGCCCACCTTTTGATCGCCATCGTCAGATCGTGGAAAATTCCCGCGCGATATGTTATGGGATATCTGGCATCGCGGGAAGAGGAGGCGGAGGAGTCTCCGCCCGCCACCCATGCCTGGACCGAGGTGTTCATCCCCGGCCGTGGCTGGACCGGTTTCGACGCCACCCAGCAGATCCTCGCCAACGACCTGTTCATCCCCGTGGCCGTGGGGCGCGACTACCTGGACGCGGCCCCCCAGCGGGGCAGTTTCAAGGGGGATGCGGCGGGCGACAACCCGGTGATACGGCTGTCCATATCCCAACAATAACCCTGGAGCAACGACGCACCATGCCCGAATCCACCATAGCCATCAGTACCTCGTGCATCCTCTCCCTGGAGATGCCCTACAGCGAACAACTCTGCATCCGCCGCACGGTGTACCGCGGCGGCGACGGTCCCCGGGCCGCCATCGTGGCCGGCATCCACGGCGACGAACTGGAAGGGCTCTACGTCTGCCACCTGCTCGCCGACTGGCTGGAACAAATGGCCCGGGAGAACCCGGCCGGGCTGGCCGGGACCGTGGAACTCTATCCGGCCATGAACCCCCTGGGGCTGGACACCCTGACCCGCGCCATCCCGGTCTTCGACACCGACCTGAACCGCAATTTTCCCGGCTCACCCAACGGCGACCTGCCGAAACGGATCGCCCACGCCGCCATCGAGAACCTGTCCGGCGCAGCGCTGGTGGTCGATATCCACGCCAGCAACATTTACCTGCGGGAGATCCCCCAGGTGCGGATCAACACCGACTTCGCCGACAGCCTCGTCCCCCTGGCCCAGCGCCTGAACCTGGACCTGATCTGGCTGCACGGCGCCATGACCGTGCTGGAGGCCACCGTCGCCCACAGCCTCAACAGCGTCGGCACCCCCTGCCTGGTGGTGGAGATGGGGGTCGGCATGCGCATCACCCCCGATTACTGCCGCCAGGTGATGTCCGGCATCCTGACCCTCTGGAAGGACCTGGGCGTGCTGGCCCCGGACGTGGAGCTGCCGCCCCTCAACCACCTCCCCCTGATCGCCGACGACAGCAACGTCCACTACCTGAACGCCCCCACCTCGGGGCTGTTCGTCCCGGTCATCGAACACTGGACCGACGTGCGCAAGGGACAATTGCTGGGCAACATCGTTTCCCCCCTGCAGGGGGGCATCCTGGCCGAGGTGCGCTCCCCGGTGGACGGCATCCTCTTCACCCTGCGGGAATATCCGCTGGTGTACGAGGGGTCGCTCATGGCGCGGGTCATGGCCAGAAAAGGGAGGTTGGCATGAGCAGCCGCGACCTGGTACTCATGACCGCCCCGCTGCGGGAGGACTTCACCATCCCCTGCCACGAGCTCGGCCCGGCTGCGGGGAACCCGGCTGTATCGTTCGTGTCCGGCCTGCACGGCGACGAGATCAACGGTATCTACATCCTGGCCCGCCTGGCCGATTTCCTCACGGCCGTGGAGGGGGGTGGATATCCGAAACTGCGCCTTGCGCAACGGGTCCTGATCATCCCGGCGGTCAATGTCCTGGGCACCAACACCCTGCGCCGCGCCTGGCCCTTCGACCAGAGCGACCAGAACCGCATGTTCCCCGGCAACCAGATGGGCGAAACCACCCAGCGTATCGCCTACACCGTGCTGGAGGCGACCAAGAAGTCCGCCTACCGCGTGGACCTGCACAGCTCCAACCTGTACTTCGAGGAGCTGCCCCAGGTGCGCCTCTACGATCCGACCCCGGAGGAGCGGGAGACCGCGCATCTGTTCGGGCTTTCCGCCATCATGGAGCGCTCGGTGAGCCCGGTATTCACCACCACCCTGATGTACTCATGGAAATACTGGCCCGGTCAGAGTTTCCTCCTCCAAATCGGACAGGCGGGCTCCATACAACTGCCCCACTGTCAGCAGGTCTTTCGGGGGCTGGTTTCGTTTTTGGGGAGGATCGGCGTGCTGGAAGGGGTGGAGGTGGCCGAGGCGGACCAGGAGGCCCTCTACTTCACCCGGGAGTGTTCCGTCCGCATTTATGCCGACCGGGCCGGCATGTTCGTCTCGGACAAAAGTCTGGGGGGATGGGTGAGTAAAGGGCAGGAGTTGGGGTACATCTACGACAGCTTCAACGGCAACGTCCGCACCCGGGTAACCGCGCCGGTAGCAGGCCTGCTCACCGGCATCCGCCGCCAGCCGATGCTGTTCGAGGGGGACCTGCTGATGCGGATCTGCACCAGGACGCCCTGAGGGGTTCAACGCTTTTCAGTACCGGTTCCCGGGCAACGGGCACCACCCCGGACGGATAATGGGCGCATTCAGGGGGCGCGCGAAACCTAAACGGTCTTTTCCCGGTATCAGTACATCTCGTACTTCAACAGCCGGCATTCGATCGGCCCGTTGAAGAGCACATACCGGCGCGAGGCCTTCAGGCCGATGTATTTGGCCAGTTCCAGGTTGCCGGTCAGGATGAAACCGGTCCAGCCCCGGCAGCGTTTTTTCAGGACATCGCCGATCTGGCAGTACAACTCCCGCAGTTCGTCCTCATCCCCCAGACGCTTGCCATAGGGGGGGTTGATGATCACGACCCCCTTGTCCCCCTCGGGCTGGAACTCCTCCAGAGCAGCGTGAAAGAAGTGCACCTGCCCCTCGAATCCGGCCAGGGCGGCGTTGCGGGCCGCCAGGGCCAACGCCCGGCTGTCCCGGTCATAGCCGGTAATCAGGCCGAGAGGGAGCCGCTGCATGCCGCCCTCCGCCTCCCGGAGCAAGCGTTTCCACACCCTTTCGTCGAAATCCTGCCAGCGTTCAAACCCGAAGGAGCGTTTCAGCCCCGGCGGCACATGGGCCGCCAGCAGAGCCGCCTCCACCGGGATCGTCCCCGAGCCGCACATGGGATCGGCCAGGGGGATTGAGCCGTCCCAGCCGGTCAGGGCGACCACGGCGGCGGCCAGGGTCTCGCGCATGGGGGCCTCGTTGCGTTCCAGCCGGTAGCCGCGACGGTCCAAGGCATCTCCCGAACTGTCCAGGCTGACGGTACAGACGTTCTTGGACAGGTGGACATTAATGCGCACGTCGGGCGCAGCGGTATCCACGCTGGGACGGCTGCCACACGCCTCCCGAATCCGGTCGACCACGGCGTCCTTGGTCTTGAGGGCCACAAAACCCGAGTGGGTCAGGGCCGAGTCGCGCAGACTGCAATCCACCGCCAGGGTCATGGCGGGGGTAATCAGTTCCTGCCAAGGGATGGCGTACACCCCGGCATACAACTCCTCGGGGGACAAGCAGGGGAACAGGGCGAGCTGCACCAGCACGCGGCTTGCGGTGCGCAGCCAGAGGTTTGCCCGGTAGAGCCCCTCGCGGTTGCAGGTAAACGAAACCCCGCCCCGTCCGGCGGCCACATCCCCAACCCCCAACTGTTCGAGCTCGTGGGCCGCAATCTCCTCGGCGCCGCGGGGGACAGCGGCAAAGCAGGTCATCTTCGGATCGGGCCGCTGGGCCTGCCGCGGGCCGGGCCGCAGAATGTGATTCTTTTCACTCATGGTGTACCGCTATCTCCTTGTCCCAAATTTCCGCCAAAAGAAGGCGTGTCTCCTCAAGGGTCCCGCTGTTGTCGATCACGACCCTGCCGTGGCGTTCCTTCTCGGCCAGGGGCATCTGACTGCCAATGATCCGTTCGGCCTCTTCCCGGCCGATGCCGTCCCGCGCCATGAGCCGTTCCAGCTGAACCTCCGGCCGCACCGTCACCACCCAGATCTCATCCACACGGTCGGTGACGCCCGCCTCGATCAGGAGCGGCGCCATGTATATCACTATTCGCTGGCCGGTAGCCGCGGCCCGGGTAATGCGTTCCTCCGCCAGACGCCGAATCTCGGGGTGCAGGACCGCCTCAAGCTGCCGCCGCTTGTCCGCGTCGGCGAAAACGATACCTGCCACGCGCTTGCGGTCGAGGGTGCCGTCCCCGCGCAGCACTCCGGCCCCGAGCAGCGCGGCAAGCCGGGCCAGACAGGGGCTCCCCGGCTTGACCGCCTCCCGGGCCAATTGATCGGCATCCACGACCGGCACGCCCCGTTCCGCGAAGAAGCGGGCCACACTGCTCTTGCCGGTGGCGACACCGCCGGTCAGACCGATGACGCGAATCCCGGACGGCCTCATTTCAACTCCTTCAACTCGTTGTAGGCGCGCCGGAAATTGGCGTCGAAAAAGGTGCGGAATCCGGGCATGCCCTGGTATTGCGGCAATGAGAACTCCCGCTTGGCGGCGTCCACGTCGAGCCCTTTCGCGGCAAGGCGCAGGATTTCGGTGGTAAAATCGCGAAAAAAGGCCCGGAAACGTTTGATGCCGTCGTTGTTCGTCACCGCGCCCAGCCCCGGAACAACCGTGCGCGCGCCGACCTCGTCCAGGGTATCGAGGTCCATGAGCCAATCGCGGAAGTAGCCGTCCCCCATGTAACCGCCCACATCGTTGAACAGGAGGTCTGAGGTGAACAGGACCCCGTCTTCGGGAAGGGAGACGAACACGTCCCCCTCGCTGTGCCCGCGCTCGGTGGCGGTCATGACGATCTCCCGGGAACCGCGCTTGATGGTAAGCCCCTGTTCGAAGAAGATTACCTGATTCTTGATCTGGCCCGGTTCCTTCCTGAGGAGTTGCCAGGTACGTTGGGAGGTGATGATGTCGGCATTGCGGGGAAAATCCGTATCCAGGGCGTCGAAGCCGCTATGGTGGTGGGTCAGGATGACGTAGCGCACCTGGAGCGGCGTTATGGTCCCGACAAACTCGAGCAGTTCCCGGGTGGTCGCCTTGGTGAAATGGGCGCCGGCCAGGATGACCTGATAGTCGGCCACAACGATCAGGCAATTGCTGGCGGCCCGGCTCCCCGGCTCGGCAATGGCCGCATAAACATCGCCCCCAACCTTTTGAAACCTGAAGTTGGCCGCATCGGCCACAATCGGCAAAAAAAGCGCAACAAAGAGCACTATGGCCAAGGACACGCGTTTCATGGTTCTCCCTTGAAAGCGCATTCTAACAGAGCATCCGATAAAAAGACAGATTTTTGGCTTGAGTTGCCCGCTCGATTAGTGTAATTTGTTTGGATAATGTCCGAAGCTGGACAGGAATGGTGCGGGCGGTTAGCTCAGTTGGATAGAGTACAGGCCTCCGAAGCCTGGGGTCGTGGGTTCGAATCCCATGCCGCCCGCCAATCCTGCAACACGGGATGATGTTTTACCTCTCTTTGTTCGCTATGGCTCACACGGGTAACAGTCCCATGCCAACACGCAGCACATCAGCCATTTTCTCCAGCCTCCTCCAGCCGTCTCCAATCACCATCTCCATCGTAAACATCGTGCTGCTGGTCATTCTCGGCTGGCTGGACTACATAACCGGCGATTATTCCCTGATCATCTTCTACCTGATCCCGGTATCGCTCGCTGCGTGGCATGTGAGCAGGGGGGGCGGCGCGTTTTTTTGCCTTCTCGCGTTCATCACCCGCTTGACCGCCGATGGAGCCGGCACGTCTTTTTCCTTTTCCTATTCGCCGCTCCACTACTGGAATGTTTTTGTCGAGTTTGTCTTCTTGCTGATCATGAGTTTTCTGGTCGCGGCCTTGAAACGGCACCTGCACGCGGAAAGGTCGCTGGCAAGCAGCGACCCCCTGACCGGCCTGCTCAATCGCCATGCCTTTTTCGAGTCGGCCGCTCATGAGTTGCATCGTTCGCGCCAGAGCAGGCAGCCGGTCTCCATCGCCTGCATCGATCTTAACAATTTCAAGGAGATCAACAACCGGTTCGGCCATAAAACGGGGGACGGCCTGCTCGTGGAGGTGGCCGGCACCATCAGGGCAACGACCCGGGGCAGCGATCTCCACGCCCGGTTCGGCAGCGACGAGTTCGTCGTGCTGATGCCCGATACCGATAGTACCACGGCTCTACCGCTTATCGAGACACTTCACCACCAATTGCAGCAGGCGATGGCACACAAGGATTGGCCGGTCGGTTTCACCATCGGCGCCGTCACCAGCCTGCACGATCTGCCCACCATCGGCGAATTCGTCCACAGGGCCGAAGAACTCGCACGCACCGCCAAGGGGCGCGAAACGGACGGCATAGCGCATGTGGTGGTCTGATCATCTTCATTTTGTGACTATCACGGAGGGACCTCATGGCAAAAGGGAGTTTTGACGCAACCGACTTATTGGCTCCACTCATGTTGCGGATACCGCTGGGGCTGATCTTCATGGCCCATGGCTCGCAGAAATTGCTGGGTCTGTTCGGCGGACAGGGCTTGACCGCCACCTTCAAGACCTTTGAACTGAAAATGGGTATCCCGCCGATCTTCGCCCTCCTGGCGATCATTGCCGAATTCGGCGGCGGCTTCGGCGTGTTGACCGGATTCCTGACCCGGCTTTCGGCGGCCGGCATTTCAGCGGTCATGCTGGTGGCCATCTACAAGGTGAGTTGGGTGAACGGTTTTTTCCTGAACACCTATTGCATACCGGGCCACGGCCATGGCATCGAATTCAATATCGCGCTTTTGGGCATGGCCCTCTATCTGGTTCTCGCCGGTGGGGGCCGCTGGTGCCTGGACCGCCTGGTCTTCCGTTCGTAGGGACGGATTCGGGGACTCGCCCCCCTGAAATCATCATGGAAAAAACAAAGGCGGGCCAAGCCCGCCTTTCGATTGCTAAAGGAGCACACGTGGAAATGCATAACCAGCAGGAAGTCGACAAACGCCGTACCTTTGCCATCATCAGCCACCCTGACGCCGGCAAGACCACCATCACCGAAAAACTGCTCCTCTTCGGCGGGGCCATCCAGCAGGCCGGAGAGGTCCGCGCCCGGAAGAGCTCCCGCCATGCCACCTCCGACTGGATGGAGCTGGAAAAGCAACGCGGTATCTCCGTCACCTCCTCCGTCATGAAATTCACCTATTCCGGTTGCGAGATCAACCTGCTGGACACCCCCGGCCACAACGACTTCTCCGAGGATACCTACCGGGTCTTGACCGCCGTTGACTCGGTGCTGATGGTGATCGACTCGGTCAAGGGGGTGGAGAGCCAGACCAAGAAGCTCCTGGAGGTCTGCCGCCTGCGCCGTACCCCGATCATGACCTTCATGAACAAGCTCGACCGGGAGGGGCAGGACCCCCTGGACCTGTTGGACGACATCGAGAAAAACCTGCACATGCAGACCGCCCCGGTCACCTGGCCGGTGGGGATGGGCAAGCGCTTCCGCGGGACCTATCACCTCCACACCAAGGAGTTGACCTTTTTCGACCCCGATGCGGCCAACGGCACCGGCCAGGTGCTGACCGCCACCGGCCTGGACGACCCGCTGCTGGACGAACTACTGGGCAGCCAGGTGGATGAGCTGCGCCATAACGTGGAACTCCTGGAGGGGGCCGCCCATCCCTTCGACAAGGAGGCCTACCTGGCCGGACAGCAGACGCCGGTCTTTTTCGGCAGCGCCATCAACACCTTCGGCGTTCAACAGCTTCTGGACGCCTTTGTGGAGTATGCCCCCGCGCCGCTGCCCCGCGAGACGATCAGCCGGATGGTGTCGCCCTACGAAGAGCCCTTCAGCGGCTTCACCTTCAAGATCCAGGCGAACATGGACCCGGCACACCGGGACCGGATCGCCTTCTTCCGCATCTGTTCCGGCAAGTTCACCCGCGGCATGAAGGTGCGCCACGTACGCCTGGGACGCGAGGTGCAGATCGCCAACGCCACCATCTTCATGGCCCAGGACCGGACCAATGTGGAGGAGGCTTGGCCGGGGGACATCATCGGCATCCACAACCACGGCACCATCAAGATCGGCGATACCTTCACCCAGGGGGAGGAGTTGAAGTTCACCGGCATCCCCAGCTTTGCCCCGGAACATTTCCGCAAGGTCAGGCTGCTCAACCCCATGAAGTCAAAGGCGCTGGAGAAGGGTCTGGTGCAACTGGCCGAAGAGGGCGCCACCCAGGTTTTCAAACCGCTGATGGGTGCCGACTGGGTCATCGGGGCGGTCGGCTTGCTGCAATTCGAGGTGGTCATGCACCGCCTGGAGTTCGAATACGGGGTCAAGGTGGCCTTCGAGCCGGTCAGCTACGTGACCGCCCGCTGGGTTCTCGGCGAGAAGAAGGAGATCGAGGAGTTCGAGAAGAAGGAGGTCATGCACCTCTATATCGACGGCGAAGGGAAGCTGACCTACATGGCCGGCAGCCAATGGCGTCTGGACAATACGATGGAAAACTGGAAGAAGCTGGAGTTCCACGAAACCAGCGAGCATAGCTAGGCATGACCGAAGCCGCCGCACAACCGGGCAAGCAGGGTGAACCGCGGGGGGGATACCGGGTACGGGCGACCTGGCAGGCCATCAGAAGACTGCCCCTGGAGAATTTTCCCCTGATGCTGCCCCATGTCCATCCGGTTGCCGCATTTTTCATCCTGCGACGGCTGAAACGGCAGGGGTTTTCCAACTGCAAGGTCGTGACCACCGCCAAAGGGCTGGTTGTGCATGCTCAACGATAAGACAAAAAAGGGCGGTCCCTGACAGGGCCGCCCTTTTTGTTTTCGCTTTTCTCTTGAGGAAGGTAGCCCTGCGGCTACCCCATGAACTTGGATATCTCGAAACCGATCTGCCCCAAGGGCAGCACCTCATCGGCGACCCCGCCTTCGACACAGGCCCGGGGCATGCCGTAGATGGTCGATGTCGCCTCGTCCTGGGCAATAGTCAGCCCCCCCTTGCTCTTCAGGAGCTGCATCCCCTTGAAACCGTCGTTGCCCATACCGGTCAGGATAACCCCCAGCATGGAGCCGTTGGTTGCCTCGGCCATGCTCGAAATCATCAGGTCCACCGAGGGGATATAGACATACTGCGGATAGGCGCTGGTGGGGACGGTTTTAACCACAACGCTCGTTCCCCTGCGCACCAGGGTGGTATGCATGCCGCCAGGGGCGACCAGAGCCAGGCCGGGCTTGAGTACATCGCCATCCACCGCCTCCCGGATGGTCATGGAGCATTTGGCGTTCAGGCGATCGGCATAGGGGCCGGTAAAGGCCTTGGGCATGTGAATGCCGACGATGATGCCGTAGGGAAAATTGACGGGAATACGGGAGAGCACCTCTTGGAGCGCCACCGGTCCCCCGGTGGATGCGCCGATCCCCACATAATTGATCTTTTTGCCGGTAAACCGCGATGCCGTGGGGCGCGTCGGAGGTGCGGCAACGGGGGTAACGCCGGCCGGCCGTACCGGCGAGGAGGCTGCGATGCGGCCCACATGGGATTTGCCGGCTTCCCGGACCTTGCGCAGCAACTCCTCGCGAAAGATGTGCTGGGCCTCGGCCGAGTCGGTGACGTTCTTGGGGATGTAATCGATGGCGCCGGCGTCGAGGGCCTCGAAGGTGGCCTTGGCCCCTTCGTTGGTCAGGGTGGAGACCATGAGCACCCTGGTGGGCGCCTTGGCCATGATCTGGCGCAGGGCCGCGATGCCGTCCATGCGGGGCATTTCCACGTCCATGGTGATGACGTCCGGCTTGAGGGCGATGGCCTTCTCCACCCCTTCCATGCCGTCTGCCGCTGTACCGACGATATCAAAGGAGGGGTCCTTGGAGAGCACACTTCGTATCGCCATGCGCATGAACGAAGAGTCGTCAACGATAAGTACCCGTATTTTTCCGCTTCGGGAAGTAAGCATCAATCCCCCGCCTGTTCGTGTGAAGTAAATATCGAACTGACCAACGCCTTGACATCGGGAATGGCGTCGTCCAGCTCGTAGCAGAAACGTTCAATATCAAGGTTTGCCAGATTCGGGGCCTCGTTCCTGAGTATCTGCCAAGCGGCTTCATCGGACAGGTTGAAACTTACCCACTCTCTCCCACCATAATTAAGTTCACGCACGCCGCAGAACAGGTCGGACAGGTTGACGATGGCGCACAGGACCGGGTCGATGGTCGCCTCGGCAGGTGTGTGGTGCTGGGAAATCAGCTCGCAGTACACCTCGGGGAAGTTCCATTTCCGGGCCATGCACAGGCCGATCTCGCAGTGGGTCGTGCCCAGCAGCTCCGCCTCGGCATCCACCAGCTTGATCGGCTTATCCTTGATGCGGTCCAGGACCGCCTGAAAATTCTCGCGCTGGTACTGGCTCAGGAAGACGACGCCCAGGTCGTGGATAATGCCGCCGATATAAGCCTTTTCGAGATCCGGATACCCGATCTTTTCGGCAATGATCTTGGAAACCATGCCGACCCCGAAGGAATGCTCCCAGAAGGCGCTGATCTGAAAATCACCCGTATCGGCGTCAAAGGCATTGATCAGGGAGGTGGTAAGGGCCAGTTCGCGGATGTGCTTCAAGCCGAGATAGACAAGCGCCAGCCTGAGGGAGGTAATGTCGTGGCCGGGCTTGAAGATCGGCGAGTTTACCATCTTCATCACCCGGGCGGTCATGACCTGATCGGTCAGCATCAGGTCGGCCACATCCTCGACCCTCACCTCCGGTTGGTCAAGGAGCAGCAGCACCTGGGTGGCGACCACGGGAATCGTCGGCAGGTCCTCGATTGTACCAACCAGTTCTTCCGCCCTCTGTATCATCGCGAGCTTGTCCATGGAGTATACCTTTCAGGCTACTTTTTGTAGGTGAAGCCACCGGGGAAGTGGACGGTCTTGAACTTGTCGTTGACCCCGTGCAGGGACTCGGACTGGCCTACAAAGAAATAACCGTATGGTTGCAGGTTGTTGTAAAAGTGTTGGACAACCTTGGATTTTGAAGCAGTATCGAAATAGATCAACACGTTGGCACAAAAGATAAAATCAAAACTCTTCATGAAGATCATCTTGGAATCATCGTACAGGTTGAGCTTGTTGAACGTAACGAACTTCTTGACCTCCGGCGCAAGAAGGAACTTGCCGTTCTCCTCCTTTATGTACTTGCGTTTGTAAAGGTCGGGGATGTTACGGACCGAATAGGCGTTGTAAATCCCCTCTTTGGCCTGGGAGATGACGGTTTCGTTGATATCAGTGCCGACGATCTCGATAATCCAGTCCTTGAGGAGCGTCGTACGCTTTTCCAGCAGCATCATGGACATGGTATAGGCTTCCTCCCCCGAGGAGGAGCCGGCACTCCAGATGCGCAGCTTGCGAAACCCCATCTTATTCTTGGTTTCGACGATTTCGGGCAGAAGTTTTGTTTCCAGCGCCGTCAGTTGCGGCACATTACGGAAAAAATAGGTTTCATTGGTGGTGATTTCATCCATCAGATACTTCAGTTCTTCGGAACCGCGGGGCGATTTGAGGAACTGATAGTACTCCAGATGCGTCTTCGTGCCGGTAATCTCCATCCTCCGACTGAGACGGCTCTCCAAGAAGTACTTTTTGGTGGTATGGAAGTACATTCCGCAGATATTGTAGATAAAGTCGCGCAGCTGTATGAAATCACTATCGGATATTGACACGGTCGGTCCTTTTGGGCTTGTGGTTGGCGCCTACTCCAAGAACGCCAGCATATCTATGTCAGTTATCGAATCGGCAACCTTCAATTGTACCGGTTTTTTGTCCAGGTCCCTTTTAACGCGAGTCGAATCGCCGACTCGCGCTGCCGGGAAGAAAAAGATTGGGGGGAGCTGCCGGCCTACCGGCCCGGAGCGCTTTCGCCGTCATCGATGAGCCCAACCGGGTCGACGATCAGGGTGACCCGGCCGTCGCCGAGGATGGTGGACCCGGCAATGCCGGGGATGTTGGCCAGGTAGTTGCCGAGCGACTTGATGGCCACCTCCTGCTGGCCCACCAGGCGTGTGACCACCAGTCCCATGCGCTTGTCCGCGGCGCCGACAACGACGACATAGCAGAAATCGTCGTTTTCATAGCGCTGCTGTACGTTGAACTTCCGTTGCAGGCGCATCAGCGGCAGCACCGATTCGCGCAGCTTGAGCACCTCCTGGCCGCCGACCATGTGGAACGTGCGCTGTTCGACCCGCAGGGTCTCAAGCACGGAGGAGAGCGGAATGGAGTAGATTTCTCCCTCCACCTCTACCAGGAGCGATTGGATAATGGCCAGGGTCAACGGGAGGCGCAGGATAAATTCCGATCCCAGCCCCTTTTCGCTCTTGATCTCGATCAAGCCGTTGAGCTTCTTGATGTTGGTCTTGACCACGTCCATGCCGACCCCCCGGCCCGAGAGGTCGGAAGCCTTCTCCTTGGTCGAGAAGCCGGGCAGAAAGATCAGATCGAAGACTTCACGCTGGCTCATGGCGGCCAGTTGCTCCTCGGTGATCAGCCCCTTTTCCACGGCCTTGCGCCCGACCCGGTCGGTGTCGATGCCGCGGCCGTCGTCCTTGATGCTGATGATGATCTGGTTGCCCTCGTGGACGGCGGCCAGGATCAGGACGCCCACCCGCGGCTTACCGGCGGCAACGCGTTCGTCGGGGGTCTCCAGGCCGTGGTCCATGGCATTGCGGATCAAGTGGATGAGTGGATCGCCGATCTCGTCAACAACCGAGCGGTCCAGCTCGGTCTCTTCGCCGAAGATCTGCAGATCGACCTCTTTGCCCAGATCGCGGGCCAGGCTGCGGACGATACGGGGAAACTTCTTGAAAACCTTGTCCACCGGGATCATGCGCATCTTCAGGACCTGCATCTGCAGTTCCGAGGTGACGAAGCTCATCCGCTTGGTGAGCTTGCCGAATTCCTCATTAAAATCGAGCCGTTCCGATTCACCCTGCTGCAGATCCTGATTAAGCTGGATCATGCGGTTACGCTCAAGCACCAGTTCGCCCACCTGATTCATCAGGTCGTCAAGGCGTTTGACATCGACGCGCACGGTGGTGTTGTCGGAAAGATCCTCTCCCTTTCCCTCGGTCGGCTTGGGCACCGGCGCCTTCTTGGCGACCGCGTCCCCGGCCGGTTTCGGCGGCGGGACCGGTGCGACTTCCTGTTTGACAGGCGACGGCGGCGGTTCGGCCGACGATGCTGCCGCGGCATCCGGGGCAGGAGCCGCATCGGGCTCGGCAGCCGTCTGCGGACTTGCGTCGGCAGCGGGTTGCGGGGCGGCCGGAGCCTGGGCGGCAACGCTCTCGGAAAGGAGCGGCATCAGCTTGGCTATGGTGCCGTCGATCTCCCGTTCCTGAATCTCACCCGCCTTGATATCGCTTACCAGGACCTTGACCAGATCCGTGGCTTCGAGAATGACATCCATGATTTCAGGGTTCACCGTCAATTCGCCTTTTCGCAGGCGATTGAGGACATCCTCCGTCTTATGGGTCACTTTAACCAAGAGGTCGAAGCCCAGAAAACTCGAAGCGCCCTTAACGGTGTGGATCGACCTAAAAATCCGATTGAGAAGTTCGGGGTCGTCCGAGGACTTTTCCTTCTCCAAAGCCACAAGATCGTCGTCGAGTTTCTCGAGCAGCTCGGTTGTCTCGGTAAGGAAGCCTTCCAGCAGTTCCTGGTCTTCACTATCAAACGGTGGCATTAACGTCTCCTTGAAAAAAACTGGACCCTACGACTACATTGATGCAAAAAGCCGTCTCTCGTCGCCGGAGAACATCTTCTCCAGGTCGAGCAAAACCAGCAGACGTTCAGCCTGATTTATTACACCAGCAATGCACTCCTGGTCAATGCCACTGGCCACTACCGCGGGCGAAGGCTGGATCTCGCTGCCGGAAATGCGGATGACCTCCGAAACGGCATCGACGATGAAGCCCATCAGCTCTCCTTCCACATCCATGACCATAATGCGGGTCTGCTTGTCGTTGTCCACTTCCATCAGGCCGAATTTTTTGCGCATGGAAATGATGGGGATCACCTTGCCGCGCAGGTTGATGACACCGTCGACATACTGGGGAGTATTGGGAACGCGCGTCACGTTCGGCATCCGGATAATTTCCCTGACCTTGAGGACATCGACCCCATATTCCTCCTGGTCAAGATTAAAGCTTACCAACTGTATCAATTTATCGCGAGATTCATCAGATTTCACCGGCACGAGCGCATCGTTCATTACTCCCTCCTCCATGTGGATAAGCATGCTCGAAATGATCAAAATAGTTATGGAAGTTTGTCAGGACGACAGACCCCGCATAAATTAGAATACTAAATTATGACTAATATTTATCATGCAGGCCGCTATTTATCAAGTACGATAAAAATTTAATTCGGGCCGACAATACCAAGCAGATCAATTGCCCTGCCAATCGCAAAAAACATAAAGTCATTTTCTTGACTTTAGTGTCAATGAGCCCTATTATTCATCCTCAAGGCCTTTCGAAGCACCCTGGACACATCATCGCATACCTCCGCCAGTAATTGGATACATCATGGATACGCCGGGCACCATTTTCATAGTCGAGGACGATCGCAAAACCCGCGATCTCATATCGGCTTTTTTGAAATACCAGGGGTACAACATCGCCCACGCCACCCAGGCATCCAATATTTTTGACACGCTACATGAAAAACATATCGGCATCGTGATCGCAGACTTGAAGCTGCTGGCCGATATCGCCCCTGATTTCATCGAAGAGGCCAAGAAGATAAACCCGCTTCTCGTCCTGATCGGCTACAGCAACAATGCCCATATCAACTCGGCAAACGAAGACAATGTTTTTTTCCTGTCCAAGCCGCTCAATCTGGACGAGCTGGAAAGTCTGGTCATGCGCGCCAGGGAGTTCCAGACCATGAAAACGCCCCACGCCTGGGCTGCACCACGCGCCCCTCGCGCGCTCTGCTCCTCCATCATCGGGAAAAGCAGCCGGATGGCCGCCCTCTTCGAATTGATCGAAAAGATCGCCGCATCAAACGCCACGGTGTTAATCCAGGGAGAATCGGGCACTGGCAAGGAACTTGCAGCTCGTGCCATACACCAGTTGAGTTCCCGGAGCGACAAGAATTTTGTCCCGATCAACTGCGCAGCCATCCCCGAAGACCTGATCGAAAGCGAGTTGTTCGGCCATATCAAGGGGTCGTTCACCGGCGCGTATGCCAATCGTGCGGGACGTTTCGAGATGGCGGACAAGGGGACGCTGTTCCTGGATGAAATCGGCGACATGAAGGCCAATCTGCAGGTCAAGCTCCTGCGGGTTCTGCAGAGCAAGGAATTCGAGCCGGTCGGGTCGACGAAGTCTCAGAAGGTGGATGTCCGCATCATTGCGGCGAGCAACAAAAAACTGGAGGAACTGGTGGAGTCCCAGGACTTCCGCGAAGACCTCTTTTACCGGCTGTCGGTCATTCCCATCACCATCCCCCCCCTGCGGGAACGGCGTGAGGACATACCGCTGCTGATAGACTTCTTTCTGGACCGTTTCAATGGCGAAAAACGGCATGAGGTAACGGGCTTTTCCAGCGAAACCCTCGGAATCCTCTGCGCCTACGACTGGCCGGGGAACGTCCGGGAGTTGGAGAATCTGGTGGAACGCCTGGTGATCCTCAAGGACAGCGGCCTCATTACCCCTGACGATCTCCCGGAGAAATACCTTTCCCGGACGGTTCAGGTACAGGCCCCGGCAGTCACGGTCGGGAACGAATTCCCGGAAAGCGGCATCTGCCTCAACTCGGTCCTCGACGAGTTCGAGAACCGGCTGATCCTTCAGGCTCTGGAGCGGACCAGGGGGAACAAGAAGGAAGCGGCCATGCTGCTGAACCTGAAACGCACGACCCTGATCGAGAAGCTGAAGAAAAAGAACCTGGCCTACGGCAAGGAGTCCGAGACGCAATGACCATCGATATCAGCGGCAATCTGTCGCTTCTCAAATCGGTTCTGGCGCTGGAATCGCGCAAGAGCGAGCGCCAAGACGCCACTGGACGGACCGACGGCGTCTTCGCCGAACGGCTCGACCGTGCCATGGAGAGCTCGGCGACAGAACAGACGCAGCAGGCCAGCGCCCAAAACCTTGCCGAGGCTCTCAGCCTGCAGATGCTCCAGACCACCCTGAGTCTGGCGGGAGACGGCTCGTCCGACGCCTCGCCGGCCCAGACGCTCGGGCAGCAGCCGTCCCTGCTCCAGCCCCTCATCAAGGCCTATGCCGACGCCGCCGTGCAGGCAACCCCCAGCCAGACAGCCGACAGCGGGGGGAAGTCCCCTTCGGCACAACCTGCTGCGGTGTACCCGTCCGCGTCTTCGACGCCCCTGGGCAGCGACAAAGAATGGCTGGAGCCGATCATCGCCAAGGCCTCCAGCCGTTACGGGGTCGATACGGGGCTCATCAAGGCCGTCATCAAGGCCGAAAGCAACTTCAACCCCACGGCCGTTTCCTCCGCAGGGGCCCGGGGCCTGATGCAACTCATGCCCGGGACCGCCCGTTCCCTCGGCGTCAACGACTCCTTTGACCCCGAGCAGAACGTCATGGCCGGGACGCGCTTCCTGCGCGACCTGCTCGACCGCTATGACGGCAACGTGGACTCGGCCCTGGCCGCCTATAACTGGGGGCCGGGCAACGTGGACAGGAGGCCGGACCGCATGCCCCGCGAAACACAAAATTATCTGGTACGGGTAAAACAGCTCTACGCATCGTACAGCGCCTGATCCTAGCATCTTTACCGCACCTCAAGCCGTGCGGCATCCACCCCGACCCTGAATAGGTGATTTCATGCCACCCCTGTATATCATCGGCACCGGCCCCGGCGACATCGTCCACCTGACCGATGCCGCCCGGCAGGCCCTCGCCGAATCCACAACCATTATCGGTTACGACAGTTATCTGGAGCAGATCAGCCCCCTCATCGCCGGGAAAACGACGGTGGCAACCGGCATGATGCGCGAGATCGAGCGCTGCCGCGAGGCCATCGTCAGGGCGCGCGCCGGCGAAGCGGTCGCCCTGGTCTCCGGGGGGGACGCCGGCATCTACGGCATGGCCGGCCTGGTGCTGGAGTTATTGGAAAACGAGGCCGAAAGCGGCCTGCCCCAGCCGGATGTCCGGGTCATACCGGGCATTTCGGCCATCCAGGCGGCGGCCTCCGTGCTGGGCGCCCCGCTGATGCATGACTTTGCCGTCATCTCCCTTTCCGATCTGCTCACCCCCTGGGACCTGATCATGACACGGCTTACAGCGGCCGCCCGGGCCGATTTCGTCATCGTGATCTTCAACCCCCGCAGCACAAAACGGGTCACCCAGATCGAGGAGGCCCGCCGCATCATCCTGGCCTCCCGGCCGGCCGAGACCCCGGCGGGCATCGTGCGCAACGCCTGCCGCCCGGACGAGCGAAGCACCGTCACCACCCTAGGGGGGCTGTTGGAGCACCGGATCGACATGTCCACCATCGTGATCATCGGCAACAGCAAAAGCTTTGTGGACAGCCACGGACGCATGGTCACGCCCCGCGGCTATGCCGGCAAGTACGGCGCCGCCACCAATACGGAGCCTGAATCCGTGACGCCGGAATGCCGCAGTGGCCAGAAGAACCGGAGCCCGCACGCCGACCATGCCGCAGCGGACCAGGCGCCATGCCGGTCCTCCGCCGGACGGCCGGTTATCTCCATGCCTGCAAAGGCAGAGGTATCCCGGCCGGGCGCCGTCATGTTCTGCGGCACCGCGTCGGACGTGGGCAAATCGGTCATCACGGCCGGCTTCTGCCGTCTGCTGGTCAGGCGCGGCATCAGCACCGCTCCCTTCAAATCCCAGAACATGTCCCTCAACTCCGCCGTCACCCCCGACGGGGGCGAGATCGGCCGGGCCCAGGCCGTGCAGGCCCAGGCCTGCCGCATCGAGACCCATACCGACATGAACCCGGTGCTGCTGAAGCCCAATTCCGACACCGGCAGCCAGGTCATCGTCCAGGGGCGGCCGGTCGGCTCCATGAATGTGGCACAGTACGATGCGTACAAGCCCCAGGCCTTTGCAAGGGTCGCGGAGAGTTTCGAACGTTTGAAAGGCGGTTACGACTTCATCGCCATCGAGGGTGCCGGGAGCATTGCCGAGATCAACCTCAGGCACAACGACATCGCCAACCTCCGGGTTGCCGCCATGGCCCGCTGCCCGGTCATACTGGTGGCCGACATCGACCGCGGCGGCGTCTTCGCCCAGCTCGTCGGCACCATCGACCTGTTGGAGCCCCATGAGAAGGCGATGATCCGCGGGATCATCATCAACAGATTCCGCGGCGACGCCGCCATCCTGCGGCCAGGGCTCGACTTCATCACGGAGCGGACCGGCATCCCGGTCATCGGCGTCCTCCCCTGGCTTGCGGACCTCAATCTGCCGGCCGAAGACAGCATGGCCCTCAGCCGCCCCTCACATCCGACCGGCGGTGCCCCCGCCCCGAATGCCATCCGCATAGGGGTCGTCAGGCTGCCGCGCATCTCCAACTTCACCGATTTCGACGCCTTCAGTTGCGAGCCGGACTGCACCCTCACCTATCTGGAATCGCCGCAGCAGATAGCAGGGCTCGATGTCCTCATCCTTCCGGGCAGCAAGACCACCATCCCCGACCTCCGCTACCTGGAGGAGCGCGGTTTCTCCGAGGCGATCAAGGGCTTCACGGGGCAGATCGTCGGCATCTGCGGCGGCTACCAGATGCTCGGCCAACGGGTGTCGGACCCCCACGGCGTGGAATCGGACGTTCGGGAACTGGCCGGGCTCGGCCTGCTCCCGGTGGAGACGGAACTCCTGCCGAAAAAGACGACCCATCAGGCGGCGGCCCGCCTCGACGACGCCGGTCAGGCACTAGCCCCCGGCTGCGAGGAGGAGTTGGCCGGCTACGAGATCCACATGGGCATCACCACCCCCGTCGGCGCGGGGCGCCCCTTTGCCCGCATCTCCCGACGCGGAGCCGCCCAGGTTGCGGTCCAGGACGGCGCGGTCTCCCCCGATGCCCGGGTCTTCGGTACCTACCTGCATGGCATCTTCGACAACGCCCGTTTCCGGGAGGCCTACCTCAACCGCATCCGCTGCGACAAGGGGCTCCCCCAACGGCATGACGCCCGCGAACCGGATCGCGGCGACCCCTTCGACCGGCTGGCCGACCACCTCGAACGGCACCTCGACATCCCCCTCCTGCTGGATATGTGCGGGCTGGAACGGTGACACCCGCTGAACCGGCAGTGCTGATCCTGGCCCTGGCGTTGGACCTGGCCCTGGGCGACCCCCGCCGGTTGCCCCATCCGGTGGTCCTGATCGGCCGATTGATCGCCTTTCTGGAATCAAGCCTGCGCAAGATCACCCGCCATGAGCGGGCCGCCGGCATCGGCCTGTTGCTCCTCACCGTGGGCACGAGCGCGGCAACCGTTTGGTTGGCGCTGAACGGGCTCACAATCCTTGGTCCCCTTGCCGGCCTCCTGGGCGCAGCGTACGTTTCCTACACCTGCCTGGCCGCCCGCTCCCTCCACCGGGAATCGGCCCTGGTTGCCGACGCTCTGATGGCCGGAGACCGGGAGGCGGCGCGGCGTAACCTGTCCCATATCGTCGGCCGGGACACCCACGATCTCAGCGATGCCGATATATGGCGGGCAGTGGTGGAAACCGTGGCCGAGAACACCGCCGACGGCATTGTGTCGCCCCTGTTCTGGCTGACCCTCGGCGGCCCGGTGGCCGGCATCGCCTTCAAGGCGGTCAGCACCCTGGACTCCATGGTGGGCTACAAAAACGAGCGTTATCTGCGGCTGGGGTGGGCATCGGCCCGCATGGACGACCTGCTGAATTTCCTCCCCGCCCGTCTGACCGCCCTGTTGATGATCATGGCCTCGCCCCTGACCGGACTTTCATGGCGCAACGCCGCGCGCATCACGCTGCGCGACCGCCGCAATCATCCTTCGCCCAACAGCGGCCACCCGGAAGCTGCGGCCGCCGGGGCTTTGGGGGTGCGCCTGGGGGGGACGGCCAGCTATGGCGGCACCCCCTCCTGGAAGGAGCCCATCGGCGACCCGCTCCTCCCCCTTGACGGCCGGGCATACCGGAGTATGATCAGGCTGATGTACGCCACCACCCTGCTCATGGCAGCCATCTGCATTGCCGCTGCCTGGGCGCTGAAAGGCTTCCATGTCCCGCAGTTATGACCACGGCGGCACCATATTCGCGACAGCGCGCCGGATTGGCGTCCCGCTGTCCGCACTGGCCGATTTCTCGGCCAGCATCAATCCGTTGGGACCGTCGCCCCTGGTGAGATCGGCCGTCGACCACGCCTTTGACAGCCTGGTGCATTACCCCGACGCCGGCCATGAAGAGTTGAAAGAGGCCCTCGCCCATTACCACGGGCTTCCCGCAGCTCACTTCGTTATCGCCAACGGCTCGACGGAACTCATCTACCAACTGCCGGCCGTCCTCTCCGGGAAACGCGCCCTGCTCGCCGCCCCCTGCTTCAGCGAATACGAGCGGGCCCTGGAGCGGCAGCGGTGGGAGGTGCACCACTTCCCGCTCGCACCCGAGGACGGTTTTTCCTTGGACCCGGCACGGCTGGAAGCGAAACTTGCCGAGGGGTACGATGCCTTCTACCTCTGCAACCCCGGCAACCCCAGCGGCACGCTCTATCCGCCGCCCATCGTCGAACAGGTCCGCGACCTGTGCAGCGCAGCAGGCACCTTTCTGGTGCTGGATGAAGCCTTTATGGACTTCTGCGAGGAGGCGTCGGCCAAACACGCCGTCGTCACGAGCGATAACGCCCTCATCCTGCGCTCCATGACCAAATTCTTCGGTATCCCCGGCCTGCGCCTGGGGTATGCCATGACAAATGCGCCGTTGTGCGGGCGTCTCGACGCACTCGGCGTACCGTGGAACGTCAACACCCTGGCGCAGGCGGCCGGCATGGCATCCCTGCGGGATCGGGAGCATAATCAACGGACCCTCCTCTTCATCGACCAGGAACGGCGCTTCCTGGCCGACCGGTTGGCCGGCTTTCCCCAGCTCAGAGTCTACCCTTCCCGCGCCAACTTCCTGCTGGTGGAGCTTACGGGCGAGATGACGGCCCGGGAACTGGCGCAAAAACTCCTGCCCGAATTGGTCATTATCCGCGACTGCGCCAGCTTCAGCGGCCTTACGCCCCGTTTTTTCCGCATTGCGGTGCGTACGCGCCCGGAAAACGAACGTCTCGTTGCATGTCTGACGAAGATTCTATCAACAGAATAGGGGGGTGTGATGGGAGAGACCATACGTTTCGGCATATCCATCGACGACGGGCTGTTGGAGCGTTTTGACCGGCTGGTTACGGAAAAGGGCTACGTCAACCGTTCCGAGGCCATACGCGATCTGATCCGCGACGCCCTGGTGGAGCAGACCTGGGAAGACGGCAACGAGGAAACGGTCGGCACGGTGACGCTGGTCTACGACCACCACGTCCACGACCTGGCCGACCGGCTGACCGCCATCCAGCACGACCACCATGACCGCATCATCTCGACCCTGCACGTGCATCTGGACCACCACAATTGTCTCGAGGTGCTGATCGTCAGGGGCAAGGCGAGCCAGATCAAGGCCATAGCAGACTCCCTGATCGGCGTGAAGGGGGTCAAGCACGGCAAGCTGGTGATGACGACCACGGGCCGGGAATTGGGCTAAGGGACGTCAAGTTTATCCTGAATCCGTGACGCCGGAATGCCACAGTGTCCGGAAGAGCCGGGGCCTGCCCGTCGCTATGCCGTAACATAGGCCCGTCCGCCGCCTGATGGTCGCAAACTCTTCAAACGCAGCCTTCCGGACCAGCGGCGGCAGGGAGGCGTCACGGATTCAGGTTTACAAAAAAAAGGGGAAGCGCGAGGCTTCCCCTTTTTTTATTCATTCTCTCCACCCTGCCGTCAGCTTAAAGGACCTCCGGCGAGTTTCCTCAACCATGGGAGTCAGTATACTGCTTCAGGCAAATCCCGCGTAATGGGGCAGCACACCACAGCAGGGAGCGACCCCCGTTTTGTTTAGCATTCCGCCCGGGTGCTACTGCCGACCAACAGGGTAGAGAGAACGATCTGGTGGTTTCATTATTACACCGGCGACCAAATCATTACAAGTCTTTTATAAACGGTCAGACATACCCCAGAAAACCGGTCAGCCGCCGGACCTCTTCCATCAGGTTTCCGAATCCGGGGAAGGTGAGCGACTGGGGACCGTCGGAGAGCGCTTTTTCCGGTTCCGGGTGCACCTCCACCAGCACGCCCTGGGCACCGCCCACCAACGCCGCCAGAGCCATGGGGGGCACCAGGCTGCGCTTGCCGGTGGCGTGGGAGGGATCGACCATGATCGGCAGGTGGGACAGCTCCTTGATCAGCGGCACAATGGCCAGGTCGAGGGTGTTGCGGGTCGCAGTTTCATAGGTGCGGATACCCCGTTCGCACAGGATGACCTGGTCGTTCCCCTCGGCCAGGATATACTCGGCTGCGGCCAGGAACTCCTCCACCGTGGCGCTCATGCCGCGCTTGAGCAGCACCGGCTTGCGGATCCTGCCCAGTTCCCGCAGCAGGTCGAAGTTCTGCATGTTGCGCGCCCCTACCTGGAGCAGGTCGGCGTACTCGGACACCAGCCCCACACTGTCCGGGCTCATCACCTCGGTAACGATGGGCAGGCCGCTCTCCCTCCCCGCCACGGCGAGCAGCTTCAGCCCCTCCTCCCGCAGCCCCTGGAAGGTGTGGGGGCCGGTGCGCGGTTTGAACGCCCCTCCCCGCAGCATGTCGGCGCCGGCCTGTTTCACGAAGAGGGCCGTCTTGACGATCTGCTCCTCGCTCTCCACGGCGCACGGCCCGGCCACCACCACCGGCCGGCACCCCTGGCCGACACGGACGCCCCTGACATCGACGATGGTATTTTCGGGATGAAAATCGCGGGAAACCAGCTTGTATGGTTTGGAAACGTGGATCACCTGTTGTACGCCCGTCAGTTCCAGAATTTTGCTGTCATCGACATATCCCTGGTTGCCCAGGACGCCGATGGCGGTCCGCTCCCTGCCCGGGATCGGCGCCGCCGTAAGGCCCATCTCGTTTACGGTCCGGACCACGGCGTCAATATCGGCCGTGGTGGCATTATGGCTCATGACGATCAACATGAATAGCTCCTTTTACCCAAATCAGACAGAATTTCCCATGGAGATACGGCACGCCTCTGCTGTTTCCGAACCGACAAAGATTTCTATGTCCTTGATCTTGTTTTTCTCTGTATCCCTGTGGCTCCGTGGCAAAAGTATCCTCGATCTTCACTCGTGCCGCTCGGACAGCTTCTGCAGCTTTTCCATCTGGTGGATCACCACCCGGCTCCCCTGGACCTCGATAATCCCCTCGTCCTTCAGTTTGCGCAGGGTGCGGGAGATGGTCTCGCTGGCGGTGCCGAGCCGCGAGGCAAGCTCGCCCTTTTTGACCCCCAGGTCGATGTAGGTGATGCCGCCGTAACTGGCCGACTTTTCGGCGGACCGCCGGACCAGAAAGGAGGCCAGCCGCGAGGTGACGTCGGCAAAGGAGAGCTCCTCGATCTGGCGGGCGAACTGCCGCAGCATGAGCGACAGGGAGACCACCAGGTTGAGGGAGAAATTGGGGTTGCGCCCCATCAGCTCCAGAAACCCTTCCTTGGGCAGGTAGAGCGCCTCGCCGGCCGCCAGGGCGCGGGCTTCGGCAGGATAGCGCCCGTCGCCGAAAAACGCTGCTTCGGCAAAGGTCTCGCGGGGTTGCACGAAGTGCAGCACCTTTTCCCGGCCATCGGGGGCGATACGGCAGAGCTTGATGCTGCCCGATACCAAAAGGTAAAAACCGGTGGCCTCATCACCCTCGCTGAAGAGGGACTCACCTTTCCGGAACGTGCGGCGGACCGTAATGGCGGCCAGTTCAGCCAGGTCGTTATCCTTCAGGCCGGAGAAGAGCAGGGATTTTTTGAGCAGTTCGATCAGCTCCATAAGAAACCTCAAAAAGCCGGACCACGGAGGCAATGGAATGGAGAAAAAACGGAGGTACACGGGGAAGAAGGCAGCAAGCCGTTTTTTAGATGTGCCTACCTTCCCCTTTGTTGTCCTCCGTGGTGAGCTTCGCCTATTACTTTTTCAGGAAAGCAGCGATCTTATCCGCCACCTGGGGCGCGGTGAAGCCGAACTGTTCCGCCAGCACCTTGTCCGGGGCCGAGGCGCCGAAGTGTTCGATGCCGATGAACAGGCCGTCGCATCCCAGAAGCTTGCCCCAGGACTCGCCACGCCCCGCTTCAAAGGCCACGCGGGGAACTCCTGCCGGGAGCACCTCGTCGCGGTAGGCGGCAGGCTGGGCCTGGAACTGCCCCAGGTTGGGCACGGAGACGATGCGGGCTCCGATCCCCCGTGCTGCCAGGAGGCCTGCCGCATCGGCCGCCACATGCACCTCGGAGCCGCTGGCCATGATGACCACGTCGGGCCTTCCGGCGGGCGAGGCCGCGACATATCCTCCCTTGAGGCCATCGGCTCTGTCAAAGGATGCGGGGCGGGCAATGACCGGAAGTTTCTGGCGGGTGAGGATCAGGACCGTCGGCCCATTGCTGCGTTGCAATGCCGCCTGCCAGGCCTGTGCCGTTTCCAGGCCGTCGGCCGGACGGATCACCTGGAGGCCCGGAATCATGCGGAGTGAGGCCACATGCTCGATCGGCTGATGGGTGGGGCCATCCTCGCCGACAAAAAAGGAGTCGTGGGTAAAGATATAGATCGACTGCACGTTCATGAGGGCGGAGAGACGGACGGATGGGCGGCAGTAGTCGGAAAAGACCAGGAACGTGGCGCCGTAGGGGATAAAGCAGCCGTACAGGGCCATGCCGTTCACCACCGCGCCCATGGCGTGTTCACGGATGCCGAAATGCAGGTTGCGGCCGGCAAACGCGCCCGGCTGCACGGAAGGCGCGCCCTTGATATCGCTGTTGTTGGAAGGGGACAGGTCGGCCGATCCGCCCACCAGGGCGGGGATAAGGGCGGCCGCCTTCTGGAGAACCGCGCCGGACAGGGCTCGGGTGGCGCCGTCCTTGTCGGCAACCACGGCGAGCAATTCATCGGCCAGCGTGGCCGGTACCTGCTTGTTCCACATTTCATCCCACAATTTTGCCTTTTCGGGATTGGCGGCATGCCAGCCGGAAAAACCGCGTTGCCAGAAGGTATAGCGGCGTTTGAGCGCCTCGACCCGTTCACGGCAGATGGCACGGACCTCTTCCGGCACCTCGAAGGGGGCATGCTGCCATCCCAGGTTGGCCCGTGTGGCGGCGATCTCGTCTTTGCCCAGGGGCGAGCCGTGGGCCCCGGAGGAATCCTGTTTGGCGGGGCTGCCGAAGGCGATGTGGGTGGTGGCGATAATGATCGACGGGCGCCCCGTCTCGGCCTTGGCGGCGGCAATGGCGGCCATGATCTGGGTGTAGTCGTGGCCGTCGATCTTCTGCACATGCCAGCCGCTGGCGGTAAAACGCCCGGCCACGTCCTCGGACCAGGCCAGATTGGTCTTGCCCTCGATGGTGATGCCGTTGTCATCGTAGAGATACACCATGTTGCCCAGCTTGAGATGACCGGCCAGGGCGGCGGCTTCGTAGCTGATCCCCTCCTGCAGGTCGCCGTCGCCCACCAGGGCGTAGATGGTGTGGTCGATGGGGCTGAAGTCGGCGGTATTGAAGCGTTCCGCCGCCATCCGGCTGGCTATGGCCATGCCGACCCCATTGGCGAACCCCTGGCCCAAGGGACCGGTGGTCACCTCGACCCCGACGGTATGGCCGAACTCGGGGTGCCCGGGGGTTTTGCTGCCCCACTGGCGGAAGTTTTTCAACTCCTCCAGCGGCAGGTCATAGCCGAACAGGTGCAGGAGCGAATAGAGCAGCATGGAGCCGTGGCCGGCCGAGAGGATGAAACGGTCGCGATTGGGCCAGCGGGGGTCTTCGGGGTTAAAGGAGAGATAATTGCCCCACAGGGTAAAGGCGCAGTCTGCGGCCCCCATAGGTAATCCGGGGTGGCCGGAATTGGCCTTTTCAACCGCGTCAGCGGCGAGAAAACGGATGGCGTCGGCACAGAGCCTGGCCTTGTCTGCGGGAATGACTGCCTGCTGCATATCGTGTGATGCTCCTTTCGGAAAGTTATGTAAAGTGGTTGTATCCCTTGTTCTGTGGGGCATATGTGCTGCCGTCGGCTAAAACGACCGTGACCTCGGGCGAGGCCGTTACTATACCAACAGGCCGAGCATCAATGCCACTTTTTTTCATAAGTTGGACAATTTTTTCCCGATTGGCCGCGGGCGCGGTAAATGCCAGTTCGTACTCTTCGCCGCCGGCCAGGGCAAGATCAGGATGAGACGAGGGGTGGGAGAGGAGAACGGTGCGAAAGTCCGGCGAAAGAGGGAGAGCGTCAAGGTGAATCGTACCGCCGAGGGCGGATAGTTCGGCAATATGGCCAAAATCGGCCAAAAGCCCGTCGCTGACATCGATCATGGCCGATACGAGCCCGGCCTCCGCCAGCGCCCGGCCAACAGCGGCCCGGGGGGACGGATCGAGCAGACGGGAGATGAGGCGTTCCTCCTCCACCGTCACGGGAGAGGGGAGTTTCCCCTTTTCCAGCAATTCCAGCCCCAGGGCGGCGTCTCCCAGGGTTCCGGTCACCCAGATGTCGTCATCGGGACGCGCGCCGGAGCGCCGTACGATCCTCTCCGGCTCCTGTTCCCCCATGATGGTGACGGATATGGTCAGGCCGTCGCGGGAGGAACAGGTGTCGCCGCCGATCAGGGCCACGCCGTGTTCCGCGGCCATGGCAAGAAAACCGCGGGTGAATGCGTCCAGGAATTCGAGGGGGGTGTCGGGGGGAACGGCAAGGGAGAGCAGCGCCCAGCGGGGGATCCCCCCCATGGCGGCGATGTCGGAGATGCTGACCGCCAGGGATTTGCGCCCCAGGCGGTAGGGGTCATGCCATACACGGCGGAAGTGCACATCCTCCACCAGCATGTCGGTCGAGGTCAACAACTGCATACCCGGGGAAAGGGCCGTTACGGCGGCGTCATCACCGATGCCGGTGATGACGCCTGTGCCGTTGGCCAGGCCGGAAGCGATACGGGAGATCAGGCCGAATTCGCCCAACTCTCCAATCTTCACCCCCGTGCCCCGGCAGAAATTTCCTTGCGGGGACGCATCAGCACCTTGGGGGTGGCTTCGCCGCTGCGCGGTTTCTTCGCAGGCTCCTTGGGGGTGGACGGCGCTGGGGGCGGAAACTTCTCCAGGGCCAGTTTCAGCACCTCGCTCACCTCGTGCACCGGGACGATCTTGACCTTCTTGAGTATCTCGGCCGGGATGTCCTCCAGGTCCTTTTTGTTCTGCTCGGGGATGATGACCATCCGCATCCGCGAACGCACCGCCGCCAGGATCTTCTCCTTGAGGCCACCGATGGGAAGCACCTTGCCCCGCAGGGTGACCTCGCCGGTCATGGCCACGTCCTTCTTGACCGGGATGCGCGTCAGGACCGAGACCAGCGCCGTGGTCATGGCGACACCGGCCGAGGGGCCGTCCTTGGGAATGGCGCCGGCCGGGACATGGACGTGAATCTCATGGTCCTGGAAAAAATCGGGGTTGATGTGCAGAATGTCTGCGTGGGCGCGGATGTAGGAATGGGCCGCCTGGACCGACTCCTTCATCACGTCCCCCAACTGTCCGGTCAGGGTCAGGGCGCTCTTTCCCTTCATCAGGGTGGCCTCGATGTGCAGAATCTCTCCTCCCACCGGCGTCCAGGCCAGGCCGTTGACCACGCCGACCTCGTTCTTGTCCAGATCCTCTTCCCGCAGATACTTGGGCGCCCCCAGGAAGGTGTGCAGGTTTTTGGCCGCGATCTTGACGGTACGCGTGCCCCCTTCGGCCACCTTGCGCGCCACCTTGCGGCATACCGTGCCGATCTCCCGTTCCAGATTGCGCAAGCCCGCCTCACGGGTGTACTTGGTGATGATCTCGCGGATGGCATCGTCCTCGAAACTGATATCCTTCGCCTTGAGGCCGTTCTCCTTTATCTGGCGCGGCACCAGATAGCGGCGGGCGATTTCCAGCTTCTCCTCCTCGGTGTACCCGGCCAGGTTGATCACCTCCATGCGGTCGCGCAGGGCGGACGGCACCGGGTCGATCTGGTTGGCCGTGGCGATGAACATCACGTTGGAGAGATTGAACGGCATATTGATGTAGTGGTCGGAGAACGAATGGTTCTGTTCCGGGTCCAGCACCTCCAACAGCGCCGACGAAGGGTCCCCTTTGTAGTCGTAGCCCAGCTTGTCCAACTCGTCCAGCATGAAGACCGGATTGTTGGTGCCGGCCTGCTTCATCCCCTGGATGATGCGCCCCGGCAGGGCGCCGATGTAGGTGCGGCGGTGGCCGCGGATCTCGGCCTCATCACGCACGCCGCCCAGGGATATGCGCACGAACTTGCGGTTCATGGCCCGGGCGATGGATTTGCCCAGGGAGGTCTTGCCGACCCCCGGAGGGCCCACGAAGCAGAGGATCGGCCCCTTCATCTTTTTCTTCAGCTTGCGCACCGCCAGGAACTCCAGGATGCGCTCCTTGATCTTGTCCAGGTAGTAGTGATCGTCGTCCAGAATCTCCTTGGCGCGGACGATGTCCAGGCTGTCCCGGCTGGATTTGCTCCAGGGGAGTTCAACCAGCCAGTCCAGATAGGTGCGGATGATACCTGCCTCACCGGCGTCCGGATGCATGTTTTCCAGCCGGTTCAGTTGCTTGAGGGCCTCCTTCTGGGATGCCTCGGGCATCTTGGCGGTCTCGATGGCCTTGCGGATCTCGGCGATATCCTCCTTGCCTTCGCCATCCCCCAACTCCTGCTGAATGGCGCGCATCTGTTCACGCAGGTAGTACTCCCGCTGATTCTTGCCCATCTCCTCGCGGGCCGCGCTCTGGATCTTGGCCTGCACGCTGAGCAGTTCCACCTCGCGGTTCAGGAACTCGTTGACCTTGGTCAGGCGCATGACCGGTTCGCTCATCTCCAGAAGCAATTGGGCATCGGCCACCTTCAGCCCCAGGTTGCTGGCAATCAGATCGGCCATGCTGCCGGGGTCCTGGATATTTTCCAGGATTACCATCACCTCGGGGGAGACCTGTTTGCCCAGTTCAATGACCTTGGTCAGCTGTTCGCGCACGGTGCGCACCAACGCCTCCGTCTCCAGGGAAACGTCCTGGAGCGGGGTGTCGACCATCTTCTCGATGCGTACCGTGTGGAACGGCTTCTCCGTCACATACTCGGTGATACGGGCCTTGCTCAGCCCCTGGACGAGAATCTTCACCCTGCCGTCCGGCAGCTTGAGCATGCGCATGATCATGGCGACCGTGCCGACCTCGTAGATCTTGTCCGGGGTCGGGTCCTCCTCGCCGATCTCATGCTGGGTGGCCAAAAGGATCATCCGGTCCCCGGCCAGAGCGCTGTCAACGGCCTTGACCGACATCTCGCGCCCCACGAAGAGCGGGATGATCATGAAGGGGTAGACCACCACATCGCGCACCGGCAAGAGCGGCAACACCTCGGGAATCTTCACCTCTTCCGATTCCTGTTTTTCCATATCCTTATCTATCTCGCTCAATCTTGTATCTCCTTTATCGTTACCTGCCGGTCACCAGTTTTGGGATATCTCACCCGCAGAACACCGTAACGGTATTCGGCCTTGATGGCGCATGTATCAATACAACCCGGGATATGCAGTGCATGGTGGAAACGGCCGTAACCCCGTTCGAGGCAGACATAATGGGCGTCGCCGACCGCCTGTTCGCAAGGGCGATGCGCCTCGAGCACGAGGGTCGCGCCATGCTGCGTCAGACTGATGTCCTCGATGCGAAAACCGGGCAGATCGAATTCCAGAACGATCTCATTGCAGGTCTCGTACATATCCACCGGCGGGCGGTTCTCCCCCTCGCCGAAGACATCACGAAGTTCAAGGGCGTCCAGCAGATCCCGGATTTCACCGAGGTGCCGGCCAAAGAGTTCCTGCTGAAACGGCTGTCTGCGAGAAAAACGTGGCATATAACCACCTTGCCTACCATTGATGATGAAGCTGACTCTCGGACTGGCTGAAAGGTAAACATTCCCTTCGACAAAGTCAAGGCACACCTTCGGCGGGTGCGCACAATTCGGGACTAACCCGCGTCATCCGGCGCAACCGGCCGTCATGGCGCTATCAAACTCGCCCGAAATCAGCCCCTCCTCCCGGGACATATTTTTATTTGATTGACTTACACTGCAATATTCAATAGAAGAACAAATTTGTTCATTTTTGTTTCGCTCCCCGGCAACGGGCACATTATGTGGGCGATCTTCAATAATATATGCAATAATGCGAAGCACGCCATTGTCCCCCTGCTACACGATGGCTTTCAGCAAATTAATGACGAAAGTTGGTACACGGCCTATGGAACGCTGGACGATTAACGAGTCCGTAAAGCTCTACAACATGGACAACTGGGGCGCCGACCTGTTCTCTATCAACAAGAAGGGGAACATCTGCGTCCATCCGTCCTCCAGTTCCAAGCAGTCCATCGATCTGCGCGCCCTGGTCGACGACCTGATCAAACGCAAGATCAAGCCCCCTATCCTGCTGCGTTTCATGGATGTGCTCCAGGGGCGTATCGCCAGTATCAACCGCGTGTTCAAGAGCGCCATCCAGGAGAACGACTACCCGGCCAAGTACCAGACCTTTTTCCCCATCAAGGTCAACCAGCAGCGCCAGGTGGTCGAGGCCATCGCCAACTTCGGCAAGCGCTACAACATCGGCCTGGAGGTGGGCTCGAAACCGGAGCTGGTAGCAGGCATCTCCATCTCCACCGGCAACGGCCTGCCGATCATCTGCAACGGTTACAAGGACACCGAATATATCGAGACCGTACTCTACGCCACCAAGATCGGCTACGACATCACCCTGGTGGTGGAAAAGCTGTTCGAGTTGGAAAAGATCATCGAACTTTCCAAGAAGACCGGCATCCAGCCCAAGCTCGGCATCCGGGTGAAGCTCTCCTCCAAGGGAACCGGCAAATGGGCCACATCAGGCGGCGAGGACGCCAAGTTCGGCCTGCGCATGTCCGAGATCATCGCCGCCATCCGCATGCTGGAGGAACACGGGATGCTCGGCTGCGTCAAGTTGCTCCATTTCCACATCGGCAGCCAGATCACCAAGATCGACAAGATCAAGACCGCCCTGATCGAGGGGACCCGTATCTACGCCGAAATGCGGAAACTGGGTGTCGGCATCGAATTTCTCGATATCGGCGGCGGCCTGGGCGTGGACTACGACGGCTCCAAGTCCAGCTACTTCTCCAGCGTCAACTACACGGTCGAGGAGTACGCCAACGACGTCATCTACCAGATCAAGAACATCTGCGAAGAGGCTGGTGTCGAGTGTCCCAACATCATCTCCGAATCGGGGCGCGCCACGGTTGCCCACTACTCGGTGTTGATCACCAACGTCCTCAACACCAACACACAGCACCTGATGCCCGATTTCGAGGAGATCCTGACCCAGGCCGAGAATCTGGCGCCCACGGTCAAGAAGCTCATGGACATCTACCAGAGCATCGACCGCTACTCCCTGCGCGAGGACTACCACGATACGATGCAACTGATCAACGAGGCGGTCAGCCTGTTCAACCTGGGCTACCTGACCCTCAACGACCGCGCCATCGCCGAGTGGCTCTACTCCAAGATCATAAAAAAACTCAACGGCATCGTCGAGAAGATCAAACCGATCCCCGAGGAGTTGCAGAACTTTCACCTGGCCCTGCGCCAGACCTATTTCGCCAATTTTTCCCTGTTCCAGTCGATCCCGGACTCCTGGGCCATTGACCAGCTCTTCCCGATCATGCCGCTGCAGCGGCTCAACCAGAAGCCGGACGTCATGGCCTCCATCGCCGACATCACCTGCGACTCGGACGGCGAGATCACCAGTTTTGTCGGCGAGACCGGCAGGACCAAGTTCCTTCCGCTCCACCGCATCCGCAAGGAGGAGGACTATTTCATCGGCTTCTTCCTGATCGGCGCCTACCAGGAGATCCTGGGAGACATGCACAACCTGTTCGGCGACACCAATGCCGTGCATATCACCTTCAACAAGAAAACCGGTTACCTGATCGACACCGTCATCAACGGCGACGCATGCTGGGAGAGTCTGAAGTACGTCCAATACAAGGGGCCAGAGATTCTCAAGCATGTCAGGGACAACCTGGAGAAGAGTGTCGCCCTGCGGAAGATCTCCATCGAGGAGAGCAGCCACTTCATCGAACTCCTGGACCGGACACTTCTGGGCTATACCTATCTGGGCGAGTAACGAGTAACCCTCCATCACTTTGTAAAAGTTTTGTTACGGGCATTGCGCCAGCCGGCCAATGCCCGTAATATCCAGTGCACCATTTTACCAAGCTGCGCAGCGCCAGATTCGCGATGATAACGGCGGTGGTGAGGAGGCAGGCCCGCAGGCGTAGCAACGCTACGTCGAGGAGCATGCCGACGAGCCACCGTCGTTAGGGCGCGAATATGGCACTGCCCGGAGAAGGAGTTTTCCATGAGCAAGGTCCTTATAATCGGCGCCGGCGGCGTCGGTCAGGTTGTGACCCACAAATGCGCCCAACGCCGGGATATCTTCAGCGAGATTACCCTGGCCTCCCGCACCCAGTCCAAATGCGACGCCATTGCGGCCCAGATAGCGACGCCGATCGCAACCGCCCAGGTGGACGCCGACAACGTACCGGAACTGGCGGCCCTGATCCGCAGGGAACAGCCAAAACTGGTGATCAACGTGGCCCTCCCCTACCAGGACCTGACCATCATGGATGCCTGCCTGGAGACCGGGGTTGATTATCTGGACACCGCCAACTACGAGCCGCGCGACACGGCCAAATTCGAATACCATTGGCAGTGGGCCTACCAGGAGCGCTTCAAACGGGCCGGGATCATGGCCCTGCTCGGCTCCGGCTTCGATCCGGGCGTGACCAACGTCTACACCGCCCTGGCGGCCAAGAGCCACCTCGACGAGGTCCAGGAGATCGACATCATCGATGCCAACGCCGGCTCCCACGGCCAGCCCTTTGCCACCAACTTCAACCCGGAGATCAACATCCGCGAGGTGACCGCCCCGTGCCGCCACTGGGAGAACGGCCGGTGGATCGAGAGCGGCGCGCTGGCCACCAAGCACTCCTTCGACTTCCCGGCCGGCATCGGCCCCATGAACATCTACCGCATGTACCATGAGGAGATGGAGTCCATCGTCAAGCATATCCCCACCATCAAAAAGGCCCAGTTCTGGATGACCTTTTCGGATAACTACCTCAAGCACCTGGAGGTGTTGCAAAACGTGGGCATGACCAGGATCGACGAGGTGGAGTACAACGGCCAGAAGATCGTGCCGTTGCAATTTCTCAAGGCCGTGCTGCCCGACCCCGGCTCCCTGGGGCCGCTGACCAAGGGCAAGACCTGCATCGGCGTCATCGCCCGGGGCCTCAAGGACGGCAAGCGCAAGCAGGTCTACATCTACAACATCTGCGACCACGAGGCCTGCTTCAGGGAGGTTAAGTCCCAGGCCATCAGCTACACCACCGGCGTACCGGCCGTGGTGGGGGCCATCATGATGCTGACCGGCAAGTGGCACAAACCCGGGGTCTGGAACATGGAGCAGTTCGACCCGGAGCTGTTCCTGGAGGTGCTGGGGCCCATGGGGCTGCCTACGGTCGTCGTGGATGGCGGCGAATGGCCGGAACTGTGAGAAACGCCACATTTGCGCCCTGACGGCACCGGCTCCTACGGAGGCTCATCGACGTAGCGCTGCTACGCCTCTCTCGCCTCCTCGTCGCCGGCACGGTCATCATCGCAAATCTGACGTTTCTTGTGGGAAAAACCGCTTTTATCATCAACAGGCTTCTTTCAGATTCAATGCCTCCGTGGCAGAAACAGGTTTATATCTTGACCGGTATCGATATCGACAAAATCCTTAAACTCGCCCCCTCCCCGGCCTACGTGGTGGACCTGGGCAGGCTGCGCCACAACCTGGCCATCCTGGATGAGGTTCAGAAGCGCAGCGGGGCTAAGATCCTCATGGCGATGAAGGCCTTCTCCATGTGGAGCGTGTTCCCCATCATCCGCGAGACCCTGCAGGGGGTCTGCGCCAGTTCCCCCTGGGAGGCCCGCCTGGGACGGGAGGAGTTCGGGCGCGAGGTGCACAGCTTCGCCGCGGCCTTCAAGGAGAAGGACGTGGTGGAACTGCTGTCCATCTCCAACCACCTGGTCTTCAATTCCTTCAACCAGTTGGAGCGCTTCCGCCTCCTGTGGGAAAAGGAACGGGGGCGCGTCTCCGTCGGCCTGCGGGTCAATCCCGAGCACTCCGAGGGGCACACCCCCATCTACGACCCCTGCGCCCCGGCCTCGCGGCTGGGCATCCCGCGGGCGGAGTTTGAGGGGCGGTCCCTGGCAGGGGTCGAGGGACTGCACTTCCATACCCTCTGTGAACAGCTGTTCGAACCGCTGGAGCGGACGGCACGGGCGTTCGAGGAGAAGTTCGGCGAGTTCCTGCCCCGGATGAAGTGGCTCAACCTGGGGGGGGGCCACCACATCACCCGAGAGGGGTACGACATCGATGCCCTGGTGGAACTGGTGACGTATTTCCGCGAAAAGTACGACCTGGAGGTCTACCTGGAGCCGGGCGAGGCCATCGCCATCGGCACCGGCATCCTGGTGGGCGAGGTGCTGGACGTGGTGCATAACGAACTGGATATCGCCATCCTGGACGTCTCGGCCACCTGCCACATGCCGGACACCCTGGAGATGCCCTATCGCCCCGATATCGAGGGAGGCTTCACCCCCGCCGAGAAGGCCCATACCTACCGCCTGGGCGGCCCCTCCTGCCTGGCGGGGGACATCATCGGCGACTGGTCCTTCGACCGGCCGCTGCACGTGGGCGACCGGCTTGCCTTCCTGGACATGGCCCACTACACCATGGTCAAGACCACCACCTTCAACGGTATCCAGCACCCGGCCATCTGCACCTACGAACCGCAGACGGGCGAGTTACGGGTCGTGCGCAGCTTCGGCTACGAGGATTTCAAGTCGCGGCTATCGTAGACAAACCAGACTTTGACTATTACGAGGTATTCCCATGGAACTGAAAACAAGAATATGGATGACCGGCGCATTGGAGTGGTACGGGTATGTGGACGACCAGCAGATGTTCCTCGGCCAGCGCTCCTTCCCCAGCCCACTGGAAGAGGGGGACGAGTGGACCACCGAGATCGGCGACATGTTCAAGGTCATTGACGGCGAGATCCGCCTGTTGGGGAAAACCGAGCCCCCCCGGAAGTTCTGGTAGGCCGCGGAGGGCAGCGCCCCCCGCCCTCCCCTTCTTTTCGCTTCTCCGCGCTTTACTTCGCGCCGGGGCTCTGCTATCACCATCCCATGTCCAACCATGTGCCCCACATCATCGAAGTAGCCATCCCGCTCCACCTGGACCGGACCTTCCACTACCGCGTCCCCCGGGAAATGGAAGGGCAGGCCCTTGCCGGGCGGCGCGCCTTCGTCCCCTTCGGCCGCCGCAGGTTGACCGGCTACATCCTGGGAAACGTGACGGAGCCCCCGCCCCACGAACTGAAAGAGATCTTCGAGGTGCTCGATCCCGAACCGCTCTGGACGGACAGCGAGTTGGAGTTCTTCCGCTGGGTGGCCTACTACTACCTGCACCCCTTGGGTGAAGTCCTCAAAACAGCCCTTCCGGCCGGCATCAACATCCAGGACCGCAAGGGTTCGGGGCAGGATGACCCCACCGTCAGCGGCGGGAAGGCCATCAAGACCGAGATCGTCTACCGCGCCGTAGCGCCGTGCGAGCCCGCTCCCCACCTGGGCGCCAAGGCGGCGGACATCCTCGGTGTGATCAGGGAGGCGGGGGATATCCCGGCGGCCGAGTTGCGGCGGCGTTTCGGCACCTGTTCGCCACAGCTCAAACGGCTGGCGGAATTGGGCCTCGTGACCGGCGAGACGCGGGAGGTCTATCGCAACCCGTTCGGCGACGATGCTGTGAAGCGCGACACCCCCCGGGTCCTTTCTCCACACCAGCAGGCAGCCCTGGACGCCCTCTGCGCGGCGCTGGACCGGCACGCCTTTGCCCCCTTCCTGTTGCACGGCGTGACCGGCAGCGGCAAGACCGAGGTCTATCTCCAGGCCATCGACCAAGCCCTGGGGCAGGACAACAACGCCCTGGTGCTGGTGCCGGAGATCTCCCTGACCCCCCAACTGGTGCAGCGCTTCCGCGCCCGCTTCGGCCACGGCATTGCCATCCTGCACAGCGGCCTCTCCGACGGGGAGCGCTATGACGAGTGGCGGCGCATCAGGCGCGGCCAGGCCCGCATCGTCATCGGCGCCCGCTCGGCCATCTTCGCCCCCCTGGCCCGGATCGGCATCATCATCGTCGATGAGGAACACGAGGCATCCTTCAAACAGGCCGACGGCCTGCGCTACAACGCCCGCGACCTGGCCCTGGTCAGGGGACGGATGGAGCGGGCCGTGGTCCTGCTCGGGTCGGCCACGCCGCTGGTCACCAGCCGGTATGCCGCGGAGCACGGCAAGCTGGCGCTGCTCACCCTGCCGGAACGGGTTGAGCACCGCCCCATGCCCACCGTCGAGCTGGCCCCCATGAAGGGGGTTGCCACGGCCATCAGCCCGCTCCTGGTCCCGGCCCTGGAGGCGACCCTGGCCGCCGGCGAGCAGGCGATCATCTTTCTCAACCGCCGCGGCTTTGCCACCTATCTGGTCTGCGCGGAGTGCGGCGCGCCCCTGGCGTGCCCCAACTGCTCCGTGTCCCTCACCTACCACCGCCAGCGGGGGCAGAGCGTCTGCCATTACTGCGATTACGCCATCCCCGCCCCCGGCATCTGTCCTGCCTGCGGCTGCCAGGAGTTGAAGGAGTTGGGGGCAGGCACCGAACGCCTGGAGCACGACCTGCGCGAACTGGTGCCACAGGCGCGCATCCTGCGCATGGACAGCGATACCACCGGCGGCAAGGGGAGCCACGGACGCCTCCTGGCCCGCATGTCCGACGGCAGCGCGGACATCCTGGTGGGGACCCAGATGATCGCCAAGGGGCACGACTTTCCCGGCGTGACCCTGGTGGGTGTGGTCAATGCCGAGGCCAGCCTGGGCATGCCCGATTTCCGCGCGGCCGAACGCACCTTTCAGCTTCTGTCCCAGGTCATCGGCCGGGCCGGACGGGGGGACGCCCCCGGCCGGGTGGTCGTCCAGACGCTCAACAGCGACCACTACGCCATCCAGAACGCCGTGCGGCATGACAGCGATGCCTTCTACCGCCAGGAACTGGAATTCCGCCGCGAGGTTGGCTACCCTCCTTTCAGCTTTCTGGCCTGCCTCGGCTTTTCCGGCACAACGGAGCGACCGGTGGAAGAGCATGCCGAGACCATAGCCCGTTTGTTGACGCAGCTGAAACGGGAAAAGGGCCTGCGTGTGGAGATACTGGGGCCGGCCCCGGCGCCCCTGTACCGCTTGCGCGGCCGTTTCCGCCGTCAGATCCTGCTCAAATCCCCCACCCGCAACGATCTGCGCCGCCTGATCGCCGCCTGGCAGCAGAATCGCCCTGCAGTTTCGACCATCCGCGAATATGTGGATATCGATCCGGTGGATATGATGTGACGGATGCAGATTGATGAACCTAAAATCGGTTGTTACGATTGTGGGAAAGGGTCATTCCCATAAAAGAGTTACAGCGGCAGACTTCAGTTCCGGCGCATTTTGGCGACCAGGAAGAGCTCAACGGTTACGATCTCGTTTACCAGGTGCTGGCCGAGTTTTTCGAAAAACCTCCCCGAGCCGTAAATGGCCCCCCAACGCGTGCGGTCAAGATCGCACAGTACCCTGGCCTTGAGTAGGCCATCCGGCTGGGGCGCCACTTCGGCCGTGAGCGGCAACTCCCTTTTCACCCCCCTCAGTTCGAGGCTGCCCATCACCCGATAGACAAGAGAACAGGTGGACGCCTCCGGCAGAAGCTCCGAGCCGTTGATGGCATAGACCGCCTCCGGGTAGGTGGCCACATCGAAAAAGTCGTCGGATTTCAGATGGCTGACCAGCATGCGGTTGTACCCCTCATCCTTCAGGTCGATGTCCGCAATGGACCCCATATCCAGGGTGATGCTTCCGCCGGCCGGCCCGCCCTTTTTCACCAGGATCTCTCCGCCCGATACGGCTATGGTGCCGTAGTGTCTGCCGTTCAGATTGCGCCCCATCCATTCCAGCCGACTAGCGGCGCAATCCACCACATACCCGCCGTCCGCGATGGCGATCTCCGGGACAGCCGGGCCTTCGCCCGCCTCCACCCCATATCCGGCCGCCCGCCAGGCGGCCAGGCCGCCCGCCAGTTCCCGCACCTCCCGATATCCGGCACGTCTCAGTTTTTCCACCGCAACCGAGGCCTCTCGCGAACGGGCACTGACGCCATACACCACCAACGGCGTATCCCGGTCGCTGACGATCTTTGCCAGGTTTTCCAGAAACGCCATCTCATACACGCACGCATTGCTCGCGCCCGGAATATGGCGCTCCCCGTAGTATTCAGGAGGAAGCACGTCGATCAGGCAGACAGGGCCACCCGAATCCAGCAGCGATTTCAATTCACCTGCCGAGATACTGGACAACATGATTATCACACACCTTTCACCCGCAACGTATACGAGAAGGGGCGATCATTTTAACCCTTTGTTTTTAATTATATGCCCGCCTTGTTACCCGTCAATCAGATTATTGTTGTCTCATTTGACGGCCAATTTTTCTTTGCCCACCCGTGGTGCTTTGTGTTATACAAATCCACTGCTTTTGCACAACGTTTCACCTCAATTTACAGGAGTGTTCGATGATTACCTTTCAAGGCGTGCACAAGTGGTTCAAGAGCCTGCACGTACTCAACGATATCAATCTGCACGTAACCTCCGGCGAAGTGCTGGTCGTCTGCGGGCCGTCCGGCTCCGGGAAGTCCACCCTGATCCGCACCATCAATCAGCTCGAACCGATCGACAAGGGGACGCTGACGGTTGACGGCATGGACCTGCTGGACAAAAAGACCGATATCAACAAACTGCGGGCCGAAGTCGGCTTTGTCTTCCAGCAGTTCAACCTGTACCCCCACCTTTCCGTCCTGAACAACATCATCCTGGCCCCCACCAAGATTCGCAAGACCGCCAAGAGAGATGCCGAAGAGCAGGCCATGGCGTTGTTGGAGCGGGTCGGGCTGGCTGAGAAACGCAATGCCTACCCGTCACAGCTTTCCGGCGGCCAGCAGCAACGCGTGGCCATCGCCCGCGCCCTGGCGATGAAACCGAGGATCATGCTCTTCGACGAGCCCACCTCGGCCCTCGACCCGGAGATGATCGGCGAGGTTCTGGCGGTCATGAAGGATTTGGCCGTGAGCGGCATGACCATGGTTGTGGTCACCCATGAGATGGGATTTGCCCGCGAGGTTGCCCACCGGGTGGCCTTCATGGATGCCGGCACCGTTCTGGAGGAGGCTACCCCCGATGAATTTTTCAGCAGGCCGAAGCACGAACGCGCACAACAGTTCCTGCGCCAGCTTCTGACGCCGATGCACTGCGAATGTCCTTAGAACCGGGCTTTCCGGTCTGTACTACCACTCTTGAAGGAGGAATTCGACATGAAGAAACTGGTAACATTATTCATGGTCACGGTGCTGGCCTCGATGGCCGCCAAAACGGTGCTGGCCGCTGATACGCTGGCTGATGTGAAGAAAAAAGGGGTGCTGGTGGCCGGGGTTAAGGACTCCCTCCCCCCCTTCGGCTATGTGGACGAGAAGACCCGCACCATCGTCGGGTACGACATTGACTTCATCAACGCCATCGCCAAAAAGCTGGGCGTCAGGGTAGAACTCAAGCCGGTCACCTCGGCCAGCCGCATGCCCCAGCTGCAGGAATCTCACATCGACATCATCGCCGCCACCATGACCAAAAACCCCGAGCGGGCCAAACAGGTCGACTTCAGCCACACCTACTTCTTCACCGGCCAGAAGTTCATTACCAAAAAAGGGACCGTCAAGAGCTTGAAGGACCTGGAAGGCAAAAAGATCGGTACCGCCAAGGGTTCCACCTCGGAGCAGAACGTGAAGAAGGCCCTGCCTACCGCCACTGTGCTCTCCTTTGACGACTATCCCCAGGCGCTGCTCGCCCTGGAGCAGGGCAAGGTGTTCGCCGTGACGACCGATGAGGCCATCCTGGCCGGCATCCTGGCCAAGGCTCCCAACAAGGCCCGCTTCGAAATCCCCCGCGTCCAGATCTCCGACGAGCCCTACGGCCTCGGCATGCGCAAGGGCGACAAGCACTTCGTGGATTTCGTCAACAAGACCATCCTGGATATGGAGAAGTCAGGCGAAGCCGCCCGGATCTTCAACAAGTGGTTCGGCCCCACGACCCAGTTCCATCTGCAACGCAACTTCAAGATTACGGCCGGCAAGTAATACAGAGCTTGTAACGTCCAGCAGGCGGGGGGTACGGAGAAGGCTTCCTCCCCCCGCCCCGCTTTTCATGAGGGTTTCACGTGCTTAATTATCAATTCGACTGGTCGACCGTAACCTCGGGCAAGTATTTCGAATGGCTGGCCTCGGGAGTCAAGGTCACCCTACAGCTCTCGGCACTCTCCATCGTGCTGGCCTTCATCCTGGGACTGTTGATCGCCGTCATGCGCATGAGCAACAACAAGCCGGTCCGCTGGATTGCCCATGCCTACCTGGAATTTTTCCGCAACACCCCGCTTCTGGTGCAGATATTCTTCTGGTACTTCGGGTCGTACAAGATCCTTCCGACCGCCGTGAACGACTGGCTGAACGGCACCAACTTCGAGTTCGCCGCCGCCGTGATCGCCCTGACCATCTACACCTCGGCCTTCATCGCCGAGGACATCCGCTCCGGCGTGCTGTCCATACCCAAGGAGCAGATGGAGGCGGCCCGCAGCGCCGGTTTCTCCTACCTCCGCTCCATGCAGTACATCATCCTGCCCCAGGCGGTCCGCCTCACGGTGCCGCCGCTGGTGAACCAGTTTCTCAACCTGGCCAAGAACTCGTCCCTGGCCATGACGATCGGTGTCATGGAGTTGACCTACCAGGCCCGCCAGGTGGAGAGCTACACCTTCAAGGGCTTCGAGGCGTTCACCGCAGCAACCGTGGTCTACGTGGCTATTTCGCTGGTTATCACCGCCCTGGTGAACATCTACAACGAGAAAGTCCTCAACATTCACAAGGCGGCCTGATATGGATCAATTTTTCAATATATCGGTGATTGCCGACAACTTCACCTACTTCATGATCGGCCGTTTTCCCAACGGCCCTCTGGGCGGCCTGGGCCTGACCCTGTACCTGGCGTCGGTTTCCTGCGTCCTCTCCTTTTTCGGCGGCCTGATCCTGGGATTGCTCAGCATCTCCCGTTTTCCGGTCGTGCGCTACCCCGCCGTCGCCTTCATCAACCTCGTGCGCGGCATGCCGCTTCTGATGGTCATCTTCTGGATGTACTTCCTCTTGCCGGCCCTGTTCGGCAAAGTGGCTGAAAGCCAGACCGTCATCATGGCGCTGACCCTGTTCACCTCGGCCTACATGTCCCGCATCGTGGTGGCCGGTATCGAGGGCATCCCCAAGGGGCAGACCGAAGCGGCCATCTCCACCGGCCTCAAGCCGTGGCAGGCCATGCTCTATATCGTACTTCCCCAGGGGCTGCGCAACATGATCCCCTCCTTCGTCAACCAGTTCGTTTCCCTGATCAAGGACACCTCTCTGGCTTTCATCGTCGGCGTATCCGAACTGACCCATGTGGGAACCCAGATCAACAACCGGACCATGGCCTATCCGACGGAAATCTTCGTTTTCATCGCCCTGATCTATTTTATTGTCTGCTACGCTTTCACCTCCCTTTCCCGCTGGCTGGAACAGCGGTTGGCCTGGCGCAAGGCTATTTGACACCCATCTCCGCAAAATTCATTACAGCGGCTTGTCACCGGCCGAATCTCTGATAAAATTGCTGTCGATACGGACGCGCCGCCCCGGCGTTGTCCGTATCGACTTCTTTCTCGTTTGGGGAACATCGTGAACCGTCATGTCCCACCCAACCCAGTCCCAACCCAGCCGATAAAATCTCTGTCCCCCTGCCCGGCGACTGCCATGATTGCCCCCCTGCCGGGAAAGCATCCCATTCCCCCAGCCCCTGATCATCATTTTGATAGAGACGCACGGGCCGCCGGCACGGCGGGACGTCGCTTCGAGGCATGACAATGACGTCACCCCCCTCCCCAGACGACCTCACAATCCTGTACGTGGAGGATGAAACCACCACGCGGGAACAGGTCAAACGCATGCTCGGACTGCGCGGCTACCGGCTGATCGTAGCCGAAAACGGCCGAGAGGGAGTGGAACTCTACCAGACGCATACCCCCGACATCGTACTGACCGATATCATGATGCCGCTCATGAGCGGGCTGGATATGGCCCGGGAGATCCGCAGCAGGACCCGCGATGCCCAGATTATCGTCATGACGGCCTTCAACGATATCGACTACCTGCTCCAGGCCATCGATATCGGCATCAACCAGTTCGTCCTCAAACCGGTCGCCTTCCAGAAGCTTTACGAGGCCATCGAACGGAGCATCGGCGTTGTGACGATGCAGCGACAACTCCGCCGGCAAAACGAACACATCCGCCTGCTTTCCAATGCCCTCGAGCAAAGTCCCAGCATGGCGATCATCACCGACACCACCGGCGCCATCGAATACGTGAACCGCAAGTTCTGCGAGATAACCGGCTTTGACGCCGACGAAGCGATCGGACGGACACCGCGCATCCTCAAGTCAGGCGAGACCTCCCCCGAAGTCTACCAGGATTTGTGGTCCACGATTCTCCAGGGGAGCGAATGGCACGGCAGCATGCGGAACCGGAAGAAAAACGGCGACCTCTTCTGGGAAAATGTGAGCATATCCCCCCTCAAAGCCCCTGACGGCTCATTGCTCAAGTTCATCAAGAACGGGGAGGATGTCACCCGGCAGAGAAAGCTTGAAGCGGAGAGCCTGCGGTCCAGGAAAATGGAAGCCATCGGCATCCTGGCCGGCGGCATGGCCCACGACTTCAACAATCTGTTGCAGGTGATCCTCGGCTACATATCCCTGGCCAAGCTGCATGTCAACTCCCCCCAGACCATCGTCGAAATGCTCGAGACGGCGGAACAGACCTCCCTGCGCGCCAAGGAGCTGAGCCTGCGCCTGCTGGCATTTTCCAAAGGAGGGGACTCCTTCGTGCATCCCGCGCCCCTTGCGCCCCTGGTCACATCAGCCATCGCTGCCGTACTCAGGGGCAAACCGGCCATAACGAGCGAAGTCACTATCGCACCCGACCTGCACCGGGTAAGGATGGACGACTCCCAGATGGAGCAGACCTTTTCCAACCTGGCGGTCAATGCCGTCGAAGCCATGGCCCGGGGCGGGACCCTGCGGATAACAGGGGAGAACGTGACCATCGGCGAACAGGACCCCCTGGCCCTCCCGGCGGGGGAGTACGTTCACCTGGCGTTCCACGATACCGGCACCGGCATCCCCCCCGAAAACCTGCCCAGGATCTTCGACCCCTACTTCACCACCAAGGAGATGGGCAGCCAGAAGGGTATGGGGCTCAGCCTGGCGCTCTGCCACTCCATCGTCCGCAAACACAAGGGCGCCATCACCGCCGAATCCACACCCGACACAGGGGCGACCTTTCACATCTATCTGCCGGCCCTCGCGGACGAACCGACAACTCCGCACGAAACGGCGTCCCCGTAAGCCGCCCCGTTCCCCGGCCCGCAGACGGCCAGGGCGCCACCCCACCGAAAGACACCATTTCACTTCTGCCGCTGATTCTGGTATCGTAGGGCTAGTGCACAACCATCTTGCGGAGTCAGAATGTACCACGGCGGCATCTATGCAGAGGAAATAGCGGGCAAGGCATACGACACCCGCCTGTTGACCCGCTTTGCCCGCTATGTTGCCCCCTACCGCACGGCGATCACCGCGGTGCTGGTCACCGTACCGCTGGTTGCCGCCTGCCGCCTGGCTCAACCCTGGATCATCAAACTGGCCATCGACGGCCACATCACCACCGGCAGACTGGCCGGGCTGGAAGGGATCGCCCTGGCCTTCCTGGCGGTCCTGCTGTCCGAATCGCTCCTCGCCTTTCTGCAGATTTACCTGCTCCAGTCCGTCGGGCAGCGGGTCATGGCCGACATGCGCAACGAACTCTACCGCCATGTCATGCACCTGCCGGTTTCCTGGTTCGACCGGGTCCCCACGGGCAGCGCCGTTACCCGCCTGACCAGCGATGTGGAGGTCCTGGGCGAGATGTTCGCCTCGGGGATCATCACCATCGTGGGCGACGTCATGCTCCTGGTGGGCATCATCTCGGTCATGCTCTGGATGAACCTGAAACTGTCGTTGGTGACCTTCAGCGTCCTCCCCCTGCTCCTGTACGTCGCCTGGGCCTTTCGCCGCAGGATGCGTCAATCGTTCCGCGAGGTGCGGGCGCGCCTGGGCCGCCTCAACGCCTTTCTGGCCGAGTCCATCGGCGGCATCAGCATCATCCAGGCGTTCAACCGCGAGCGGGACGAAGAGCGGCGCTTCAGCGACCTGAACGCATCCTACCGGGACGCCAACATGCCGGTCATATTCTGGGATGCGTCACTGTACGCCATCGTGGAGGCCCTGTCGTCCATCGCCGTTGCCCTGATCATCTGGTACGGCGGCGGCGAGATCATCCGGGGTGCCCTGACCTTCGGGGTTCTGGTGGCCTTTATCCAGTATATCGAAAAATTCTTCACCCCCATCCGCGACCTGTCGGCCAAGTATTCGGTCATGCAGGGCGCCATGGCGGCCTTGGAACGGATCTTTGCCCTGCTGGACACGCCGGCGGACAAACCGGTCCACCAGGCCCCCGTACCGGCCTTTGCCGAAATTGACCGCCCCCCCGGAGAGACTTTCGGGCAGACGCCCCCCCTGATCGAATTCCGTAACGTCTCCTTTGCCTACCGCGAGGGGGATAACGCCCTGGAGGAGTTCAGCCTGGTCGTCCGGCGCGGCGAGCGGATCGCGCTGGTGGGCGAAAGCGGCGGCGGCAAGACCACCATCACCAGGCTCTTGACCCGGCTCTACGAGATCGACAGGGGCAGCATCCTCATCGACGGCATAGATGTGCGCAACATGCGGGGAAGCGACCTGCGCCGGCGCATCGGCATCGTCCTCCAGGACCCCTGCCTGTTTGCCGGTAGTATCGAGTTCAATATCTGCCTGGGGGACGAGGAGGCGCGGTTACGGGTCCGAACGGCGGCGGCCGCGGTCGGGGCCGACCGCTTCATCGAGCGCCTGCCCCAAGGGTACGGAGAAGAGGTCCGGGAGCGAGGCAACAACCTGTCCGTAGGGGAAAAACAGCTCATCTCCTTTGCCCGGGCCGTTGCCTTTGATCCCGAGGTGCTGGTGCTGGACGAGGCAACCGCCAGCGTGGATTCCGCCTCGGAGCAGATGATCCAGGAAGGGATCAGGGGGTTGATGCAGGGGCGCACCTCCCTGGTCATCGCCCATCGGCTCTCCACCATCCAGGACGCCGACCGGATCGTGGTGGTGCACCGGGGCCGCAAATCGGAGGAAGGGACGCACCAGGAGCTCATGGAGGCCAAGGGGCTCTATTACCGGCTGCACCAGTTGCAGTTCAACGGCCTTTGAAAAAAGTGAATGGTGAAAGGTGAACGGTGAAAGCGAGACGTTAAAAGCCTTTTCCCTCCATTCACCATTCACCATTCACGGTTCACAAAGTTCTAGCCAGACGCTGTTGCATAACGACGCGGAAACTGATACGGTTACACCATCATAAGGACCCATTTTCGGAGGAACCCATGTGCACCACTTGCGGCTGCGGCCCGACAGATACGCACGACCATGACCACGATCACGGCGACCATCACCACAGCCACAGCCATAGCCACGACCATGATCACGAGCACCATGACCATGATCATGAAGCCCACGATCACCACGACCACGACCACGGCGACCGGAAACGGACCGTCATCAGCATCGAAGAGGACATCCTGGCCAAGAACAACCGTCTGGCCTCCTTCAACCGCGCCCTGTTCAAGGACAAGGGCATCTTCGTCCTCAACCTGGTAAGCTCTCCCGGATCGGGCAAGACCACCCTTCTGGAGCGTACCCTGCGGGACTTGGGGGACCGGTTCCGCTTTGCCGTGATCGAGGGGGATCAGCAGACCGACAATGACGCCCGACGCATCGCCGCCACCGGCGTGGCGGTCCGCCAGATCAACACCGGCGCCGGCTGCCACCTGGACGCCCATATGGTCATGCACGGCACCGATGGCTTTGATCTGGACAATCTGGATGTGCTCCTCATAGAAAACGTGGGCAACCTGGTCTGCCCGGCCTCCTTCGACCTGGGCGAGCACCACAAGGTGGCGGTCCTCTCGGTGACCGAGGGTGAGGACAAGCCGCTCAAGTACCCCCAGATGTTTCACAACTCCACGGTCATGCTGCTCAACAAGACCGACCTGCTCCCCCACCTGGACTTCGATGTGGAAAAATGCAAGGAATACGCCCGCAGGGTAAGCCCCGGCATCACCATCTTCGAGGTGTCGGCGCGCACCGGCGAGGGGATGGACGGATGGTACCAATGGCTGGCAACGGGGACGGCAAAGCCATAGTCCGCAAGCGTTTCCTCATCAGCGGCATCGTCCAGGGTGTCGGGTTCCGTCCCTTCGTGTTCCGCTCGGCCTGCGAACTCGGCCTGACCGGCTGGGTGCGCAACATCCCCGCCGGGGTGGAGATCGAGGTCCAGGGTACGGTTGAAACCTTGGACACCTTCCAACGCGCCTTGGTCCACGACCTCCCCCCCCTGGCCGCTGTCACGTCCAGCTTTGCGGAGGATATCCCCCCGGTCCCGGAGCGTGGCTTCACCATCCTCCCCAGCGGGGATGGAGCGAAGAATATCCAGGTGGCGCCCGACTCCGCCATCTGCGACGACTGCCTGCGGGAGCTGTTCGACCCGGCCGACCGCCGATACCGCTATCCGTTCATCACCTGCACCAACTGCGGCCCCCGCTACAGCATCATCACCGCTATCCCCTACGACCGGCCCCGGACCACCATGGCCGGATTTCCGCTCTGCCCCGACTGCCGCCGGGAGTACGACGACCCTGCCGACCGGCGTTTCCATGCCCAACCCATCGCCTGCCCGGCCTGCGGTCCGCAACTCCGCCTGCTGGATTGCGCCGCCAATGCTATTGCGGAGCGCAATGATGCGCTCGCCCAGGCTATCGAACTCCTGCACGCAGGCAAGATCCTGGCGGTCAAGGGGATCGGCGGGTATCACCTAGCCGTGGATGCCTGTAACCCGGAGGCGGTCAAGCGGCTGCGCGAGCGGAAAAAGCGGGACGAAAAGCCCTTTGCCGTCATGGCCGCCGACCTGGTGACCGCCCGCGGGCTGGTGGTGCTGGACGACCAGGAGGAACGGCTGCTGACCGGCCCGGAGAGCCCGATCGTTATCGCCCGCAAGACCCCGGATTGCCCGGTTGCGCCCCTGGTGGCCCCAGCCAACGGCTGGCTCGGCCTGATGCTTCCCTACGCGCCGGTCCATCATCTCCTGATGCGCGATCACTTCGCGGCCCTGGTGATGACCAGCGGCAACGTGTCCGACGAACCGGTAGCCTTTGAAGACAGCGATGCCCTCCGGCGCCTGAACGGCATCGCCGATTTCTTTCTCGTTCACAACCGGCCGATCCATGTGCGCAGCGACGATTCGGTCCTGCGCCTCTTCCAGGGCAAACCGCTCTTTTACCGCCGGGCCAGGGGCTATGCGCCGCGGGCCGTGCGACTTCCCTTCACGGCGCCGCCGCTTCTGGCCGTGGGGGCAGAACTGAAAGGGGCGGTCTGCCTGACCCAGGGGGATCAGGCATTCCTGAGCCAACATATCGGCGACCTGCAGAACAGCTCGACCGCCGACTCGTTCCGCCACACCATCCGGCACCTTGCGGGCATTCTCGAAATAGCGCCGCAACTGGTCGCCTGCGATCTGCACCCCGATTACATCTCCTCGCTCCATGCGGCGGAATCCGGGCTGCCCCTGACCCGGGTTCAGCACCACCACGCCCACATGGCGGCCTGCATGGCGGAAAACGGCCTGGAGGGCGAGGTGATCGGCATCATCTTCGACGGCACCGGTTTCGGCGCGGACGGCACTATCTGGGGCGGCGAGTTTCTGGTCGGCGGCTACGAGGGATTCCAGCGGGCCGGTAACTTCCTTCCCGTGCCGCTGGCCGGGGGGGACACCGCGGTACGGGAGCCCTGGCGCATGGCCCTGGCGTGGCTGTACCGGTCCCTGGGCGAAAGAGCCTTCAACCTGGACCACCCGGTTGCACGGCATCTGGACGATACCCAGAAAGGCATCTTTGCCGCCATGCTGGAACGGGGCATCAACGCGCCGCTCACCTCCAGTTGCGGCCGGCTGTTCGATGCCGCCGCAGCCCTGCTGAACGTGCGCCAGACCGTATCCTACGACGGCCAGGCGGCCATTGAACTGGAGGCATTGGCTGAGACCGCGGAGGCCGCGGGGACCTACTCCTTCGGGATTACCGGCAACGAGCGGCTGGTCATCGACTTCACCCCGCTTTTTCAGGACCTCCTGGCCGATACGGCTGCCGGCACGGAGGCGGCGGCCATGGCCTACCGTTTTCACGCCACCGTGGCCAAGGCAGCCGTGGAGACTGCCGTCCGTATTGCCGGGAAAACCGGCCTCGATCGTATTGTTCTCTCCGGCGGCGTTTTTCAGAATCGCCTTTTGAGCGAAATGGTATATACTGGTTTGCTTGATCAGGGACTACAGATATTCACCCACCGGCTGGTTCCCCCCAACGACGGCGGCATCGCCCTCGGGCAGGCGGCAATAGCCGGATGGCAAAGAAGGAGATAAACAGGTATGTGTCTTGGTGTACCCATGAAGATTCTCAGCAGGGACGGCGATACCATTGTGGCCGAGGTGGACGGTGTGCAGAAGGAGGCCAGCGTTATGCTGCTGGGCGAGGAGGTCGGGGTGGGCGACTATGTCATCGTTCATGCCGGATTCGCCATCTCGCGCCTGGATGAGGAATATGCCCAGGAGACCCTGCGCATGATGAAAGAGGTCTTTGCCCCGGAGGATATGCGATGAGCAGGCGGGTATGTGGCTCTGCCGCGGAGGAGGAAGCATGAAATTCCAGGACGAATTCCGCGACCGCGAACTGGTCGGGAACATGGCTGCCAACATCCAGCGCATGGCGCAGCGGTTGAGCAAACCGGTCAACTTTATGGAGGTCTGCGGCACCCACACCATGTCCATCTACCAGTTCGGCATCCGCTCGCTGCTCCCGGAGAACGTGCGGCTCGTCTCCGGTCCCGGATGCCCGGTCTGCGTGACCCCGGTGGGCTACGTGGACAAGGCTGTGGCCTGCACGGCCGATCCAACCAATATCGTAGCCACCTTCGGCGACATGCTGCGCGTCCCCGGCAGCCGCTCGTCCCTGATGGAGGAACGGGCCAAGGGCGCCGACGTGCGCATCGTCTACTCCCCCCTTGATGCGGTTGCCCTGGCAAATGCCAACCCCGAACGCCGGGTGATCTTCCTGGGGATCGGCTTCGAGACCACCGCCCCGACCATCGCCGCCAGCATCCTGGAGGCGACGCGGCTCGGACTTTCGAACTACCTCGTTCTGGCTTCCCATAAAACCATGCCGGTACCGATGGAGATCCTCACCGCCGATCCGGACCTGGCCCTTTCCGGTTACCTCTGCCCCGCCCACGTCAGCACGGTCATCGGCGCCAACGCCTACAAGCCGCTGGCGGAGAAATACCACATTCCCTGCGTGGTGACCGGCTTCGAACCGGCCGACGTCATGCAGGGCATCGAGATGCTGCTGGCCCAGGTCCTGGCCGGGGAAAGCCGGGTGGAAATACAGTACCGCCGCGCCGTGAGCTGGGAAGGCAACTCCAAGGCCCAGACCATCATGGAGCGCGTCTTCGTGCCGTGCGACGCCTCATGGCGCGGCCTGGGGATGCTCCCCGGCAGCGGTCTGGCCATCAAGCCCGAACTTGCACGCTTTGACGCCGAGAAGGCGTTGGAGATCGATCCGGGGGAAGAGCGGGAAAATCCTGCCTGCCGCTGCGGCGAGGTGCTCAAGGGAAAATTGTCCCCCTTCGACTGTCCGCTCTTTTCCACGGCCTGCACGCCGGAATCTCCGGTGGGGGCCTGCATGGTGTCCAGCGAAGGGACCTGCGCGGCGGCGTACAAGTACGGAAGATAACTACGGACAAAGGGTGTCATTATGACCTCGATGCAGGACCTTAAAGACCATTACGGCTTCACCGACGATGACGAGGAATTGCTCAAAGCCTTTCAGCCCCTGGCGGCCCAACACAAGGAGCGTTTTTCCGGCGAATTCCACAACTATCTTTACGGGTTGCCCGAAACCACCGCCATCCTCAATACCAGCAATCGCCAGCGCCTTCTTGAGATGCACAGCAACTGGTTCATGTCGCTCTTCGGCGGCGCCTACGATAACAACTACCTGAACCACTTGACCCGCATCGGCCACGCCCATGTCAAGGTCGGCCTGAATGTCCATTTCGTCAATGTCGCCATGAACCGGGTCCGCCACTTCCTGCTCAACCTGATCGACGAGAACTACCCCGACCGTGACGAGCGACGCGCCCTGCGCGAGGCGACCGAAAAGATCCTCGACATGAATCTGGACGTCATGAGCGCCTCTTACCGCGAGGAAGAGTTGAAGAAGGTCTTTGTCTCGCGCAAACTGGAATCCCACCTCATCCGATTGGCCGAACGCTTCACCTACGGCCTCAACCTGGTGCTGGTGCTGGCCCTGGCAGGGGTTTCCATCTCGGTTGCCCTGCTGTTCGGCTGGGATCTCATCAATATCTTTCGCGGGGATGTGGAGAAAGGCATACTCAGCGCCTTGGGCGAGTTGCTCATCCTCTGGATGATGATCGAGTTGATGGACAACGAGATCAAGAACCTGAAGGGTGGCAAATTCAACATCCTGGTCTTCATCGGCGTTATCATCGTGGCCATGATCCGCGAGATCCTGATCTCCACCCTGCGCCACGACGATCTGGCCACCCAGGCATTTCTGGCCGGCACCCTGCTGATCCTGGGGATTCTCTACTATCTGGTCTCCCGGGCTCAGAAAGACCTGGACAAGGCATAACCCATGCCCCCGTTTGCGCACGTCCTGGCCGGATTCACCCTTGGCTTCACCTTTCGGAAGGAACTCGGCCGGATTCTGCGGGAAACACCGCCCTGTTCAGCCATAACAAACCAGGATCCGGAACATCTCGCCTCCGGGGGTATCACGGCCCTGGCCCTGGATTTCGACGGCGTCCTGGCCCCCCACGGTTTTCCCGAGCCGCTCCCCGAGGCTCGGGAATGGCTGGCCCGTTGCTGCACGGTTTTCGGCGCGGACAGAATCTTCATCCTCTCCAACAAGCCGACCGAGGCCCGCAGGATCTGGTTCAGAGACCATTTCCCCGGGATTCGCTTCATCTCCGGCGTCCGCAAGAAACCCTATCCCGACGGCCTCCACAAGGCGGGCGAACTGGCCCACGTGCCCCTGTCCGCCGTCCTCATGGTGGACGACCGCCTGCTGACCGGCTGCCTGGCGGCCCTCGCGGCCGGCGCCCGCACCCTCTACATCCGCCGCCCCTACCGTTCTTTCCGCCATCGTCCCCTGGCCGAATTCTTCTTCATGCTGCTGCGGGCCGGGGAGCGGGTACTATTCAAATAAGCGTCCTGTTTGTGAAACGGTTCGTCACACCTTCCCCAGCGCCGCCTCGATCCGCTCGCAGAGGGTCTTCAGGATCTTGATGCGGGCATAGTACTTGTCGTTGGCCTCCACCAGGGTCCAGGGCGCAATGTCGGTGCTGGTGCGGTCGATCATGTCGCAGACCGCCACCTCGTACTCGCCCCACTTCTCCCGGTTGCGCCAATCCTCGTCGGTGATCTTGAAACGCTTGAAGCCGATCTTCTCCCGCTCCTTGAAGCGCCTGAGCTGCTCCTCCTGGCTGATGGAGAGCCAGAACTTGACCACCACCGTATGATTGCGGACGAGTTGTTCCTCGAAGTCGTTGATCTCACCGTAGGCCCGCATCCAGTCACCCCTGCCGCACAGCCCCTCCACCCGCTCCACGAGCACCCTGCCATACCAGGAACGGTCGAAGATGGCAAAACGCCCCTTGCGGGGGATGTTGCGCCAGAAGCGCCACATATAGGGCTGGGCCAACTCCTCGTCGGTGGGGGCCGCCACCGGGACGATGCGATAGAGACGGGCGTCCAGGGCCTGGGTGACGCGACGGATGCTCCCCCCCTTGCCGGCGGCGTCGTTCCCCTCGAAGACCGTCACCACGGAGAGCTTGCGGAAACCGGCATGGCGGGTCAGCAGATTGAGCCTGCCCTGGTACTTCTCCAACTCGTCCTCGTAGTCGGACTTTCTCAATTTTTTCGACAGGTCCAGGGTCCTGAGGATCAGCAGGTTGTCGATGGTGGACATGATGGGGGGAATCGGCTCGTCGTGTTGCGGCGGTTCGGCTGCATCCAGCCGTTGACGAAGGGCGGCGAGCAGGGCCTTGCCGATGGTCAGGTAGCGGTAGTTGGGATCGCTCCCCTCCACGATGGTCCAGGGTGATTCGGCGGTACTGGTGGTGCGCAGCATCCGCTCAGAGACCTTGCGGAATTTGTCGTAGAGCTTGTAATGCTGCCAGTCGGTATCGGTGACCCGCCAGCGGGTTTTGGGGTCTTTCTCCAGGCTCTTCAGGCGCTTTTTCTGTTCATCCCGGGACAGGTGCAGCCAGAACTTGAGGACCAGCGCCCCTTCGTTGCAGAGCATCCGTTCGAAGTGAACGATCCGCTCCAGCCGCTGGTCCAGTTCGGCATTCTTGATGGTGCCGTAGACGTTTTCCAGCAGGGGCGCTGAATACCAGGTGCCGATGAAGATGCCGATCTTCCCCCTGGGGGGCAGCACCCGCCAGTATCGATACATTTGGGGCCGTTCCTGTTCTTCGTCGGTCAGGTCGCGCAGGGCGTGGGTCTCGATGTGGCGCGGGTCCATCCATTCGTTGAGGCGATTGACCGTTTCCCCCTTGCCGGCGCAGTCCACACCGGCCACCAGAATGATGACCGGGAATTTCTTCGACTGGAGCAGGTCGAGCTGGGCGTCCAACAGGGCTCCGCGCAGTTCGGGAAGCTCCTTCTTCCAGACGGTTTTGCTGATCTTGTGTCCCAATTCGGCGGACTCGAACATGGCTTCCCTCCTTCAGTATCTCAGTACCTTGTCCAGAAATCCCCGCATTTCAGGGGTGGCCGGCTGTTCAAACAGCCGTGGGGCGTCCCCCCACTCCAGCACCCGCCCCTCGTGGAGAAAGACCACCTGGTCGGCCACCTGGCGGGCAAAACCGATCTCATGGGTCACAAGCACGAGCGGCCGCCCCTCCTGGCGCAGTTCGGCGATCAGGTCCAGCACCTCCACGGTCATCTCCGGGTCAAGGGCCGAGGTCGGCTCGTCGAACAGCAGCAGGCGCGGTTTTATGGCCACGGCGCGGGCTATGGCCACCCGCTGTTTCTGCCCCCCCGAAAGCTGGGCCGGGGTTTTGAGGGCATGCCCGGCCAGATGAAACCGGGCCAGCAGTTGCAGGGCATAGGTTGCCGCCTCAGCGGCCTCGTAGCCGTGCACCTTCTCCAGGGGGAGCGCGATGTTGTCCAGGGCGGTCAGGTGCGGAAACAGGTTGAACGACTGGAATACCGTCCCGATTCCCCTGCGGTGCCGCAGCAGGTATGCCTCGTTGAATTGTATCGGATCGCCGTCCAGGGCGATCTCGCCACCATCCGGGGTTTCCAGGCCCGCCAGTATGCGCAGCAGGGTGGATTTCCCGCCGCCGGACGGCCCCAGGATGGCTACGGTACGGATGTGGGGGATGGTCAGATTCACCCCGTTCAGGGCAACGTGGTCGCCATAGGATTTGACGATAGCGTTGGCCTCAAGTCGCATAACGAAACCTCTTTTCCAGGCGTTTGGTCCAGAGGGAAATCGGCAGGGTAAGGATCAGGTAGCCCACCGCCAGCGGCAGGTAGCTCTCCAGGGTGCTGAAGGTGAAGGCGTTCACCTCCTGGGCGTTGAGGGTGAACTCGTTGACCGAGATGATGGAAAGGAGCGATGAGTCCTTGATGAGTGATGCGAATTGTCCGGCCATGGGGGGCAGGACCTGGCGGGTCACCTGGGGGAAGATGACGTAGCGGTAGATCTGAGCGCGAGTGAAACCGATGGCCCGCGCCGACTCCAACTGGGTCTCGCCAACACTTTCGATCCCGGCCCGGATGATTTCGGAGATGTAGGCCCCAGCAAACATGGCGAGGATGACGATCCCCACCAGATAGCGATTATTGATCCCGAAGGCGTCGGCCACCACGTAAAAAAAGATCAGAATCTGCACCAGGAGGGGGGTGCCGCGGATGATCTCCATATAGACCTGCGCCAGATAGCGCAACGGTAGGAAAGAAGCTCGCTGGGCCAAGGCCGTGGCCAGGCCGATCACCAGGCTTAAAGCCATGGCGGCCGAGGATACGGCCACCGTTATCAGCCACCCTTTCAGAAACTTGTAGCGGTAGGTGTAGACCGCATCCCAGCCCCAGGCAAATTTGACCTGGCTGAAGGCAAACCAGAACAGCAGGGAGAGGAACAGGAACACCGCCAGCCAACTGGCTGCGGAGGCAGCGGCCGGAATCCTGTCCCCGTGGCTGTCGGGGGTCATGAAGAAGTAGCGTCGCACCGTGGTTCGGTTAAAAGAAGAATGGATATTTCAGCTCCTTGAAGGTCGCCTTTTGCTCGCGCAGCCAGCTATCGCCCAGCCGTTCGAAACCGCCCTGTTCACGGAACGTCCCCAGGAACCGGTTAATCCGCTCCTTGAGTTGTGTATCGCCTTTGCGCAGGGCGATACCCCACTTCTCCTGCTGGAAGGGGTTCAACAGGGCACGGGTGGTCTCCCGGTTCTTCTTCCAGTTGGTATAGGTGGACATCTGGTCGTAGATAAAGGCGTCCGCCTTCCCTTGCACGACCTCGAGCACGGCGGCGGCCTCCTTGTCAAGAACCAGAACCTTGGCGTTTTTTAGGTTTCTAGTTGCGTAGGTGTGGCCGGTCGTCCCCTTTTTGACGGCTACGGTGACGCCCGGTTTGTCCAGGTCATCGATTGATTTGATCGGCGATGTTTTGCCCACCAGCAGGCAGAGACCGGTGGAAAGGTAGGGGTCGGAAAAATCCACCGACTGCCGGCGCTCGTCGGTGATGGTCATGGAGGAGATGATCAGGTCGATTTTCCCGGTCTTGAGCGCAGGGATCAGACCATCAAAGGCGGTGTTCTGGATGACGACCTTCTTGCCGAGCGCCTTGCCCAACTCATTGGCCAGATCGACGCTGATGCCCTTGGGCGTCCCCTTTTCATCGGTCATTTCAAAGGGGGGATAGGCTAACTCCATCCCCACGACCAGGGTATTCTTGGCGGCCGGTTCCTGCTTGCTCACGCACGCGGCCAGGGCAAGGAGCAGCGCCGCCAGCATGAAGCACGCGACACTGCGATGGATGGGTGTAATCGTCATATTCCGGCTCCCCCCTTTTGTCTGCAGATATCATTGGCGACATATCACAAACTATAGCACAGAAAAGCAACGCTTCAAAAACCTCTGATTCAATAACTATAGCGCAAAAAATGGAGAGAGGGCGGTGCAGCCCGCATGTTCTCAACTTTTTTATTGGAACATGAGATTAAAATGTGATAGAAACAGTTGTTACTAAAAATCAGGAGGTTGCAGGTGAAAAAAATAGTATTATCCCTTCTTGTTATCGCTGCACTTGCTTTTGCCGGGTGCAAAGAGAAACCCAAAACCGAAGCTCCTCAACAGCCCGCGGGCATGCCTGCACAAGGCCAAATGCCTCCTGGACACCCTGGCACTCCGGGTGCTGACCCCCACGCCGGCATGAAGGCGCAGGAGATCCCCGCCGGCGCAGGCCAAAAAGGGAAGGTAACCCAGACCATGAATTCCGGCGGCTACACCTACGTGGAAGCGGCCAACGACAAAGGTGAAAAGGTTTGGATGGCGCTGCCCGAGTTCAAGGTTAAAGTCGGCGACACCATCGAATTTCCCATTGCTCCGCCGATGGTGAACTTCCAGAGCAAAACCTTGAACAAGACCTTCGACAAGATCATGTTCATTCCGGGTATCAGGATCGTGAAATAACGATTCCCACCGATCAGTAAAAAAGCGGGGCCTCATGGCCCCGCTTTTTTTGTGTCCAGCGCCCGTAGTGCCGCCCCGTGGTTCGGCACCAGGGCCAAAACCCGGCGGTAACATTCGTCGGCCTTTCGTTTTTCGCCCCGTTCGGCATGCAGCTCACCCACCAGCAGCCAGCCCCAGGGGTTATCCGGTTCGCGCTCGGTTATCTCCCTGAACTCCCGTTCTGCCGCGTCGATGGAGCCCGACTGCCGGTACCACTCTCCCGCAAGAACGTTGGTGGTTGAGCAATACCCCAAAAGTGCCTTCTGTTGCCGAAAGCGGCGTTCGTTCCCTTTTCCCGTCCCGGCCGTAAACGCCCCCATGATCCGGTGTGCCGCCCGCCCGGGCTTACCTGCGGCATGGAGGGCCGTATCCGGGGTTTCCTCAAAAATGCCGGGGCGAACCAAGCCGTTTGCGACCGCCTGCTCGAACAACCGGGTACCCGGATAGTAGACCAGCGGCGACACATAACCATCGTCCGGCTTGATGCGCCGGACCAGTTCGACGGTCATGCGGATATCGTCTTCAGTCTCCCCGGGCACATCGGAGATCAGATATACGGAGAGACTGATGCCGACCTTTCTCACAAGCGCGGCCGTTTGTTCCACCTGCCACGGATGGATCGACTTGTCGAGCTGGGCCAGGATACGCGGCGAGCCCGATTCGATCCCGATCTGAACACACTCGCAGCCGGCCCGCTTCATCCACGTCAGAACCTCCTCGTCCAGGGTGGTGACGCGGGATTGGCAGTTCCAGAGCACAGCAGCCCGCCGCGCGATCATGAGACGACAGAATTCAATGGCCCTGGTGCGATCGGCGGTGAAGGTATCGTCCCGCAACGAGAAGTAGATCAGGCCAAACCGATCCCGAATGTACAGGATTTCAGCAACGATATCTGCCGGGGAGCGGAACCGTACCCGACGTCCCCAGAATCCCGGCGAACTGCAGAAGCTGCACGCAGAGGGGCATCCACGGGCGGTCAGGACAAATTCGGGTTGCAGCTCCAGATCGACGCCGATGGAGTGATCCAGATAGCGGGCGGGAAACGGAAGTGTGTCGAGCGTCCTCTGCGGCATACGCGGCTCCGTGAGGACGACCCGGGCTCCGTCGCGAAATGCGATCCCGGGCACATCCCGCCAGCCCCCCCCTTGCGCGATCCTCTCGGTCAACTCCCGTAACGTTTCTTCGCCCTCTCCCACCACGACGATATCGACCGGCGAATTTTCGGCCAGCATTTCATGGTAGCGGAAGGTGGCATGCCCTCCCCCCAGGATGATGATGCTGTTCGGATTCAGCTGACGTGCCAGGCGCGCCACCTCAAGGGAGGCGTGGCGGTTATGGGTCCACTGGGAAATGCCGATGATGTCCGCTTGCAGGGAGGAGAGCTGTTCCTTGATTACGGGGAGGGCCCACCCGGAAAGGTTGGCCAGAAGGGAATCGTAGCCGGCTTCACGCAGCACGGCATGCAGATAACAGAGTCCACTGGGCAGCAAACTGATATAAGGATCGCTGCGATCGGCTTCCCCGGATATGTACGCTAAAATAATTTTCATAGTCGAACAAAAAAATCCGGGCACAAAGGGCCCGGATTTATTATTTACCATAGATTGGCGGCGGCACTAATTCAGGTTAAGAGTAATGCCCATGGTGTCGTTAGCCGGAGCGTCGTTATCCTGCTCTTCCTCAACCCCTTGCAGTAGTTCGTTGAAATTGATCGCCCCGCCGCTGCTGGCAACGGAACCGACCCGCCGTGCGCCCAGGTAGCGCGAAAGATAGTAGGGGGTATCCATGGAGGAGATCACCACCCTGCGGTCGCGGGAGGAAGCATGGATCATCTTGCGATTGCCTAGGTAGATGCCGACATGGGACGGGAAGCGGGCATAGGTTTGAAAGAATACCAGATCACCCTTGCGCAGGTCGCCGCGCACAACCTCGTTGCCGACGTTAAACTGTTCGCGCGCGGTACGAGGCAGGTTGATCTTCTGTTCGCGGAACACCTGCTGCACAAAGCTGGAACAATCGAGCGAGCCACGGCTGTTGCCGCCGAAACGGTAATGAGCCCCCAGGAAACCGTACGCGGTTTTTTTCAGGCCGCTGATCCCCTGATTGGTCTCTTCGATATTCTTGGCAAGGTCAACCGGCCGGTCGGCGTCAATGTCGCTCAGCTCAGCCAGGGTCGACGAGAGTTCCTGTTCATTCAAGAGCTCTTTGCTGACCAGTTGCGATCTGGTGGACGCGGCGGCAACGGGGGCCTTTTCCTCGACTGCCGACGCGGGTTCATTCAGGGCCAGAACTTGCCCCGTCTTGATCCGGTTGCCTTTCAGGCCGTTCAGCCGGCGCAGTTCCGACATCTTGAGGCCGGTCTTCTTGGCGATCCTGGGAAGGGTATCCCCCTTGACAACCTTGTACGATGATGCGGCCTTTGCCACCTTTGCCGTTTTCTGCTCGGCACGGGCGGGAATGATAATGCGGCTTCCCTGTTCGATGCGGGTGCTGCTCAGGTTGTTGACAGATTTAAGTTCTTCGACGGATACGTGATATTTGCGTGCTATGGAATGAAGCGATTCACTTCTGCGCGCGACGTGGGTTTTGGAGGCCAAAACCAGTTGCGGGAAGGAAAGCAGGATGAGACAGATCGCGGCAAGAGTTCGGATATGTGTCATTACCCCTCCTATTCCGTTCTAGTTTTAGTGCGACGGTTTGGGCTTTATATAACAAACTACCCCGTTTGTCAATCCTTTACTGCCCATCGCCGCCCCCGCCGTCTTGCAACCCACATGCCATTTCAACAACATTATTGATGAACCGCACGGCGGGAAACAAGCTTTAAGACCAATGGCTCATCCCGCAGGATAGTGACATTTTTGTACGGCGGCAGCAGGTTTTTTTGATATTCCTTTCCCTTGACAAGCTTGCTGGCATCGACCTCTTCCGTCGCCACCGCTTCAAGCTTCGAGATCTGGCCGGACGGACCTTCCACCTCGACCGTGTCGGGCGACGCGACCACCCGATATGCCCCCAGTCCACGCGGCAGCCTGCCACGCAATGCGACCCTGACCGGCACGGTTTTACGCACTTTTTTCTCCGTTACGATGCGTATGGACGAGGGATTGACGCTGCCGACCACCATGCCGGAAGGGAGTTTGAAGTCCGAGTTCCTGATCCTGACGATTGCCGCCCCCTCCCGCACCTCTGATAAATCGATGTCGGCGGCAATATCAAGTTTTGCCGGCGTGGGCGTCAGACTGGAAAAGGACTTTACCTGGACCTCGACCTCTTCGGGAGAACTCCGCAGCAGCACCAGCCCCTGCGGTATGCCGTGCAGCCGGACGGGAGCCGTCACCGTGGCGATCGCCCCCTGGCGGGAGGTAATCAAGGCCCAAAATGCTATAACAATAAGCAGAACCGCCGTTTTAGGCAGCAAGTTGGAAAAAAAACGCTGCCGCAAACTCTCACGAGGCTTTTCCTTTTCAGGCAAAATCAACTCTTCCAGGAGCGCCACCAACTCGCCAGCGGAGGAAAGGCGATGCAACTCCCCTCCCACGGCCAGCGATACCTCGCCCCGCTCTTCCGAAACCACCGCCACGACAGCGTCGGTGCGTTCCGAGAGCCCGAGGGCGGCGCGGTGGCGGGTACCGTAAAACTGGGGGAGTTCCGGGTTCTGGGACAGTGGCAGGTGGCACGACGCCAGGGCGATTTTTCCTTCCCTGATCAGGGCGGCGCCGTCATGCAGCGGCGCACCATCGTAAAAGATGGCCTCCAGTATCTGCGGGGTAATCTCGCAGTTCAGGCTCACGCCATTCAGCATCTGGTCCACCAGGGATTCGCTCCGCTGAAAGACGACAATCGCCCCGGTCCTCTTCTTCGCCAGACTGAACAGTGTATCGACGATCTCCTGGAACCGGCTCAGTTGCTGCGTCTCCTGGCGGCTGCCGAAAAAATGCCGCATAAGGCTGAAGCGGTACAGCGCCTGCCGGATCTCGGCCTGAAACACCACGATGATCAGGACGATCAGCACCGTGCCCAGTTCCTGCAGGACCCAGCTGGTCATATAGAGGCCGAGAAACCGGGTAACGAAATAGATGACCGTCACCACCCCCAACCCCAGCAGCACCTGCATGGCGCGGGTCCTGCGGAACCAGGAGTAGAGTTGATAGAGCAGCAAGGTCATGATCAGGATATCGGCGATATCCTGTATTCTCAAAAAAGAGGGCACGTCAATTCCCTTTTGCTTTTCTACGGGGTTTGTGGATGGACGGTTTCTCCTGCCTGATCGATGTGGAGCGATTCTGCATGGCAAGCCGGGCCGCATCATGCCTGCGGATATCCTCCAGCACCTGGTCCCTGAGGGGCGGCACCGGGTTCGGCTCGGGTAGTTTTTCCAGATAGGCTGCGTCGGTATAGACGTTGCGGGCATTCCACATGCTGAAACCGAATACCTTGGCGTCCCGGGCGGCCTGGATCTGATCAATGATCATCTTTTTGTCGTAGGCAGCCCCCAGCTTGAAGTCCTGCAGCCAGGGGCGCATCTTGGCCCGTTTCCCTTCAAGCCGCTTCGCGCCCCGCAGGCAGGCGTCGTAAATGACGCGATAGGGGTGCTCGGCCGGGTTCTTCAACCCCAGGTGGCCAGTGGGATAATGGGACGGGTAGATCATGGGGCAGACAAAATCCACATAGTCGGCCACATCCTGAATACGCTGGCCGATGTTCATATCGTCGTCCACCATGGTCGTGAGGCCGAAGATGTCGGCCGAGGTCATCACGTCCACCGGCTTCATCTGCTGGTCCACATACTGGAAAAAACGGCGGATGATCTCATGTTTCGGCACATCGCGCTTATAAACCGGATAGGTCATGGTCTTCAGCTTCCCATCGGTGGGGAAACGGACATAATCAAACTGGATCTCGTCAAAGCCCTTGGCGGCCGCTTCCTTGGCAATGGCCAGATTATAGTCCCAGACCGTCTTCGAAGCGGGGTCAACCCAGGCCAGCCCCTTGCGGTCCTTCCAGACCTTCTGGCCGCCGCCGCCCACCGCCAGGTCCGGGCGCGCCTTGGCCAGGTTGGGGTCCTGAAAAACCGCGATACGGGCAATGGTATAGATCTTTTTGTCGCGGCACTGTTGGAGGATGGCATCCAGATTGCGGATACGCTTCTCGTAGGCACCCGTTTGGGCCACCAGCGGCACCGCGGAGTCGTAGCCAACCTTGCCGGTGCTGTCCTTTATGTCGATCACCACCGCATTCAAGTGGGAGCGGGACACCATATCGGTCAGAGTTTGGAACCGATTGATCCCGGCGGTCCAGGATGTTATGTAGAGCGCCCGCACCTCCATGTTCAGCAATTGCTGGCGCTTGGATGGCGTCGGGGGAACCGGCTTGGAGGCCGCCGTGGAGGACGTGGCGGGTTTCTGCTCATTCTGACAGGAGACAAGAGCACAACAGGTGACGATGATCAGGGCGACACGACCAGCAAGGGCGACAACATTTTTCACTCACGACACTCCGTTGGTTTTTTCTGGTTTATGCCCCGGAAATATGCTACAAGGCAAATAGTGATTTATAGCAGTAAATTATCGGAAAAGGTAGTACAAACTTATGTTCAGACTGTCTGAAAAGGGTGAAAAGATTCAGGGGATGTTCGGGAGTATCGCCCCACGGTACGACTTCCTCAACCGCCTGCTCAGCTTCGGCATCGACCGATACTGGCGCAAAAAGGCTGTGCGGCTTATCAAGTACCGGGAGGGTTCCCGGATTTTGGACGTGGCGACCGGTACCGGCGATGTGGCGCTGGAGATAGCCAGATCGACCCCATCCTCAGTAAAGATTACCGGCGCCGACTTCTGCCAGGAGATGGTGGAATTCGGTCAAGCCAAGGTGGCAACCTCTCCCTATGCCGGACGGATCGATTTCAAGATGGCTCCGTGCGAGGATCTTCCTTTTCCCGACAACACCTTCGATTCGGTAACCATCGCCTTCGGGATCAGGAACGTGGTGGACAGGAGACTGGGGCTGGCGGAGATGTGGCGGGTGCTGCGACCCGGAGGGCGGGTGGTCATCCTGGAGTTCTCTACGCCGCGCTCCCAATTTTTCAAACAGATTTACTACTTCTACTTCCGCCGTCTTCTACCGGTCATCGGTGGTTTCTTTTCGAAATATAACGCCTACAAGTACCTGCCGGACTCGGTACTGGAATTCCCCTCCCATGAGGAATTTTCCCATATGGTTGCCGACGCAGGTTTCCGCAACACCCACATCCACCCCCTGACCTTTGGTATCGCCACCATCTACGCCGGCGAAAAAGAATAGCAGGTTGTTGAAAAACAGCCATCTCACCGCCGTCCTCGAAAGCCGCCTTGTGCGGCGTAGCGCTGCTACGCCTCCGCGGGGCTCTCTGCGGGTGCGGCGATCTGACTATTTTTGAACAACCTGAGTTTTTCAACAGCTCCTTAGTGTCCCGTGCGGTTAGTCGTCGAAAACAACTCCCTCGCTATTTTGGCTGATGCCAAGGTGTGTCCAACCGCACAAGGCCATATCTACGCCTTGAACTTGCTCTCCGTTCCGTCCACCAGCCGCTTGATGTTTGCCCGATGCCGGACAATCACGATTGCGGCCACAATCCCCGTCACCAGCAGCATTGCGCGTCCCCCGTGGAGCACGTATACGGCGAGCGGCATGACCGCCGCCGCAGCTACGGAGCCGAGGGATACGTAGCGCCATTTCAAAACCAGGACCAGAAAGACCGCGAGGGCAATTGCCACGGCCAGGGGCGACAGCGCCAGGAAGACCCCCAGGGCGGTCGCGACTCCCTTGCCCCCCTTGAACCGCAGAAACACCGAAAACACGTGACCGCAGAAGGCCGCCAGACCGACCCAGGCCGCCAGATCCGTTGCCGGGGCATAGTAGTGTGCCGCCAGCACCGGCGCAAGGCCCTTGAGGCAATCGCCGATCAGGGTCAGTACGCCGACCTTGCGTCCCGCGGTGCGGTACAGGTTGGTGGCACCGATATTGCCGCTTCCCTCATGGCGCACGTCAATGCCGCAGGCCTTGCCCAGAAGGAGTCCCGTGGGGATCGACCCCAGGAGGTAGGCCGCCGCACAGGCGGCAGCCAGCATCATGTCGAATTGTGCTGTCATGGTCGCAATCCTGGAATCACTTGCCTGCTGCCTTCGGGATACGGGCCACAAAGGTGCTGCCGGGAAACTCGCGCACCAGCCGGTCAAACGCCTCGCGGCTCTTCTCGCGCTGTCCCGCTTCTTGATAGGCCGTCCCAAGGTAGTACAGCAGTTCGTCATTGTGCTGAAGCCCGGGGAACGTCTTGAGCGCCTCTTCAAAACGGGCGATGGCGGCCGGATATTTCTCGGTCCTCAGGTAGAAACGACCGACATAGATCTCGTACTGCAACTGTTTGTCCTTGCAGTCGCGAACCCTCTCCTGGGCCTCCTGGATATGCTCGCCGCCGGGATACAACTTCAGGTACGATTCCAAAATGGCCAGGGCGTTCTTGACCGGCGTTTGGTCCGTGTCGATACGGTTTATCTGTTTGTAATAGCTCAACCCCTGCCGGAAAAGGGCATAGTCGGCCCGCTCATGCTTGGGGTGAAGCTTGCGAAAATCCTCGTAGGCGGCAGCGGCCTCGATATAGTCTCTGTTGAGAAAATAGGCATCGGCAATGCCAATCTCCGCCTTGGCCGTAAGCTCCGGCGACTTGTAACTTTCCTTGACCTTTTTCCAGCTTGCAACGGCATTCTCGTACCTGCCCTTTTGAAAGGACTGTTCGCCATCCTTGTAAAGTTCATCGGGCGATGTGTTCACCGGCGGCGACGCGCACCCCTGCAACAGGGAGGCGGCAAGGGTGCCGATCGCGATAGCACTCAGTAAGCTCTTCATGGTTTTCCTCGCATGGTGTCCTGCAATCAGATAATTCCCGCTCCGAGTTCATCGTGCAGCAGTCGCGCGATGATATCATGGCTCAACCAGAGGGCGGCAGCCCCGGGCTTCCAGGATGCATGCACCATCAACCGGCCGGTGGACAGAAAAACGATGCGGGAGAGCTCGGCACAGATCAACTGCTTATGGTCGGCATGCATCCCCAGCAATTCGGCGGAACTGGCCAACATCAGCTCCATCTGCTCCCGGGTGCTGTGGTGCGGCCAGGTGGCGAAATCAAGCATCCCGGCCAACAGCGGCGATGCCAGGTAGGCGTCGGCCCGTTCCAACAGATGTTCGACCGTTTCCCCCTCCTTGAGCATGGCTTGGCAGCGCTCGAAAAGCGGTGCGGCGGCGCGTTCGCCCGCCACATTCCGAATGGCGGACAGCAGCGGGTACAGCGAGATTTCCACTCCCAGAAAAAGGGCGCTGGAGTTGGTCTGTATCTCGGGGCAATTGAAGACCGTGGCGACGACACCGTTCCCGGTCGCCTCGGCAGCGATATCTTCGAGGCGCATCTTGGCCCACCCCTGAACATAGGGGGTGTAGGACTGCCAGCGGTACTCGCCCCCCACCAGTACGGCGGTGCCGTGATAGCCGTAGGCGGCGTAGCGCACCTGTCCGCCTGCTGCGCCGAGGCGTCCGCGCAGAGCGGCCGACTCCTCGATCAGATAGCGGAAGGTATCGCCCGTGACCTCGTTGAAACTGGCGTCGCACAGGCGGCCCAGGTCGCTGTTCCAGAAGCCTTCCGAGGCGAGGAACTTATCGCCGGTTCCCTTGAAGACCCGGTTGAGGAGCGGCATGAATACCCGCGCGCGCGGTATGCCGCCGGCCATGGAATGGGCAAAGAGCACATTGGCGCCGGACGGAATACGTGACGCGAGCTGGTGCATCACCTGCGCCAGCGCGGCGCGCATCCGGGCCGTACCGGCGCTCCTGGCCTTCTCGATAAAATCGGGGCTGAAACTGATGGAAGCCCACTCGTCCGGCTTGGCCTTCTTAAGTTGCTCGGCCACCGACAGTTGCCCGTCCACCTGCTCCATGTCAAAGCCAGCCTCCAGCGGGACGTTGATGATGCTCCCGCCCAAGAGCGCCTCGGCGCCCGCCAGTTCCTCCGCGGTCAACGGCCGCAGAGTACCGTCGCTGTCGCGCCGCCCCACGGTAGTGCCGATCACGTCCATGCCGATGCGTCGGGCCTCCTCCACCAGGCCGTTGGCATACCCGCGGCCGAAAAGTTCCCCCACCAGGACCAGCACGTCCCCCGGCTTGTACCCCGCCGTATCCGGCAATTTTTCCAGTGACCTATAATCAGTCATATAATCCTCCGCCTGCTTTCCCGCTGTGCGACGAGATTTTTCAAAACTTGGTACTCTTATCATGAACCGGCCGGCAAAGTGAACAGAAAAAGCTGCCGTGACAAGAGGGGGCTTTCGTGCTATCGTGTGCAAAAACATTCAGCAGGAGACCCAATCTCACCGTGAATAACGACCTCATCCTTCTCGGCCATGGCAGCGGCGGCCGGCTTTCCCATCAACTTCTGGACGAACTGATCATCCCCGCCCTGAGCGGGATCGCCCCTTCCGGGCAAGACGATGCGGCCCTGCTCCCCCCGCCTGCCGGCCAACTCGCCTACACCACCGACTCCTTCGTGGTCGATCCGATCTTTTTCCCCGGCGGCACCATCGGCAGCCTGGCGGTCCACGGCACGGTCAACGACCTGGCCATGATGGGCGCACAGCCGCTCTATCTGAGCGTCGGCCTGATCATCGAAGAGGGGTTCAGCCGGGCAGACCTGAAAACCGTGCTGGACGACATGCGGCAGGCCGCCGACAAGGCCCAGGTACGGATCGTGACCGGCGACACCAAGGTCGTCCCCCGGGGCAAGGCGGACAAAATATTCATCACAACCGCCGGGATCGGCTCGGTGGGACATGATATAGCCATCCACGGCGCCAATGCCCGGCCGGGCGACAAAATCATCATCAACGGCACCGTGGGCGACCATGGCATTGCCGTCATGGCCGGCCGCGAGGGGCTTAACGTCGGGACCGACATCCGAAGCGACTCGGCCGCCCTCAACAGCCTGGTGGCCGCAATCATCGCCGAGGCGGGGGGGCTGCTGCACGTGCTCCGCGACCCGACCCGCGGCGGCATCGCCACCACCATCAAGGAGATCGCCCAGCAGTCGGAGGTGGGAATCACCCTGCACGAGGAGCAGATCCCCGTGAATCAGGCAGTGCGCGGCGTCTGCTCGATCCTTGGCCTCGATCCGCTCTTCGTCGCCAACGAAGGGAAGCTGCTCGCCTTTGTCGCCCCCGAGGCCGCGGAACGGGTCGTGGCGGCGATGAAACAGCACCCCCTCGGCATCCAGGCCGCCATTATCGGCGAGGTTGTTGACGGAGAGCCGGGCCGAGTCCGCATGGAGACCAGCGTAGGCGGCACGCGGGCGGTGGAGATGCTGGCCGGGGAGCAACTGCCCAGGATCTGCTGAAAATGAGAAACGTGAATGGTGAAGGGTGAAAGGCTTACGCGATTCACGTTTCACGATTCACGAGGTTTTAAAAAAATGGCAAAGGAAAAGACACCCATAACCCCGGCCGTCCGCCAATTGCGGGCCGAAAAGGTCGAGTTCATCGACCACCTCTACGCCTATGAGGAAAAGGGGGGCACGGCCGTTTCCGCCCGGGAGTTGGGAGTCGACGAACACTGCGTGATCAAGACCCTGATCATGGAGGATGAAGCAAAGAACCCGCTCATCATCCTGATGCACGGCGATTTGCAGGTTTCGACCAAGGAGTTGGCCCGCATCATCGGTGTCAAGCAGATCACCCCCTGCATGCCGGAAACCGCCCAAAAGCACAGCGGCTATCAGGTGGGGGGCACCTCCCCCTTCGGTACGCGCAGGCAGATGCCGGTATACCTGGAAGAGACCGTCGCCGGGTTGGAGACGATCTACATCAATGGCGGGAAACGTGGTTACCTGGTAGCAATGGCGCCATCGGAACTGGTCAGGGTGCTGAAACCGGTGCCGGTGCACGTGGGGATACATTAGGAGAAAAGGAATGATCCGTAAGGCCCAGATTAGCGACGTCAAGGACATCCAGAAGCTGTTGATGAAGTACGCCAGCCAGGGGGACATGCTCTCCCGCTCCCTGTCGGAACTGTATGAATCGATACGCGATTTTTACGTCGTTGTGGACGACGGCAAACTCCTGGGAGCGGCCGCTCTGCATATCGTCTGGGATGACCTGGCCGAAGTGCGCTCCGTGGCGGTGGCCGAGGAGGTCGGCCGCAGGGGCATCGGCAGCCAACTGGTGCAGGCCTGCATCGACGAAGCGCGCCAGATCGGCCTCAGGCGTATTTTCTGCCTGACCTACAGACCCGACTTTTTCGCCACACTCGGTTTCCGTCTGGTGGACAAGTCCGAGTTGCCCCAAAAGGTATGGGGCGACTGCATCAAATGCGTCAAGTTCCCAGACTGTGACGAGAACGCCATGATCCTAGACCTGAACTAAGGCCTCTTTTAGCCTGTCTGCTTGCTGCAAAGCCCTTTCCGTCACCGGAGAGGGCTTTTCTTTTTGCGGTGCCGCTCATTGAGTATCGCCGGGCCGGTGATAGTATTGGAAACGGTAGCGTATTTTGTTCGACGTAAAGGCAACCAAGATGAACGTCCATGACACACACCGGGCAGACGACCGCCACCGGGCCCTTGAGCGCGTCATGCAGCAGCATCGCCTGCGCCCGGACAGCCTCATCGAGATATTGCACGCCGCCCAGCGGCAGTTCGGCTGGCTGGATCGCGATGTGCTGGGCCTGATAGCTGCGCGGCTCAGGCTCCCTCCCAGCCTCGTCTACGGGGTGGCCGGCTTCTATCACGCCTTTCGACTCGAACCGCCCGGCCGGCACCGCTGTACGGTCTGTACCGGCACCTCCTGCCACCTCAAAGGCGGCTCCAGGCTTTTGCAACGATTGGAGCGGCATTTCGGTATCGCCTGCGGCGCAACCGCCCCCGACGGCAGCCTGACGCTGGAGAACGTGCGCTGCCTGGGCGCTTGCGGCCTAGCGCCGCTGGTCATGCTCGACGGCGAGGCCTGCCCCCACGCATCCTTTGGACCTGTCGTGGAGCGGCTGGCGACCCGCCGGGATGGCGGGGATACGTCGCCGTGAAGACGCCCGGACCGAAGGACAAAGGGGCAACGACATACGGCGGCGGTCTGAAGATCTCTGTCTGCCTCGGCTCTCCCTGTCTTGCCTCCGGTGCGGAAGGGGTGCTGCGGGCGCTTCGCGAAGCCTGGGGCGAAAAAACCATTGCCGTCATCGGCACCGGCTGCATGGGACCGTGCAGCCGCGGCCCCATGATCAGGATCGAGCGGGACGGCTATCCGGCGGCCTATTACGAACGCATGACGCCCCAGGCCGCCTGCACGACGGTTGCGGCGTACCTGGCCGGCGCTGCCCCCGAGCAGGGCCGCCTGGCGCCCGACTTTCCCTTCATCGCCCTACAGACACGGGTCGTCCTGGGGCAGTGCGGCAGGATCGATCCCTGCGACCTGAACAGCGCCCGGGCCGCCGGCGGCTACCGCGCCCTGGCACACGCCATCGGGAAGATGACGCCGGAGCAGATCTGTTGCGAGATCGGCGCCAGCGGCCTGCGCGGCCGGGGTGGGGGCGGCTACCCCACCGGCACGAAATGGGAATTGGTACGAGCGGCCAGTGGCAGGCGGAAATATGTGGTAGCCAACGGCGACGAGGGCGACCCGGGCGCCTTCATGGACCGTACCCTGATGGAGTCCGACCCGCACCGGCTGCTGGAAGGCATAGTCATCGCCGGATATGCCGTGGGGGCCCGCGACGGCTTCATCTTCGTGCGGGGAGAATATCCCCTGGCGGCCCAACGCCTGGGGGCGGCGATCGCCGCTGCCGGCAAGGCCGGCCTGCTTGGGCGCAACATCCTGGGGAGCGGCTTTTCTTTCCGCATCCGCCTGCGCATCGGGGCGGGAGCCTTCGTCTGCGGCGAAGAGACGGCCTTGATGGCTTCCGTCATGGGGCGGCGCGGTCAGCCGGTCATCCGCCCCCCCTACCCGGCCCAGCGCGGCCTGTGGGGCTGCTCGACCCTGATCAACAACGTGGAGACCTTCGGCTGTGTCGCCCCGATCATCCGCAACGGCGCGGCCTGGTTCAGGGCCATCGGGACACCGGGTAACAGCGGCACCAAGGTCTTTTCCATCTCCGGCGACGTGGCCACCGAAGGGGTGCTGGAGGTACCGCTCGGGACGCCGCTGCGGGAGTTGCTGGCCATGGCCGGCGGCGTCAGCGGCGGCAGTTTCAAGGCGGCCCAGACCGGCGGCGCCAGCGGCGGCTGCATCCCGGCCAGCCATATGGATGTGCCGGTGGACTACGAGTCGCTCAAGGGGCTGGGCACCATCATGGGCTCCGGTGGTCTGATCGTGATGAACGACCAGCGCTGCATGACGGATGTGGCCCGTTTTTTCATGCATTTCTGTCAGGAAGAAAGCTGCGGTAAATGCGCTCCCTGCCGGACAGGCACACAGCAGGCGGCACGCCTGCTCGACCGGATAGCCGCCGGCGAGGCGACCTCGGACGATATTTCTCAACTGGAGCTACTCTGCCGGTTTATGCGGGAAACCAGCCTGTGCGGTCTTGGCATGGCGGCCCCCACGCCGGTACTCAGTACCCTGCGCTGGTTCCGGGAGGAGTACGAAAACCACGTCCGCGACCGGCGCTGCCCAGCCGGTGTCTGTGCCATGGAGGGAACCCCATGCCGCGACTGACCCTTACCATAAACAATCGCAGCGTAAGCGCCCGGCGGGGTGAGAGCATCCTGTCGGCAGCGCGCCGCTCGGGTAGTGACATCCCGACCCTCTGCAATCTGAGGGGACTGATTCCCGCCGGTGCGTGCAGGGTCTGCCTGGTTGAGGTGGCAGGGTATCCCCGCCCGGTCCCGGCCTGCGCCACGAGCGCCGAGCAGGGCATGGTGGTGACGACCGACACGGAACGCCTGACAGCGGCGCGGCGCATGATCGTGGAACTGCTGTTGGCGGAACGCAACCATAGCTGCGCGGTGTGTGTGATGAACCGGCACTGCCAATTGCAAGACCTGGCGGCGCGCCTCGGCATCGACCATGTGCGTTTTGCCTTTATCTCGCCCCTGGCCGGGGTGGATATCAGCCACGAGCGTTTCGGGATCGACCACAACCGGTGCATCCTCTGCCGCCGCTGCGTCCGGGTCTGCGACGAGATCGAGGGAGCCCATACCTGGGATGTTGACGGACGGGGGGCGGCCAGCCGGATCATCTGCGATTTGGCGCAACCGTGGGGAACCAGCATCACCTGCACCGGGTGCGGCAAATGCGTGCAAGCGTGCCCCACCGGAGCGCTCTTCGAAAAGGACGCGCCGACAAAAAAGGCGACCATAGACTTGGAGGGGTTGTCCGAGTGGCGGAGGAACCGGAAATGACGCGCCCCAGGCTTGCCACCGTCTGGCTCTCCGGCTGTTCAGGCTGTCACATGAGCCTGCTCAACCTGCACGGCGACCTGCTGGGGATGCTGGAACAGTGCGATCTGGTCTATTCCCCCCTGGCGGATATCAAGGAGTATCCCCGCGGGGTGGATATCGTCCTGGTGGAGGGGGCGGTGGCGAATGAGGACAATCGGGAGATGGCGGGGATCATCAGAAGGCGGAGCGCCTGTGTGGTAAGCCTGGGAGATTGCGCCGTGAACGGCAATGTGAGCGCCCTGCGCAACCCGTCCGGTCTTGCCGCTACTCTGGGACGGGTCTATGGTGAGGCGCCACCGGAACATGGCGTGGCGCACCTCCTGCCCCGTGCGGTGCCGCTGCATCAGGTCATCGGGGTGGATGCGTTCCTGCCCGGCTGCCCGCCAGCTCCGGAAAGGATCCGGCGGCTGCTGACCTGTTTGCTCCAGGGCCAGCCGGCGGAACTGCCGCCGGAGCTGCTCAGCTTCGGCTGACCGGTCCCGCAGGGGATTTTCGACAACCGGTTAATCGAAGACTTCCATGGAGAGGTACCGCTCTCCCGTATCCGGCAGGATCACGACCACGTTCTTGCCGGCCCCCAGCTTTTTCGCCACCCGCAGTGCACCCACCAGGGCCGCGCCGCTCGATATCCCGCACAGGAGCCCCTGCTTGGCCGCCAGGGTGCGGGCAGCGCTGTAGGCTTCCGCATCGGGCACGGCGATCACCTCCTGATAAATCGAGGTATTGAGTACGTCAGGGATAAAACCGGCACCGATCCCCTGAATCTTGTGGGGTCCCGCCAGGCCGCCGGAAAGGACGGGCGAGCCGGCCGGCTCGACGGCAGCAATGTGGACAGCCGGGTTGTGTTGGCGGAGCACCTCACCGACCCCGGTGATGGTTCCACCGGTGCCGACCCCGGCCACAAAGCCGTCGATGCTCAGCCCGTTCATCGCCGCAACGATCTCGGGGCCCGTCGTGCGGCGATGGGCCTCCGGGTTGGCGGGATTGCTGAACTGCTGCGGCAACAGCCAGTGTTTTTCGGCAGCCAGTTCTTCGGCCTTTTGCACCGCCCCCTTCATGCCCTGCGAAGCAGGCGTCAGCACCAGCTCGGCCCGGTAAGCCGTTAAGAGGCGGCGGCGTTCCATGCTCATGGACTCGGGCATGGTCAGCACCAACCGGTACCCCTTCACCGCACAGACCAGTGCCAGACCAATGCCGGTATTGCCGCTGGTCGGCTCGACAATCGTCGCCCCCGGCTTGAGGCAGCCATCCTGCTCGGCCCGCTCGATCATCGCCAGGGCGATGCGGTCCTTGATACTGCCACCAGGGTTAAAGGATTCAACCTTGGCATAGATTTCGGCACCCCCCACCTCCGTCAATCCGGAAAGCTTCACGAGTGGCGTGGCGCCGATCTGTTCGATAGCACTGGTGCTGATGGCAATGGGCATGTTTTTATCCTGGCATAAGGTCTGCGGGCGCAGGTTCCTGCATGGCCGCGGTGTGCGGGACATGGCGGAAACTGCGTTCCCTAGATGTAGTACATAAAGCGGTGGTCCTGCTCCTTCTTGATTCCCATATCCAATCCGCGCTGACACAGTGTCTGGAGGGTTATGCCGGAGAACAGGGTGTTGAGTAACGTGGTGGCCTCTTCCCAGACCGTCTGGGTCACGCACTGTCCTTCAAAGGGGCAGTCGGTCTTGCGGTTGCGTTTTTTCGGCGTCGCTCCGGTGCAATCCACCAGGAGCACGTCCAGTTCGGTGGCGCACAGTACATCCAGGACCGTGATCTCCTCGGGCTTTTTGGCCAGGCAGTATCCCCCCTGAGGCCCGCGCTTGCTTTTCAGTATCCCGGCCCGCTTGAGGTTCTGGAAGATCTGTTCGAGATAACGGGGTGATATCTGCTGACGGCGGGAGATGTCCTGAATCTGGGCCGGCATATTGCCACAGTTATAGGCAATGTCGAAAAGAGCCCTCAGGCCGTACCGACTTTTTGTTGACAGACGCATTAGTTCCTCCCGGAGGTTACATCGTTACGTATCACTATTTATAACAAAAATACACCGCATCCGTCAACAAAACTAACCAAAATACTTTCAAAATTCTACACAAGACGACGATGGTTTCCATGAGCGTCACTGCAGGCTTCGGCTCAACTTTCCACGGCCCTGGCGACCGTCACCACCGCCACCTCGCTGGCTCCGGCTGCCTTGAGCACATGGGCACACTCCTTCACGGTGCTGCCGGTGGTGTAGACATCGTCCACCAGCAACACCCGCCGCCCCTTTACGACACCGGCGTCCCTGACGTCGAAGGCCCCTTTGACATTGTCGCGTCGTTGCGCCGCGGTCAGGGTGATCTGCGGTTCGGTCCACCGGATGCGCCGCATGGCGCCGCGCTCCAAGGGGACGCCCCATTCCCGTGACCAGATTTCGCCCAGCAACACGGCCTGGTTGAAACCGCGCTCCCTGAGCCGCCGGACATGCAGCGGCACCGGCACGATCAGCTCCGAGGCGCATGCGGCGACGAAATCCCGCAGAGGGGCGGCCGTCAGCAGGGCAAGGGGGCGGCGCAGATGGGTTTTATAGCGATATTTGTAGGCATGGATCAGTTCGCGGCACTCACCTTCATAGAGCAACGCCGCCCTGGCGGCTGTAAAATCGGGCTGTGACTGCCGGCACGCGCCGCACACATGGTCATCACCCACCCCCAGGAAGGGGATGCCGCACACCGGGCAGAGCGGATGGGCCACGGCGGGCATCCGTTCCCGGCACGCCGGACAGATGTGCAAGGGGCCGGCATCGGGGATGAACGCCCGGCAGAGGTGACAGAGCGGAGGAAAAAGAACATCGAGGAAGGTTGCGAAAAATTTGTTCACGGTCGATCACCGTAGAGTGGGAGCCCCCGGCTTTCTGGGAAAACCGGGGGGCGAACTATTCGCCTAGTAGCGCATCAACACCCGATAGGTCAGCTTCGCTTCACCATCCGCCGGTACCGGTATTTTGTACTCCAGGGTCCCGGAATTGGCCTTGACGTAGTCATGGGTGGAGTTCAGCACCTGCCAGTCGCCCGGGACCGGTTCCGTCACCCGCACCACGACGGCCTCTTTCTTGTGGTTGCGGATGGAGATTTCGTAGGCCGCCTCGTAGCTGTCCTTGGCGCGCTTCTTCCAGTCGGTCTGCTTCTTGTCGGCCACCACGTCGAAGGCATCCCCCAGCTTGATCCGCACCTTTTCGTCCCGGGGGGTGTGGTCGATGGCATCCTCGCCCACGAACTGGAGCGACTTGTCGCCGTCCTTTTTGTAGACACGCACGGTTCCCTTGGGCAACGGCATCCCCAGACGGTTCTTCTCCCGGTTCTCCAGCTCGATATATACGCCGATCTTCTGCTTCTTGGCGATATCGCCGCTGTAGGCACCCTGATAGTAATAGGAGGCACCGGACAGGAGCAACTCCTTGCGCACCGGTATGTCGGCTACGGTAAACAGGCTGATCTGCTTGGATTGGTTGTCCTTTATGGTGGAGGGACGCTGGAGTGTGTACATGTGGTACTCCAGCAGCCCCTCCTCCCTGAACTGGGGCGCCGGAGCGGCAGCCTCCGCCATCATAACCTTGCCCCGCAAGCGCGGCTGCACCTCGTCGCGAACCCGGTTCACATCCCCGGCCACCAGCTTGACGGCGGCATTGCGATAGGTCGCCCCGCTGTTGTTGGCGATGGTGACCCACCCCCCCAGATCGGCCTTGTCGTCCCGTTCGTTGAGGGTCATGACGTAATCGGCGCGCCAGGTGATGCCGCCGGTCAGGTAGGCGGCCTCCACCGTGTGCGCCTTTTCACGGCTGTTCTCCAGGAGCCATACCAGGGTTGGGCTGGCGATCAGGCTGTCCGGCACCTGGGGGAAGATCACCCGCCCCGGATGGCCGTAGGTGATCTCGTTGCCGATCCTGAATACCGGGCCGTTGTTGTTGGAGAGGAGCGTGGCGGTCACCACCTCTTCCCGCTCGCTGTAGGGGTTTTTCTGGTAGAGCTTGACCTCCTTGCCCACATACTTGTCCAGCAGTTTCTGCGGGCTTAACAGGTCATACTCGTAGTTCTGTTCCAGGACATTCAGGCTGGCCGCATCCGAGAGGGAGCGGATATGGACGCTGGCCGGCACGATGGCCGTGGCCACATCCATGAAACGCAGTTCGCTGCTGCCCTTGGGCAGGTGCAGCACGCGCAGGTCCTTGACCAGGCCGAGGCTGGAGTTATAGATGGTCACCGCCACGCCGGTCTGTTCGGCAATGGTCGAGGTGGTCGTCGCCGCTTCGCCGCCGGCGCCCCACAGCTGATGGGCCATTACCGAAACCAGTGCCATTGCCGCCATCATCGTGCGAATCCAGTGAACCGTCATGTTCCCTCCTCGCCCCTCGGGGCGTTACGCTGGGCAACGTACCGATGCAAAGCCTATTTCAGCACCTTCACGGACTTGATCACCACCTGCTGTTCGGGCACATCCCCCATGCCGTGGTGGAATCCGGTCCTGACCGCCTTTATCTTATCCACCACATTCATCCCCTCAATGACCTTGCCGAAGACGGCATAGCCGTAGCCGTCCGGGCTGGGACGGTTCAGCATATTGTTGTCCACCACATTGATGAAGAATTGCGCAGTGGCGCTGTCCGGCATGCCGGTGCGGGCCATGGCGATGGTGCCCCGGTCGTTCTTCAGGCCATTGGTCGCTTCGTTCCTGATGGGACTGACGGTCGGCTTCTGGACGAAGTCGGTGGTAAAGCCGCCCCCCTGGATCATGAAACCGTTGATGACGCGATGAAAGATCGTACCGCTATAGAACCCCTTGTTGACATACCCGAGGAAATTCTTGACGCTAATGGGCGCCTCCTTTTCAAACAGTTCCAGTTTGATGGTGCCCTGGCTGGTCTCCATCTGGACGACCGGATTCTTCGCCGTGCCGGCGGCACAGGCGATACCCGTGAATACGAAAACAGCTATAAGGGCCACTACTGATTTTCTCAACATTGTGGTTCTCCTTCACATAATAGATTAAAGATTGTTCGCGAGATAGTGCCGGCATGCGCAGCACGATCCCTTGAGATATATACCCGGCACCTAGTTCCCTCAGGGCCGGTTCGGGCACGGCTTACCGTTGCAGCCTGGGTTCATAGCCCTGCCGCACCCCATACCCATTGCGATGCACTCGCCGTCACGTTTTCCGCTCGCGGGAAGACCGCTCTGGACACGCAGAGCACTGATCCTGGCCTGGATCGCGGCGATATCGGCCTGCAAAGCCGCCACCTTAGCGGCATCCGGGACGCCCTTCAAGTTTTCACGCTGCAGATCGAAACGCCTGTTCATCATCTCCTGGCGCAAGTCCAGGGTGTCCTGCTGAAATTTCCTGAACTGCTCAGACTGGCCGGCGTTCTGGGCGCACTTTGCGCAGCCGCCATTCATACCGCCCATGGGGTCGCCGGCGAGAGCCATACTCCCGATGGCCAGAGCCAACACCAGGACCGTCAGAGTTAAAACGAATGCTTTCATAAACCTACCTCCTGAAAATTGTTATCATCTAATTATGTGCAACATCCTTCGGCAAACAGGAAATCATCCGAAAGCGGACCGCTACCCCAGAGAGCGCACCAGATCGGCCAGACACTGGATAAAGGCGGGCGAGCTATTGAGGGACTCGCTGCGCCGAAAGTTCGCAATGCCCAGTTTTTGTGCCTCTTCCCGGTACTGGATATCGATTTCGTAGAGGGTCTCGATATGGTCGGAGACAAACGAAAGCGGCACCATCAACAGATCCTTGCAGCCAGCCTTCGCCAGTTCGCCGATCGTGCTCTCGGTGGAGGGCTCCAGCCACTTGACCGGGCCGGCCCGCGACTGGAAGGCGAGATGGTGCTGGATGCCACCGAAATGTTCCATCACCAGCCGCACCGTGGTCTGGATGTGATCGAGGTAGGGATCGCCGGAATCGATGAACGACCGGGGCAGGCCGTGGGCCGAGAAAACCAGTTGCACGGCGCTCCGGTCGGCAAATCCGGCCAGCCCCTGTTCGACCTTCTCCACCAGAGCCCCGATATAACCGGGATGATCGTAGAACTGGCGGATAGAGCTCAGATCGAAGCGCACCTTTGCCTGGGCCAGCACCCGCTCCAACTCGTTGAAACTGGAACCGGTGGTGGCCCGGGAGTAGTGGGGGTAGAGCGACAGCGCCACGACCCGGCTGATGCCTTCCCGCTTGATGGCCGCCAGGGCCTCGATCGTGTCCGGCTTCCAGTAGCGCATGGCCACGAAGCAGCGGTACCCCTCCCCCAGAACCTTTTCCAGCTCAGCGCCCTGCTGCTCGGTCAGCTCACGCAGGGGGGACTTCCCCCCCATCCGCCGGTAATACTCGACCACCGTCTTGGCGCGCCGGTGGGAGATGATCCGCGCAATCACCGGCTGTAGGAAGGCCGGGCCGATACGGATGATATCCCGGTCCGAAAACAGGTTGCAGAGAAACGGTTCAACGGCGTCCAGGGAATCCGGGCCGCCCATTTGGAGCAGCAATACAGCGGTTTTTTCAGACATTTTGTTCTCTCTCTCCCGCCACGCAACAACGGAGGCCGCACCAAGGACAGAGGCACACGGCAGCCCCTCCGTATTCGTCGTACCGGCGTGGCGGATGTGATTACGCGCGGATCATCACCAGCAGCATCTTGAACGGCTTGACCGCCTTGAGTGCATGGGGTTTGTTGGCCGGCATGATGATCATCTGGCCGGCCCCTACCGTCTGGGGGCTCCCTTCGATGGTCACCTCGGCCTCGCCGTCCACCACCTGCACAAAGGCGTCGTAGGGGGCGGTATGTTCGGAAAGCCCCTGCCCGGCATCGAAGGAAAACAGCGTCACCGTTCCGATTGTCTTGTCGATCAACGTCTTGCTGACCACCGAGCCGTCCTGATAGGCAACCAGGTGGCTCATGGTCAGGGCTTTTCCGATCAGGTCCATGTTCTCCCCCTCTTTCAGCCAATAGAGTCTGCCAGCGGCGCCATAATATGATGTAACCACCTTCCAGGCAATAGTTTAAACGCAAAAGGCCGGAGACATGGTGTCTCCGGCCTTTTGCGTTTTTTCATACCAGTAGCAGGAACGTCGATTTTTCGTCAGATCAAGGCGCCGAGGAAGAGCGAGGAGGCGTAGCAGCGCTACGCCGCACGAGTGACTGACGAAGGCAACGCCGAGCTGGCGTAAAAGCGGCGTTACCCGATTTAGTACATGCCGCCCATGCCGCCCATGCCACCCATCCCGCCGCCCGGCATAGCAGGCAGTGCGGATTCGTCCTTCGGCTTCTCGGCGATGAGGGCCTCGGTGGTCAGCATCAGGCCGGCGATGGAAGAGGCGTTCTGTAGGGCCGAACGGGAAACCTTGGTCGGGTCGATGATGCCGGTCTTGATCATGTCAACGTACTCGTCGGAGGAGGCGTCGTAACCGAAAGCATCCTTGCCGTTCTTGACCTTGTCCACCACGATGGAGGCGTCGATGCCGGCATTGTCGGCGATCTGGCGGATCGGAGCTTCCAGGGAGGCCCTGACCACGTTGACGCCGAACTGCTGCTCGGCTGTCAGCTCGAGGCCGTCCAGCACCTTGAGAGCGCGGATGTAAGCCACGCCGCCGCCAGGGACGATGCCCTCGTCAACGGCTGCGCGGGTAGCGTGCAGTGCGTCTTCCACGCGGGCCTTTTTCTCTTTCATCTCGACTTCCGTAGCGGCACCGACCTTGATGACGGCAACGCCGCCCACCAACTTGGCCAGACGTTCCTGAAGCTTCTCGCGGTCGTAATCGCTGGTGGTTTCCTCGATCTGGGCGCGGATCATCTTGACGCGACCCTGGATGGCCTCTTCCTTGCCGTCGCCATCGATGATGGTGGTGTTGTCCTTATCGATGGTGATGCGCTTGGCGCGGCCCAGCATCTCGATGGTGGTCTGGTCGAGTCTGAAACCGACCTCTTCGGAGATCACCTGGCCGCCGGTCAGGATGGCCAGGTCTTCCAGCATGGCCTTGCGGCGGTCGCCGAAACCGGGAGCCTTGACGGCAGCGACGTTCAGCACGCCGCGCAGCTTGTTGACCACCAGGGTAGCCAGCGCTTCGCCTTCGATGTCCTCGGCGATGATCAGCAGCGGGCGGCCGGTTTTGGCGGTCTGCTCAAGAACCGGGAGCAGGTCCTTCATGTTGGAGATCTTCTTGTCGTGGATCAGGATCACGGCGTTCTCAAGGGTTGCTTCCATGCGCTCCGGATCGGTAACGAAGTAGGGGGAGAGATAACCGCGGTCGAACTGCATCCCTTCCACGGTCTCCAGGCTGGTTTCCATGGCCTTGGCTTCCTCGACGGTGATGACGCCTTCCTTGCCGACCTTCTCCATGGCCTCGGCAATGATGTCGCCGATGGTCTTGTCGTTGTTGGCGGAGATGGTGCCGACCTGGGCGATCTCCTTGTGGTCCTTGATCGGTTTGGAGATCTTTTTCAGCTCATCCACGATGGTTTCCACGGCCTTGTCGATGCCGCGCTTGATTTCCATCGGGTTGTGGCCGGCAGCGACCAGCTTGGAGCCCTGACGGTAGATGGCCTGGGCCAGAACCGTGGCGGTGGTGGTGCCGTCACCGGCGACATCGGAGGTCTTGGAAGCGACTTCCTTCACCAACTGGGCGCCCATGTTTTCGAATTTGTCTTCCAGTTCGATTTCCTTGGCAACCGTCACGCCGTCCTTGGTGATCAGCGGCGCGCCGAAGGATTTGTCGATAACGACGTTACGACCCTTGGGGCCGAGAGTAACCTTAACGGCGTCTGCCAGGGTGTTGACACCCTTCAGAATGGCGTTACGACCGTCCTGGTCGAACTTGATAATCTTTGCAGCCATGTTTTATTCCTCCATGTATGAAATTTTTATGGTGTGATCTTATTGCGGCACAGCAAAAGGCTCCAGATGCAAGGCGCGCGAGGAGCGGGGCGCGAGGCGTACCGGAGGTACGTTGAGTGTCCCGCGACGAACGCAACGCCGCAGATGGACCTTCGGCGAAGTCGCTCTATTCTACGATGGCCAGGATGTCTTCTTCCCGCATAATCAAAAACTCTTCACCGTCCACCTTGATCTCGGTGCCCGAATATTTGCCGAACAGGACTTTGTCCCCTACCTTCACGTCCAGCGGCAAAACCTTGCCGTCTTCGGTCTTCTTGCCGTTGCCGGCAGCCACGATCTCGCCACGCTGCGGTTTTTCCTTAGCGGTTTCAGGGATGAAGAGCCCCCCAGCCGTCCTGGTTTCTTCTTCTACCCTCTTGACGAGGATGCGGTCCTGAAGTGGTCTCAAACTCATGTGTCCTTCTCCTTTCTATTACCGTTGGTGGTGTAAAATCATAGACAAGATTAGCACTCGCAACGACCGAGTGCTAACGTAGGGGAATATAATCAACAGGGGGGTAAAAATCAAGGGGTGTGATAATTTTTTTCCCAACAGACCGTTATATTTGCCGAAACGGGTTCATCATCCGATCCGCCCGCCCGATCGGGACAAGTTTTCCGTTTTCAATTTTATGGCAACCGTCTGGTCCACGCGAATTAAATATGCCAGCAAATACGGGCAACTACCGGAATACGCGTAACGACGGCATGCCGCCCGTCACTTTCCGTTTTGACAATTGGTGTGCCGTCTGGTACAAAATCCGCAACTGTTTATCAACCGGTCTGGTGCCGCGCTCTTGATCAGCGCGGTTAAAAGGGAAGAGGGTGCAACTCCCTCGCTGTCCCGCAACTGTAAGGGGGGACCGATGCCGCAGAACGCCACTGGGGAAACCTGGGAAGGCGCGGCAGAGGAATGATCCTCAAGCCAGGAAACCTGCCATGCCGATGCTTTTGGGACCTCCGTGGAACGAGGGGCCGGAGCCGGATAGCATATTCATCCAGGTATTTTCGAGCCCCTGCCCACGTGTTAACTGTGGCAGGGGCTTTTTTGTTGGAGGAACGCATGGCAAAAACTATCTTCATTACCGGCGGGGCGCGAAGCGGCAAGAGCCGTTTCGCCGAGGAACTGGCCCAACAATTCGGCGCGCCGCTCTGCTATCTGGCAACGGCCCAGGCACTGGACGACGAGATGACGGAACGGGTCAAAAGACACCGTCAGCGCCGGGGCGATGCCTGGCAGACCATTGAGGAGCCTCTGCATCTGTCCCATGCCTTGGCCCGTTGCGACGGCACCGGCAAGGCGGTTTTAGTGGACTGCATAACCCTGTGGCTCTCCAACCTGCTCTTTCACTACGAAGAGCGGGACGAAGACGCCGAGGCGTGCATCATGGAGGATGTGCGCCGCCTGACGGCCACCCTGCGTGAGATGCGGACCCCGGTCATTGTGGTGTCCAACGAGGTGGGCCAAGGGATCGTGCCGGAAAACCGCCTGGCGCGCCGTTTCCGCGACATCGCCGGCCAAACCAACCAACTCCTGGCGGCCATGGCGGACGAGGTGTATGTGGCCATCAGTGGAATACCGATCAAGTTGAAATAAATCAGACATTTAGAGAAGAAAACTCACGAAAAGGAGATTACCAATGAATATCGTAGAGACCACGCTGGAACGCATCAAGCCGGTCAACGCCGAACTGCTGCAACAGGCTCAGGCCAAGCTGGACAACAAGACCAAACCCCTGGGCTCCCTGGGCAGACTGGAGGAATTCGGGCGCCGTGTCGCCGCCATCAGCGGCACCATGAATCCCGACACCACCAAGAAGGTCATCTTCACCTTTGCCGGCGACCATGGCGTGACCGACGAGGGGGTTTCGGCCTTCCCGAAAGAGGTCACGCCCCAGATGGCCTTCAACATGCTGGCCGGCGGCGCCGGAGTCAACGTGCTGGCCCGCCATGCCGGGGTCGAGGTACGGCTGGTGGATGTGGGGATGGACTATGACTTCAACGGGGCCCTTGGCCTGATCGACCGCAAGGTGGCCCGCGGCACCAAAAACTTCGCCAAGGGACCGGCCATGACCCGCGACCAGGCTCTGGCGGCCCTGAAGGTCGGCATCGACCAGGCCGACCAGTGCAAGGCGGAAGGGGTGGCCATGGCGGGAACAGGGGAATTGGGCATCGGCAATACGACCCCCTCCTCGGCCATCATCGCCGCCATCTCCGGCATTTCGGTCAAGGACCTGACCCACCGGGGCACCGGCATCAACGACGCCGCCCTGGCGAACAAGATCCGCGTCATCGAACAGGGGCTGGCCCTCAACCGCCCCGACCCAAAGGACCCTCTGGACGTACTGACCAAGGTGGGGGGACTTGAGATCGCCGCCATTGCCGGCCTGGTGTTGGGATGCGCGGCCAACGGCATCCCGGTGGTGGTGGACGGCTTTATCTCCACCGCCGGGGCATTGATCGCCTCGGAAATGCACCCTAATGTGCGCGACTATATCTTTGCCGCCCATGCGTCGGTGGAAATCGGCCACCGTTTCATGCTGGAACGGATCGGCGCCACGCCGATCCTGGACCTGAACATGCGCCTGGGAGAAGGCACCGGCGCCGCCCTGGCCATGGGCCTGATCGAGGCTGGGGTAAAGGTCTTGAAAGAGATGGCCACCTTCGAGCAGGCTGGGGTAGCGGAACAACTATAACCGGACAAGGGGATCATTCCACCATGAAAACTCAGATAGAAGCAGCCCGCGAGGGCATCATCACCCCCCAGATGGCGGCAGTGGCGGCAGACGAGGCGCTGTCGGCGGAGTTCGTGCGCAACACGGTGGCCGAGGGGCGGATCGTCATCCCCTGGAACCACGGCCGCAAGCCCAAGGCAACCGGTATCGGCTTTGGCCTGCGCACCAAGGTCAACGCCTCCATCGGCACCTCCTCGGACATCATCGACTACGAGGCCGAGGTGGCCAAGGCGCGTGCCGCCCTGGAAAGCGGGGCCGATACCCTGATGGAACTCTCCGTAGGGGGCGACCTGGACCGGGTACGGCGCGAGGTGATCGCCTGCGTTGACCTCCCTGTGGGCAACGTACCGCTTTATCAGGCCTTCTGCGAGGCGGCCCGCAAATACGGTGACCCGAACCGGCTCGACCCCGAAGAGCTTTTCGACCTGATCGAGCGGCAATGCGCCGACGGCATGGCCTTCATGGCGGTGCACTGCGGCATCAACCTCTCCACCATCGAACGCCTCAGAAAGCAGGGATACCGTTACGGCGGCCTGGTTTCCAAAGGTGGGGTCTCCATGGTGGCCTGGATGCTGGCCAACAATCGGGAAAACCCGCTCTACGAGCAGTTCGACCGGGTGGTGGCGATCCTGAAAAAATACGACACCGTACTCTCCCTGGGGAACGGCCTCAGGGCCGGGGCCATCCATGACTCCAGCGACCGGGCCCAGATCCAGGAACTGGTCATCAACTGCGAACTGGCCGAACTGGGGCGCGACATGGGGTGCCAGATGCTGGTGGAGGGACCGGGGCATGTCCCCCTGGACGAAATCGAGGGGAACATCAAACTGCAAAAGCGCATGAGCGGCGGTGCGCCCTACTACATGCTGGGGCCGATCACCACCGACGTGGCACCCGGCTTCGACCACATCACCTCGGCCATCGGCGCGGCCCAGTCGGCCCGCTTCGGCGCCGACCTGATCTGCTACATCACCCCGGCCGAGCACCTGGCCCTGCCCAACGAAGATGACGTTCGCCAGGGGGTCAAGGCCGCCAAGATCGCCGCCTATATCGGAGACATGAATAAATATCCGGACAGGATGCGGGAACGGGACAAGGAGATGTCCAAGGCCCGCCGCGACCTGGACTGGGAAAAGCAGTTCCAGCTGGCCCTCTATCCCGAGGACGCCCGGGCCATCCGCGCCAGCAGGATACCCGAGGACAGCGCCACCTGCACCATGTGCGGCAACTTCTGTGCCTCCCGGGGCGCAGGAAAGCTCTTTGCAGATGACCTGAAACAGGATAAGATCTGACGATCACATCGGCAGGAAAAGAGACACCGTGTACAGTTCCATTACATCGCTGTCGTTACGGCTACAGCCGGGGGATGACATTCGCAACTCCTTATCCCGCCTGCTCCTGGATCGGGAACTGCCGGCAGCCTGCGTGCTCAGCTGCGCGGGCTGCCTGAGCCGGGCAGCCCTGCGGCTGGCCGGCAACGGCGGCGGCACCATCATCGAGGGGCCGCTGGAGATCGTTTCCCTCTCCGGCACCCTCTCCCCCCAAGGCCCGCACCTGCACATCGCCTTTGCCGACAGCATCGGCCGCGTGCTGGGCGGGCACCTGCTGGACGGCTGCATCGTCCTGACAACGGCAGAGATCGTTCTAGCGATCCTGCCCGACGTGCGCTTCTCACGCCGCCACGACGCCGCCACCGGCTATGCGGAGCTGGTCATCACCTCTCCTGTCGAAGTAACGCCATGAAACCCTATCTTGTCGCCTTCCAGTTTCTGACCATCATACCACTCCCTTTCAAGGTGAATTGCGAGGCCCGGGACCTGGGGCGTTCCACGGCGGTCTTCCCCCTGGTGGGGCTGACCATCGGCGCCCTGCTGGCCGGGCTCAACTGGCTGATCACCCCCTGGCTGGCCCGGCCGCTGACCGACGCGCTGCTGGTTACCGCCCTGGCCGCCGTGACCGGAGCCCTGCACCTGGACGGCCTGGCCGACGTCTGCGACGGCATCGCGGCCCGGGGCGGCAGGGAACGCTTCCTGGAGGTCATGAAGGATTCCCGGGTCGGCGCAGTCGGCGTCGTCGGCATCGTCCTCGACCTGCTCCTGAAATGGCAGGCCTTGCTGGCGGTGCCGGCCGGCATCAAGATGCAGGCCCTGCTGTTCTTTCCGGCCCTGGCCCGCTGCGCCCAGGTCCTCGCCATGACCGGCGCCCGCCATGCCCGCAAGGAGGGGCTGGGCGCGGTCTTTATCCAGGGCACCGGCAATGCGCGGCTGATTGCCGCCCTGGCCCTGACCCTGGCAGCGGCATTTGTCCTGCCGCCCCTTACCGGCCTCTCCGCCTACGTCGCCGTCATCCTGTTGACCGTGGCGCTGCGCTGCTACTTCCAGCGCCGGCTGGACGGCCTGACTGGCGACGTGCTGGGCTGCATCAGCGAACTGGCCGAAATCGCGGCCCTGGTGGTCATCTCCATCAGGTTTTCCTGATCCTCCCAGACTACCTTTGAAAGGAACCATACAGACATGACCCCGGCAACCCGCATCTACCTCATTCGCCACGGCCAGGTGGAAGGGCACGACCAGCCCCGTTACAACGGCCAAACCGACGTGGGCTTGACCGATGTCGGCCTGGAGCAGTACCATGTTCTCAAGGAGCGCCTGGCCGGAAAACCGCTCTCGGCCTGCTACACCAGCGACCTGTCGCGCTGCGCCATCGGCGCGGATATCATCTGCGGCCAGTTCGGCATCGAACCGGTGAAGAGGCCGGAGTTACGGGAGCTGAACATCGGCGTCTGGGAAGGCCTGACCTGGAAGGAGATCGCCCAGCGCTGGCCCATGGAATGGCAGGCGCGGCTGAACGATCTGGTCAACTACCGGGTGCCCCGGGGCGAGAACCTGCTGGATGTTGAGGCGCGGGTCATGCCGGTCATCGGGGAGATCGTGGAGCGCCACAAGGGGCAGGAGATACTGGTGGTGGGGCACGGCGGGGTCAACCGTATCGTGCTCTTGAACGCCATCGGCGCACCCTTGGCCGGGATGTTCAACATTGAGCAGAACTACGGTTGCCTGAACATCATCGATTACTATGTCGACGGCAGGGCCACGGTCAAGCTGCTGAACGGGTGAACGGCCGTGCAATAAGCCCGTCTGCGGCGTACCAAGGGGCACGCCTCATGCTTCAGGGGCCGCACGCCTTGCATCTGGAGCTTTTTGCCCAGCCGTTGCCGAAACATTTTTTGAGAAAGGAATTTCACCATGACACCCCCAAAACGACCGGTCACGGTCAAACTCCCCTCGGCCGCCGAAGCCGCGGCCCGCATAGAGGCCATGCGGCGGCAAACGGAGGGCAGCGCCAACTACCGGACAAAGTCCTTGAAGATCCACGGCCCGATCTGCGCCAAATGCGGCCGGGAATTCGACCAGTCCAACCTGCACCTGCTGACCGTCCACCACAAGGACGGCAACCACAACAACAACCCTGCCGACGGCAGCAACTGGGAAAACCTGTGCGCCCACTGCCACGAGGACGAACACAGCCGGGATCTGCTGGGGGACTATCTCAGCAAATAGGTTGACCCTGTTTGCTGAGCTACCCTCGGCCAGAATTCCCCCTGCCAGCGGTCCGCAAAAGGACCTCCTCCCCTGAAAATAGCCACTCGTAGCAAAACCCATCAGTACGCTCGCCACACGGTAATTAAAACATCCTGCAGACGTCTGCAACTTTTGTCGTTTATGTAAATTAAATCAGCATCTTGTTCCCAAGCCTACGCAGCTATAACTGCTACATTTTCCGAATAAGGGGACACAACGGCATGAAGACCCGTTCTCTATAATCTTTTGTTTTTTGGGTTTATTTTCTTTTGATGAAGTATAATTTGAGCCAAAGCACTATGATATTTACCGGCGGTTTCGAAACATGAGACTTCTTTGTTCTGCCATCTTTCTGCTTCTGGCGCTGGCCCCACCTGCCGCTGCCCTGGATCACAACCTGGCCGTGCAGGTCCTGGGAGAGATCAACCTGGCCCGCACCGCACCGCGCACCTATGCCACCTTTCTGCGGGAATTCCGCAACCGGTTCCGGGGCACCTATTTCCTGCTGCCGGGCAGCGACACGCGCATGCAGACCCGTGAAGGGGTTAAGGCCGTGGATGAGGCCATCCGGTACCTCTCCCGCCAGAAGCCCCAGCCGCCCCTTACCTGGTCGGACGGGTTGGCAGCGGCAGCGACCGAACTGGCGGAGGAGCAGGGACGCTCCGGCGCCACGGGCCACACCGGCTTGGAGAGTCACGGCATGCGAGAGCGGATCGACCGGCACGGGAAATGGAACCGGCAGATCGCCGAGAATATCGGCTATGGCCCCACAGAGGCCCGGAACATGGTCATGCAATTGATCATCGACGACGGGGTACCGGACCGGGGGCATCGCAAGAACACCTTCAGCGCGGTTTTCAGGACCGCCGGGGTCGCCTGCGGCCCTCATCCGGGTTTTGGAGGCATGTGCGTCATTGATTTTGCGGATACGTTCAGGGAGTATGGAGAATAGACGGCCATCTATTCGGGGAGAGGAGAGGAAAAGTCGGATGCCCGGTGATCCGATGGAAGTTTTATCGGCCTAGGGAAGCCCAGCGCACAATTCTCGGCCATGAGCAGCGTCACCGGCACTATTCTCACCGACTTGGCGGCCCAGACGCTCAAGATCCGCCTCCGCAGATTACCAGACGCAGTTCACCTTCTGTCACCATGGCCACCCAATCACGCCGCGCGCATCATGGGGTGCCCATGGTGGTGATGCCCCCTGGCGCCGTAGTGGGCGTGCCTGATCTTGACGGTATCCAAGGTCAGGGGCCACAGCTTGTCGCAGAATTTCGTGATCGCGTTCCGAGCGAGATCAAGCTCTTCGGTGTCAGATTCTCCCCGCGCCTTGAGTTCACTGATCTCTACCGTCAGGGCATTCAATATCCGTTTCAGTATCTTTGCCCGCGCTTTTCTCATTTCGATTGTCATGGCTGAACTCCTCACCGACATTCATTCATGGTTAGAGTATACTCCATTTGCCGTCTGGATAGAGCCCTGTTTAACGTTTTCCTGAGCCTATTGAATTATTCGGTCTTTTGTGGCTACAGTGGTTTACAGGGTGCAAACGACTATCAGAACAGATTCAGGAGGTGAATAGTACAATGAAAATGGCAAAAACCATGTTTCTGTACCTGGCGTTCGTGCTGGCGTTTTACGTCGCAACAGCCTTTGGTGCCGGCAAGGAATCCGTGGTTATCGACGTCAGGACCGAAGCGGAATGGAATACGGGGCATGTGGAAGGGGCGCGGCTGATCCCCCATGAGCGGATCGGGAAAGATATCGGTACGGTGACAGGGGATAAAAGGACCAGAATCTATCTCTATTGCCGCACCGGTCGAAGAACCGCCCTTGCCTTCGATGTGCTGAAAAAGGCGGGCTATGAGGACATCATCAATCTGGGGACCGTGGAGAACGCGGCCAAGGAGTTGGGCAGACCGATTGTGAAGTAGCGGTCACGAGGAGAGCACTCATCAGAGACACCCTCCAACTGAAACGTGGTGCCCGTTGCCGAACGAAAGATCCCCCTGCCGCAGGAACGGCAGGGGGATCGGAAAGCGCCTGCCGCGGAGAGCGGCAGGCTAGCGTATGCAACCTTCTTTACAATGCGATACGGGGCGAATCCTGAAACGTTCGGTAAACATGGCTGTTCCTCCTTTCTCTCGGATTTGGAATCAAGCCTGCAGGCTTAATTCCCAGCTTACCTCCACCGGTGACCACTGGCCACCGCGAAGAGGGGAAGGCTCGTTGCGACACACCAAGGCATAGTGAATTTTCCAAAATTGTTACCTTTAACGTTACAATTTATGCCAAAAAGCATCACACACTCTTAACATCTGAAACGACCTCTTCAAGCGTAATACTCTTCAAACTATCCTCAACCGACAGTTGCGTCTTTTCCAAGACCCTCTCCAGGGCAGCCTTGATATTGCAACTCACGGGACATGGTTTTTGGACGTCATAGCCATGGATTGAAAAGGCCTTCGGCGCATCCACCGCCTCGTAAATATCAAACAACGATATCTCACTCGCTTTTTTGGCCAGCGTACAAGTCCCCGCCTTGCCGGTGGTCGTATGAACCAACCCCGCCTTGGATAATTTAGACAGAACTCGCCGAACAAAACTGGGGCACGTATTAACGCTCCTCGCCAGGCTGCTGGAGGTCATGTCCGCCCCATCCTTGTAGCCAAGCCCGGTCATGATATGCACCGCTATGGAGAATTGCGTGTTGTTCGACATATTGTTACTATATTAGTAACAGAATAAAAAAACAAGCATTATCTCGATGGCCTCTCCAAGGACGCAAACGGGCCATCCCTCCCGTGCCATACGCGCAGCACCCTTCCCCTGACAGTACCGCTGAAACAGAAACTCCCCGGGATTATCCGAGGAGTTCATAAACAAAAGAAGCGGCCTTCGGACCTTCCCTTGTATACGTGTATTTATCTCGTATATCAGGTACGTCGTCTTCGTGCTTCTTCCATATTAGCGATCACTTCCCAACCAACACGACAACGGCGCTCTGTTCTGCCGAGCGGCCGCGATGCGCCGGGGTGCCGGGGGACGGCATCACCCCCCGTGGGAAATTTCTTCGAGATTGCCGGCAATGACCGTTGCCGTGGCAGCCTGTTCCTCGGATGCGGTGGCAATCTGGGAGATCACGTCCTTGATCTGATCGATGGAAATGACGATCCCATTCAAGGATTCCTCCACGTGCTTGGAAAGACGCTCACTCCCTTCCGCCTCGTTCTTCCCCTTTTCGATGGACTCCACCGCCTCGGCGGCTCCGGTCTGAATCTCCGCGACCATGGCGCCGATCTTCTTGGTCGATGCCATGGTGCGATCCGCCAGGCGGCGGACCTCGTCGGCGACGACGGCGAACCCGCGGCCTTGTTCACCGGCGCGGGCCGCTTCGATGGCTGCGTTGAGGGCCAGCAGATTGGTCTGCTCGGCTATTTCATTGATCACCGTGACAAACTCGCTGATCTTTTCCGATTTCGCCCCCAGGTCGCCGACGATGGCGGCCGAACTGCGGACGATCTCGGCTACCTTCTGCATCTCCCTGACAGCCTGGTTGACGATCTTCTGCCCATCGTAGGCATTTGCGGCGACGTTGGCGGCCGAATCCGAGGCATTGGTCGTGTTGCGGGCCACCTCGTTGACGGTCATGCTCATCTCTTCCATAGCCGTGGCGATCTGCTCGACCCTGGACTCCAGGTAGTTCTTGCGCTCGATCTCCCTGCGCTGATGTTCCACCACCGCCTTCTCGGCCGTGATGTCGCTCCAGCAGGCCATATAGCACAAGACCTTGGAGGAATCCTGGCTATCCCAAACAGGGTAGGCCGTCGTCCGCAGGGTGACGCTGCCGATGGGTATCTCGGCGGTGTGGGGCAAATCCGTCCGGGGATTGCCGAACAAGCGGCGGATACGGGACGGGTCCTTGTGGTACTGATGGATGGAATTGCCGAAGGCATTGCCCGCATCGGCCCCGCCCAACCCGGCGTTGAGTTCGCTGCGGTGCCGGCTGAGCAATTCCTTTGCCCTCCTGTTCATATAGAAGATCTTGTTATCGGTCGTCGTATCGCAGAGCATGACGATGTTGTCCACATTGTCCATCATCTGCTCCAGTTTGGAGATTTCCGCGTCCTTTGCTTCAATCTCCCGTTTGTTCGTACCTCCGAATATGCCCATGATTGCTGCTCCTTGTGGAAAATGTTTCCTCATATTGAAATCGGCAAAACCAATAAAAGCCACCTTATCCATAACTACTTCTTGTTTGGCCAGTAGTTTCCGCCCACCAGGGTGGCGGTGATGCTGCCGATCTTGACCTTGGATTTCATCAGTACCGGTATGCGACGGTCATCGTCCGTCAGCCAGATGTACATGTCGCCGGTGCGGGCAAAGATTCCCTCCGACTTGAGCAGCGGCTTGATCACCACCGTCTTGAACCTCCCCAGGGGGGTCTCGATCACTTCCCGACGCAGAACCCGCACTTCAGTGTTCCAAAGCTTTTTGCAATCGAATATATCGATATAGTAGGACGTGCCCACCTGGAGCGGGATGGAACGAAAATAGAAAAAGCTGGACAGGGTGTCGTAGGTCCGCCTCGTGATGCTCTTGGTTGTTTCACTGTTCTTCAACAGGTCCTTGGTGCGGACCTCAAGCTTCCGGCGGTCGAAGACCGCATCCTTCTGGAAGCGGGTCCACCCCTCGCGGATACGTTCGCGATACAACCGGGGGACCCCGATATAGAGGGGCGGCGAACCAGAAATCAGCACCGATTCTATCCGGTCTTCCACCGGGAAAAAGACCCTCAGCCAGTCGGCGGATTTGGCGGTGGATACGATATGCACCTCGTTGCCTTCGAGGGTTACCTCCTGCACCGCCCGGCCAGCCGGGATGCCGGTGTAGGAAATCTCGAACTCCAAACGCTCCGGCATCGGAAAAGCCGATACAGAGCGAGGCATCACCACCAGCCCTGCGCAGAGCGCCAGCATCACCATCAGGAAAACGACACTCGCCGGTTTATTCATTGCCCGCTCCCACTTTCGTCTCCTGTCTTCCGTGCGTTCGGCTCGCCGCATCAGGACACACTAAGCCTGTCCGCCGGTGGGAGTGCTCTCAAACGCGTTGCGCAGCTTATGCAGTTCCTCCATCTCTTTCAGCTTGTCCCCCAGCCAGGCGTGGAAGACGCGGGCGTTTTCATAGCTCATCGTCACACCGGTATCGATGAAACGCACCATGCTGCTGCTCAGCCCCTCGGGCTCAACGGCGACTTCCCGGCCGATGGCGCCTTCGGGGGTAATCTCGTGGCTGATCGACTCGGGTAGGGGCTGACGCTCCAGATAAAAGTGTATCACCATTTCGCCGCGGGGCGAGAAGCCCCCCTGGGCACCATTGACATAGGTTGGGTTGTATCCGTAGTTAAAGATATACTTGAAGGTGATCTCGGGTTTCTTGGCGTCCATCCATAATCTCCTTTTCATGTGATTTGTCACCTGATCGAACGAAAGCAATGCGTTCCTATGTCACTTACCACACCCGGCAGAGTCAGGAAAAGAAATTCTTGCAAAAATATTGGCCAGGACCTATAAAAGACCTACAAAGTCTTGTTTCATAGGAGGAATTCCCTGAATGAACAAAACAACACTCACACTTAGCCTCATATTCGCACTGATTCTGACCGCTTTACCATCGTTTGCCGCAGTGGTGCCCCCGACCGTCATTTTCGACCAGGGGCACGGTCAGCGATTTACGACCGGCGACCCGGGGGAACTCCAACTCTCAAAGCTGGCTGACACCCTGCGGGCCTCCGGGGCCACCATCACGACGACCACAGCCCCCCTGAGCGACGAGAGCCTCAAGGGCGCAGCCGGACTGGTCATATCCGGCGCCTTCAAACCGCTCCAGCCGGAGGAGGTCGAGGCGGTTGCCCGTTTTGTGCAGAACGGGGGGAGATTGGCCGTCATGCTGCACATAGCCCCTCCCCTGGGCAATCTGCTGGCCCGGCTGGGAATCGATTTTTCCAACTCGGTCCTGCATGAGCGCCAAAACGTCATCGACAGCGACTTGAACTTCCGCGTCACCGACCTTTCCCCCAATCCCCTCTTCTCGGGTGTCAGCAGCTTCTCGGCCTATGGCGTCTGGGCCATCAGGCCCGGCACGTCATCCAGCGCCATCGCCCGCACCTCGCCCGAGGCCTGGGTTGACCTGAACGGCGACAAGGTCCTGTCCAAGGGGGACGCCGTGGGCGCCTTCGCGGTCATTGTCATGGGGTCCCAGGGAAAAGGCGAGTTTACGGTCTTCGGGGACGACGCCATCTTCCAGAACCGTTTTCTGGATGACAACAACCGGAAACTGGCGGCCAATCTGGGGACATGGCTGACCAGACACTAGAGGCCGGGGAGGGATATTTCCACCCTTTCTCCGGCGACGGCATCCATTACCGTGTGGTCGGAAGCGGCCGTCGCCACATCCTGTTCCTGCACGGCTTCGCCGCTTCGCTGCATACCTGGGACGACCTCGCGCCGTTTTTCCCGGCCGACGAGTACACCCTCCACCTGTTGGACCTCAAGGGGCACGGCGGATCGTTGAAACAGTGCCGGGGCGATTATTCGACCCGGCACAACGCCCGTATCGTCTGTGCATATATCCGTTCCCGCGCCTTGAACAGTGTGAGTGTGGTAGGCCACTCCTTCGGCGGGTTGGTGGGGATGTCCGCAGCCTTGGACTGCCCGCAGATCTCCCGCCTGGTCCTGATCGATTCTCCCGGTTTCCCCCAGGCGTTTCCCCGTTTCATGCGTATCCTGCGCATCCCGTTTCTCGGCCCGCTGTTCATGGCATTCCTGTCCCCCCGCCGGCTCGCCCGCAAGGGGCTTGAATCGGTCTTTTACCGGCACGAACGGATTACGGAACGGCTCGTCGAACGCTACGCCGCCGGGTATGGAGGACTGGTGGCGGCTCATGCCCTGGCGGAAACCGTACGGCAGATGATACCGGATGATGCGGAACAGATGACCTGCCGATATGCCGGCCTCGCCATTCCGGTCCAGATCCTGTGGGGAGAGCACGACCGGGTCGTCAAACCGTGGCAGGGGCACAAACTGCATCAGGAGATAGCCGGTTCCCGGCTCACCATCATCGCCGACTGCGGCCATAATCCCCACGAGGAGCGACCCGAAAGGACTTCTAACCTGATCCGGGCGTTCCTGGCCGGCGAGCCCGGTTGACAGGCCTGAACGGAACCGTTAGAAGGAGTCAATGTGACCACTTTTGGAGTATCCCATGAAAGAAGGCCCTATTCAAAACAGCCATGACCGTTGTTTCGTTGCTCTTGGCCTTCGGCCTTTCGTTTGCCGCCGACGCCGAACAGCCGAAAAAATAGCGGGCAACACCCGTTCGGTTTCCGGAAGAGGGGTGGTCAAAGCGGCCGCCCCTCTTCCGTTTTGCCGCTACGACAATGGTATGCCTTGACTTAATCGGCGAATATCTGTAAGTTTATACTTTTACAATAGCTGTAAGGAGTTGAAATGAAACCACTCTTTTTAAATCCCCCTACCTTCGAGGACTTTGACGGCGGCGCCGGCGCCCGCTACCAGGCATCACGCGAGGTGACCTCATTCTGGTACCCCACCTGGCTCTGTTATCCGGCCGGGATGATCGAGGGGAGCCGCGTCGTCGACGCACCGGTGCAGCGCCTCTCCATCGAGGAGTGCCTGGCTATTGCCAAGGATTACGACCTGGTGGTGATGTACACCTCCACGCCGACCCTGAAGATCGATATCGAGACCGCACGCCGTATCAAAGCCCAGAAGCCGGCAACCGTCACGGTCCTGACCGGCCCGCACGTCACCATCTTGCCGGAGGAATCCCTCAAGGCCGGCGCAGGCGTCATTGACATCGTCTGCCGCGGCGAGTTCGATTACGCCGTCAAGGAGCTGTGCGAGGGGCGGGAGTGGGAGAGCGTGGAGGGGATCAGCTTCCTGCGCGACGGCACGGCGGTGAATACCCCGGACCGGCCGATTCTGACCGATCTGGACGCGCTGCCGTTCGTGGCGCCGATCTACAAGCGCGACCTGCCGATCAAGGAATACGTCATTCCACACTTCAAGAGCCCGTACGTGGCGATCTACACCAGCCGGGGCTGCCCGGCCAAATGTACCTTCTGCCTCTGGCCCCAGACCTATTCCGGCCAGAAGATGCGCACCCGCTCCCCCCAGAGCGTCTTTGAGGAGGTCAAATGGATCAAGGAGAACCTCCCCGAGGTTCGGGACATCTCCTTTGACGACGACACCTTCTCGGCGGACAAGAAACACGCCCGCGCCGTAGCCGAACTGATCAAGCCCCTGGGCGTCTCATGGGTGATCAATGCCCGCGCCAACTGCGACTACGAGACCCTCAAGGTCATGCGCGACGCCGGCCTGCATCACGTCATCGTCGGTTTCGAGAGCGGCAACGCCCAGATCCTCAAGAATATCAAGAAGGGGGTCACCAAGGAGCAGGCCATCCAGTTCGTCAAGGATTGCAAAAAACTGGGGATCACCATCCATGGCGCCTTTATTATGGGGCTGCCGGGCGAAACGAAGGAGACCATTCAGGAAACCATCGCCTACGCCAAGATGCTGGACCTGGAATCGATCCAGGTTTCTCTGGCCTCCCCCTACCCCGGCACCGAGTTCTTCGAACAGTGCAAGCGGGAAGGCTGGATCGCCTCGGACGCCTACATCGACGACACCGGGCACCAGATGTGCGTCATCAACTACCCCCACCTCTCCAACGCCGAGATCTTCAAGGCGGTGGAAGAGTTCTACAACAAGTTCTACTTCCGGCCGAAATACATCCTGCGCAGCATCGGCAAGATGATCGTCAACGGCGAGGAACGCAGAAAGCTGCTCAAGGAAGGCAAACAGTACCTTGACTACATGCGCAAGCGCAAACAGACGGCGTCCTGAAGCAGACCACACCGGCATGAAACAGCTCATCATCACCTCCGACGACTTCGGCCTCTCCCCCGGCGTCAACGCCGCCGTGGAGAAGGCCTGGCGCGACGGCATCCTGACCTGTGCCTCGATCATGCCCGGGGCGGCGGCGTTCGACGAAGCGGTGGGGATCGCCCGCCGCAACCCCGGCCTGCAGGTGGGCCTGCACCTGACCCTGGTTCAGGGCTCGGCCGTGCTGCCGCCGAATGAAATCCCCGGCTTGGTGGATGAGGCGGGCGCCTTCAGGGACAACCCCGTGGCCGCCGGCATGCGCTATTTCTTCGACAAGGGGCTGTACAAACAGTTGCGACGGGAGATTGAGGCCCAGATCGGGCGGGTGAAGGACGCCGGTATCCCCGTGACCCATATCGACGGCCACCTCAATATCCACCTGCACCCCACGGTATTCGCGTTCCTCCGGGAGTTGATGCCCCGCTACGGTATCACCAGCCTCCGCCTCTCGCGGGAGCGCCTCATGCACAACCTGACCTTCAACCGTGAGCGCATCGCAGGAAAGGCCTTGGAGCGGGTCATTTTCGGGGCACTCTCCTCCCAGGCCCTGCCGGCGCTGAAACGGCTGGGTATCCGCCATGCGGGAGAGGTCAAAGGGGTGCTCAACTCCGGACGGATGAGCGAGGAGTACCTCCTCAACATCCTGAACGGACTGAACGAGGGGCTGACGGAGATATACTTCCATCCCGGCATCCTGCCGGACAGCGAGATCACCCGACGTATGCCGGATTACCACCATGAAGACGAACTGGCAGCCATCACCAGCCAGCGGGTCAGACAGAAACTTGCTGCTTTAGAAATTGAATTGACCAATTATCGGGGAGACAGGAAACCGTATGTTTAAGACCGTGATTATCATGTTCATGGCGGTAAGCGCCGGAACCGTGGGCGATATCCTGCTGGCCAAGGGGATGAAGGAGATGGGGGACATATCGGCCATGAACCTGCGGGGTATCATGGATACCGCGTTCAGGGCGCTGACCACCCCCAAGCTCATGATGGGCACCGTCATGCTGGCCATTTTTTTCTTCCTCTGGTTGGCGGTCCTTTCCTGGGAGGATTTGTCGGTGGCACTCCCCATGCAGGCCCTCAACTATGTGCTGGTGGCGTTCCTTTCCCAGTATTTCCTGCATGAAACCGTGACGCCCCTGCGTTGGGCCGGCACCGTACTGGTCTGCGTCGGGGTGATGATGATCACCAAAAGTGGCGGAGCGCAATAACAGGCCGTGAAAAGTGAAAGGTGAATAGTAAAATCGAATACAAACCATTCACGATTCACCGTACAAAGGAGAAATCCATGCTTGACGGAAAGACTATCGGATTCATTGGCGGCGGCAACATGGCCGAGGCGATCATCAAGGGTCTCCTGGCCGGAGGCTTTTCGCCGGCCGCCATCATGGTGGCCGAGCCCACCCCGTTCCGCAGGGAGTTCCTCACCAGCACCTACGGCGTGGAACTCCACGAAGAAAATCTTGACATTGCCCGCCGGGCCGACATCCTCCTCCTGGCCGTAAAACCTCAGGTGGCGGCCAGTGTCCTGGCCGGACTGGAACAGGTCATCTCGCCGGACAAACTGATCATCTCCATCATGGCCGGCATTTCGACCGGCTTTATCGAGGAAAGCTTCAACAACGGCGCACGGGTCGTGCGGGTGATGCCCAACACCCCGGCCCTGATCCAGGCAGCAGCCACGGCCATCTGTCCCGGCCGAAAAGCCACGCAGCAGGATCTGGAGATTGCCCGTGAGATTTTCTCCCGGGTCGGCACGGTCGTCACCCTCGCGGAAAAGCAGATGGATGCGGTAACCGGACTGTCCGGCAGCGGCCCGGGCTATGTCTTTGCCTTTATAGAGGCCTTAGCCGATGCTGGGGTAAAAAACGGCTTGCCGCGAGACGTTGCCGCCCAGTTGGCGGTGCAGACCGTGGTCGGATCCGCCCGTATGGCAGCGGAAACCGGCGAGCACCCGGCACTGCTGCGGGAAAAGGTGACATCCCCCGGCGGGACCACCATCGCGGGCCTGCACACCTTGGAAAACGGCCGTTTCCGGGGTCTTATCATGGACGCCGTGGACAGCGCCAGCCAACGTTCAAAAGAATTATCGGGAAAATAGTCCTTCCGTAAAGCAGAACGGGCGGCTCCAGGGCCGCCCGTTCTGCTTGTCTTCCCTATATCGGCGTTTCCCCCAGGCATCCCCGTTCGAAACGCCCTCTTCAGGTTCACTCCGCCTCATCCCGTACAAACCGGAATGCCACCCCCTCGTCCGTGACCCGCACCACCCGCGCCTTGAGCACCGGCGGTTCCTTGCCCAGAACCAATCCGTTCAGTTGCAGGTGCATTTCGGTATCCACCGGCGGGTGGGGCTCGAACGCAACAAGGACAAACGCCCCGCTATCGCTGAAGTCCCTGGTAACAGCCCGCTTGACCTGCTGCGCTGCGGGCCAGGTGACTTTTATATCCAGCGGGGCTTCGATCCGTTCGCTAATGCGCGTATTCTCCATTCCCCATCCCGTACGGCCGCCCCAGTAAAGAGATATGCGCGGCCCCTTTCGAAGTGTGCTCTATTTCAGGCCGGCCAACGGCCGGTTTCGCGGCAGGTTGACCTCGGGAGACAGGAGCAGATGGGGGGGAATCTCCTGAGCACCCAATATCCTGACCATCCGCTCGAAACCACCCGCAATCGTACGCAACTCCACATCGGGCAGGACTTCCAGCCCCCTGACGAGAAGCCCCTGGGCCACCTCCGGCGATGTCGCCACAACCTGCCTGCCCGCGTCCGTCAGCCCGACATGCACCACCCGCCGGTCCTTGCTGCACCGTTCCCGCTCAACGAGCCCCCGCTTTTCAAGCCGGTCGACGATCCCGACGATAGTGGCGGGATGCAGATACATTCTACGGGCCAGTTCCGATATCTTGATCGGCGCGTTTTCGGCAATGACCTTGATTGCCCACAACTGCGGGCCCGTCAGGCCGGTTTCCCGTTCAACCCTCTTGGATTGTTCGTTGACGACTTGAAATACGCGCCGCAGATTGTCGATAATTTCCGCGACCAAAGCGGGTGTTGGCTGCATACGGCTCCTTTTGCGCGGCCCGTCCAGGGAAGGGAGGTTCAGGCCACACGGCATGTCGTCGTTCATGCTGGCGTTGATTATAAATGTCTTGACGCCCCTCGTCCAGATATGATGACGTTCGTATACCGACAACGGCGGCAACCGGGAAACAGGGGCGGCACGGGTTGCATCATTCCTTGTCGTTCGACCCGGGGCCGCCGGCAGGGCCGTTGAGCGATTCATACAGGGCGATCTGCTCGGCGAGGGACAGCTTGCGACGGCAACAGGCGCTCCTGTTGCGGCAGAGCCGGCAGCGGTCGTCCGAGCACCACTGGCAGTAGGTGCAATCGGGGCAGGGATGTTTTTTCTCGTTTTCCCCGGTCATGGCAGCCTAGTAGACAACGTTCCGTTTGACGGCATTCCCCTCCATAAGCTGGATGAACGCCTTGCCGCTGTCGGAGTTGATCAGCAGGTAGCGGGGGAGTTTCATGATCGGGTCGTGGGGCGTCGCATGACGGCGCTCGATGGTGAAGCTGGCCACGTAGCCGGCCTCAACGGCCTTTTTGATCAGGTAATCGTCGTAGATGCCGAAAGGCCAGGCGAGCAGGTCAACCTTTGCGCCAAGCTCCGACTCGAGTTTGACCTTGGACTTCACAAGCTGCGTCGTGACGAGCTTGTCATAGGCCGCGCTGCTGAGCTTTCTCCGTTCTTTCTTGAAGTTCGGATGCCAGTAGGTATGGGACTGGATATCGAAGAGCCCCGTCTTCTTCAGTTCCCGCAACTGTTCCCAGGTCATGGCGTACTTTGCGTTGGAAATGGCGGAAGGGTAGGCAAAGACCGTAACCGGATAGCCATAGGTGCGAATAACGGGCAGCATGTAGCTATACACGGATTTATGGGCATCATCCGTAACGATGACCACCGATTTCGGTTTTGGAGCCGGGGCCTTGCCGCGGTAATAGTCCACAAGGCGACGGAGCGGGATAACGGTATAACCGTTGTCGTGCAGGTATTTCATATGGGACTCGAATACCGGGGTCGTGACGGTCATGCCGTCGGCAACCGTGGGGCCGAAACGGTGGTAGAGCAGGATCGGAACGCGGAACTCTTCGGCGGCGGAAGCGGAAGGGGCGGCAAACCAGGAAGAAACGGCGATCAACAGACAACAGACAAAACGCAACAACAGCATACACAACCTTTCTGAAAAAAATTTGGCCGCCGGGGGGATCATCCCCTGACGATATACACGGAGCAGGGGGCGCTGCTTGCCACGCGGTGGGAAACGCTTCCCTTGAGGCGGCGCTGGATGAACCCCTTGCCCGAACTGCCGATAGCGATCACATCGATGTGCTCGCGCCTGGCAAATTCGATCAGCTTTTCGGCCGGTTCACCGTACTCGACGATCATCTCCAGGGGAATATCGTGTTCGGAAGCACTTTTCTCGATGACGTAAAAGATGCGGCGGCGTAGCTCGTCCCACTGTTCCGTCTCGGTAACCGGGGCGGACGGCACGAAATCGGTATAGGTTGACGTCGGGGAGTTGGGCAACACCAGCATGGCATAGATGTGACTTTTGAACTGGCTTTTGTTGCCGGCGGCAAGTCTGACCGCTTCTTCGGCCGCCTTATCCGATTGCGGCGAACCGTCGATGGCGACGAGTATCTTTTTTCTCAGGTTCAGCATGCCGCACCCCGCATGTTTTATTCATACCCCTTTGTCAGGGAAAGACTTCTCACCCCTTATTAGGAATATAATGCAATTTTTAGGACTTGACAATTATAAAACATTATTCTACATTTATGTCGCTCTATTGTTTTTTTAGCAATTTTTTGAACAGGTTAGATTTTTTCATTAAATTTCACGATCTTGTTTCCTTCTTTTTTTCATTATACATCTAACGAAACAGGGTACCGACCATGGCAAAGAAAGAAAAAGCGGAATATCTCATTCAGGCCGTCTCCCACGCCCTTGACCTGCTGGAGCAATTCCACGGCGAAACGGACGAGTTGGGCGTCACCGAACTCAGCAAACGCCTGAAACTGCATAAAAACAACGTATTCAGGCTTCTTGCGACGCTGGAGGCGCGGGGCTACATCGAGCAGAACCGTGTGACCGAGAACTATCGCCTCGGCCTGAAAACCCTGGAACTCGGCCAGACCTTCATCCGCCAAATGGGCCTTCTGCGTCAGTCGAAACCGATTCTGGAAGCCCTGGTCAAGGAGTGCAACGAGACCACCTACGTGGCGATCCTCAAGGACTTCAACATCATCTACCTGGATGCGGTGGAGACCGACATGACCGTCCGCGTCGTCCCGCGGGTCGGCTCAAGGCTGCCGGCCTACTGCACCGCCGCGGGCAAGGTTCAGATCGCCCATATGAGCGACGAGGAGTTGGAAAACTACCTCCCCCCCAGAGAGATCAAGCAGTACACAAAGAATACCGTTACCGACCGCGACCTTCTCAAAAAGCAGTTGAAGACCATCGCCGAGCAGGGCTACGCCATCGACAACGAGGAACTGGATGTGGGCGTCAAGTGTGTCAGCGCGCCGATCCGCGACTATACCCGCCGGATCATCGGCGCGGTCAGCATCTCCGGTCCGTCCATGCGCTTCACGGACGAACGACTGGAAAAGGAACTCATCCCGCTGGTGACAAAGGCCGCCCAGGAGATATCCTCCAAGCTCGGTTTTCAATAACGACACCAACCATCATATCCACAACGAGGGCGGCTTTCAGGCCGCCTTCTTCGTTTCCGCTTGAAGATATGCCCGTCGTTGGCTACTATTGCCGAAAAACGTCGAGGTACGAACATGCCGACCTATAAAGTGATCGAACTGGGTACCGTTACCGAAGAGGCCATCGAGGAAACGCTCAACGAATGGAGCGCCAAGGGATGGCGCTTCGACAGCATGCAATTTGCCATGCGCGAGTCCAGCCGGAGGCCGAGCATGGCCTTTGTGCTGTTCACACGGGAACAGGCGGAGAAAAACTCACCATGAACAGCCACGACGACACCCTCTACCTGATCGATGGTTCCTCCTACATCTACCGGGCTTATTACGCCATCCGCCACCTGTCATCTCCCAGCGGCCATCCGACCAACGCCATCTACGGCTTCATTCAGATGTTGCTCAAGTTGATCAAGGATCACGATCCCAAGCAGTTGGCGGTGGTCTTCGATGCCGGCAGGATTACCTTCCGCACCGAAATGTATCCGGAATACAAGGCCAACCGGGCCGCCATGCCGGATGACCTGCGCCAGCAGGTCGGGCCGATCCGCGAGGTGGTACGCGCCTTCAACATCCCGGCCCTGGAGCTGGAGGGGTTCGAGGCGGACGACATCATCGGCGCCCTGGCCGCCCGTTACAGCGCCAATGGCGGTCGGGTCGTGGTGGTGACCGGCGACAAGGACCTGATGCAGATTGTGACGGAAAACGTCACATTGCTGGACACCATGAAGGACAAGCGGTCGGGTCTTGCGGAGGTGAACGAGCGCTTCGGCGTCGTGCCTGATCTGGTGCCGGATATCCTCGGCCTGGCCGGCGACAGTTCGGACAACATCCCCGGTGTGCCGGGCATCGGTGAGAAGACCGCCATCAAACTGCTTCAGGAGTTCGGCACCCTGGATGCCCTTTTGGAACGGGCGGGCGAGGTCAAGGGAAAGAACGGCGAAAAACTGCGGGAATTCCGCGACCAGGCGCTCCTGTCGCGCAAGCTGGCCACCATCGAGCGCAACGTACCGCTGGAGATCAACCTGGACGAACTGGCGGCACGGGAACCGGACACCCCGACCCTGAACGCCTTTTTCAAACAGTACGGTTTCACCACCCTGATCAAGGAGATGACCGGCCACGCAACCCTCTCCAGTGAGGGGTACCGGACCGTCACTGCGGCCGGGGAATTGGAGGCGTTGGCCGCGGCCCTGGAGCAGGCCGGCGAATTCGCCTTCGACCTGGAGACCACCAGCCTCGACCCGCGCCTGGCCGAGATCGTCGGCCTGTCGTTCTCCTTTCGCGACCATGAGGCCTACTATATCCCGGTGGGGCACGTAGCCTCATCCCCCTCCCCGCCTCTTCCCGACGTGGAGGGGACGTTGTTTGCGGCGCACTCTCAAGCCGGGGAACAGGGTGAGGGTGGCGCACCGCTTGCCCCCGATCAGCTCCCGCGGGACAGGGTGCTGGAACGCCTGCGCCCCCTGTTCGTAAATCCCGGGCTGCGCAAGGTCGGGCAAAACATCAAATTCGATATGCAGGTGCTGGCCAACAGCGGCATTACGGTCGCGGGGGTCTGGTTCGACACCATGCTGGCCTCCTATGTGCTCAACCCGGCCCGGAGCGGACACGGCCTGGACGCCCTGGCCCAGGAGCACCTCAACCACCGCATGATCAGCTACAGCGAGGTGACCGGAACCGGCAAGGGGCAGAAGAATTTTTCCCAGGTGGCGGTGCAGGCCGCCTCCCGCTATGCCTGTGAAGATGCGGACGCCACCTGGCTCCTGCGGCGCAAATTCGGGCCGGAACTGGCTGCAACCGGCCTTGAACAACTTTTCCACACCATAGAAATGCCGCTGGTGACGATCCTGGCCGATATGGAAAATTTCGGAGTATTGCTGGACAGGGCGATGCTGAAAGAACTTTCCCGAGACTTTTCAACCCGCCTGGCGGAACTGGAGGGGCAGATCTTCGCCATCGCCGGCGCCCCCTTCAATCTCAATTCCCCCAAGCAGCTGGGCGAGGTGCTCTTCGAACGCATGGGGCTGAAGACCGGCAAGAAGACCAAGGGCAAGACCGGCTGGTCCACGGACAACGAGGTGTTGAGCGCCCTGGCCGAGGAGCATGAGGTTGCCCGCCTGATCGTGGATTACCGGGGCCTGACCAAGCTCAAGTCCACCTACAGCGATGCCCTGGAGCGCCTGGTCTGCCCCAGGACCGGCCGGGTGCATACCTCCTACAACCAGACCGTCACCGCCACCGGACGGCTCTCGTCCTCCGATCCCAACCTCCAGAACATCCCGGTCCGCACCGATGAGGGACGCCGTATCCGCCACGCCTTCATCGCCCCGCCGGGGCACGTCATCCTCTCGGCCGACTACTCCCAGATCGAACTGCGCGTGCTGGCCCACCTCTCCGGCGACCCGGTCTTTTGCCACGCCTTCGCCCACGACGAAGACATCCACACCCGCACCGCGGCCGAGGTCTTCGGCCTGTTCCCCGAGATGGTCACCAGCGAGATGCGCCGCCAGGCCAAGACCATCAACTTCGGCATCATCTACGGCCAGGGGGCCTTCAGCCTGGCAAAGCAGTTGGGCATTGCCCGCAAGACGGCCGAGGAGTTCATCGCCGCCTACAAGGAGCGCCACAGCGGCGCGGTCGGCTTCCTGGACTCCTGCATCCGCCAGGCGGAAGAGACCGGATACGTCACAACCATCCTGGGGAGGCGACTCCCCATACCGGATATCCACAGCACCAACGGCAACGTGCGGGCCTTCGCCCAGCGCAACGCCATCAACTACCCCATCCAGGGCTCGGCGGCCGACATCATCAAGAGCGCCATGATCCGGGTGGACGGACGGATACGGGCCGAGGGGCTGAAGAGCCGCCTGACCATGCAGGTGCACGACGAACTGGTCTTCGAGATACCGGAGGAGGAACTGCTCCCCATGGAACGTTTGGTGGAGGAGGAGATGTCCCGCGCCGTGGAGCTGAAGGTGCCGCTCAAGGTGGATATCAGCTATGGGAAGAACTGGAGCGAGGCGCACTAGCAGGTTGTTGAAAAATAGCCATCTCGCAGCCGTCCTCGAAAGCCCTTTTGTGCGGCGTAGCGCTGCTACGCCTCCGCAGGGCCTTCTGCGGAGGCAACGATCTGACTATTTTTGAACAACCTGAGGTTTTCAACAGCCCACTAGAGGCTACAACGGCACCCTGCGCGCATTGCTGTCGGGATAGGGGTACTCCATGTGCCGGGCCGTGGCCCGCGCCACCTCCTCGCCGTGGTAACGGGCAACCACCTTGAGCGCCATGTCGATCCCGGCCGAGATGCCGGCCGAGGTCACGACCCGTCCGTCCTCCACCACATGCCGGCCGTACTCCACCGTCACGGCGGGAAACGAGTCGCGCATCCAATCCAGGGAGCGCCAGTGGGTCGTGGCGTGCAGCCCGTCGAGCAGGCCGGCAGAGCCCAGCAGCATGGCCCCGGTGCAGACCGAGGCCAGCGTCTCCACGTGGGCATTGCGCTCCCGCAGCCACTGGAGCATGGCCGGATTGCCCAGTTCCCTGCGGGTGCCCCAACCGCCCGGCACGACCAGGACATCCAACCGGGGGCAGGTCGCAAAGGTGGCGTCGGGCGTGACCCTCATCCCGCCCGAGGTGGTCACGGTATCGCTTTTCTCGGCCACCAGCAGCAGTTCGAAGGGGGAAGGCTCCTCGCGCCGCTTCGCCTCATCAAGCCGCACCGCGGAAAAGACCTCGTACGGTCCGCAGAAGTCGAGCACCTCAACGGCGTCGAACAACACGATCCCCACCCGTTTCCTCTCCATGCGTCCCTCCCGCTCTCCCGTGGTGTGATTACGGCTACTTGCCGTGGTGCTGCCCCTTCTGTGGAGCCAGGAACACGATCTCCTGCTTCATGCTTTTCCCCTGCCGTTCGACCAGCACCACCCCGCGGTCGCCGGGATGTTTCCGCTGCACGGCATAGGTCAGGTCGAAATTTCCCGTCAGCGGTTCGCCGTCGAGAGAGAGCAGGATGTCCCCCGGTTGCAGGCCGGCCCGTTCGGCATTGGAGCCGGGCAGCACCCCCTTTACCGCCAGACCGCGGCCGCCGGGCGCCGGCTCGATCATCACGCCGAGACGGATCCCTGGTTCGGGCAGGTCCTCGTAGGCCTGGTACACCAGGAAATCGTACGGCACCATGGGGAAATCGGGGACCGTGACATTCATCAGGCGATCCAGTTTGTCGGGCGGGATGTCGAGTTCCTTGCCGCCGATGATGACCGAGGAGGCGGGGAGACGACGGAATACCCGGCGCGGGATGCCGAAGCCGCTGCTGACATGATCACCCCCGGCGACCACCAGCAAGTGTTTGTCCCCGCCGTCCGGGCTTGCCAGGTAGCGGGCCGCGGATTCGGCCATGGTCTCGTCCCGCAGGGTCTGGGCGCGGATAAAGCCATCGATCGCCATCCCCCCGTGGCTGTGATCGCCGAAGATGGCCGTTACCAGGCCGCGCTGGTAGGGATCGGTCAGGTCGAGTTCCGGCAACTGGGCCCGCTCGGCCGGGCCGAGTTGTTCCGGGGCCGTGCTGCGCACCGCCTTCACCAGGCTCTTCTCGGCATCCAGGGCGATGACCGGGATGTGTCGTTCACGGGCGAGGTCCAAAAGGTCGCGGTAATAGGCAAAATCCATGTTCCAGTTTTCGAACCAGCGGGATTCTTTGAGAAAGGCCTTTTCATCCAGCTCGCCGGCAACCCAGCGGTCGAGGGCCGGCTGTTGGGAGCGCACGAACATCTCCATGCCCAGTGCCAGGCGGCCGGGATAGCGCTCGGCGAGAGCTTGGAGGACCTGTAGTTCCAGGCGGTGGGAGGCGGGGTTGTCATGAGTCTCGCCGACATAGACGATGCGCGCGTCCGTGGCCACGGCCAGCATCTGGGCCGGGCTGACCAGGGTGCCGGTCGGCAGGTGAACGATCTGGCCGACACGGGGCGGCGCCGTGAGCGGATAAGGATCCTGGGGGTCGCCCATCACCTGCCTGCCGACGGGGGCACAGGCGGTCATGGCGAACAGGCCCAGGGCGACTACGGAAACCAATGGAGAGAAACGGACCATACTGCCTCCTCGTGAGAAAGGGGTACGTGAACTTTTTTCTTGCCTTGTGTCTTGGCCTAGAATAAATAAATCCATCCCACATTTCAACAGATCAATGGGCCGCCCATGCATGCCGAAAAACTTCAGGCCATAGTCCTCTCGACGCTCGATTACGGCGATAGCGACCGGATCGCGTCGCTGTTCTCCCTGGAGCATGGCCGCATCAAGGCCTTTGCCCGCGGTGCGCGCACGAGCCGCAAGCGTTTCGGCGCGGCGCTGGAGGCCTTTGCCCGCATCGAGGCCCAGGTCCGGGTCAGGGAGGGACTGGCAGGGCTGCAACAGGCCGAGATCGTCACCATCTACCCCCGCATCCGTGGCGACCTGCCCGCCATTGCCCATGCGCTCTATGCCTGCGAGGTGGTGGAGGCCATGACCCCCGAAGGACACCCCCTGCCGCGACTCTACCGTTTGCTGGCCGCCTACCTGGATCGCCTGGAAACGGAAACGGCGGCCGATGATAGCGACCGCCGTTTCTTTGAAATCAATCTGTTGAACATCCTGGGCTATCGCCCCTCGCTGGAGAGTTGTCCCCGCTGCGACACGCCCTTTGGCACTGCCGGCGTACTTTTGCAGGAGAACGGCGAACCGGTGTGCCGGGCCTGCGCCCCGACCGGCAGGCCGCTGCATCCCTCAGCCCTCAAAGCCCTGGGCGCCTGCATGACAACCGGCACCTTCGGCAAGGTCGTCTTTCCGCCCGACCTCCTGACGGAAGGGGGGGCGCTTCTGGACCGGGCCATCGCCACCCATGCCGGACGCCGGTTGAAGAGCCTGGAGTTTCTGGGACAGGTCACTCCTTAGTCCTGTCATCCTTCTTCCTGCCGTCCAAAAGGGCGCGCCAGCAATACCCGGCCGCAAAACCGCCCACCGCCCCCGCCAGCAGGAACACGAACAACTGTATATCCCCCTCGCCGGTATCGATCAGCGGCTTTCTGGCCTCGCGGCCATGTTCCCTGGCGATCTTCTGAACAACGGTTTCATCGATCCCCTGCCACTGTTCCACAGCCGGGGAAACCGTTGCCACTGACCACAACAACACGCTTATCATGATGATGCGGCGTTTCATCGTTTCCCTCCGTCGACTCCCGCCAAAGCGGTGCGGGCGAGCAGGTCCGGGCGTTTTTTGCGCAGCAGTGAGACCATGCCGGCGGTGATGACCCCTTCGATGATCCCCAGGGGCAACTGGGTGGGGACGAACGCCAGGGCGATCTTGCCGGCCAGGGGCCAGAACGGGCTCGTCCCCCGGATACCGGCCGCCAGGATCATGGCGGTCGTGGCGTAGGTGGCCCAATCGGCCAGGAGTCCGGCCACGAAGGCGGCCGCAACCGGTCCGGCGCCGCAGGCGCGCACGCCTCGAAACACGATAAACCCGGTAAAGGAACCGACAACCCCCATGGCAAAGAGATTGGCGCCCCAGGTGGAGAGGCCGCCATGGGAGAGAAAGAGCGCCTGGATCAAGAGGGCGACCGCAGCCACCACAACTCCCATGGCAGGGCCGAGCAGGATCGCGGCCAACCCCGTACCGCAGGGGTGGGAGCAGGTCCCGGCGGTCGGCACCGGCACCGGCATGCAGGAGATGACGAACACCACGGCCGCCACCATCCCCACCAGCGGCTTGCTGGACAGGTCGTGGGCCGAACGGCGCGTCAGGCTGCGCAACCCCAGGGCCAAAAAGGGCGCCGACGCGGCAAACCAGACCGCTGCCCAGGAAAAGGGCAGAATCCCCTCGGAGATGTGCATGGCAAATGAAGAGGACGGCAGAAGAACGACAGGCAGGCAAACGGACAACAACAGTAACGCAGGATGTTTCATGGTACGCTCCCTTCCCCACGGTCGGAGTGTTTATGCGGCTTCCAGCCAGGTCTCCTGACTCGGGGATCGTCCCGTCACCGCGCCTTCCCATCCTTTACGGACAGTGGCCTCCTGCGGTGACAGTCCCCCCTTACAGTTGCGGGGCAGCGCCGGATTCGCACCGGCTTCCCTTGGACCGGAAGCAGTTTCGATTTTGTAGCACGGCAACAGGCAAAAGACAACCCGAATCCAGTCTGAACAATGGATCGAGCGCCACGCCGGGGTCCATCGCCGCCCATGAGGCATCATGCCGAGGGAGAGGAGCCATGAAGGCGTCACGAATTCGGGGATACCTCAAACTTTCGGCAGGCATCTGCAAAGGTAGGCGCGATTGCCCCGTTGCTGCCGAAATGCAGGTGGATGTAGGACGCCAGGCAGTTTTTGTAGCGATACCCTTCCCGGCCAAACTCCCTCCCCTGTCGGGACACCCGGTAACACCGTTCAATGCGATCGGGCATCGTCCCGACCTCCGAATAGTGGAACTCGTGGCCGCGGGCGCTCCCCCCGGCGGCTATGGCACCGGAATGCGCCGCACATTCGACCTGGCGATACCCGAGCGCCTTGCGTTTCGGCAACATGCGCGCCCGCACCGGGAAGACGCCGACGAAATCGGCCGCCGGTTGCCCCTCCCCGGCCTCCATGCCGCGGGTCAGGTAGATGAAGCCGCCGCACTCGGCATACACCGGCATGCCCGCCTCGACGGCGTCCCGCACGGCGGCCTTCATGGCGCCGTTGGCGGCCAGGCGCTCGGCATACAGCTCCGGGTACCCCCCCGGCAGGTAGATGCCGTTGATATCGGCCGGCAGGTGCACATCCGCCAGGGGCGAAAACGGGACGATCTCGGTGCCCGCCTCCCGCAACAGGCGCAGGTTGTCCTCGTACACGAAGCAGAAGGCCGCGTCCCGGGCCACGGCGATACGGACGGGCGGAATCTCCCCCGTGGAGGCATCCCGCGAAGTCCCCGCCTTTAGAAAAGGGGGGCCGGGGAGGACCTGAATGTCTGCCAGCCCCCCCAGGTCCAGACGGTTCTCCGCCAGAGCGGCCAGGCGCTCCAGGTAGTCGGGCGACAGCGGGTTGTCCTCGGCCGTGACCAACCCCAGGTGCCGCGACGGTATCCCCAGGGATTCGTCCCGGGGGATACAGCCGAAGACCGTCAACTCCGGCAGTGCCGCTGCCAGGGATTGGCGCAGCAGCTCGCCGTGGGACTCGCTCCCCACATTGTTGAAAATTACGCCCGCAATCCTGACGCGTTCGTCGTACCCGGCAAACCCTTTGACCAGGGCCGCCGCGCTGGCCGCCATGCCACGGGCGTTGACCACCAGCACCACCGGCACGCCGCAAATGGCGGCCACCTGGGCGCTGCTCCCCTCCATGGATGCGTGGCCTATGCCGTCGAACAGCCCCATTGCACCTTCGATGACCGCCACGTCGGCCCCCTTCCCATGCAGGCGGAAGGTACCGGCCACGAACTCCTCCGGGCACATCCAGCCGTCTAGGTTGACGGAGGGGCGACCGGTGGCCAGGCGATGGTAGCCGGGATCGATGAAATCAGGGCCGCACTTGAAGGGCGCAACCGTCATCCCGCGCCGTTTGAAGGCGGCCATGACGGCCAGCGCCACGGTGGTCTTGCCGGAACCGCTCTGGGGAGCGGCGATGAGAAAGGCGCGCCGTGTCACCGCAACGACCGTCTTGCGCCGCCGTACTGGAAAAATGCGATCAAATGAAACTCTTCCTTGTCATAACCCCGGGGGAACGACCCCACCGGACCGATGGAGCGCAGGGTGCGCAGAACCTCGTCATCCAGTATCCGTGCGCCGGAGCTTTCCAGCAGTTCCACCTTGGCGATCTCTCCGCGCCGATTGAAGGTGATCCGCACCGGCGTGACCCCCTCGATCCCCTTCATGGCCGCTTCCTGGGGGTAGCGCCAGACGCCGTACACGGCGGTTTCGAAGTGGCGCAGGAACGAACCGAACTGGATGTCGTCGCTGTTGAGAAAGCGGGTGTCCCCCTCGGCTACGTCGTTCTCGAATTTGCGGCGATACCCCTCTTCAAGCTTGGCCAGACGCTGCGCACTCGGGAAGAGTTGGTGCGGGGAAATCTGCGGCGCGCTACTCTGGGACTTTGGCCTGAGCAGGCTGGAAACCGACGAGCCGGGCGCCAGGGGGGATTCCTGGCGTCTTGGGGGCAACGTCTGGGACTGTTTGCCTACGGGGGCCTGCCGGTGCGCGCTCCTCCCGGCCTCCTGGGGCTGGGGCTTTGCGGCCGGCTGAGGCGCCGGCCCGAAGCTGTCCCGGGGGGCGTTCCCGCGGGGGGCCGTCTCACGGGGGACACGCTGCCGTTGCTCGGAGAAGCGCTTTGTCTCCTGCTGCGTGGGCTGTTGGGGCTTCAGCTCCGGGATCTGCTGTATGTCGATGAACACCGGCTCCTTGGGAGGCGGCTTTTGTTCGTGGGGCAGATAGTACATCAGGGCAAACATGCCGACATGCAGCGCCACGGAGATTACCAGGAGATAGATAAAGGTTTTTTCGATATATTTGTCAGACATGCAGGGTGGTCACTCGGAAAAAAAGATAAAAAATCGGATATGCCGCCGTCGGGCGGCGGCTACCCCGCCTCGGGCAGGGGAACGGCCTGGAAGCCCCGGTCGTAATTCAATACTGCATCGTCTTGCTTGCCGGTTTCGGCGCGCAGGTACATCAGGATTTCTTTCAGGCTTTCCAGGATGATATGCTCCGCTTTGGGGAATTCGGACGGATCAAGTTCCAGCGTTACCGTACTCTGATAATCGGTGTTTCGCAAGTGGTTCAGGAAGCGAGTCAGCGGCAGCATGCCGTGCCCCGGTAAAAGATGCTCCCGCCCCTGCCCGTAATCGGAAAAATGGATATTCCTGATGCGCCCTGATTCGTAAAATTGGTAAAAGTCGTTGATAAAATTGGCCTTGCCCGATCCCATGTGGGTACAGTCGAAGGTCATGAACAGGTTGTGGTCACGGATGAACTCGATCATCCGCTGGGTGCTGGACAGGATATGGGGATTGATCTTCATCCTGCCCACCCAGGGCATGTTCTCCAAGGTGACGGTCACCAGGCCATCCAGCCCCACGTCCTTCTGAAAATCGATCACGCTGTAGAGCCAGCGCCAGTAGCCAATCTCAAAGCTCATCCACGACGGCGGATGAAAATTCACCAGCGGGATACCGCATTCCGCGGCCAGGGCCACGCTCCGCCGCAGGGAATCCGCCGGGCCGCCCCAGCCATCCAGGGGCATGAAGGGCGCATGGATGGAGTGGATCACCGTGATCTGCTGCAGCGACCTGATCAGCCTGACCGGGTTGATCTTCTGGAAGTCCTGGTTGATGATCAACTCGACCCCGTCAAAACCGGCGGCCGCCGCAAGGTCCAAGATCCGCGGCAAGGGGAACGTGAAGAGGCTGCCTGTGGAGAGCGTGATCTGCACGGCGGCTACTCTTCCGTCCCGTTATAGACGACACTCACCAGACGCTGGACCGTCCCGACGGTATCCAGCGCATCCCTGAACATACCGAGGGTATCTTCGTCCAGGTTCGTGACGTCCAGGTAGAGAGCCGCCCCATTGTTCCTGGCCGGGAAAAATTCACGTTCCCGCATCAGGCGCAGTTCGTTCAGGATATGCCAGGACTGCAGCAAACGTTCGGCGGTATCCACATCCAATGCCTGGCGCCCGAGCAGCACCCGGATACGCTGGGGGATATCGGGGGCATCGACCCGGTGGATCAGGGCCAGGGCGGCGACCGCGGCCGAGAGCGGCAGCAGGGCATGCTCGAACAGCCTGAACAGCCCGCGCTGCGGTCCGCTCTTCTCCAGACGCCACCCCCCCATCATCCCTATGCCGTTGGACAGCCCCAGCAAGCGGGTCACAAGATCACCCATGGCCCGGCGGTCCTGTTGCAGGTGCGACAGCACAAACTCCCGGAACTCGCCCCCCCCCCCCTCGGCGGAAAAAAGGACTTCATGATCGGCCAACCTGAGCAGTTCGACCAATTCCTTCTGCTTCCCCCGCGCCAAGCCTTGCTCCAGGCGCTGGCTCCACTCCGGCAGGCTGCCGCGCCACGGAGGATGTACCGGGGCGACGTCGCCATCGACTTGCAGGCCGCAGGCCGCAAAACCCTCTTGGAGAATACGGGCATACCGGGAGCCCGCTTCCAGGTCGCCGCTGTCGTCCCGCCCAAGGACCAGCGCCAACTGCAGCGGGCAGAAGGGGGAAAACTCCCGGCGGCCGGCCGTTCCCATTGCCACGAGCGTCGTGTCATGCAGTTCTTTGCCGGACTCCCCGAGTTGGATCAGGGTGTAGCGGTGCAGGGAACCGCTCAACGCGTGCAAAAAGAGCGTGCTGAGATGGTAAAAGGCCACGCAGGAACCGTAGCGGCCGAAGTGGTCGTAGAGTTCCGCATAGAAGGCTGCACACAGTTCCCCGAGGCGAACCGGGTCAACGCTTGCCGTCGTCTCGACGACGATCCGATCGAGTCGTGCCATCCGCTCGTCGTTTTCGCCGGCAAGCGCCTCAAGCTCCCGGCAGGTTTCGCCGAACAGCCCCTCCGCCTCCTCGGAGCGACAGGGGGCGCTCTGCTTCAGGAGCGCCTGACGGAAGGCGGCGCCAAACTCCCCGGCAGCCCGCCAGGTGGTGATATCGCTCCCCTTTGCCGTGGCCAGAACCGCCATCACTCCTCCGCAGTGTCATGTACGTTGCGGGTAAGAAACAGCTTGATCCCGTCGCCCGGCGGCGGGGTCAGGAGCGAAACTGCCACCATGACCAGAATGACCAGCGGCGCGCCGATGAAGGCCGACGACGTGGCGGGCGGCAATGACGCGAGAAACGGCAGGATGCCCGCCAGGAACGGGGCAAAGGTAATCACCACCCCGGCCAGCATGCCGCTGATGACCCCGGGGGCGTTGGCCCTCCCCCACCAGATCCCCAGCAGGAAGGCCGGGAAGATGGTATTGCCGGCCAGGGCGAAGGCCAGGGCCGCGATCTCGGCGATCATGCCCCACGGCCTGAGGGCCAGCGTCATGACGATCACCGCCAGGAGCAGAAAAAAACCTTTTGCGGCAACGACCTTGTCCGTCTCGCTGGCGTTCGGCCTGATCAGGCGGGGATAGATATCGTAGGAAAACGAGGCCGAACCGGTCAGAAGCATGCCCGCCACCGTGGAAAAGGCGGCGCTCATCCCGCCGGCGGCCAACAATCCGATACACCACAGGGGCAGGCCGCTGTAACGGGCGGCGGAAAGCACCGCCATATCCGCCACCATCGGGTCGGAGCTGTTCAGCACGATGCCGCCGCGGGCCTCGAACAACCGGGCCAGGACGCCGTAGGCCGGGGCCGACCAGTAGATCAGGGCAATGAAGAACAGCCCCCACACCACCCCCCAGCGGGCATCCCGGATGGAGGGGACCATGTAGAAGCGGGAGAGGACGTGGGGCAGGCCGGCCGTGCCGAACATGAGGGTAAAACAGAGCGCCAGCCAGCGAAAGGGGGTCACCGTGGCAAACGGCTCCGACCAGGCGAAGCCGAATTGCTGCTGCAGGTCCCTGATGGCAGCGCCGTAGCCGAACTGGGGGAGGATCCAGAAATACCCCAGCTTGCGGGCCATGAGCATCAGCGGCAGGATGAAGGCGGTGATCAGTACGAAGTAGTGCAGTTTCTGATTCCGCGCCACCCCGAGGGCGCCGGATACGACCACGAACCCCACCACCAGCGCGGCGCCGACGACCACCGCCGGGGTATAGGCGATGCCGAACAGCCACGAGACGATCAGGGCGATGCCGCGGAACTGGGCGACACCGTAGATGACGGTGATACCGATGGAGATGATCGCCGCCAGGGTGCGCGCCGCCGCGGATTCATAGCGGAAGCCGACGAAGTCCGGGGCGGTGTACTTGCCGAAGCGCCGGATCTGGGTGGCCATGAGCACCAGCAGCAGGACATAGCCGCCGGTCCAGCCGACCACGAAGGCCATGGCGTAGTACCCCTTGAGGTAGAACATGCCGGCCAGCCCCAGAAAGCTGGCTGCGCTCATCCAGTTGCTGGCAATGGCGGCACCGATGCCGATCCGCCCGGTGTACCCGCCGGCGACACCGTACTCGGAGGCCTGCCTGCTGCTGGTGCGCAGTCCCGAGACGATGAACAGGGCAAACATGCCGACCACGATGGCCAGGGGCAGAAGCTGCACCGCGGATTCGGTCATTTACTCATCCTCCCGGCCGGAACGGACCCGGAAGCGCAGAGCGCCGTCCAGGCGGCGGGCCGCATGGCGGTCCATCCAGATGTTGAAGAGTACGCAGAGAATGATGAACCAGAGGGGCAACACCTGGCCGGTCAGCCAGAAATGGATCGGCAGGTTGAAAAAGGTCATCTCTTCGAGCAAAAGCTCTGAATAGTTGATTTCCAGCAGGTAGACACATGCCTGGATACCGACGATGGCGGCAAACCAACCGGCCAGAACCAGCCAGATGACCCAGACCTCGCCACGCATGGCGGTTCCGCGCGGCCTGAAAAAACTGATCTCCCTGTCCGTCCTGGATTCCTCCATGGCTGTACCCCCGTTTTCAACGCCCTGCTATGAAGCCTTGCGGTAGTGGACAAAGTAAATCTGTTTACCGGCATCCATGAATTTGAGCATGTACTTGGAAAGCGGATACCCCTCCAGGGCATGCCGATAGGGATCGGGGGCAAGGACGTTGGCGAACCCGGGCATGTCCGGCATGAAGCGGGCCACATCCTCGCCATAGTCATCGAAGTCCGTGGCAAAGTGGAAATCTCCGCCGGGCAGCATGAATTCCGACAGATAGCCGACGAACTCCGTATTGACCAGCCGCCGCTTGCGGTGACGCTTTTTGGGCCACGGATCGGGGCAGTTGATGACCACCATCCGCAAGGAGCAATGGGGGATGCAACGTTCCATGAAGGAGCGGGCCTCGGCACGGATAACCCGCACGTTGTCCAGCCCCGCCTTATCGACCCGCTTGGAGGTCTTCAGGCACCCCTTGTTGTAGTAATCCACGGCTATGAAATTCCAGTCGGGATGCAACGGGGCCATCTGGGCCACAAAATGCCCCGTACCGCAGCCGATCTCCAGCGCCAGGGGGTTGTCGTTACCAAAAATTTCGTTCCAGGCCGGCAGGGAAGCCAGCGATTCCGCATCAATGAATCGGGGGGAGGTTATGGGAATAAGCGTCACGCGTTCACCTTTTCTGATATCAAATCGTTTTAACTTACCACATTTCACGGCAATTTTTCATCGCTTTTTGCTCCCGATCACAAAAATAGCCTCACTGGCGGCGGCAACAACGATCGGACAGCGTTCTCCGGTACTTTTTTCCTTAGTTTGCGGACGGAAACACCTTAACATTTCCCGTGCGCTGTGGTATAGATGATCAGTTATTACGCAGTATCGGAGAACACATGGAAATATTTGGCGGTTTCATGGTAATGATGAGCATTATCGGCTTCTTTTTGGCGGTTATCTGGCTCATCATGCCGTTCGTGGTGTTCGCCATCAAGGGGAAACAGGACCGCACACTGGAAGTGATGGAACGCATCGAAAAACGGCTGTCAGAGGTGGAAACCCGGCTGACAACGCTCCAACAGGCTGGCCGGCCTGCCGTAGTTGAAACCGCTTCGCATGTTTCGGACACCACGGCACCGGACCAACTCCGGCCCGATGACGCACCCGCCTCCCCTCCCCTTGCCTAAGCAACCGTTTTATTGTACTATTCACCGCACCAATAAGAATCGGAGGACATGAGAGATGCCGTTGTTGCATGGCAAAAAAGTAGTGATTTTCGGGGTCGCAAACGAAAAAAGCATTGCCTGGGCCATAGCCCGGGCTTTTCATGAGCAGGGGGCCGAACTGGCCATTACCTATGCCAACGAGGCGATCGAAAAACGGGTCCGCCCGCTGGCCGAATCGTTGAACGCCGCGGCGGTCCTTCCCTGCAACGTCACCAGTGACGATGATATCAAGGCGGTATTCACGGAACTGGGCAAACGGTGGGACGGCATCGACATCGTTGTCCATGCCGTAGCCTTCGCCAACAAGGAAGAGTTGAAGGGAACCATCGTCAATACCACCCGCGAGGGTTTTGCCACCGCCATGGACATCAGCGTCTATTCCCTCCTGGGCATACTGAAGGCGGCCCAGCCGATGATGCAGGGGCGTAACGCTGCGGCGCTGACCCTTACCTACCACGGCGCCGTGAAGGTATTCCCGAGCTACAACGTCATGGGGGTGGCCAAGGCCGCCCTGGAGGCATCCGTACGCTACCTGTCCGAGGCGCTCGGTCCCGAGGGCATCCGCGTCAACGCCATCTCCGCCGGCCCTATCCGTACGCTGGCCGCTTCCGGCGTGAACGGCTTTATCCACATACTCAACCACGTGGAGTCCAAGGCCCCCCTGCGCCGCACCATCACCCAGGAGGACGTGGCCCGCTCCGCGGTCTACCTGTGCAGCGAGCTGGCCAGTGGCGTGACCGGCGAGATACACTACGTGGACGGCGGCTATAACGTAATCGGCCTATAATGTAACACTCGGGCAAAGGTGGGTTTCCACCTTTGCCCGATGTTCCCCGGAGCCTTCCCATCAAAGAACCTTACGGCAATCTCGCAGGACTCAAACAAAGCCAGATCCAGGCGTTGGAACGTCTCTACCGGAGGCGCGTCCCGCCGGCCGAGTTCTGCTCCTCCGAACTGGCTGCCCGCCTCGTCGAGATATCCTCCGACATCCGCCGTCAGCTCGGCATTCTGGTCAACCGCCAGGGTATGGTGGAATACGTCGTCGTGGGGGACGAAAAGGGGCTCGTTATCCCCGAACTGCGGGACTACCCCCTGGGCAAGCATCCGCTGCGGGGGCTGCGCCTGATCCACACCCACCTCAAGAACGAACCGGTCAGCGAAGACGATATCACCGACCTCGCCCTGCTGCGCCTCGACCTGCTGGCCGCCCTGCTCTTCACCCCGGAACGGCAACAGATCTCCGCCCAGATAGCACACCTCTCCCCGGCCCATGGCGGCCCCTCCACCATCACCGGTCCCGTGGCGCCGCTTGATCGCATCGATCTGGACTGCAGTCATTTCTTTTCCGAGCTGGAAGCCGACCTGGAGCGGGCCGTACGTACAACGAGCCGGGGCGGCGAGGCACTGGAGCGCGCCATCCTTATCTCGGTCACCACCGGCGGGACGCGCCAGGATGCCGAGGATTCCATCGCCGAACTGCGCGAACTTGCCAGAACCGCCAGCATCGAGGCCCTGGACACCTTCATCCAGCGCCCCCGCAAGCTCAACCCCCGCTTCCTCATGGGCGAGGGGAAGATGCGCGACGTGGTCATCCGCGCCCTCCAACGGGGCGCCACCATGCTGGTCTTCGACCAGGAACTGACGCCGGCCCAGATCCGTTCCATCTCGGCCATGACCGAACTGAAGGTCATCGACCGCAGCCAGCTGATCCTGGACATCTTTGCCCGCCGGGCCAAAAGCCTGGACGGCAAGGTCCAGGTGGAACTGGCCCAGCTCAAGTATCTGCTGCCGCGCCTCACCGGCCGGGGCGTGCAGATGTCACGTTTGATGGGGGGCATCGGCGGACGCGGACCGGGCGAGACCAAACTGGAGACCGACCGCCGCCGTATCCGCGACCGTATCGCCAGCCTGGAGCGGGAGCTGAAGGAACTCTCCCGGGGCCGCGACCAGCGCCGCCGCCAGCGGGTCAAGGCCGGCGTGCCGATCATCTCCATCGTCGGCTACACCAATGCCGGCAAATCCACCCTGCTCAACGCCCTGACCCAAAGCGAGGTCTTTACCGAAGACCTGCTCTTCGCCACCCTGGATACCTCCACCCGCCGCCTGCGCTTTCCCCGGGAGCGGGAGGTGATCATCACCGATACGGTCGGCTTCATCCGTTCCCTGCCCGCGTCCCTGCTGGGGGCCTTCAAGGCCACCCTGGAAGAGTTGCAGGACGCCGACCTGCTGCTGCACCTGGTGGATGCGGCCAATCCCCGCTTCGAGGATCAGATCGCCCAGGTGCGGGCCATTCTTGCAGAGTTGGGGCTGGGGGAAAAACCGGAACTGTTGGTCTTCAACAAGGCCGACATCCTGAACGACCTGAAAAAGAAGGACACGGTGGCCTTCCTCAAGGTACGCCAGGTTGCCCGCACCACGGGGGGGCTGACCATCTCGGCCCGGGACCGGAAGAGCCTGGCGCCGCTGCTGGAGGAGTTACAGCGGCGCTTCTGGCCATCCGAACAGACCGATTTCGGGACCACTACTCAAACTGAGCCTTGAATTCCTCCACCGCCTGGCGTAGGGCAGCGACCTCGGCCCGCAGGAGGGCGACCTCCTCCTCAAGCCTCCCGATCCGTTCATTCTCCGCCATCACCCGCTGCCGGGCCGCTTCGGGCGGCGGAGCACCTTCACCCGGCGCGAGTTCGGGCTCGCCGCCAAAAAGCTGGGCATAACGGGATTCCTTCCGCCCCGGCTGACGGGGCAGGCGCGCCACCAGAGGCGTTTCGCGCGCCATCAACGCCCTCAGCACCTCCTCCACCGCAGCCAAATCGGCAAAAGGATGCATCCGCTCGCCCCTGGTGCGCAGTTCCCCCACGGTCTGAGGGCCGCGCACCATCATTTCACAGACAACAGCCTGTTCAGCCGGTACCAACCCCAGCTTCTCCGCCAGAATATGGCGGTATTTGGGCACCCGTCCGCCGTCGGCCGAAACCACCGCCAACTGTTTGAAACGCAGCCCGTCCAGGGCACGAACCACCTCATCCTCGGTCAGGGCCATGATCGGGTCGCGGTTCGACTTCTGGTTGCAGGCAGCGGTGAGCCCATTCAGGGTCAGGGGATAATACTCCGGCGTGGTCATCTCCTTTTCGATCAGACAGCCGAGAACCCGCACCTCCACACCATCCAGCAGATTATCCATGGGAAACTCCTTTCGTGCATCACACCACGTGACGTCACCACTATAGCACGGGACGGAACGCCGGGCACCGGATTTTGCCGACCGCCCGCCGCAATAGTATACACGTCTACAGGTATACGTGATTGGTAATCACGAAGCCGCTCGCTATACTGAACGCGTTACACGTATGTCTTGTGCGTTCAGGGAGTATTCGTCCATGTGCAAAAAGCTCTTCATCGCCGCCACCGGCCAGAACTGCGGTAAAACCACCATCAGCCTCTCGCTGATGCATCTGGCGCGGCAGCGGTATGAACGGGTCGGCTATATCAAGCCGCTGGGTCCCAAATGCTTTGAGTTCGACGGCGTCATCGTGGACAAGGACGCGGCCCTGATGGCTCAGGTCTTTGGCCTGGAGCACGAGATCGCCCTCATGTCGCCATTGGTCATCGGCAAAGGCGCCACCAAAAAATTCGTGGACGGCGAGTTGTCCCGTGAGTGGGCCATGGAGAAGGTTGCCACGGCCTGCCGGGAGTTGGAATCACGCTACGATCTGCTCCTGATCGAGGGGGCGGGCCACGGCGGCGTCGGCTCGGTTATCGGCCTCAACAACGCCGACATGGCCAAGCTGCTGGATGCGCCGGTCGTGATGGTGGCGGGGGGGGGCATCGGCAACGTTATCGATTCCGTGCGGCTCAATCTGGCGTTGTATGAGCAGGAGGGCGTAGATGTACGCATGCTGTTGGTCAACAAGCTGCTGGCGGAAAAGCGCGCATCGTCCCTGTCCTACCTGGAACGTTATTTCGAGAGCAAACAGATCCGGGTCTGCGGGGCCTTCGATTACTCGCCGGTCCTGGCCGACCCGACGCTGCAAAATGTCGCCAAATTGCTCGAACGGCCGTTGATGGGGGACCAGAACAAGAAGATGCGCATCATCCATCACTTCCAGTTGGGTGCCGCCTCCTCCCAGAAGGTCATCGACAACCTGCGGGAATCGACCATGCTGATTTCCACGAGTTCCCGTGACGAACTCCTGGTCACCCTCTCGTCGCTGTACAACATCCCTTCGTTTCACAAACTGATCGCCGGGATGGTCATCCCCGGGCATGCGCCGGTGTCGGCCATCACCCAGCGGATCATCGACGACAGCGGCATCCCCTATATCCGCATCGAGCAGACCACGGCCGAGGCCTTCACTGCGCTGAGCGGCCACGTGTCCAAGATATCGGCCGAGGACACCGAAAAGATCTCGCTCATAACCAGCCAAGCCGAGCAGGCAATCGACTTCGACGCCATAGAGACGCTTTTCGAGAGCGGTGCGCCGCCGGCAATCGACAAGATGCCCCTTGCCCGGGCGGCGTGAGGATATACCCTTTAATTAAGAAAGGCGGCCAAGCGGCCGCCTTTTTTATTTATACCAGTGTTTAAATATAAGCCTGTTGCCATTCCAGAGCTATTCGGGCTTCACACTAAATTCGCAGCAGCTTGATTGGCGCATGTCAGACCATTTCGCAAACAAAATCGATATTCAAATCGCTAAATAAGATTCGAGTCCGTACCGATTCCCCAGTGCGGACAATTGTGGGCACTGGATTGAGTGTCTTGAAATGTAACGCCATAAGCCTGACCGGCCGGTCTTGGCGCTAGTTGGACATTGGTCGTTTTCGTTCAAATAAGCTACACAACTTACAAGCTATCCATCCGCATTCCTTGGTTTTAGTAACCTTGCCAGTTTTTGCTTCAGTTTTTGATTTATCCCACTCTTGCTTGAGCAACTCCTGTACTTTATTTTCTAGAATTTGTAGGTTACTAATAACAAGCGCACGCTGGGAAGAAACAAGTCCATCAATGACATTAGCCGCCGAAACCATTATTGCTGCATCAAGTTCGTGTTTCTGGTCTGGGTTTAATCTGAGTTTTGTCAAGATGCGAAGTTCTTGAAGCTTCGGAATGTTTATCTTAGTGGGGCCTTCGAGTTGTTCGTAGCATACACGACAAAACTCTGCGATTGTATTCCGCATCTCAGTCCGCCACTTTGCTCGCTCAACGGTAACGGTGTTAATGAATACATTTTTGTTGTTGTTCCGCGAGGTAAAGAAAGCGGTGAGAGCCACACCAAATAATGCAAGCAATGCACCTGTTAATGATGCTACTAATGTAAACATGCCACTGACTACGGCACTGTGTAGTTGTGTTGCTAGATCGTTCATTTAGAGTTTTCCTCTTTAATGACTATGGATTTGCTAAAAAAACGACGATATTTTTTTCGATATTGTTGCGGATTACCTTAAAAACCACTTTGTCGGCTGTCTGTGGGATATCAGTTAACAATTGTACTAAATGTTCATTTCCTTGGACACTCTTACCATTTATGCCGATTACCAAATCACCAGGAACAATATTCGCGATATAAACTGGTGAACCTTCAACTGCGGTACGTACCACAACTCCAGAGTTTCGTTCATACTGTTTCCTTTGATCTGGCGTAGGATCATCGGTAAACAATCCAAATCTTAATTTTTTGGAATTCTTTGCCAAAAATAAAGCACTCTGGTTGTATCGCAACTGTTGACTGCTCATCGAGGTAACGTTCAGACCTCCTATGCCGTTTGGCATAACTAAAGGCGAACTGGTTTGTTGAGTAGTCAGAAAACTCGAAGTCTGTAATACAAGCGTGGCTTTAACGTCAATTGCCTGACTTATAAAGTTCTCATCTGATTCCATTCCTCCGTTAAAATGGGACTCTCCAATTAAGAGGTAATTTTTTCCAAGGTATCGGTCATATTCGCGCCTCAGATCATCGGTCTTCACAATGACGGGAGATTGGCCTTCCTTTAATGTTTCGAGATTTTTAAGACCACTCTCGTCCATTCGCTGAGCATAAAACTTGCTGTATCCGCTAGCACAACCTGACAACAGTACCAACAGCGGCAAGAGAACCGTTAACCGCACGAAATTCCTTTTACGTGATCCATAAAATAAATTCTTCATTTATCAATTTCTCCTTTATTGGCTCCGAATTATGCCGTTGCACACCAAGATGGAGCCTTTGTCTTGTTGTTCAATTCGTTTAGCAAAATAAACAGGGGGTCAGGTCTCCAAAACTCAAATTTTAAGGATTGACTTCACACGTTCAACATCTTCTGACAATCTTTTGTCCACTTCCATTTTTCTTGCCAGCAGGCGGTGCGCTTCCGATATCGCAGTTTCCCCTACGCCGAACTGCTCGCCAATTTTACGTAACTTCTTGCCGCTATACTTATGGCAAAGATACATTCCCACCTGTCGGGCCAGTTTTGTGTTGTCGCCTATTATTGCTGCTGCGGCCTCGATTATTTCCGCCGGTTCGGGAGAGGCCTTTAGTCGCCGGATTTCCGGGACCGACCTGTCCACATCCTTTCCCGCAAGGTGAGCTGCCGTAATCTTTTCCAGGAAACCGGGCGTGCCTAACACGGTGGTTCCAGATACGCTCCTGGCCGGGTTATCGTATTCTTTCCCAAGCAGACTTTCGACAAATCCGCGATATTTCTTCTTTGCTTCCGCTTCACGTTTTCCAAAATATTCAAGTATCACCTTCGTCTGAAGCCACGCGGGCGCGGAAGCTTGGCCCGTATAGTACTGATAGCTTGACCACCGATATTCTTCCGGGCGCGCTACCATCCCGACTCTCACCGGGTTCAGATGTATGTAGCGGCTCAGTTCTTGGGCGTATTCATCAAATTCCACGAGCAATGCCTTGTACCTCCCCTGAAACAGATGCCCGGCCCGTTTTCGCTTGGTGTTGAAATAGGTGGTGTACGCTCCGTTTATGTGATGCATGATCTGGGACAGGTTCCCTGCCGGTGTCTCCAATAACAAGTGGTAGTGGTTACTCATCAGGCAATAGGTATGGATTATCGCCCCATAGCGTTCTGCCGATGATTCCAGATAGTCCAGGAACTTTTCACGATCCTTCTGGCTTTTGAAAATATCCTTACGCTCGTTGCCTCTCGATGTGACATGGTAGAATGCTCCCGGATACTCAATTCGCAAAGATCGCGCCATGGCAATCCCCTTTGGCTGATAAATTTATTTACCAGATCAAAGCATACCATCATATTTGAATTTTGGAGACCTGACCCCTTGTAAGTTTTTTATCTCCGCCCATAAGTTCCATTTCGACAGGGACAAGCCGAAGGCTATGCGATTCGAATTCGCCATTGCCTCTTTTCCACCATTTAGTAATCGAGGCATAGCCGTTTTCGTCTATTTCTTCAATCTTGAATGTCTCACCAACCATCGATATAATGTCTTCTTGTTCTTCTTCGGTTAAATATCCAAATAACGACATATCGAGACTCAACAGACGAACCGAGTCTCCCACTTTTAGTAGTTTTCCTGCTTTATCTTTTGTGGTTCTGTTGGTTTCCATTCGTCCTCAGTTCTTCAGCCAAAGAACTAATATGGGGTCACCCATTAGAAAACTAACATGGGGCCAGGTCTCCAAAACTCAAATTTTAAGTGACACCCTCTAAGGGTCAGCTCTACATTCTACATATTTTCAACCTACCCTTTAACACCGCCGATCTCTGTGCACTTTCTCTTGCCCTTCTACACCCCGCAAACTCAAATTTCAACGCAAAATCAAAATGTTAATAAAATTAACACAAAACTTTCACCACCCTCAACCTTCTGTTTTCACATAAAAAAAGGCCCCAAAACCTGCTTGGGAGCCTTTCATTGTATCATTTTGATACAGAGAAAATTGTATCAGTGAGGACACTCACTTACAAAAAAACAACGGAACTGTGACCAAAACAAAGGTACTGTTTGTCTTCCCCCTTTGTCAAAGGGGGGAACCGGCGCCAACCTGTTCTTTGGGGTATAGTCGTCCTGGGGTACTATATCCCGTCAACCGTGGCAAAGCGCACCCCGGCTTCCGCCATCTCCTCCAGGGCTCGGGCCGAATCCCCCGGTTGCAGCTCCACCCCGGCCACGCAATCCGTCAATAGCGTCACCGTGAGGCCCGCCCGTACGGCATCAAGGGCCGACGAGCGCACGCAGTAGTCGGTGGCCAGGCCGCCGATGTAGAGATGCCCCACCCCCAATGATGCGAGGCACGACCCGAGGGTGGCCCCATCATCGTTGATCCCCTCGAAGGCCGAATAGCTGTCACGATCCGGGTCGATCCCCTTGGAGATAACCGTCGTGCCCGGCGGCAGACGCAGGTCGGGGTGAAAGGCTGCCCCCGGGCTCCCCTGCACGCAGTGGGGCGGCCACATCCCGCCGTACTCCTTGAAATGCCTGGTCACGGCGGGATGCCAGTCGCGGCTGGCAAATACCGGCAGCCCGGCCCCCCTGAACCGTTCCGCGGCCCGGCTGAGCGGCACCGCCACCCGGTCGCCGTCCGGCACGCCGAGCGCCCCGCCGGGACAGAAATCGTTCTGCACATCCACGATTAACAGCGCACTGCCCCGTTCCATGGCTATGCCCCCTTTTTGCAGACTTCGCCGATCAGCCGGCAGCGCAATTCATTCAGGCGGGGAGACACCGAGACCTTGTAGCGGTGGGGGTTTATGAAACGCTGGCACCCCTGGGGGAGCAGGGCCAGTTCGCGCCGGCACCGGGCGGTCATGGCACCGAGCGGCTCCACGGCAACCGTGCGGTGCCCCTCTTCCATGACCACTTGCCGCAAATCGGACAGCTGGGCACCTTCGGGAAGGATCTTGTGCTGCAGTGGGTTGGTCGGGTCATAGACCGTTTCGCCCGGCTGCAGGTCATCCTCTGCCAGGCAGATCACGTCCTGAATGAAAGCTCCATCCGGGCCGGTTGCCCGCAGGAGGCGCTTCTTCCCCGGCAGGGTTGCCTTGGCCATGTCGCTGGTCACCTTCAGCTTGGGTTGCCCATCAACCCGGACCAGCTTGTAGACCCCGCCCAGGGAAACGCCGCCCGCCCCGGAGCAGGTTGCCAGCTTGGTGCCCACCCCGTAGACATCTATCCGCCCCCCCTCGTTGCGTATGGACTCGATCACATACTCGTCCAGCTCGTTGGATGCCACGATGAGCGCATCCGGAAAGCCGGCTTCGTCCAGCATCCTCCTCGCTTCGCGGGACAGGTAGGCCAAGTCGCCGGAATCGATGCGGATGCCCCGCAGCTCGTGGCCCCGCTCCCGCAATTCCCGCGCAACGATGATGGCGTTGGGCATGCCGCTTCCCAAGGTATCGTAGGTGTCGACCAACAGGATGGTGGCGTCGGGGAAGACCTTGGCATAGGCGCGGAAAGCGGTCAGTTCGTCGGGGAAGGCCTGAATCCAGCTATGGGCATGGGTCCCCCGCACCGGCAGGCCGAAGGCCATGCCGGCCAGGACATTGCTCGTGCTGCCGGCTCCGCCCACACAGGCGGCCCGGGACGCGGAAAGCCCGCCGTCAGGCCCCTGGGCGCGCCGCAGGCCGAACTCGATCACCTCGGCCCCACCGGAGACATGGCAGATGCGCGCCGCCTTGGTCGCCACCAGGGTCTGAAAGCTGATGATGGTAAGGAGCGCCGTTTCCACAAGCTGGGCCTCTGCCAGAGTCCCCTCCACCGTCAGAATCGGTTCGTTGGCAAAGACCAGCGTCCCCTCCGGCGGCGCGGTCACCCGGCCGCGAAAGCGGAAGCCACGCAGGAAATCGATAAAGCGGGGGGAGAACAGGCCGAGTCCCGCCAGATAGGCCAGTTCCTCTTCTGAAAAACGCAAACCTTCCAGAAACTCCAGGGCCGGCTCCAGACCGGCAAAAACGGCATAGCCCCCCTCAAAGGGGTTGGTGCGGAAAAAGAGGTCGAATACGGCCTGTTTTTCCGCCATTCCCTCATCCAGGTAGCCGGCCAGCATGGTCAGTTCGTACAGATCGGTCAAAAGAGGTGAATAGCGCATGATGCTTCTCCTGGGATACAGCAGTAATAATCGCCGGGCTGCGTGGGCTCGCGCACCGGGCCTTCCGGTAAAGTATACCATGGCGTCGCCGGCAACCGGCAACCATAACGCAAAAGGGAGATGCGGAAAGAATCCCGCAACCCCCTTTGGCCGTTTCGTGCAAACGTACAGGCTTTTTATTCACGCGTCAAGAGCACCCGAGCATGCCCGGGACGCTTTCCGGTTGGCAAACGATGACTGATTTACGCTACTTTAAACTGGCTGACCATGCGTTGCAACTCCTCCGACATGGCCGACAGGCTCTTGGCTGCTTCTGCCGTTTCACCCGCGCCTCGCGAGGTTCTTTGCACAACGGTGGTTATTTGCATCATATTGCTGCTGATCTCGCCGGTCGTAGCGGTCTGTTCTTCGGCGGCGGTGGCTATCTGGTTCGCCTGCTGGGTGACGGCGTTGATCTGCTCCAGAATATCCCCAAGCGCCTTCCCCGAGCGACCGGCCTCCTGGGTTCCCCGCTCAACCTCGCTGTTGCCCTCTTCCATGGCTGAGACAGCGCTTTTGGTCTCGCTTTGAATGGACTTGATCATGTCCGAGATCTCTTTGGTTGCGCGCGTCGTCCGTTCGGCAAGCGCCCGGACTTCATCGGCGACAACGGCAAAACCGCGTCCCTGCTCGCCGGCACGGGCCGCTTCGATGGCGGCGTTCAAGGCCAGAAGATTCGTCTGATCGGCGATATCTTCGATGGTCCCGACGATAGCGCCGATCTGGTCTGAGCGTGCGCCAAGGGACTCGACGGTCTTTGCCGCACTCTTGACGCGCTCCGCTATCGAGCCCATAACGGCAACCGTCGCCTGCACCACGCCGGAGCCTTCCACGGCGGCATCGTTGGCGCGCTGTGCGCTCTCGGCCGCCATATGGCAATTCTGGGCGATGTCGTTGGAGGTTGCGGCCATCTCCTCGCCGGCGGTCGCAACGGTGCTGGCCTGGGCGACGACCTCCTCGGAGCCTTCCGCCATCAGGTGCGCCGTACTCATGAGCTGCGTTGAGGCCGAAGCGACCTTGCTGGCATCGGTGATGAGCTGGAGCATGATGTTCTGGAACCTGTCGACGAAGTCATTAAAGTGGGCGCACAGCTGCCCCAGTTCATCCCTGCTCTCATACGCGACGCGACGGGTCAGATCCCCGTCGGCAATATGGGTAATGGAGCCCACGATCTCGCCCAGAGGCCGTTTGATGCTGCGGGTGATGGCTAAGGCGGTCAGGATGCTCAGGATAAGTGCCACCACTCCAAGGCCATACATCACCTCCATGGCTGTTTTAGCGACATCTTTGGCGCTCGCCACCCGCAGGTTGACCCGCTTTTCGTAAAAATCCAGCAAGGCATCGGCGGCTTGGGTCGTCCGCCCGATTGCCGCTTCTCCCTCGCTGCTCATCAGGGATTTGAACAGGGCGGCATCACCGGCCAGGGCCGCGTCAGTGAGTTTTTTATTAACCTCATCCCCAGAAATAGCGACATTTTTAAGTTTTTCAATCAGCTTTTTACCTTCAGGGGTCTTGGTGTTTTTTTCGACAAAGACAATATTGTCGCGATATGTTTTCCGGTATTCCTCGATGCGGGCGGTCAATTTTTCCCGGTCCGCAGGGGTGTCGGCCAGGATCAGCCCCTTGATGGATTCATCGATGCTTTTGAGGTTCATCTGCGCTTTTGCGACCCTGGCGCTCAGTTCGCTGACGCGATTGACGTTTTCCAACTGGTCGCCACTCGTGTAGAGACCGTTGACCGCCGTGGCGATCACGATGACCAGCAAGAGCGAAACGATAGAAAATCCCGCCAGCAGGCGGGTTCCGATGGTCAGATTTTTCATTACTACCTCCTGGAATATGGCTTCAGCGCCAATAACAATGCAATTTTCTTTTCTGCTTACCGGCATGGCACGAGGGTGTCACGCCGCCCCCACATGCCAATTGAAGGCCTTTCTCTGGCAGTCCAGCACCGACAGGAGCGGGATGCCCAGCACCTCGAAACATTCGGCGGCCTCGCCGAAGGCGTTCTCCTCAAGCATTTTTGCCAGGGAGAGCAGGACGCTCATCTCACCTTTGCGGTCCGATAACGCGTTGCGGATGTCGTCGGAAAGCCCCAGGCTGGTCACCACTTCGTCCATGGGAATTTCGTACACGTCCTTCAGCACCGAGAGGATGCCGACCATGAACGCTTCGTCGGGAGCGCACGTGTCGATGCGCGACGGCGTGCGGGCCAGCTCTTCCATGAAGGTGGCACGGGCCACCGCCAGGTGCATGATCGGGTTGTCGGCGCCCTGGCGGCCGTCACCGGCGAAGAGGGCTATCTGCACCCATCGTTTGAGTTGCTGCCGTCCGATGACGGTGAGGGCGTGGCGGATGGTGCGAATCTTCTCGTGCAGGCCGGCGGCGACGGAGTTGACCAGCATGAGGAGTTTGTAGACCAGGGCCGGGTTTTCCTTAAAGGTGGCCTCGATCTCACTGGTCTCGGCGTCGGTGGCCAGTTGCTGCATGAGGGTGAGGAAGCCGGTGAGGGCGTTTGCCACCCGCTGTTTTTGGATCAGGCTGGGGTGGGCGAAGAAGTACCCCTGGAACAGTTCCATGCCCAGGCTGCGGCAGCGCAGGAAGACGCCACGGGTTTCGACCTTTTCGGCCAGCAGCTTGACCGGGTAGCGCCGCAGGCGTTCCACCATGGCGGGGAGGTCGGTGAGGGGGGTCTTCACCAGGTCGATCTTGACGATGTCCACCAGGCCGGCGTAGAGGGGCTCGAAGGCGGGGCTGTATTCGTGGTCGTCCAGGACCAGCCGGTAGCCCCGGGATTTGAGCGCCCGGCACCGTTTGACGATTTCGGGGTGGGGTTCGACGTTTTCCAGCAGTTCCAGTCCGATCCGCTCGGGGGGCAGAAGTTCGATGACGTCGCTCATGAGGAGCTCGGTGTCCACGTTGATAAAACCGTGCTGCCGGCCCAGGAGCGTTTCGATGCCCATGGCGGAGAGGGTGGCGACGATTACCTGGGAGCTGGCCCGCAGCGGGCTCGAGAACCGGGCGGACGTGACCGAGTCCGGCGATCTGAAGAGCAGCTCGAAGGCCGCTATCTCTTCCCGTCCGTTCAGGATCGGCTGTCGGCCGATCAGATATGCTTCATCCGGCATTGCTTCCTCTGTCTGGTTGTGGGCGCCCCTGTCCGGGGCCGTCATGGTCAGCACTCGCCCAGGTACTCCCGTTCGGTCCGGGAGAGCATCTTGTCCGGGTCGAGCAGGATGAGCATGCGGTCGGCCCGGTTGACGACGCCGACGATGAATTCCTGTTCGAGGCCGCCGCTGGTCATGCTGGGGGGCGGCTGGATCTCGCTGCCGGTGATACGGATCACCTCCGCCACCGAGTCGACGATGAAGCCGGTCAGGGACCCGGCGATGTCGATGACGATGATACGGGTCTGGCTGTCGCTGGCTGTCTCGGCCAGGCCGAACCGCTTGCGCATGGACATGATCGGGATGACCTTGCCCCGCAGGTTGATGATCCCCTCCACGTAGGGCGGGGTGTTGGGCATGTGGGTGATGGTGGTCATGCGGATGATCTCCCGCACCTTCAGGACCTCAACCCCATATTCCTCGTTGCAGATGTTGAAGCTGACCAGTTGGGCCAGCTCACTCGACCCGCCAGCCCCTGTTATCGGTACCAGTGCGTTCGACATTGACTCTCCTTTCGGCGCTCCGCGCCCAATCCGCAGACAGGGATAACGATCATGTTACAAAAAAAGGCCCAACCTTTTACGCAAAGGTGGGCCTTGTCACAATGGTCGTATTGTGTCACTTCGGCGGCCCCTCTATCCAGTCGAAACTGGACAGGTAGCTTTGCGTCGCCAGGTTACCCTGGTTTTGCCTCTTCGATGAGATTGATTAACGATTAAAAATACACTAGGAAAAATACGAAAGCAAAATCGTATACCACGAATCCATGGTCAAAACAAATTATAAATGTTTTATTAATAAACTAATTAGGTGCCACCCTATTCCCTCAGTAATGGGGTGGCGGCTCCTCCTCGTCGGCGCTACGGTTGATGGAAGGCGCCAGCAGGCGGAGCTGTTCGCGAATCAGGCTCTGCTCCCGCACAAGCCGTTCAATGGTCATCTCCTGGCGGCAGACGGTGTCGTTCAATTCCTGGATGGTGTGTTCCTGCTGCATGAAACGCAATTCCAGTTCGGTAATCCGTTCGTTCATGGTTCCCTCCATAGTAGACTGTGAAAAACCAAGGTTTTCAAAAAATAGCCAGATCGCCGCATCCGCTCGACAAGCCCTGAGGAGGCGTAGCGGGCCTACTCCGCCGAAGCAGCTTTGGCTGCGAAGGCCGGGCGCTACGCCGCACGAAAGGTCTTTCGAGGACGAAGGTCTGACGGCTGTTTTTCAACAACCTCCTTTCAACTCCCATACGGTCATCTCGGCAATGGTGTGCTGGAACTTGCGCCGAGTCTCGCGAATCACAAAGGGGATGTCGCGCGGTTCGCCCAGCATGCGGAAACGGGGGGCCAGGGCACTCTTCAGCCCTTCCAGCGAGGTAACGTTCTCGCCCGCATCCTTGTACCCTCCGAGCCACTCTTCTTTTTTGGTGAACTCCTCCAGCCAGGTGTAGGGAGAGGTGATCACCAGCACCCCACCCGGGTTGATGCGTTCGTGGATGGTGGAGAGGAAGCGGCGGGGCGAGTAGAGCCGGTCGATCAGGTTGGCCGCCAGCACCAGGTCGTAGCCGGTGAATTTTTCCGGCAGGTTGCAGGCGTCGGCCTGAAAAAACTCCACCCGGTCGCGTCCCCCCTCCAATCCCAGGTCGACCAGGCCGACCTCGTGGAACGAGAGGATTTCGCCCTCCTCCGGAAAGGCATAGCGCAGATAGCCTTCCTCCTGCATCCGGGCCGCCAGGCGGAAGAAGCGGGTGGAAAAATCCAGCCCGGTCACCTTTTGAAAGCCGCCCCGGGCCAGTTCGAAAGAGGCACGCCCCAGGGCGCACCCCAGGTCCAGGGCCCGCCCCTTGGAGCGTCCCGCCATCGCCTCCAGGCAGAGCTTTGCACAGGTCGCCGGAAAGTTGGCCACGCCGAAGTGTTCCGCCCCGTAGTGGGCGTCGCAATATTGGGCCGTCAGGGTGTCGGTCTCGTACTGGTCCTGATGGACCTCCACCGCTGCCGTGCTCTCCACGTAACGGAACCCGGCGTGCTGGAAGAAATGCCTGCGGAAGGCATAGCGCGAATCCCGCGTCGCCTCGTTGCCGGTGGAGATCCACGAGCCGCCCTTTATCAGGTTGTGGCGGGTATCGAAGGTCGGGGTTGAGAAATCGTCGTACCACGGATGAATTCGGAAGCCGTGGAAGGGGTAGATGGGGGTTTCGGTCCACTGCCACACATTGCCCACCACGTCGTAGAAATCGCCGGAACGGAAACGGTCCACGGGGCAGGACGACGACCAGTGCTCCAGATTGATGTTGCCCGGCGCCTTCTCCCACCAGGGCTGGTCCGGGATGGCGCACACGTCCCGGAGCCGGGTCCATTCGTCCTCGGTCGGCAGGCGGATGGGGAGGCCGGCAACGGCCGCCTTCCAAGCGCAGAAGGCTTTGGCCTCCAGGCAGTTGACCTCCACCGGCCAGTTCCAGGGGAGATCGATCTCCAGGGCCATGGTGCGCAGCTTCCAGCCGCCATCGTTTTTGATCCAGAAGAGCGGATGCTCGGCCCCTTTGAACTCCCGCCAGTTCCACCCCTCCTCGGTCCACCACTTCCGCTCCCCGTAACCCCCGGCCTGGACAAAGGCCAGGAACTCCCGGTTGGATACCAGGCATTGGGAAGCCTTGAACCCGGCTACCGTGGCCTCGTGGCGGCCGTACTCGTTGTCCCAGCCGTAAAGCGGATGATCCGCGGCCTTGCCTAGGACCACCGCCCCCCCCGCGACCTGAAGCAGCCGGTTTTCCGGCGGTTCCCCCGCCTCGGTGCAGATCGCCCAGAAGGGAAGCTGCGCCACTTGGTCGATGGGCAGTTGACGGATCAGCACCGACGAGGTTTCCAGGTGGATACGCTCGTGTTCGATGCCCATCATGACGGCCCAGAACGGATCGTCCCAGGTAATGGGCAGTTTGAGCGGCAGGCGGCGGATCAGGCCGTCCACCAGTTCCCGGACCTTGTCGCGGTACTCCTTGACCTCCTGGCGGGTCGGCCAGTCGTAGTGGGTGGCATCCAGGTCGTCCCAGGACATCTCATCAACCCCCACGGCGAACAGGGATTCGAAGCGGGGATTGATGCGGCTGTCGATCGCCTTGGCGATGGTCAGCTTGTTGATGAAAAAGGTTGCGGTATGGCCGAAGTAGAAGATCAACGGGTGCCGCAGCCGGTCGGCCCGCAGGTAAAAGGTGTCGTCATGCCGGAGCGTCTCGTAGAGCTTCTCGTCGATGTCGAACGTTCGATGGAAATAATCCAGGATCTCGGCCCGTTTCTGCTCCGGGTCCCCTTCGTTGAGGATGGTGGTGCGGGTATTCTTAAGGTCCATGGCATATCCTCTCTCTTCATGACGGAAGATGACTCGTGCGTAGAGCAGTATACCCCAAGAGGGGCGAGCGGCAAGCGATACAGCCTGATTGAAGGAAATGACCTGAGTCCGCGAGGCCGGAATGCCGCACTGTTCGGAAGAGCCGGAGCCCGCACGTTGCCCCTGTCGTGGCACGTCACTCATGCTGCCGGCCCTCCGATGGGTTGCCGGCATCTTCTTAGAGGCAAAGGCTGAGGCCTTCCGGACACTGCGGCATGGAGGCGTCACGGATTCAGGAATAACAAAATGCCTGCCGTGTTATGCAGTGCTACACGTCCAGCACCACCACGGCGCGCCAGATCCCGGATTCGAAGGCGACCCGAAAACGATGCAGGGTGACCGCCTTGACGTCCACCACCAGGGGATGCCGCTGCCGGTCGATCCACTCGCCTTGCAAGGCCGCATCCAGCCGGAAGCAGCCGCCCTTTTCCACGATCAGTATCTTCTGCGGGTGCAGCAGCAACCGCCGGGCATCCTTGAGAAAGATCAATTCCTGCAGGAATGAAAAGAGCAGCAGATCAAGCTCCCCATCCTCCAAGACGATGGAGATCTTTTCCCGGCGTTCCACTGCCTCGGGATTGTGGACCATGGTCTGCAGAAGGGCTGTTGCAGCGGCGGCAAACAGCTCTTCCCGCGTCTCCCCCCATGCCTCGAAGGCCACGTCGGCCGTGGCGATGTCGTCCAGAAACCGGTAGGGCATGGCTATCCCTTGATGTTGCCCATGGGCACCAGCTTGACCACCCGCCGGGAGAGCCCAGCCTCTTCGGTGGCAGCGGTAACCAGGTCGATATCCTTGTAGGCAAAACCGGCCTCTTCGGCCAGGCCGCCCCAGGAATCGGTACGCACGTAGATCCCCCGCTGTTCCATCTCGCCCAACAGTTTCTGTCCCCTGACCATCTTCTTGGCCTGGTGGCGACTCATGGTACGGCCGCTGCCGTGGGCCGTAGTGAAGAAGGTAGCCGCCGCCCCCGCCTCTCCCGCCAGCAGGTAGGAACCGGTCTCCATGCTGCCGCCGATGATCACCGGCTGGCCGGTCTCGCGGTAGCAGTCGGGGATGCCGGCCATGCCGGGGCCGAAGGCGCGGGTGGCCCCTTTGCGGTGCACCAGCACCTCCCGCATCGTGCCGTCCACCAGATGACGCTCCAGCTTGGCCGTATTGTGGGCCACATCGTAAACCATGCGCATCCCCAACTCCTCGGGGGAACGATGGAATACCTGGGAGAACACCTCCCGCAGGCGATGCAAGATCACCTGGCGGTTGGCGAACCCCATGTTGACGGCGCACTTCATGGCTGCGAAGTAGGCCTGCCCCTCGGGGGAGCGGAACGGGGCGCAGGCCAACTCCCGGTCAGGGAGATTGATGCCGTACTTTGCGGTCATGACCCGCAGGAAGCTTTGCAGGTAGTCGGTGGCCACCTGGTGGCCAAAACCGCGGCTGCCGCAGTGGAACATGACCACCACCTGGTTGGGGATGGTGATGCCGAAGGCGCGGGCCGTGGCGGCATCAAAGATATTTTTGGGCCGGGCAACCTGGATCTCGCAGTAGTGGTTGCCGGAGCCCAGGGTGCCGATCTGGTCGAAGCCGCGCTCGATGGCCTTGTCGCTCACCGCGTCGGGATCGGCGCCGCCGAAGCAGCCCCCCTCCTCGGTCATCTCCAGGTCCTCGGGCCAGGCGTAGCCTTTCTCCCGGCACCAATGGGAGCCCTTTTCCAGCACCTGGCGGAACTCGCTGCGGGAGCAGTGCACGAAACCGGTGCAGCCGACCCCGGTGGGGATGCGGGCAAACATCAGGTCCACCAGTTGGTGCAGGCGCGGCCGCACCTCCTCCTCGGTCAGGGAGGTCAGCACCAGGCGCATGCCGCAGTTGATGTCGAAACCGATCCCGCCGGGAGAGATCACGCCGTTCATCGGGTCCATGGCCGCCACGCCGCCGATGGGGAAGCCGTACCCCCAGTGGCCGTCGGGCATGCAGTAGGCGTATTTCAGGATGCCGGGCAGGCAGGCCACGTTGGCCGTCTGCTCAAAGACCCCCGCCTCCATGCCGGCCAACAGCCCTTCCGTGGCGATGATCCGCGCCGGGACCAGCATGCCGTCCTTGTATGACACGGGGAGTTCCCAGACCGTGGGGGCAACCTTGCGTAGTTGGGGAGGAAGGGACATGGCATACTCCTCCTTCCGGGGATATCTATTCTGTGAATGAAGTATATCACATTGGCTGGATGCCGTTCAGTCCGCCTTCAGGCGGACCGTCCCGCCGCACACCCCGGCGATGACCAGCATGCCCCCCCACAACTGGGGCCACCCGAGCCGTTCCCCCAGGAGCAGGGCAGCCAGCAGGGTGCCGAAAACCGGCACCAGATTGACGAACAGGGCCGCCCGGCTGGCTCCCAGGGCCTGGACCCCTTCGTACCACCAGACAAAGCCGGCCACCGTGCCGAGCAGGGCCAGTTGCAGGATGGCCACCCACCCCAGGATGCTGAAACGGTGCGGCCCGGCCCCGCCCAGCGCCTCCAGTACGGCGGCGGGGATCAGGAGCAGGGTGCCGGACAGGGCGGCATAGGCGGTCGCCACCAGGGGCGAAAAGGTGCCCATGGCCCGCTTGCCCAAAATCGAATAGGCCGCCCAACTGAGCGGCGCCCCGAGCAACAGCAGATCGCCGTGGTTGAAGGTCAGGGTGCGGAGCACGCCGAGATCGCCACGGGTGACGATCACCCCGACGCCGGCCAGGGAGACCGCCAGCCCGACACCCTGGAGCGGCCTGATCCGCTCCCGCAGCCACCAGGCGGACAACACCGCCGTGAGCAACGGATTGATGGCGACGATCAGGGAGCCGTTGGCCGCGCCGGTCAGTTTCAGGCCGCTGAAAAAGAAGGCGTTGTAGCAAAAGATCCCGGTCAGGCCAAGGGAGGAGAGTGCCAGCACCTCACGGAGGCTGCGGGGCACCGGCACGGTTTCTCCCCTGCGCTGCGCCTGCCGGGCCACCAGCGCCATCAACACCACGGCCGCGATCGCAAAACGACAGCTTGCGGCAAAGAACGGCGGCGCTTCATGCACCGCAAAACGGGCGGCCACAAAGGTGCCGCCCCAGAAAAAGGTCGTCAGAACCAGCTTGAAATAGATCCCTGCCCTGCCGGCGTGCTGTGGGTCACTCGTCACCCTGATGTTGGCCCCCGATCATAGTATTCTATTCCCTCTAAGTATATGCGAAGAGTATCTGCCAGGTTGCTAACGGCCATTCCCGGGGATATTGACCGACACCAGGGTAAGCTCGTCGCTCCCGGTATTGCGGTAATAGTGTTCTTCACCCGCCTGAATGCGGACCGTCAGCCCCGGCCGTATGGCCGCTTCCTCACCGGCCACCCCAACCACGCCCGAGCCGGACAGGAAGTAGAGCAGGTGCCCATAGGCGTCGTGATGTGCCGTAAAGCCGTTCCCCGGCAAGACGCGGGTAACGGTCATGGTAACCCCTTCGTTGAGGATGGTCGTGCCCAGCACCCCGTGGGCGACGTCCGGCCGCACCTGCTTCCACGTCTGCGCGTCGATGTCGATGAATCTGCCCATGGCCGCATATCCTTTCTGCCCGCGTCTGTAATCCCGCCCAAGGTCAGCGAGCTGCCCTGGCGTAGTCCACCATGCCCTGAAAGTCTACCACGACGGCCGTCTCGTTGCCAACCACCCAGGCATCGTGCCCCATGGGCAAAAGCGACACATCCCCAGGCCGGCAGTCGAACTCGTTGCCGTCATCCATGACCACATGCAGTGTGCCGGCAACATGGTATTGGAAATGGGGGGCCTCGCAACTCCGCGTATTCGCCAGCGGCTGTACCGACGTCAGCCAGCGCCATCCCGGTTCGAACACCGCCCGCCCCACCGTTGCCCCGCCGATCGTGATCAATTCGAGCCTCCCCTTTGGAAAGCTCCTGACCTCATCCGGGGCTGTGAAGCTTTTAACCTCGGCTTTTTTCCCTGTCGTTTTCATGGCGTGCTCCTTGGTCCATGTACAGACACCATCGTCTGTATCTGATCTGATTGTCCTCCCGGGGGCGGGGCATGTCAAGCCAACGCTCGCCGGGGTACGCCGGACGCCCCGCGGGCCGTTTTCGGGCCGAATTGCCCCACGAGAAACGCAACATTTTGCCACGTAAGCGGATCGTCACCTGGAGCGCGCAGGCCGTATACAATCTTGTGTTTGCTTCACCATGTCGGATACCATAACGTCGGCCTTCGGGCCGTATATCTTATTTGGGCAGGTATTGACATGTTTGAAGTAGTAAGCAACGACGTCCTTGCACCGTCTCTCCACCGCATGGTGGTCAGAGCCCCGCGGGTGGCGGCGTCCCGAAAACCGGGACAGTTCGTCATCGTTCGTTCAGCACCGGGGGAAGAGCGCATTCCCCTCACCATCGGTGACGCCGACAACGCAGCCGGCACCATCACCCTTTTCATTCAGGCTATCGGCGCATCGACGCGCACGATCGTCGCCATACCTGCCGGCGGCTTTCTGCGCGACGTGGCCGGACCGCTCGGTCTGCCGACCCACATCGAACCGTGGGGACGGGTGGCCTGCATAGGTGGCGGCGTGGGGACGGCGGTCCTCTACCCCCTGGCCAAGGCGCTTGCCGCGGCGGGCAACGACGTAACCACCATCATCGGCGGCCGCGCCGAGTCCTACATCATCCTGAAGGACGAGTTGTCGGCCTTTTCCAAGGAGGTGCTGGTCACCACCGAGGACGGCAGCATGGGGCGCAAGGGGTTTGTTACCGCTGAACTGGCCGACCTGATGGCCAATCCGAACACCTGCCCCCGGGCGGTGTTCGCCATCGGCCCGGTGCCGATGATGCGGGCCGTGGCCGAGCTTACCCGCCCCTTGGGCATCACGACGATCGTCAGCCTCAACCCGATCATGATCGACGGGACCGGCATGTGCGGCGGGTGCCGCGTGCTGGTTGGAGGCGAACCGAAGTTCGCCTGCGTGGACGGGCCTGAATTCGACGCTCACAAGGTAGACTTCGAAAACCTTTTTGACCGCCTTTCCACCTATCGCGGCCATGAGGCCGCCGATTGCAAACTGAACAGGCAGGTGCAGCCATGACCACACCCATGACAACCAAGGAACGTCTCGCCATTGACCGGGCCAGGATGCCGGAATTGGCGGCGACCATACGCAGTGCCAACTTTGAAGAGGTCAACCGCGGGCTTGCAGAGGACGATGCAATCCGCGAGGCGCAGCGCTGCATCCAGTGCAAGAACCGCCAGTGCGTCGAGGGGTGCCCGGTCGGGGTATCGATCCCGGAATTCATAGGACTGCTGGCGGACAACGACCTGCCCGGCGCCGCCCGCATCCTGCAGCACGACAACGCCCTCCCCGCCGTCTGCGGCAGGGTCTGCCCCCAGGAAAGCCAGTGCGAGGCCAAATGCGTGCGGGGGATCAAGGGCGAGGCCGTGGCCATCGGCTACCTGGAGCGTTTCGTGGCCGATTGGGCCATGAAAAACGCCGCCCGACTCGGCGCGGAAACGCCCCCTCCCCCGGCCGGCAAGAGGGTGGCCATCGTGGGGTGCGGTCCGGCCGGACTCACCGCGGCAGGCGAACTGGCCCGCGCCGGTCATGGCGTGGTGATCTTCGAGGCGCTGCACGACACCGGCGGGGTGTTGCGTTACGGCATCCCCGAATTCCGCCTCCCCAAGGCGATCATCGACGTGGAGGTCGACCGCCTGCGGGCCCTGGGCGTTATGATCGAATGTAACGTGATCATCGGCAAGACCCTCACCCTGGCCCAACTTCGCCAGGAATTCGATGCGGTGTTCATCGCCAACGGGGCCGGTCTGCCGACCATGCTCAACATCCCGGGGGAGAACCTGAAGGGGGTCTACTCGGCCAACGAATACCTGACCAGGGTCAACCTGATGGGGGCCGGACGCCTGGCAGAAGCCAGCACGCCGATCATCAAGGGGCGCAACGTGGCGGTCATCGGCGGCGGCAATACGGCCATGGATTGTGTGCGCACCGCCCGGCGACTGGGTGCGGAACGGGCCATGATCATCTATCGCCGCAGCGAGGCCGAGATGCCCGCACGCGTGGAGGAGATCAAGCACGCCAAGGAGGAGGGGGTGGAGTTTCTCATGCTGACCGCGCCGGTGGCCATCCTCAGCGAAGGCGACGGCTGGGCGACCTCCCTTCGCTGCCAGCGCATGGAACTGGGGGAACCGGACGCCTCGGGTCGGCGCAAACCGGTACCGGTGGAGGGGGCCCAGTACGATGTCCCGGCCGATGTGATCGTCAACGCGGTCGGCACGGGGGCCAACCCGCTCCTGACGGCAACGGCTCCCGATCTGGCCCTGAACAAGTGGGGCAACATCGTTGCCGACGAGAACGGCCTTACCAATATTGAGGGGGTCTTCGCCGGCGGCGACATCGTCCGGGGCGGGGCGACCGTCATCCTGGCCATGGGGGACGGCAAACAGGCCGCAGCGGCCATCTCCGCCTTCCTGTCCTGACCGTGGGCGGCTCCGGCGGTCGGAGCCACCCGCCAACCCAGGCGTTGTGGGGGTCTGCACGATTTTTGTAGACGAATGACCATCTTCTCTCGTACCTTAGAGAAAGAGACAACGGCGATGAGCCGCATTACAGATGAGAGGTATGAGACACATGGCACAGGCAAAACAAGGCGACAAGGTAAAAATCGACTACACCGGCACGCTGGAAGATGGTACCGTTTTTGATTCAACTCTGGAGAGCGAGTGCGATTCCGATGAGTGCGGTTGCGAGGAAGATGGCGACTGCGGCGATGACGATTGCGGGTGCGGCTGCGAAAGCGGGCCGATGACACTGACCATCGGAGAGGGGGAACTGTTTCCCCAAGTCGACGAGGCCCTGGTCGGCATGGCCCCGGGCGACAAGAAGACCGTCGTTATCCCGGCCGCCAGCGCCTTCGGCGAGTACGACAAGGAGCGGATCTTCACCGTACCGCGCAGCGATCTCCCGGACGATCTGGACCCGGTGGTGGGCGACGAACTGGTGCTCGCCAATGAGGAAGAGGAAGAACTGGGCGTGATGGTCATCGAGGCAAACGCGGAGAGCGTTACCTTCGACGCCAATCATCCCCTGGCCGGCGAGGATCTCACCTTCGAAGTATCGTTGCTGGAGATACTGTGAGGCGTTGAGACATCGTCTCGCATAACCACGTGGAAAAGGCGACCTTCGGGCCGCCTTTTTCTGTTGTGGACAGGTTCTGCGGTCCAACACCTGCCGGACATCCCGGCATGAAGCTCAAATTGAAATTGTACACTGAAATAAATTATTTAACAGTCTTTTCATATGTATTTCCAGGAGGTATACTGTATTTACAGTAGCGCTACTGGAACAGACTGCCACGACAAGGAGGGGGAGACATAGCGGAAGTTTCACCCGAAAATCAAGTTGCAGCAGAGACCCGGCAGGTGGTGCGGCCGGAATAGCCCTTGAAAAGGGCACAAAGATATACGCCAACAGAGGCCCGCGAAGTTTGCGGGCCTTTCATTTCTGCGGGTGCAGACCGCCCCCGTGGCCGCCGTCCCAACAGATCGCTTGACATAATCTGTCAAAAGCTGTTATCTTAAAATAAATTAGCAGTACCGGATAACACGTCACGTCATCGTAGGCCCCGGAATAGCCGGGGCTTTTTTTTGTAAAACCAACAGAAACAGAGAGGCAATTATGGGTTTCACCCAGTTCAAGTTTCACCCGGCAGTGTCAGCCGGCATCCGCGAGGCAGGCTACTCGCACCCGACACCGATCCAGAAAGAAGCCATACCCAAGATAATGGAAGGACGCGATGTGCTCGGCCTGGCCCAGACCGGGACCGGCAAGACGGCCGCCTTCGCGCTGCCCATACTCGATCGGCTGAGCAAGGGGGCGCGCCATGCGACCCGCGCTCTGGTCATCGCCCCGACCCGGGAACTTGCGGAACAGATCGAGGCATCCTTCAGGCTGTTCGCAGGGCAGACCGGCCTGAAAAGCGCCACGGTTTACGGCGGCGTCGGCCAGACGCCCCAGATAGCCGCCCTCAGAAAAGGCACCGAGATCATCGTGGCCTGTCCCGGACGGCTGCTGGACCTCATGCAGCAAGGGGTGGCAGTGCTCGACAATGTCGAGGTGCTGGTCCTCGACGAGGCCGACCAGATGTTCGACATGGGATTTCTGCCCACGATCAAGAAGATCCTCCAGAAACTCCCCGCCAAGAGGCAGACCCTCCTGTTTTCGGCAACCATGCCGGACGAGATCCGGAAGCTGGCGGAAGAGATGCTGAAGGCCCCCGTGACGGTGCAGGTCGACACGATCAAGCCCGCCACCACGGTGCGCCACTCCCTGTATCCGGTCGAACAGCACCTGAAAACGGCCCTGTTGATGAAAATACTGGAAAAGCATACCGAGGGTTCGGTACTGGTCTTCACCAGGACAAAGCACCGGGCAAAACGGGTCGGCGAGTTGCTGGTCAAGGCCGGCTACCAGGCAGCATCACTGCAGGGCAACCTCTCCCAGAATCGGCGCCAGGAAGCCATGGACGGATTCAGGGACGGTTCGTACCGGATTCTGGTTGCCACCGATATCGCAGCCCGGGGGATCGATGTATCGCTGATTGGACTGGTCCTGAATCTGGATATGCCGGAGACGGCCGAATTCTACGTACACAGGATCGGGCGGACCGGCAGGGCGGAGCGCACCGGGGAGGCCATAACGTTCGTTACCAGGGATGACGCCGGCGCCATCAGGACGCTGGAAAAGTTGCTGGGCAAACAGATCGAGCGCAAGACGCTGCCGGATTTCGACTACACGGTTCCGGCCCCTGCGAAGGATGAGGAATTCAAGCGGCATCCCCACGAGATGGGCAACCGCCGGCCGGCAACGAAAAACGACGCCAAGCAGCAGGCGAAAAACCCAGCAAGGGGTTCCGGGCCATTCAGGACCAAGAGCGAGGTTGCCGGCGAGGAGACGAAAGCGTCCAAGGTGCAACCGACTGCGAAGCCGGGTGCCAAACCCGAAGCTGCACGTAGCGGGAAGCAGCGCCAATGGCGAGGCTCCAACAGCAGACCCTGATCACACCCGACTGCACATCTTGAAGTCGCGGCCGCCGCAACCGGGGCGGCCGCGACTCCCTGCCATTATTCACCGCCACACTTCCCAGCACAACAGCAGGTCATCCCCTTGGCCTTCCCAAACGCCTCGCTCCCCTCCCGCCAACTCAGCTAGGCGATCAGCATGGCGCCCACGGCATCGAGGCTGCCGATCCCGGTCACTTCGTACCCCAGGCTGGCTGCCATAAGGACCAGTGATAGGTACATACAGGCCCGCGAACAGGCCGCATTGGCCAGGATAGCGGCAGAATTGAGCGCCCTGCCGACCTTGACCTTGTGGTGAATCAGAGCCCACATAAAGGAGATTGAGACCAGCGAGACCACGATCCCCCACACCGTCGTCTGCGGCTTATGCTGTCGGCCGATGCTCACCACGGCAGTCAGAAACAGGCCCGACGCCAGGCAGTAGAAGGCTCCTCCGGTTATCCGCAACGCCCGCTGCTCGAACTCATCCCTGGTTTCCCCGTTGTTGCCCCTGATCCTTTTCAACATGTGCCAGACGCCGATGGCCGAAACCACCTCGATGAACGAATCCACCCCGAATCCGAAGAGCGTCAGGGTTTCATCGGCGGCGCCAAGCCACATGGAAGCAGCGCCTTCAATGAAATTATACACGATGGTGAACAGCGCCAGGAAGTTGGCCCTGGCGTAAAGCTTGTTTCGGGTGGAGGGAAGCATATCCATTGTATCCTCGCTGTCTTCGGCCCAAGAGCGGCTGGGCTGTTTTCGATCTTACAACAAATGTGCACACAAGTTTGGGACAAACAGCGGAATATCCTCCGCACGGTGTCGAATATCCTTCACACCAATAACGATGCATCGATACAAATTATATTCATATCAGATGGTTATGGTTTTGGCACACCACATGCTATCCTGAAGGCACACGAGAAATTTTTCGATCAAAGGAGACCGTCACCATGAAAAAATTTACCGTAGTACTGGCTGCCGTTTTGGCCCTGTCCGTCCCGATGCTGTCCCAGGCCCATGAGCACGACGATCACGCTTCCATGGATATGACCCATGAGACCATGCACAACCATCAGGATGACCAGTGCGCAAAAGAATGCGACATGCTCCTGAAAGAGTGCGCCCGCGAGGTTGATACGATCCAGCAGCGTATCCAACGGATTCAAACCGAGATACGGGATAAGGGGGCAACGGTCTACAACCGTGAAGAGTTGCAGATATTGAATAAGAAACTGAAAGAAACCAACGAACTGGTCCGGTCGCTCCAAAAACCGGGGCACTGATCGGCAGTCCCGGCCACGATTCGCCCGGGGCGTGGGCCGGGCATCTCAGACAGAGAAGACAAAGCAGGATAAAGCCAGGCAGCATCCAGAGATTGAACCTTGGATGCCGCCTGGCTTTATGCTATTCTGTGCCATTCCCATGCTCAGAAAAATCTCCACAATTCTTGTCCCGATGGCCGTTCTTTTTGCCGCCTGGGTCATCGTCTTCCGGATTCCCCTGCTTCCTCAGGAACAGCAGGGCTTGGTGCCCTTTGTTACCTACCTGCTGTACATCGTGGGGATGCTCCTTGCCTGCCATTTCCGGCGGGGGCGGGTCTTCCTGGCCCTGCTGGCCGTGGGGGTCTGTTACCACCTCTTTCGCACCCAACTCACCCACGGAACCGATACCCCTGAGGCATGGCTCGTCTACCGCGCCTTGTCGGTGGTTGTTCCGTTCAATATCCTCCTTGTTGCCCTGATGCGTGAAAAGGGGTTCTGGAGCATGGCGGGGCGCATGCGCCTGCTGTTCGTTGCCATGGAGATCGGCGCCGTGTGGTTGACGATTCGCCTTGACCAGCATGCCCTGTGGGTCGCCTTGACGCGACCGATCATCAACTGGCCGGCCCTTGAGCGCTTCGCCATGCCGCAACTGTGTCTGGTCCTGATCCTCCTGGCGGCCGGCATTGCCGTGCGGCGGGCGGTGTCCCTCGGTTCCCCCATCGAGGGGAGCGTGTTCGCCAGTTGTGTCACCCTCTTCGTGGTGTTCCGCTGGATGTGGTCCCCCCATGTGCCGGAGACATTCTGTGCCGCTTCCGCCCTCATCCTGATCATGGCCGTTATTCAGGATTCCTACAACATGGCGTTCCGCGACGATCTTACCGGCCTCCTCTCCCGGCGCGTGCTCAACGAGCAACTGCCGGGCCTGGGGAGCCGTTACGCCATCGCCATGGTGGATGTGGACCATTTCAAAAACTTCAACGACAGCTATGGTCACGATGTGGGGGACCAGGTGTTGAAAATGGTGGGGGCGCGCCTAATGAACATGACCGGAGGCGGCTCGCCGTTCCGCTACGGCGGCGAGGAGTTTACGGTGCTGTTTCCGGGCAAGAGCGCCAAGGAGGCGCTCCCGCATCTGGAGCGGCTTCGCCAGGCCATTGGCGATTACCGCATGACCCTGCGCGGGGAAGATCGCCCCAGGGACGAGGAGCGGGGCAAGAGCCGCCGCTCCGGTTCGCGCAAGGCCGGTGAGGTATCGGTTACGGTCAGCATCGGCGTGGCCGAAACGGGTGGTCGGCAAATATCGCCCCAGGAGGTGCTCAAGGCGGCAGACGGAGCGCTCTACAAGGCAAAGAACAGGGGCCGGAACCGGGTCTGCCTCGGGGGGGGCAGATGAGGAAACCAGCCCCAAACGCGCATAATGCCGCCCACACTACCGGAGCGTCGTGCATCCCCTCCCCTCCCCCGCTCCCCTGGCAGCCGGGCCATCCCCCCCTGATGCTGGCCCCCATGCAGGGGCTGACCAACCAGGCCATGCGGCGGCTGTTCATCGACTGGGTTCGCCCCGATACGGTCTTTACCGAATTCATGCGGGTCAATGCCGCCGCCCCGGTACGCCGGCTCTCGGCCACCGACCTGCGCGAGATCGCTCCCCAAGAGGGGGGCGTCCCCCTGGTGGTTCAGTTGATCGGCCACGGCTGCGAGGCCCTGGTCTCCGCCGCCCGTTCCGCCCAGGCTGCCGGAGCCGCGCATATCAACCTCAACCTGGGCTGTCCCTACGGGAGGATGACCAGCGGCCTGACCGGCGGCGGCATGTTGCAACGCCCCGAACTGCTGGAGGAGATCATCTTCGCCCTGCGCAGCGCCATTGCGGGCGGTTTTTCCATCAAGCTCCGCGCCGGCTATGATGATCCCAATCAGATCTTCGAACTGCTCCCCCTCTTCGAAGCCGCCGGCGTTGATTTCCTCGTGCTGCATCCCCGCACGGTGATCCAGGAATACCAGGGAGTGGCGGACCACGGCATTACCGCCCGCGTGGTGCGGCAGACCCGGCTGCCGGTCATCGCCAATGGGGATATCCGCACGGCCGCCGACGGGACCCGCCTGCTGGAGGAAAGCGGCGCCGTCGGCCTCATGCTGGGCAGGGGCGCCATTGCCGACCCGTTGCTGTTCCAACGGTTGCGCGGCAGCGCCCCCGCCGCACCGGCCAAGGCCGAACGGGCAGCCATGCTGCAACGGTACCTCAAGGAGCTTCTGGCCCGTTACGGAGAGCTGTTCTGCGGGGAGACCCAGGTCCTGAACAAGGTCAAGGGGGTGTTGGCGACCTTTGACGATGCCGACTTTGAAAAGGCGGTCCGGCAGCTCCGCAAGGCCAAAACCATGGCGGCGTTCAGCGCCCGGCTCGCAGAACTGGAGTAAACTATGGACACATCGGTACAACTCTTTGATCCGCAGAAATTGCTCGATTTGGCCGAAGCCCGCATGCCCTTCGGCAAATACCAGGGGCGGCTCTTGATCGACCTGCCCGAGCCCTACGTGGTCTGGTTCGGCCAGCAGGGTTTTCCCAAGGGCAAACTGGGCGACCAGCTGCGGACCATTTATGAAATCAAGGCCAACGGTCTGGAATACCTCTTCGATCCGTTACGCTAGTTGGCGCTCCACTCCTCTTTAGACCACGGCCATGTTCTGATCTGCACGGCCTCCTGTTCACCCACGCCGAGGGAGAGCAGAAAACCGCGGTGACCCATGGGGGGAGCGGCGTTCGAATTTCCCATGCCATCGCTCCATGGCGGCGCTTGTGAATCATGTATATTGGGGTATGTTTCTCATAGGGGGAAACCGCGTGCCAACCCCATCCCCAAAGCCACGAGAGGAGCGAGTCCATGGAAGATACCGTTTTCAAGGCCATGATCGTCGAGGAGCCGCACAAAGGGACCTTTACACGCCGCATCGGAGAACGGCGGATCGGCGACCTTCCGCCGGGAGAGGTCATCATCAGGGTCCACTTCTCGTCCCTTAACTACAAGGATGCCCTTTCCGCCACGGGCCACCCCGGCGTAAGCCGCAACTTCCCCCATACCCCGGGTGTGGATGCGGCCGGCGAGGTTGCGGCCTCTTCCACGGATGCCCTCTCCCCCGGCGACCGGGTAATCGTCACCGGCTACGACCTGGGCATGGGCACCCCCGGCGGTTTCGGACAGTACATCCGCGTACCCGCGGCCTGGGTACTGAAACTTCCGCCAGGCTTGAGCCTCCGGGAGAGCATGATCCTCGGCACGGCCGGTTTCACCGCCGCACTCTCGGTGCTTCGGCTCATGGAGGCGGGGGTGCGGCCGGCCAGCGGCGACGTCCTCGTCAGCGGAGCCACCGGTGGCGTCGGGAGCATCGCCGTTGGCCTGCTGGCAAAGGCCGGCTACCGGGTCGTGGCAGCCAGCGGCAAGGAGCATGAACGGGAGTTCCTTCGCTCCCTCGGGGCCGCCGAGGTCATCAGCCGCGACGAACTGCTGCAGGGGAGCGAGCGCCCACTCATGAAGGAGCGTTGGGCCGGCGCCGTGGATGTGGTGGGAGGAACCGTCCTGGCGGCGATCCTCAAAGGGACCCGTTACGGCGGGACCGTCACCTGCTGTGGCATGGTCGGTTCCTCGGAACTTCCGGCCAACGTCTTCCCCTTCATCCTGAGAGGCGTGGGACTTTTGGGGATCGACTCGGTACAGTGCCCCATGGGACCGCGTGTCACCGTCTGGAACCGGCTGGCGGACGACTGGAAATTAGGCACCCTCGCCGGGATGGCCGTCGAATGCGGCCTCCATGAACTTGAACAAAAGATCCAGACCATGCTGCACGGCGGGCTCCGGGGAAGGACCGTCGTCAACCTCTCTGACTGAACACCAGCCATGCCGCACCTGTTCTTCCAAGGCGGCCATCGGCCGCCTTTTCCACCCGGCCCCGCGGAAGTCCCGTCGCCCACGCACGACTTTCCCCCTCTATTCTGACGCTTTATGCCCATCCGATAGCGTACCGCGCCACCCCCTGCTGCCGAATCAACAACGTAGCCGACAGTTTTTATTTGATTGCCAAATGTTGTTTGATTTATTTTTTTGTTTTTATTTCAGCTATTTATAGTAATACTAAATCATGTTTGCACTCAAAAATAGAAAACATATCTATCCAGTAATACAACAATCGTGTAACATTTTGTTTTGTTTGAATAATTTTGGTATTACCACTTGCTTTTTTAAAATACGCTGTTTATAGTATTACTAAATTAAAGAGGTAGTTTAAAGAGGAGAAGAATCATGACATGCCCAGTATGCAACACCAATGGACACTATTTCGGGATTGATTCCGCTGCGGATGGGTCCGCCGAGAATGTGGTGACCTGCCTGTTCTGTGGAACGACTCGGACGACGGATAGTACGTTGACGGAGACCATCAAGAACGGCAAGGAAAAATCCTTCCTCAAGGCGTTCTCCAAGTATACGGAAAACGACGATTTCCATCTGGCGGCGTAACGACGCAGCCTTGCTTGGACTGAAGAAGTAATGCAGACACACAACCACGACAAAAGGCGGCCAATGGCCGCCTTTTGTCGTTTGGAACGTGTCCGTAAATAACGTTGGTCAGGTATCGTGCTCGGATTCAGGGTGGATTACTTGGAAGCAAAGGGCGAAACGGCTTCCCGGCACATACCATGGGACCCTTTCCCGCAGATCCTGCCATCCTGCCAGATGGCCCCGTCAAGAATGGCGTTTTCCAGATTCGAGCCGGTGAGGCCGCTCAACTTCAGGCTGGCCATCCGCAGGTTTGCACCGGCAAGATTGGCCCGTTCCAAGTCCGATTCCCCCAGGTCGGCCCGCTCCAGGTTGGCATTACTCAGATCAACGCCTTTCAGGTTGCACTTGCTGAGATTAACCCCCGTCAGGTTCATGCCGCTCAGGTTCTTGCCCGACAGGTCCCGCCCCGTTTTCAGGAGCGCCATAACCTCCCCGATGGAGAGCCTTTTGCCGGGAGCGGTTTCGACTATCGCCAAAGGTGCCTTGCGCAACGTCTTGCCCCTGGCCGACGACTTTTTCTTTTTCATCTTCTTGGGGACAACCGCGCCGAGACTCTTTTGGGGAGCCGGCGAGACCTGATCGGCCGATGCCGGGATTGCCGGATCGTTGCCCCCACTTGCCCCCTCCGCGGCCCACACGCTTGAAGAGGAAATATCCGCTAGTGAAACAGCCATAAAGAAAACTGCTACGGCACCAAACATCCTGAATATCGTCATGACGTACCTGCCTTGCGACCTCGAAAACCAGCTAAAACGGTTCGCGGGGAGAAATGTGTGCCCGATAGTATCATGCCGGCGAAAAAAAGCAACCAACCGGGGCGGTCACCACCATGGCATCAGCGGCAGCCCCCCGCCTGCGTATCCATCCTACCTGAAGGCGTACAGCACATACTCGGCGATTGCCCCGGCATCCTCGTCGGACAGGGTTGCCGCATCGAAGCGGATCATGCGTGAAATGGGGGTACGCATGATCCGCACGATATCCTGGGGCTTGGTGATATGGTGCGAGCGCAAGGCCCGTCCCCGCAGGGTGCGTTCCGGGTCGCTGACATTGCCGCCATCTGGATGGCAGGCGGCGCAGTACTGTCTGAACAATTCCTCACCCCTCTGTACCTGTTGCTGCCGCGGCGCTGCCGCGGGGGGGCGTTCCCCCCCTTGGGGCGGCTCATTGCTGCACCCTCCCAGCAGAGACGCAGTAACCAGCACAACCGCACAGGCCTGCATCGTTATTCTGAACATGGGTGCCTCCTGAACAAGGTATCGATGACGGCAACAATGTGCCAGTTCAAAAACGGCCGAGGGAGAGCGTTACGGTCACCAGAAGCGGGAACAGGTTGAGGTACGGGAAGAGGAATCTTTCGGAACGGGCCAGGGAGATGACGGCCAGCGGCAGGGGAAAGAGGGCATACCAGAGGGCGGCCTGCTGCCCGATGATGCCGAAGGCCGGCAAAAGCATGGCTGCGGCGGTCAAGGCGGCCATCCAGAGCCACACCAGGCCGGTCTCCCCGACCGGAGGGCGGAGGAGCGGGATGCCGGCGGCGCGGTAATCGGCGGCATGGCGGCGCTGGAAGAGCCAGAAATGGGGAATCTGCCACAGGTACAAAAGCCCGGCCAGGAACATGACCCGGTAATCCGTTGGGCTCCCCCCGGCCAGGCACCAGCCGATCAGCGGCGGCGCGGCGCCGCACACCGCTCCCGCTGCCAGGGCAAGGGAGGTGCGGCGCTTGAGGGGGGTATAGATCGCCAGATACCACCCCAGGGCCGCGGCGCCGAGCAGCGGGGGGAGCAACCCGCCGGCAGCGGCCAGGAGCAGCAGGCCGCCCGTCACGGCGGCCGCGCCGATGACCGTGGCGGAACGGGGCGTCAGGTCGCCTTGAGGAAGGGGACGTCGGTTGGTGCGCACCATCAGGCGGTCCAGGTCCCGCTCGACCACTTGGTTGATGGCGGAGCCCCCGGCGGCCAGGAGCGCCACCCCGCCCAGAAGCGCCCCCAAGGAGAGGACCCGCACCTCGGCCGGGTGGAGGAGATAGCCAGCCACTGCGGCAACGCCGTTCAAGAGCGCCAAGCGCGGCCGGAACAGCCTGAGCAGGGGGGCAATCACCTGAGCCCCTCGATGAATTCCACCAGGGCCGTCACCTCATCGTCCGACAGGTCGGGATCGGTGGGCATGATCGCCTGAAACCCTTCCACCACAGCGGCCCCCGGTTGGCGGATCGACTCGCGCAGATACCCCTCGTCGGCCGTAACAATGGTCTTTGTCTTCCCCCTCAGCACCGTAACCCGGCTGCCGAAAAGCCCCTTGAAGGTGGGGCCGACGCCACGGCGGCCGTCCAGGGAGTGGCAGGCCAGACACCCCTTTTCCTGGGCCAGCTTCCTGCCGTCGAGTTTGGGGGCAGCTGCTCCGCCGGTGCGGAGATACACGATGATCGCCTTGACCTCAGCCTCCGTGAGCACCCCGGCAAAGGGAGGCATGATCGGCTGGAAGCCCTTGACCACATCGGCGTTCGGTTCCAGCAGCGAGCGCCGCAGGTAGGCCTCGTCCACGCTGATGTGCCGCTCCGCACCATTGCTCAGGACCGTTTCGCTTCGCCCCCAGATCCCCTTGAGCGTTGGTCCGACCCCCGGCGTGCCATCCAGGGTGTGACATCCCAGACAGCCATGCTTTTCCAGGAGTTCATGGCCGGGCAGTTCCCCCTTGCCGGTCCGCTGCTCCAGCCAGGCGGCAAACTCCGCCTCGGGCAGCGCCTCCACGGTGGTGATCATGGCCGAATGGCCGGTGCCGCAGTACTGGGAGCAGAACAGGTCGTAGGAGCCGGGCTTGGTGGCCACGAACCAGGCATAGTTCTTCATCCCCGGCACCACATCCCGCTTGACCCGGAAGGCGGGCAGGTAGAAGCCGTGGATCACATCCCGGGAAACCAGTTCCACCCTCACCGGTTTATTCACCGGCACATACAGCTTGGCACTGGTCCTCCCGTTGGCGTAGGCAAAGCTCCACGACCACATACGGGCCGTGGCGGTCACCTCCATGGCCCCCTTGGGCACGTTGCGCAGCGCCAGATAGCCCGCCCAGCCGTAGTAAAACATGACCAGCACCAGGAGGGTCGGGAGCACGATCCAGACGACCTCCAGCCAGAGATTGCCCGTGGCCTGGGAGGTCGGCTCCGGAGCCCGGGAACGGTGGTAGCGGACCACAAAGAACACCATGGCCGCGGTGATGCCGACCAGCAACACCAGGCAGGCCCCGAAGATGAACATGAAGACCGGGTCGATGGCTTCGGTCGTGGTTGTGAGATATGCGCTATTCACGGTAGCTCCTCAGCGGTAGAGCACGTCGAAGAAGGTCAATCCGATAAAGATGGCCAGGGTCACCAGGGCCACGAACAGGAGCCAGCGCAAGAGCCGCCCCTCGTACTTCATGTGCATGAAGAATGCGATCACGAGCCCCGACTTGAGGCAGGCGATGGTCAGCGCCCCCAGCACCTTGTAGCCGCCCAGTTCGACGCGGGTGATCAGAACAGTCAGGGCGGTCAGGGCCAGCAGGGCCAGCCAGACCTGTGCCAGCTTGGCGTAGCCTACGATATGATGGGCACCAGTGTCGGACGTCATGTGGGACTCCTAGAGAATCAGGTAATACAGCGGGAAGATGAAGATCCAGATCAGGTCCACCAGGTGCCAGTACAGGGCGCTGTTCTCCAGCAGGATGTAATCTCCGCCGTGGACGGCGCCCCGTTTCACCTTGCTACCGACCCAGGTCAACAGCGTGGCGCCGATCAGCACGTGCAGGCCGTGGATGCCGGTGGTCATGAAGTACAGGCTGAAAAATACCGACTCCCCCGGAGGGCCGGCAGCCAGGTGGGGGGAGTTGGGATAGATGCCGTGCAGGATCTTGGTGCTCCACTCCACGTACTTGATCGCCATGAAGATGGCCGCGCAGAGGATCGTCCCCCCGAGCAGCCACAGGGTGCGCCGACGCTCGCCCCGTTGCACGGCGGTGACCGCCATGGCCACGAACAGGCTGCTGGTCAGCAGAACAACGGTGTTGATCGTGCCGAATACCACGTTCAATTGACGGCCGGCCGCTGAAAATTCATGGGGGTAGCGGGAAAGATAGGCCGAATAGAGCAGGAACAGGCCGCCGAACAGGAGCAGTTCGGTGAACAGGAACAGCCACATGCCGAGCTTGGCCCCGCTGTCGTCCTTGAGGTGGCTCATGGGATACCGGTCCCCCTGAAGTCGTAGGGACCGTGGGTGACGACCGGCTCCTGCTCGAAGTTTTCCGTGGGGGGCGGCGTGGCGGTCGTCCACTCCAGGGTCGCTCCCCCCCAGGGATTGCCCGTGAACGGCTCTCCCCGGAACAGGCCCCGGAACAGATTCACCAGCATGACGATCAGCCCGGCCACCAGGATCCAACTGCCGACGGTGGCCACCAGGTTGAGGGTGGCGAACTCGGGCAGGTAATCGTAGTAGCGCCGCGGCATCCCCTTCATGCCAAGCACCTGCATGGTGAAGTACATGACGTTGAAACCGACAAACATGAGCGCCCAGGCCACGATGGCCGGCTTTTCGGCATAGCGGCGGCCGTAGAACTTGGGCAGCCAGTAGTGCATGGCGGCAAAGAAGGCGAAACCGGCGCCGCCGAAGATCACATAGTGGAAATGCCCCACCACGAAATGGGTGTCATGCACGTGGACGTCGGTGGCGGCCGCCCCCAGGATCAGGCCGCTCAAGCCGCCGATGGAGAAGAGCAGGATGAAGGAGAGGGCGAACAGCATGGGTGCATCCAGGGAGATGGAACCCTTGTAGAGGGTGGACACCCAGTTGAATACCTTGATGGCGGAAGGGATGGCGACGATGAAGGTCAGAAACGAGAAGACCAGGATGGCGGTGTCGCTCATGCCGCTGGTGAACATGTGGTGTCCCCAGACCAGGGAGCCGAAGGCCGCGATGGCGATGCTGGAAAAGGCGATCATCTTGTAGCCGAAGATCGGCTTTCGGGAGAAGACCGGGATCACGTCCGAGATCACCCCCATGCCGGGCAGGATCATGATGTAGACCGCCGGGTGGGAATAGATCCAGAACAGGTGCTGGTACATGACCGGGTCGCCCCCCCGGCCGGGATCGAACAGGCCGGTGCCCAGGAGCCGCTCGGCCATGACCAGCACCAGGGTGATGGCCAGGATCGGCGTGGCCAGAATCTGCACCCAGGCGGTGGCGTACAGGGACCAGACAAACAGGGGGAGCCTGCCCCAGGTCATCCCCTCGGCCCGCAGGCGGTGGATGGTGGTGATGAAGTTGAGACCGGTCAGGATCGACGAGAAGCCGACCACGAAGACCCCGAACACCGCCAGGGAGACGTTGGTGCCGGTGCGGGAGCTGAAGGGGACATAGAAGGTCCAGCCGGTGTCGGGCGGGCCGCCGCCGGTGAAGAGCGAGGTGATGATGATCACGGCGCCGATGATGTAGAGCCACCAGGAGAACAGGTTCAGGCGGGGAAACGCCACGTCGCGGGCGCCGATCTGGATCGGCATGACCAGATTGCCGAAGGAACCTTGAAAACCGGGGATGATGAAGAGGAAGATCATCACCACGCCATGCACGGTAAAGAGGGCGTTGTAGGTCTGGGGCCCCATGATGGTGCGCCCCGGCGCCATCAGCTCGATCCTGAGCAAGAGCCCCAGCAGGACCCCCACCAGAAAGAAACCGAAGGTTGAGTAGAAATAGAGCAGTCCGATCCGCTTATGGTCGGTGGAGAATATCCAGGCCGCGAGGCCGGTTTTGCCGGTATCGTTCCAGAAACTTGGCTGCGTAGGCTGAACGGTGGTCATCAAACCTCCCGGAAAGGTGAAGAACGATGTTCACGGTGAAAGGCTAAATTTCGAACTACAGACTTGATGAGCAGGATAGCAGGGGGGGATGCTCCGGCCGGTATCCAGCTAATCCCGCCCTTTCTTGTCGGCAAGGGTGCCCGGTTTTCTCCGCTTTGTCCCGCCCAGCAGCAAAAAGGCCAGGAAGCCCCCGGCGCAGAGGATCACCACCGTGGCGCTCACCCGCAGCAGGTTGAAGACATAGGTCTTGCCCGTGGGATCGAAGCTGAAGCAGAACTCCATCACCTTGCGGATGGATGCCCCCGCCTTCCCCTCCCGCGCCTCCAGCAGGGCCAGGGACACATCCTTGGCCAGGAAGGTCGTGCCGTACAGGTACCGGACGATGGTGCCGTCCCTGGCGACCACCAGCGTCGTCACCGGATGGATGAAGTCCCGCCCCCGGCGCTGGAAACGATACCCGGCGGCAGCGGTCACGCGCCGGATGCTTGCGGCATCACCGGTGAGAAAGCGCCAGCCGTCCTCGGGAAAGGGGACATTCATGGAGGTCAGGTACATGCGCTTGTAGCGGGCGGCGAGTTGCGGCGTTTCGCTCTCGTCGAAGCTGAAGGAGATGACACGGTACTCGGTCGCCGGCCTGTTCTTTATGGTCGGCAGGACCCGTGCCAGCCCCCCTTGCAGGTAATTGCACACATTGGCACAACTGTAGTACACCGGGAGAATGATGGTCGGTCCGGTGATCAGGTCCCCCAGGCGGACCGTCTTGCCGGTCTCGTCGCGAAAGGTCGCGTCCAAGGGGATCTTGGCGCCCAGGCGTTCATCGATCCCGACCGCCGGTCCCTCTTCTTTCGGGAAGGGATCGCCGGCTTGGTGTTTTTGAGAGGCTTCTTCGCTGTGGGCACCGACCCGGCAGGGGCAAAGCATGAGTACGGCGAGCAGCATTGCCGCTCCGCAGCGAGCCATCCGAGCCGTTGTGCCACTCAAACACGCCATAACGTTTTATCCTTGAAAAAGCTATCGTCTCAGTGCTTCTGCGGCTCTGTGGCCGAATTGCCGTTGCAACCTGCTGACTCCACCGTTTTTACGGAAAGGTCGGCTTCAGTTCAAATTGAAATTATTCTCGTAGGCCATCAGGGTGTTGATCATCAGGGCCGCCACGGTCATACGACCGACACCGCCCGGCACCGGGGTGATCCAGGAACACTTGGGGGCGACGGCGGCGAAATCCACATCCCCCACAAGCTTGCCGTTCTCCAGCCGGTTGATGCCCACATCGATCAGCACCACCCCCTCCTTGACCATGTCCTCGCTGACAAAGCCGGGGATGCCCACCGCCACGATCACGATATCGGCCCGGCGCGTCTCATCCAGCAAGAGTTCCCGCGGGGTTTCGATATGGGTCAGGGTGACGGTGGCATTGCCGATATCGAAATCATTGGCAAGCATGATGGAGATCGGCTTGCCGACGATGTTCGAGCGACCGATGACGACGCAGTGTTTCCCCCTGATCGGTATATCGTAGAACTGCAACAACTTGCAGATGCCGTAGGCGGTCGCCGGGCGAAAGGCCTTCTGGCCGAGGGCCATGCGGCCGAAATTGGTGGGGTGGAAGCCGTCGATGTCCTTTTCCGGGGCGATGGCATTGATGACGTTCTGCTCGTTGATATGGGAGGGAAGCGGCAGTTGGACGATCACGCCGTCGGTGCTCGGGTCGTTGTTGATACCACTGATCTTCGCCAACAGCTCCTGTTCCGTGACCGTTTCCGGCAGGCGGATCAGGTTCCCCTCGAACCCGGCTCTCCCGCAGGAGGCTATCTTTGATTTGACATAGGATTCGCTGGGGGCGTGCGTGCCGACCAGGATGATGGTCATATGCGGCTTGCGCAGGCCGGAGCCGATATAACCGGCGACCTTCCGGGAAATATCGGCCACCAGGCTCTCAGCACACTTCTTACCGTCCAGCAGTTCCATGGTTATACGGCTCCTTGCTTCGAAATATCGGTCCCCCCGGTTCTCTTAGAGAAACGAGACGCTTAGGAAGTAGTATCACAAATCGGTGAGGGCCGCAACCGACGGGCGCGCATTTGGTTGCCAACTCCCCGCCGGAGGCAGCAACGAAACAGTGCGTAGCGTTCTTTCTTGCCGTATTTCAAGGGGATGCCTGCGCAACGACAAGGCGCCCGCCAGGGCGGCAGGTCCGGCCGGGCCTGTTTTGTTTGACAGCGCCCCAGGAAAGCTGGTACGCTGAAACATCCGTGGACGATACCATCACGGTGTAGACCGTGTCACGTGCGTCGCCACATAATGCTCCGGAGCAGTCCGGAGTTTTTTTATTGTGATGAATGAAGAAAATTTAATAGTCGGGAATACGGGAGAGCAGCATGGCAACCAAAAAATTAGCGGCAGGGGACTGTATCGAGGCGCGCTGCACGCGCTGCCGGGCAGTACTCAATCATACCATTGTCGCCATGGTCGGGGAAAAGATCATCAGGGTCGAGTGCAATACCTGCCGCGGGATGCATAATTACCGTGGCGAGAAGACAACCAAGGAACCGGCGGCAAGGACAACCAGGACAGCGGCAGCCGCTGCCCCCCGCAAAGCGAGAAAGGACCCGGGAGCCGCCGAGCGGGAAGAGTGGGAATCCCTCAGCCCGGCCATGGAGCCGGGACGCGCGCTCCCTTACGATATGAATGGCAAGTTCCGCGTGAACAGCCTGGTGGCTCACCCCGTGTTCGGCCTCGGCGTCGTAAAGGTTGTGGTTACGCCCAACAAGATGCAGGTCCTGTTCCAGGACGGGAAAAAGCTGCTTCGCTGCGGGTAACGTTTTGGGGTAAGGGGGGCAGTCTGGCGGGATAGGGACTCCCGGTCCAACCCGGGCAGCAGAGCCGGATACATGACCCGGCTCCGGGGACGTCATCCCCCATCGTGCCGAGCCAGGGCCAATCGCACCGTTCCGTGAAATATAATTCTGTTAAAACAATCCGTTACATAAGATAATTGCTGAAATCCAGAGGGGCCCCCACGAGCCCCTTTTTCTTTTCTCCATGAGTTGGAAAGCGCCGCTGGCCAGAAGGCCCCCAACTGCGCAGCCATCTCCTATTCCAGTTCCAGCGGCGGTTCCCCGAGGGCAGCCAGTTGCTCGCGCAGATCGAGGATGTGTTCTCCCCAGTAGCGGACGGTATTGAACCAGGGGAACGTGGCGGGAAAGATCGGGTCTTCCCAGCGGTTGGCGAGCCAGGCGCTGTAATGGAGCATGCGCAGGGCGCGCAGGGCCTCAACCAGGCGTAACTCCGCCGGATTGAAGTCGAAGAACTCGTTGTACCCCTCCAGCAACACTTCCAATTGGGCGATCCGCCGCTGGCGGTCACCGGAGAGCATCATCCAGAGGTCCTGAACCGCCGGGGCCATGCGCGCATCATCGAAATCCACGAAGTGAGGGGCATTGTCGCGCCACAGGATGTTGCCGCTGTGGCAGTCGCCATGGGAGCGGAGGTAACGGATCGGCCCGGCCTCGGCCAGGATACCGTCCACAGCCTCCAGCAATTGATCGGTCACGGCGGTGTAGCTTGCCCGGTACTCCTCCGGGATAAAGTGCTCCCGGATCAGCTCGACGCTGGCATGGCCGAAACTCCGGCTGTCCAAGGTCGGCCGGGAGGCAAACGGCTGTACGGCGCCTATGAGATGGATTCTGCCCAACATACGGCCGAGGATCAGCAGATTGTCCAGGTTGTCGAACTCCGGGGCATGCCCTCCCTGGCGCGGGTAGAGGGCGAAACGGAACCCGTCGTGGCGAAAGAGGCTCTCGCCGGCGGCATTGGTCCAAGGGGCCACCACCGGCAGTTCATGTTCGGCCAACTCGAAGCAGAAACGGTGTTCTTCAACGATCTGCTCGTCGCTCCAGCGACCGGGGCGGTAGAACTTGGCGATCAGGGGGTGCCCCTCCTCGATGCCGACCTGGTAAACACGGTTCTCGTAACTATTCAGGGCAAGGGTGCGGCAATCGCAACGAAACCCCTGGCTCTCAACGGCATCCATGATGAAGCCGGGGATAAGGGTCTGGAAAGGATGGGGGCTTTCAGGCATCGTGAGTGGTTCTCCATGGCGTTTCGGATTGCAGGAAAGGGATCGGAATCACCATACCATTAATCAAGGCTACAACCAAGGGGAAGCACGCAACATTAGTTGGCTGCGGGAGAAGGTGGGGGCTTCGGCAGGTCATTGCCGGAGATCGGCTGCGGCGCTACCGCCTCCCGGGAAGGAAGGGGTGGCGGTTTGCGCAGGGTCTGACGGGATACGCGCACATAGGGGACGAACTTGACGACCTTTTTCTCCCCTCTGCCCTGCTGTGCGGATTCGACCAGACCGTTTATCTGGTCCAGCATAACCTCTTTCATCTTGTTGTCCACCGGTTGGGACTCTTTATGATGTTCCAGTTGCTTTAAATGGCTGAAGACCTTCTTGGCGTAGACTTCGCTTTTTTCCGGCGTCTGGCTGTTGTAGCAACCGATGGCCTTCCAGTTATAGCCATACTTGTTTATGCAGCTGGCTAGTATCCATGCGCCTGTCTTCGTATTGTAGCAGGCATCCCCGAGATAGTTCCATCGCGTCTCGCCGAGTACCGGTTTCCAGATGGTGTTGATCTGCATCAACCCGATGTCAAAGGTGCCGTTACTGTTTTTGTTGATCGTTTCAGGCACGAAATTCGACTCAACCTTGGCAATGGCCCTCAGGACCAGGGGGTTGATGCCATACATCTCTCCGGCCTCATCGAAGCAGAACGGGTAGGCTTCCCGCCATGTAACGCAGACAACAACAAGCGCCAGAAGGCACGCCGTTTTCAGATTTTTCGTCGTCATGGCACCGTACTCCGAAAGAACGGGAAATCGCTGATGCATCTGCCGGCGCATCATGCCGGAGCAGGCAGGAAAGAGACACTGCGGGACGCTTCCAGCACCCTCCCAAGCTCTGTAAACTGCTGTTCGCCCATGCCGAGCCGGGTCGCCTCGGGGAATTCCACAAGCGGCCGGTCCGGTGCGGCGCCCAGGCTCAAGCCGCAGGTTCTGGTAGCCGCGTTCACAAGCCGGACAATAACAAGAACCATATCATCGGGATCAAAATGCTCGCCGGAATGTTTATCAACGGCAGCACGGTAGACGGCGGGCATGCTCCAATGCTCCATCAGGCGGGTCCCCTGTTCCACATGCAATTCGCCGAAAATTTCCAACAACAGCTCCCGTTCCAGCGCGGCCAGGGCAACCCCTGTGTTGGTTATCCGCTCCAGGGCCTTGATCAGATACAACTTGCCCACATCGTGGAGCAACCCAGCCAGATAGGCCTGCTCCGCCAAGCCGCGGTGGCCGGTGTTCATGGCCACCCAGCGGCAGCCGACGGCGCAGCCGTGGGAGTGGAGCCACAACTCCTGCATGATGGCATTGACCGTACCGTTGTGCGAGGCATGGAGCGCCGCCTGGGAGGCCGCCATGGCCAGGTTGGAAACGTGATGCGCCCCCAGCCGGATAAGCGCATCCTTGATCGTCTCCACCTTGACCCGCCCACTGTAACTGGACGAATTCGCCATATTCAGGATCTGGCCGGCAAGGGCCTGGTCGTCGTTGGCGGTGCTCGCCAATTCATCGATGGTGAAATTGCAATCGGAGAGCAGATGGATCAGTTTGAGGGCTATGGGATGGAAGACCGGCAGATCAATAGGTTGTATCGACAGAAGCCGCCGGATCGTCAGCGAAATAGGCATTCATCAATCCTTGGGAGCAGGCCGACCAAAGCCGGCCATGCGGTATCATGCAATTTCTGCAACTGCGACATCACATACCATATGATTCCGTCTGCCGACCGGCAGCGCCCGGCTCCTTATGGGAGGACTTATCGGCAGCCATCCGCAGATCCGCTTCCTGAAAGAGGTTGTCGATTCCTTCCGGCGCGGCGGTTGTGACGCTGCCGAGGGAGAAGCGCACCTTCGCTCCGCATGCGCAACGGGGAATCATATAGTTGACAGCCGAAAAAAGCAAGAAAGGTGAACACCCCTGCCATGGTTAAATCCCATGAAAAGTACGGTTTTGCCCAAGAGCACGCCGGAGTGCATCTATTTGTTGTCTCAGCCGTCAATTCTGCTAGAATACCGTCATTTTAAATCCATGAACATCGAAAGGAAAACCATGCGCAGATTATTCTTGGCCATACTTGTCACCCTGATTGCTCTCCCGGCTTTTGCTGCCGAAGCTCCACAAACCGAAGAACAAAAGACCATGTATGCCATTGGCCTCATCGTCGCCCGTCAACTGTCCGTCTTCAATCTCACCCCGGCAGAACTCGATCTGGTGAAGCAGGGGCTGGCGGACGGCATAACAGGGGCAAAACCTCTCGTGGATGTGGATGTCTACCAGAAGAAGACCCAGGAACTGGCCACCGCACGCCGCAACGCCCGGGGAGAGAAGCAGGCTGCCGCAGCTCAGGAGTTCCTCGCCAAGGCGGCCAAGGAAAAGGGAGCCGTCACGACCAAGACGGGCATAGTCTACCAACCCTTGAAGGAAGGTAATGGCGTTTCCCCGACGGCCAGCGACAAGGTCAAGGTACATTATCGCGGCACACTGATCGACGGGACGGAGTTCGACAGTTCCTACAAACGCGGTGAGCCTGCCGAGTTCCCCCTCAGCGGGGTGATCGCCTGCTGGACCGAAGGGGTGCAGATGATGAAAACGGGCGGCAAGGCCAAACTGGTCTGTCCGGCGGCAACCGCCTACGGTGAGCGGGGCGCCGGCCCCATCCCGGCCAACGCAGCGCTGGTCTTCGAGATAGAACTGCTCGGCGTGACGAAGTAAGCCGTCTTTAACCGAAAACGGGTGCGGGCGGCCGTGTTCCGCACGCAGTCCGCACCCGTTGTTTGTCCTGCCTTTTAAAAATCTTTGGGGAGGATCATGGCTTTTCTTCCCCCTCATGATCGTCACTGATAAAATCCTCGAAGTCGATCGCATCCCTCACCTTGGCCAGGAGCCTCTTCGGCCACCTGTCAATCGGGATTCTGGTCAGTATCTTGGCTTCCTCAAACGTCAAATCCACATCACCGGGCAGTTTGTCGGCAAGTTCCGTCGCCCAGCGTGTCTCCTCCGGCGTCAATGCCGCTACCAGCAGTGCCTTATCGGCCTTTGTCATAGGGTCCTCTCGGGGTGTTATTCTGATTTATCCGCAAGCCTACTAGTAAATTTCCGGAGACACAACCCCTATTTCCAGGCGCCTTTCCGTATCCCCCAAATGCGTCCTTCCGGCAGCTGCTTGATTTTTTCGTCATCGTGATAGACTTCTTTCAAAGGCCATCCGGCCTCTCAAATTCACATTACACGACAACCACACCAGTAAAAGGAGATATCATGGACTTGCAACTTAACGGTAAAAAGGCGCTCGTCTCCGGCTCGACCAAGGGGATCGGCCTTGCCATAGCCGCAGCACTGGCGCGGGAAGGAGCCCGCGTGGTCATCAACGGGCGTGACGACGACTCCCTGGCGGCGGCACGGGAACGGATCAAAAGTGCCCTACCGAATGCGTCGGTGGAAGGTTTCAACGGCGACCTCTCCCAAGCCGGAGAGGTTGACAGGCTACGCCAGCGGGTACCCTCGCTGGATATTCTGGTGAACAACCTGGGAATCTACGAACCAAAGCCTTTCGAGGAGATTTCCGACGAAGAGTGGCGGCGTTTTTTCGAGGTCAACGTATTGAGCGGTATCCGTCTCGCCAGAGCGTATCTCCCGGGCATGAAGGAACAGAATTGGGGGCGAGTCCTCTTCATCAGCAGCGAGAGCGGCATCCAAATCCCCGCCGAGATGATCCATTACGGAATGACCAAGACCGCACAACTGGCGGTTTCGCGAGGTCTTGCCGAGACATGTGCCGGCACGCGGGTTACGGTCAATGCGATCCTGCCGGGCCCGACCCACACGGCAGGCGTGGATGGTTTCGTAGCGAAACTGAGCGGCGGGAAATCCTTCGCCGATTTCGAAAAGGAGTTTTTCCAAACCGTGCGCCCGGCCTCGCTCCTCAAGCGCTTCGCTACCCCGGAAGAGGTTGCCAATCTGGCCGTCTACGTGTGCAGCACCCTCTCGTCCGCCACCAATGGTGCGGCCCTGCGGGTTGATGGGGGCGTGGTTCGGGCATGTTTCTAAGAGTCAGCCAGCCGATGCAGCAGGCCCGGAAGTGGAGCAGATGCAAAAAGGCCGGCACCCCATCCGGGGTACCGGCCTTTCGCTTTTGCAGCATGCCGATCATGCCCCCCCTCCCTTTTCCTGGAAATGGAGGCCGATCCTGGGGAAGTTCAAGCGGGCAATCGTGCTGTTATATTCGCCGGGGGATATGACCGGGTCTCCGCACAACACCAGACTGCAGCGGTCCCCCTGCCGCAGCCGATCCGGCAGGGGACGGCCCATCTTGATCAGGGCGCCGGAGAACGAGAGATTTTCGAGGATACATCCGTACGTTGCCCCATCGTGGTACAGGAAGCATTTTGTGAAGCACCCCACCCTATGGCTGGTCCTCTTTTCGCCCATGATATCCGCCCCCTCTTGCTACATAGCCAGCGGGAATACCAAGCATGCTTAACTGTTTTTAATGCTACCACGTAATTTCAGGAGCGCAACCGTTGGAGGAAAAAGAATTGTGGTCGCAGCAGGAAACCGTTGTCCTGTGCGTTCACGGGGAGAGAAGCGCCTTATCGTCCCCAAAGGAGGCATGGCGGATCTCGTGGAACTTCTCGATCAGCTTCTCCACCGTCAGTTCCCGTTTCGCTTCACCCTCCACATCGAAGATAATCTCTCCCTTGTCCATCATCAGCAGACGGTTACCGAACTCGATGGCATGGCTCATGTTGTGGGTGATCATCATTGAGGTGAGGTTGTATTCCCTGATGAACTTGTTGGTCAATTCCAGGACGATCTCGGCATTTTTGGGATCGAGCGCCGCGGTATGTTCATCCAGCAGGATGAGTTCCGGCTTGGAGAGGACCATCATCAGCAAGGTCAGGGCCTGCCGCTGCCCGCCGGAAAACATGGCGAGATTTTCCTTCATCCGGTCCTCCAGCCCCATCTCCAACTGGACCAGTTCCGCCCGGAAGAACTCTCTCATCTTGTTGTTCAGGCTCCGCTTCAGCCATTTGAACCCCTTCCGGTAGGTGATCATCATGTTATCCTCCAGACTCATGTTGGAGGCCGTGCCGAGAAGTGGGTTCTGGAATATCCTGCCGATGTACCGGGCGCGCCGGTACTCGGGCTCCCGCGTGATATCCCTGTCGTTTGCCAGGATGGTGCCCTGGCTCGGGATGATGGTGCCGGCTACGAGGTTGAAGAGCGTGGACTTCCCGGCGCCGTTACTGCCGATAACGGTGATGAAGTCACCCTCCTTGACCTTCAGGTTGATAGTGCTGATGGCCAGGTTTTCATTCACCGTGCCGGGATTAAAAAGCATGGACACATTCTTGAGCTCGATCATTTTTCCACCACCGCCTTGATGGCAACCTTCTTCAGTTTTTTGGCCTGGGTCAGGACCAGCAGTATGATGATCAGGATGCCCTTGATCAGATTCAGGTCATTGGGCGTCATATGGATGACATAACCGTAATACCTGCCCAAATACAGCACCGCGTGGAAAAGTATCGAACCCAGGATGGCACAGAGGGTCAGAACGCCGATGCGGTTGCTCTTCATGACCAGAAACTCGCCGATCATGACCGAGGCCAAACCCGAGACAATGATCCCCTGCCCCAAGCCCACATCGGCAAATCCGAGGTACTGGGCCGCAAAGGCACCGGATAGGGCCACCAGGCCGTTGGACAGCCCCACGCCGATGGTTTTCAGGGCTTTGGGGTCAACCCCCTGGGAGATGACCATCTGCTCATTATTGCCCATGGCGCCCAGGGTCATGCCCAGGTCGGTGCGGAAGAACAGGTCGATCAGTATCTTGATCACGATGGCTACCACGATGAAAAACAGGAGCAGAATGTACTCATCCGGGATAATGCCCGAAAAGCGCTCGGAAACCTTTGTCAGAATGGTTTCATGCTCCAGGACCGGCACATTGGCCCGGTTGCCCAGGATGCGGATATTGACGGAGTAGAGCATGGTCATGGTCAGGATGCCGGCCAGGAGGTTGGGCACCCGGAGGTGGTTGTGGATCAGCGCCGTGACCATGCCCGCCAGCATCCCGCCGACAAATGCGACCAGCAGGGCCAACCAGAGGTTCACGTCGAGCAGGATGCACTGCACCATCAGGGCCGCTCCCAGGGGGAACGAACCGTCCACCGTCAAGTCGGGGAAATCCAGGACCCTGAAGGTGATGAATACCCCCAGGACCATAATTCCGTAAATCAGGCCTTCTACCAGAATACCTTCGATCATAGCAATGCCGTGTACCCTTCGCGATAAAATAATGCCGGGCGGCCTCGGCCGCCCGGCGGGTAAAAAATTCTACTTTTTGGTCAGCTTGCCGTTTTCCACGACCCTGTTGGCGCTCTTGACGATATCCTTCGGTACGGTCAGACCGAGTTTCCTGGCCACATCAAGATTGACCAGGAGGTCGACATCCGAGGTCTTGGTCATAAAACGCGTCGGCATCTGCTCCGGCTTCTTGCCCTTGAGGATCTCGACGATCATCTTGCCGGTGGCGCGCCCAACCTTGTAATAGTCGAACCCCCAGGCGGCCAGGACGGCATATTTTTCAGCCGAACTCGGGTCGGCCGACATGATCGGCACTTTGTTCTTCACGGCCACGTCGGCGACGGCACTCATGGCCGATACGACCGTGTTGTCGGTGCTGATGTACAGCGCATCCACCCTGCGGATGATCGCCTGGGTAGCCTCTTTTACCTCGGACGACTTGGACACCGTCGTCTCCACGTATTCGATCCCCAACTCCTTGCAGGCCTGCTTTACGACACCGGCCAGCACCACGGCGTTTTCCTCGGAACTGGTGTAGATATGGCCAAGGCGTTTGATCTTCTTGATCTTGAGCAGCAGTTGGATCTGCTGTTTCACCGGGGTCATATCCGAAACGCCGGTAACCATCTTGCCCCCCTTTTTCAGAGAGGCTACCAGACCGGCCTTCACCGGGTCGGTTACCGCCGAGAAGACAACCGGGGTCCCCTTCAGGGTATTTACCAGCGACTGGGCCGTGGGCGTGGCGATCCCCACCGCCAGGGTCACCTTTTCCGACTTGAACTTGTTGGAGATTGACGACGCGGTGCCGATATCGCCATTGGCATTCTGCTGGTCGTATTCCGCGGCGATCTTCGAAGCGGCAAGCTCGTCCTTGATACCTTTTTCAACGGCATCAAGGGCGGGATGGGCCACGATCTTGGATATCCCGATGAGGACCTTTTTCGGCGGGTTTGCCGCAAAGAGCGAAGTCGCCACCATAAGAGAGACCGCAAGGAACACCAGCAACACACCTAGTTTCTTTTCCACCGAACACCTCCTGATCTGGATAGTCAAACCAAAACGTATCACCACACACGACAACAGCTATTTCACAATAATCGGGTGGCGAGAATATCATTCCCAAAGATCAGTCGTCAACGTGATACTGGCCTTTTCAGGCTCTTTTTTTGCCAAGTTAGGTCCAAGGTATAGCGCTGAATCGGCAAAAGGCGCTACCACCATGGTTTACAATGCGCAGGTCCCTGAAACCTGATGCCGGCAATGGCGTAAAGGTGGCTACTGCAGTTACCATTTGACAAATGGGCCGATTTTATGGCACCGAAGGAGATCAACGAATTACAATCATCAAGGAGAACCAGACATGAACAGCTGTCCTTGCGGAAGCGGCGTTGCCTATTCCGATTGTTGCGAACCGGTCATCAACGGAGTGCGTCCAGCCGAAACGGCGGAACAACTCATGAGAGCCCGCTATTCGGCCTATGTCGGCGTGCAGATGGATTTCATCTTCGAGAGTACCCATCCCGACCATCGCCAGGGCTACGACCATGCCGGAACCAAGGAATGGGCGCAGAATTCCGAATGGCTGGGGCTTGACATCATCGCCACCGATAAGGGTGGCCAGGAGGACAGCATCGGCCAGGTGGAATTCGTGGCACGATTCAAGGACAAGGGCGTTGCCCGCGAACATCACGAGTGCGGCCAGTTCAAACGCAAAAGCGGAAAGTGGTACTTCACCGAGGGGGCCATGGTGAAGCCGAAACCGATCACCGTCGTCAAGATCGGCCGCAACGATCCCTGCACCTGCGGCAGCGGCCTCAAATACAAAAAATGTTGCGGGAAGTGATGTTTTTCCCAACAGCTCCAACACCTGAAGGCGGCCCGATCGGCCGCTTTTTTTCCCCGCCAGCACCGCCCCAAAGCCCTTTATTGCCCTGCAGGAGTCTGTTAGTATGACGTATCATCCTGCCGCCACCGCCTGGCGGCGCTCTTTTGGAGGAAAACATCCGTGACAAAAGCTACTGCAAAAAAAGTTTGTACAACCCTTTGCCCACCGGTGGACCTGAGCGGTGAAGCCAGCTGGACCGATTTCGATGCCCCTGCGCTGGTGGGGGAATCCCTGCGCTTCGTCTCCGGCGAACCGGACGGCAACCGCTTCCGGGTGCGCTATTACCGTGACGGAGAGCAACAATTGAAGGCCCGCATCTGGTTCGGCCCCGAGACCGAAGGCCCTCCGGGACATGCCCACGGCGGCTCCATGGCCGCGGTGTTTGATGAGGTACTGGGGCTGGCCGCCTGGGCGGCAGGGTATTCGATTGTGGTCGGCAACCTGAATGTCAGTTTCCGCAATCTGCTGCCACTGCAACAGGTCGTCACGCTCGAAAGCCGGGTCATCTCCGCCGAAGGGCGCAAGATAATGGTGCATGGCCGCATCTGCAGCGGAGAAACGGTCTACGCCGAAGGGGAGTGCCTCTGTATCACCATCGTGAAAAAATGATCCTCCCCCCCCAATCGCACCTGCCTGGTGGCCTGGCAGCGGAACGCCGGCGGGCTGTCCATGGGCCGGGACGCCCTGAGGATTGACGCCGGAAGAGTTGTCCTCTATAGTGGTGGCCGTTTCAACAGCAGGAAGCAGATACGCGATAAGACTAAACCACCCGCGAGGGTGGGGCGGAAAGCCCATAGGGTCTCACCGAGACAGCCGGGATGCCGAACTATCACCATATTCGGCGTCCCGGCTTTTTTCGTGCCGGGGTTCCGGAGATGCACATAAGATTCAATCCGGAAAGGGGAAGGAAACAAACATGAACAGGTATCGGATGAAAGCAATGATCGGAACAGTGGTCGCAGCGATGGGTATTGCAGGCATGGCCGGTGCGGCCGGTGCGGCCGACGTGGCGGTCGGCGTTGACGTCAACACCCCCAACGTACGGGTGCAGGTTGGCACGCCGCCTCCGCCGCCGTTTGCCCCCCGCACGATCGTAGTGGAGAGGGAGCGCGCGATCACCCACGAGAGGGAAGAACGGCACGACCGGGGCAAACACAAAGGACACTACAAGAAATACCGCAAAGACAAGCACCACAGGGACTAGCTGACCATTACGGGGCCAGACTACCAGGAAAACGGCAGTCTGGCCCTTTGGTATCTGCCGCAGGCCCTCCTCACGCCGGCCGCAGGGTGGTTACGACCCGCACCCCTGCCGTCAAGGTGCGGTGCACCGGGCACCGCCCGGCGATCTCCAGCAAGCGCTGCCGCTGTGCCTCGTCCAGCCCACCATGCAGTTCCAACTCCCGCTCGAACGTATCCATCCGGCGTTCCTTCTCGTCACAGTCACGGCAATCTTCGGCGTGGACCTTGCGGTGCGAGAGCCGCACCACAACCTCTTCCAGCGGCCATCCCTTGCTACGGGCATACACCTGGAGCGTCATCCCGGTACAGGCGCCGAGGGCGACCAGCAGGTAGTCGTACGGGGATGGGCCCACGTTGCCCCCGCCGTCCTCCACCGGCTCGTCGGCCAGCAGGGGAAAACCGTTGGCAAACAGCTCGGTGCGAAATCCCGTCGCCCCGGTGCGGGCCGACACACGGTTGTCGATCACCTCCGGGGGAATAGGCTGGGGGCTCGGTGTTTCGGATATCCCCAGGTAGCGGCCGGCCCAGGCGGCGATGATCCCGCCGGCGTAGCGGGAGTCCCGGCTATCGGACAGCAGGTGGTCGGCCGAATCGAGGGAGACGAAGCTCTTGGGGTGTGGGGCGGCCCGATAGATGTCGGTGGCGTTGTCGATCCCTACCACTTGGTCCCGGGGAGAGTGCATCACCAGCAACGCCGCATTGAGCCGGCGCAACGTATCCTCCGGCCGATGGGCATCCAGGTCGTCCAGCAGGCTCTTGCGGATGGTGAACGTGCGGCCGGCTATGGTGACGGTTCCCTGCCCGGTCTCCTCGATCCGGCCCGCCGCCTCTCCCAGCAGGTCCCTTACCTGGACGGGACGAAACGGTGCGGCGATGGCGACCACAGCCGTGGTGCTGGGAATCTCCGCTGCCGCCGCCAACACGGCCGCCCCTCCCAGGGAATGGCCGATAAGCAGGCGGGGAGCTTCATACTCCTGTTCCAGGAAGCGGGCCGCCGCCACCAGGTCGCTCACCTCGGAGGAGAAGGTTGTGGCGGCGAACTCCCCCTCGCTCTCCCCCAGGCCGGTGAAGTCGAAACGCAACACGGCGATGCGCCGGCTGCTCAGGGCGCGGGAGATGTGCACCGCCGCCGTGAGATCCTTGGAACAGGTGAAGCAGTGGGCAAACAGGGCGTAGGCCAGGGGCCGTTCGTCCTCGGGGAGTTCCAGCCGGGCGGCGAGCAGCTCCCCCCGGCTATTGGGAAAGGCAATCCTCTTGGTGTTCATCACTATCACCTCATGTTTTCCTGCGGCGTTATGGCTTACCGACACCCGCAGCCAGATCGGCGGCCAACCGGCAGAGGGTAGCGGAGTCATCGAGACCGTCCAGGAAGCGTTGCGGTATCCGGGAAAGGCCGACCTGGGCGCCCACCAGGGCTCCGGTCAGGATGGCCCGAGCCTGATTCTGCCCTCCCCCGTTGACGGCATGCAGCAGGGCAGATTCGAAATCGTCGTGGAAACGGGCGGCCAGATAGTAGGCCGCGGGCAATTGGTGGTAGATCGCGCAGGGCATGCCGTAGACGATGGACACCTTCCAGGCGGGTTCGATACGGATATCCGGGTCCGCGGCCGCGCTCGCCATAGAGGACGGGGTCAGCAGGGCGTCGGGAGAGGCGAATCTGCCGGCCCGGGGCGGGTCGGGATCGCCGGGCCGGGGAGGTTGCAGGTTGTCGCCGGTAACGGCGTGGAAGGGGAGCGCCCCGTCATGCACCAGCTTCATCAACCTGCCCGATAGCCGGGCATCCAGGGCGTGCCCCTGCACCACCTGCCCCAGCACCGCACCATAGGCCACGGTCATGGACACCACCGTATCGTCCGACTGGGTCAGGACGGCATTGCCGGTGATGGTGCCGGCCAGCCGGGCGGGGTCCAGGGCATACCGTACCCCCAGGGCCAGGGTGCGTTCGATGGCTTCCGTCGTGTCGGCGTGCCCGCCGGTCTCGCCCCAGGGCAGTTTCTGCTCCACGCGCCGCCGCCACAATTCGCGGATCGACTGGCTGGTGTAGCCCCCCGGCCCGCTCATGGGGGTGCCATCCAGGAGCGGCAGCAACTCCTCATCCATGCGACGGCAAAAATCGGCCTCGTCGTACCCCCCCCGTTCCACCAACGACGTGACCAGCAGCCTGAGGATGAAACCCGCCTGGGAGAGTTGGCCCGCCTTGCACCCGTCGTGGTAGCGGCCGGGCCGGGGGTCGGTATAGCCGCTGATCCATTCGCCGTAGTCGCGGCGCAGTTCGGCAAGGTCGTAATACCAGTGCGGCCCCAGCCCCAGTGCATCGCCGATAAAGGCGCCCATAATGGCGCCCGCCCCGCGGTCCTGAATGTTTGCGTCTGACATGGTGACCTCCTGTGGATGCGCCTCAGCGCCCTGACTGCAAGCCTTCCCGAGTTGCATCACATCGTTTATCTGATTATATCCTGTTATTTTGAAGTGCCAAGGCTTGTTTCCGGAAACGGAAACGTGGTACGGAGGAGTATGTTCGCACGATGAAACGACAACGGGCTCCTTATCATCGATAAGGAGCCCGTTGTCGTTGTAGGTTTTCCTGGTGGTTTTACAGTTTCTTTTTGGCTGCCTTGGGCACCCTGGCGACTCGGGCGGCCTTCATCACGACGGGTACTTCGGGAGGGGGTAAAAAGGAGCCCGGAGCGGCCGGTTGCAGAGTGGTAAAGTGGGATACGGCTATTTTTCTGTTTTTGCCATCGCTGAACTGGATCATCGCCGAGGAGGATGTGATTTCCATAACCTTGCCGGCGCCCCATTCAAGTGCGCCCGTGTGGCTTACAATGTTGCCGACTTTGATTACCATAGTGTCATATCGCTTTCTTTTGAGAAATGAGTGGAATTACCATTTCCGGTCCGCCCCCATCACGACTATCGTCCATTCAAATAGGATTATATTTTTATAGTTTACGTCACAAACCGTATATTAGCAATGATTATTTGCAATATTTAGTAGTAATTGTATGCTATAAATTCAGTATAATCCTGGTTCATAAAAGGATGTAACACTATCCATACATAATATTCACAACATGGCATCATGATTGTATTTATTTTTTCAAGGCACCCATCCCAATATTTATATTATTCCGCCCCATCCTATGTCCTGATTTTTAGCTTGACTTGCGCCATTCAAAGCTGGTACGGTTACACTACGTCCGGAATGTTTCCAGACGAAATTTAAAAGCAGTATCAGGAGAACGTAAGAAAATGGTAAACGGAACAGTAAAATGGTTTAATGACAGCAAGGGGTTTGGTTTTATTGAGCAGGAAAATGGCGAAGATGTTTTTTGTCATTTTTCCGCAATCGAAGGCAACGGTTTCAAATCCCTTGCTGAAGGCGATAGCGTAACGTTTGAAATTACCAAGGGTCCGAAAGGGCTTCAGGCCGCGAACGTAAACAGAGCCTAAGAAACGCCGTAATTGGCCTCAAAAGCCCCGGGGGATACTCGGGGCTTTTTTTATTGAAAACCAACTAGTTAGGGAGTGACACGATGGCCAAGCCCAATTTTCAGTTTCAGAAAAAGCAGAAGGAACTGGAGCGGAAGAAAAAGAACGAGGAAAAGCTGCAACGCAAGCTGGCGGCCAAGAACAGCGCCCCAACCGACGAAAACGGCGAAGAGGCCCCTGTCGAGGAAGAAACAGCTTAAATCCGAACGCAAGAATCGATGCGGGGTGGTGCAAGCCATCAGCGGTCGAGCCATTGCTGAAGGAATTCAACGCAGACCCGCACCTTTGCCGATTCGGTCAGACGCAGCGGATAGACCGCTGCTATGTGCGCCTCCTGTTGATAATCGGGGAGCACCCTGACCAGAAGCCCTTCCCTCAAATAGGAATCCACATCCCATGTGGAACGCAGCATGATCCCATGCCCGTCAAGAGCCCACTGCTGGGTGATCTCCCCGTTGTTGCACGATAACGGCCCGGATACGTGGACCGTCTCCACCCCTTGTGGCCCTTTCAGCCTCCAAACCCCGAAACTCTGATCACGCTCGCGAATGACGATGCAGTCGTGCTGCTCCAGGTCAGCAATACGTGCGGGCACGCCGCGCCGTTCCAGATAGGCAGGCGCAGCGCACAGAATACGCGAATTGGCGGCTATGCGCTTGGCGATCAGGTTCGGCTCAGACGTGCCTCCAATCCTGATATCGATGTCGAACCCCTCCCCGATCAGGTCAACCGGCCGGGCAAGCAGTTCAAGCTGTATGCGCAACAGGGGGTAACGCACGACAAGCTCTGAAAGTGCCGGGGCAATACGTTTTCTGCCGAAACCGGCGCTCGCACTGATCCGCAGTAGCCCCCGCGGGGTCGTTTTTGCCGTCGTGACCGACTCGGCCATCTGCTCCACATCCTCGATAATCCGCTGAGCCCACCGATACACCATTTCCCCGTCCTCGGACAGACTCACGCGCCGGGTTGTCCGGTGCAACAGGCGTACGTGCAGCACATCCTCCAGCAGGGCGACCCTTTTGCTGACATAGGCTGGGGATACCCCCAGTTCCGTGGCGGTGGCAATAAAACTCCTGTTGCGCACCACGGCGCAAAAGAGTCGCAGGTCTTCGAGTGGGGGCAGATTATTCACGATACGTGTCCTTTGTATTCACATATTAGCTGATTATTTTCCAGAATTACAGTGATACGTTACCTACCGTTCAGATTAAAACAGCAGGATGAGACGATCCACACCCGTCGTCGGAGCCGAAGTATGAAAACCCACAAGATCGCGGTAATTCCGGGGGACGGCATCGGAAAGGAAGTGATGCCGGAAGGGCTCAGAGTGCTTGAGGCTGCTGCCCGCAGGTTTGGCATCGAGCTGGACTGCACCCATTTTGACTGGGCATGCGCCGGCTACTACCTTCGGCACGGTCAGATGATGCCGTCCGATTGGTTCGAGACGCTCAAGGCGTACGACGCCATCTATTTCGGTGCGGTCGGCTGGCCGGATGTGGTGCCGGATCACATCTCGCTCTGGGGGTCGTTGCTCAAGTTCCGCCGGGATTTCGACCAGTACGTGAACCTGCGGCCGGTACGGTTGATGCGGGGAGTGCCCTGCCCCCTGGCTGGCAAAAAACAGGACGATATCGACTTCTATGTGGTGCGTGAAAATACCGAGGGCGAGTACTCCAATGTGGGCGGCAAGATGTTCGAAGGCACGGAACGGGAACTGGTCCTACAGGAGTCGGTTTTCACGCGGAGAGGCGTGGACCGGATACTGAAATTCGCCTTCGATCTGGCTCAGAGCCGGCCGAAACGGCACCTGACCGCCGCCACCAAGTCGAACGGCATCGCCATCAGCATGCCCTACTGGGATGAGCGACTGGCATTGATGGCGCGGCAGTACCTGGAGGTCACCTGGGACAAGTATCATATCGATATTCTTGCGGCACGCTTCGTCCTCAGCCCGGAACGTTTCGACGTGGTGGTGGCATCCAACCTCTTCGGCGATATCCTCTCCGATCTCGGACCGGCCTGCGCCGGAACCATCGGCATCGCGCCATCGGCCAACCTTAACCCCGACCGCATCTTTCCTTCCATGTTCGAACCGGTGCACGGCTCTGCGCCTGACATCGCCGGCCGGAACATCGCCAACCCCACAGCCATGATCTGGTCCGGAGCGATGATGCTCGACTTCCTGGGCAATGGTGCATCGCGGTACCGGGCCGCCCACGATGCCATCATCAACGCCATTGAAACCATACTCAGCGAGGGACCGCGAACACCCGACATGGGCGGCAACGCCGACACCAGCCAGGTCGGCACGGCCATCGCGGCAGCGCTCTAGCCGGAAAACTTTGCACTACAAAGACCTCACGTAAAGTAGATCACGGCAGCAAGGCGAACGGAACCGGAATAGTGGCAGGGCAGCGATGTGAAACGGTTGGATTTGCTTGATGTCGTGTCAGCGTGCCGCAAAAATTCCACATTCGAGGAGATCAGCATGAGCCGCGAAGAAGCAGTAAAGACCATGACCGGTGTTATGGCCCGGTTTACCGATTATGCCGGAAAGCATCTGCCGGACGATATCCTTGAAAAACTCCGACACCTGCGCGAAACCGAGGACAGTCCGCTGGCGAAGGTGGTGTACGACTCCATGTTCGAAAACCTGGCACGGGCAGAGGAGTTGAATCGCCCCTGCTGCCAGGACACCGGCGTGATCCAGTACTACATAAAAGTCGGCTCGGAGTTCCCTTTGCTGGCCGACGTCGGGGCCATCCTGACCGAAGCGGCGTACGCGGCGACACAGACCGCTCCGCTCCGTCACAACGCGGTGCAGATCTTTGAAGAGAAAAACACCGGCACCAATACCGGCGAGCGGATTCCCTGGATTGACTGGACGATTGTGCCGAACGGCACGAGCATCGAGGTCGAGGTGTACATGGCCGGAGGCGGTTGCAGCCTGCCGGGGCAGGGAAAAACGCTCATGCCTGCTGCGGGGTACGAAGGGATCGTACAGTTCGTCTTCGATGTCATGACCTCGTACGGTGTCAATGCCTGTCCGCCGCTCCTGGTCGGCATCGGCATCGGCGGCTCCATCGACGTTGCCGCCAATCTGTCCAAACGGGCGCTGTTCCGCCCCATCGGTTCCCGTCATGCCCACCCCAGGGGGGCCGAGATGGAACTGTTGTTGGAAAAAGGGCTTAACGCAATCGGGCTGGGGCCCCAGGGAATGTCGGGTAAAAATTCCGTCATGGGCGTCCATATCGAGTCTGCCGCCCGTCATCCATCCACCATCAGCGTCGCCCTATCCGTCGGCTGCTGGGCGCACCGGCGCGGGACCATCCGCATTAATGAGGACATGTCGTACGAAATCCTTTCCCACAAGGGGGCTGCGCTGTGAAAAAGGTACTTACCACACCCATAAAGAACGAGGATATCGAACAATTGGCCGCCGGGGACATCGTATATCTGGACGGATACCTGATCACCTGCCGCGACATGCCCCATCGCAGGCTCGTGGAGTTGGGGAGGGAGTTGCCGGTTGACCTCCAGGGACTGGCAATCTTTCATGCCGGTCCGATCGTGGCCAAGGATGGCGACGGCTGGAAGATGATTTCCGTGGGCCCCACCACCAGCATGCGGATGGAGGTTCACGAAAAGGAGTTCATCAAGCAGACCGGCGTCAAACTGATCATCGGCAAAGGGGGAATGGGCCCCAATACCGAGGAAGGATGCACGGTCTACAAGGCCCTGCACGCCGTATTCCCCGGCGGCTGCGCCGTGCTGGCCGCCAGCGAGGTTGAGGAGATAGAGAGGGTCGAGTGGCTCGAACTGGGCATGCCCGAGGCGTTGTGGGTCTGCCGGGTAAAAAATTTCGGGCCGCTGATCATCTCCATCGACACCAAGGGAAACAACCTGTTCGAGAAGAACAAGATCACCTTCAACGCCAGGAAGGCTCCGATAGTCGAGGAGATAAACCGCCAGGTACGCTTCATCAAATAAAGGAGGTCATGGACCATGAACAGGAAACTGCTGGTCAATACGCTCATCCCCCTTGCCGCCTGGATACTTTTTCTTGCCATCCCGGTCCCTCTGGGCCTGGCACCGCTTGCCTGGTACTATTTCGCCCTGTTTGCCGCCGTTATCGTCGGCCTGATCCTGGAACCGGTGCCGGGCTCGATTATCGGCCTCTTGGGAATTTCACTCGCGGCGGCCCTCCAACTGGTCGGCAAAACCCCCTCCGAAACGACCAAGTGGGCGCTGTCAGGATTTTCCAACAGCACCATCTGGCTGATCTTCGTGGCCTACATGTTTGGCCTGGGATATGAGAAGACCGGATTGGGGCGGCGCATCGCCCTGAACCTCGTAAAGGTCCTGGGGAAAAAGACCCTCGGTCTTGGCTATGCCGTTGCCTTGTCGGATGGCTGCCTTGGCCCCTTCATGCCATCCAATACGGCGCGCAGCGGCGGGACGATCTATCCCATCATCAAGAACATCCCGGAGATATTCGGTTCCTATCCCGGCGAAACCGCCCGCAAGATGGGTTCCTACCTGATGTGGACCGGCCTGGCGACCTGCGCCGTCACCAGTTCGCTCTTTCTGACGGCAAACGCCCCCAACCTGCTGGGGCTGGAACTGGTCAGCAAGACCCTCAAGATAAGCATTTCGTGGCGCGAATGGTTTCTCGGCATCCTCCCTCTGGGGGCTTTCCTCTTCCTTGCCATCCCCCTGATCACCTACATTGTGTACCCGCCCGAGATCAAATCGAGCGCAGGCGCCGACACCTGGGCTGCCGAAGAGTTGTCCAAAATGGGGAAGATCAAGGGTAAAGAGCTTCTTATGGCGGCTCTCGCCCTTCTGGCGCTGATTCTGTGGATCTTTGCCGGCAACTGGATGGATGCGACACTGGTTGCCATCATGGTTCTGGTGATTATGATCCTTACCGGCGTCATCACCTGGAGCGACCTGCTCGAATATCGCCAGGCCTGGAACATGCTGATCTGGTTCGGGACGCTGGTCGCCCTGGCCGATGGCCTCAAGATCGTCGGCTTTCTCAAGTGGTTTGCCGGGGCAACCTCGGGGATGATGAAGGGGTTGCCGATCCTATGGATCGTCGTTTTGATGGTGGCCATCTATTACCTTGTCCACTATATGTTTGCCAGCCTTACCGCCCACGCCACGGCCCTGCTGCCGGTGTTCCTGACCGCCGTCGTCGCGGTTCCCGACATGCCATTGAAGATGGTTGCCATGCTGCTCTGCTATACGTCGGGCATCAGTTGCATGCTGACGCCCTATGCCAGCGGGCCAAGTGCCATCTACTACGGGAGCGGCTACATCGACCGCAAGGACTTCTGGTGGCTGGGAGCCCTGTTCGGGGTCCTGTTCATCGGACTATTTCTCTGTTTTGAGGTTCCCTACCTCAAATGGTATCTCGGATGAGCAGGCCCAAATGCGCAAAATCCGGGAAAGCTGAATATGCCGCCCGCCGAGTGCCAGTGCCTTGCCCGGCTGGGCCCGCGGGAGGGCGACAAAGCGCTCCTGTATGATCCGGCTCTGCCGATACGACAGAGACAAGGAACAAAGAGCAACAGGCGACCGATTGGCCGCCTGTTGTGTTTTCTGCACCCTCAAATGGGTTGCCGCGATTATGGCGTACTCACCGCCCCCTTGAAGCGGAAGAGCCCATAAAGCCCGCTGCCCAGGTTGATGCGCGACGTGGTGACGTTGATGAAGCCGCCGGGAGCGACCGCCAGGGTATCGGGCCACAGGAGTCGGCCATCCCGCACCACGACCTCGGCGGTCCCGTCCGGCAGTAGTTCGGCCACCTCCTGGATACTGGACGGCCGCTGTTGTCTGGTCACGCCTCAATCATGGTCAACCTGTTCACGGACCGTTCCTGAATCATGCCCTCTATGGCGCCGAAGCTGCTCCGGTAATGGGCCGTCTCCTTGTGTTTCCCCAGGCAGGCATCGCTCTCCCACGTCTCGTAGAAGAAAAACAGCGCCGGGTCGTCATTATCCTGGTGCAGCCGGTACTCGACGCACCCCTCTTCGTTTCTGGTCGGTGCAAGCAGCTTGAGGAGCTCGGCCTTGACGGCATCGGCCGCCTCTTTTCGTGCCAACAGTCTGGCAACAACGGTTACTCTCGACATAGGGAGTCCTTTCTCGTTTCGTTTTTCATGGAGTCATGGGAAACATCTTTGCATGCTGCATAATTTAGTGGATAAAATTCATGAATATCTTGGGTTCCGCCTCAGGCTCCGCAACCGTCCCCTTGCCATGTTCCGCCAATTTCAGCAGCCATGCCATGTTTTTGCCCAGCACCCGCATGATCTGTACACCCTCTTCATCCTGTGCAACCTCTCCCGGCTGGGTGCCATGGATGACGTTCCAGTAATTGGAGCTTGGTACCAGCATCTCGGCATAGTGCAGAAAATTGTTCAGCTGATCGAATGTGGGCACGCCGCCGGAGCGCCGCACCGCGACCACCGCTGCGCCGACCTTGTGCCGCAGCATCCCGCCGTTGGAGCCGGCGACATAAAAGGCCCGGTCCAGAAACGACTTCATGGTGCCCCCGATGGCGGCGTAATGGACGGGAGTCCCCAGGATGATCCCATCCGCATGCTTCATCTTCTGGAGGGCGTTATTGACGTCGTCGCCAGGCAGGACGCAGCGCTCGTTCCTGTTCTTGGCACACTGGCCGCAGGCGATGCACCCTTGAATCACCTTGTTTCCCATGTGAATGATCTCGGTTTCTATGCCTCCCTTTTCAAGCTCGGCGGCAACCATCCTGATGGCATGATAGGTGTTGCCCTCTTTTTTGGGGCTGCCGTTAATGGCGACTACTTTCATCGATCCGTCCTCCTGTTTTCGCGCTGGGTTTCACATTCACGCTTCAATTTTCCAAATATGTGCGCTATATTCTGCCATAGGTATCTATTCGTCAATAACGGACTATTTAGGTACGTAGTACCTTTTTTGTAACATAAGAAATATTGGAGGTCCCATGCAAGAGAACCGGGAGAAAGGGGATCGGATGGTGTATCGGGAGAAGGAATACAAATGCGGTATAGATGCCACACTGGCCGTGGTCGGCGGCAAATGGAAGGCCTCCATACTCTGGCACCTGTCGCAACGGACCATGCGCTTCTCCGATTTGCAGCGGCAATTCTCCGGGACCACGAGAAAGATGCTCACCCAGCAGTTGCGGGAGTTGGAGACCGACGGCCTGGTGCACCGGGAGGTCTACCCCCAGGTGCCGCCCAAGGTGGAGTACTCCCTCACCCCAAAGGGCACGACCATCATCCCCATCCTCGATCAGATGTGCGCTTGGGCCAAAGAATACCTGCAGTGACCATGCTCCTGCCGCCAGGTGTGCCCGCCAGCCTCCAGGCAGGTTTCGGATCAGCCCATACCCAGGCCCAGGGCGGCATAGATGCGGGCGGCCTCCGCCACCTCGTGGAAGAGGACTTGTTCATCGGGCGTATGGGCGTTTTCCAGGAAGCCGGGCCCCAGGATGATGGGGCAGGTACCGGCCGCATGGAACAGGTTGCCGTCCGAGTGGGAGCGGAAGGCGCTCAAGTCGGGTGTGCGCCCCAGGCGGGCATATATTTCCTCCACCAACCGGACCGGCCGGCTATCGTTGCCCAAATCGTAGCCGGGCGCGGAGAAGTCGAAACTCAACTCCATGTTTAGCTCCGGGATGAAGCGGCCCGCATCGGTGGCGATGCTGCGGATCGACTCCTGCAGGACGGCCGGGTCCATATCGGGCGGCAGGTGCAGATCGATCCAGGCCTCGCAGCGGTCCGGGACAACAAAACCGGCCCGGGACGAACTCAGCTCACGGATCGAGTAGACGATCTCCCCCCGCTCCCGGTCGAAGAGCTGAGCCTTGCCCAGGTGCAGCAACAGGCGCAGCATGGACTCCACCGCGTTGTTCCCCAGTTCGGGCAGCGACGAATGGCTCCGCAGGCCGCGGGTGACGAACCCCGCCTCCAGGTAGCCGTAATGGGCGAAACAGGCCGCAAGCCCGGTCGGCTCGCCGATCACCACCCAGGGAGGGCGGTATCGTTCCAGAAAAACGGCGCTGCCGTCACCGTTCTCTTCCTCCCCCACCACCAGCAGCAACCCCAGGGACGGCCGTTCCTCCGGCTTCAGGGCGTCGGTCAGGGCCAGCCACGCCTCCACCATGGCGGCGCAGCCCCCCTTCATATCGGCGCTCCCCAGACCGCGGATGAGGTTTCCCTCTTCATGCGCCTCGAATTCCTCCAGATCCCAGGCCGGGACCGTATCCACATGCCCGACCAGATAGAGTTCCGGTTCTCTGCTCCCCATGGTAACCCGCAGGTTATACCGCTCATGCTCCACCTCCTGGCGTTCCACGCGGAATCCGGAACGGGAGAGGAGGTCCTCCAGATAGAGCTGGATATCCTCTTCCTTGCCGGATGGGGAGTAGATATCAAGCATATCGAGCAGAGTCCTGCGCAGCCGCACCGGATCAATGGCCCTCCAGACCTCATCAAGGCGGGCGATCATGATTTTTTTACCGATTTTTTCCTGGTCTTGCGCGTCAGGTTGAGGGACATGTAGACGTGCTCCTGAATATCTCCGAAGCCCTGTTTCTTGAAAAAATTGATGGCGGCCAGATTATCCGCCGAGGTATCGATGATGATCATCCGCACCCCCTGCTCCACCATGCGGCGCCTGATCTCGTGGAACAAGCGGCTCCCCACGCTCCCCTTCTGGATGTCCCGCCGGACCCCAAGCCAGACCAGGTAACCGTACTTCCAGGGAGAATTATGCTTCTTCACCGTGGTCCCCAGGGCAAAACCGGCGATGCGGCCTCCCATTTCGGCCACCAGGCAGAGTTCGTTGTCCAGGTTGAAGTGTGTGGTAATCTCGAATTCGTCCCAGGTGCGGTAGAGGCTCTGGGAGTATTCGACGGTGAACACCTCCTCGCCGATATGGAATACCTCGGGGAAATCGTCGATCTCCATCTCGCGGATGCGAGGGGTATCCTCGCTGGTTATAGATGCTTCCGTCATGGCGTCACCTCGTGCATATTCTTAGTATACCAGAAAATCCCGATCCGGCAGTTCCGGCGGACACTACCGAGCGGGACCGCACACTGGCACGGGCCGCATCAACAGACTTCAACAACGATAAAGGACTGGGCCGCGGCAGCCTCTCCCACCTGCACCTCATCGCCGGTTTTCAGCCCCACCAGGGAGCGCCCCAGGGGGGAACGGGGGGTGATGACCACGATCTCTCCGTCACGATCCGCGACCTTCATGCCTCCGGCCTGGGGGCCGAGGAAAAGCCGCCGCACATCCCCCTGCGCACTTTCCAGGGTAACCAGGGCCGTCAGCCGGATCGGCGTATCGTCGTCGAAACCATGCAGCGTCAAGGTCCGGTAGCTTTCAAGGGCAATCCTGATCTCCTGGGCACGGTTGGCCTGCCCCTGGGCGATGTAGGATGCCTCCAGGGCGATGGTATCGTACTTGTTGTCGGGGAGGCACTCCGCGTGGGTGGCCGCCTCATGGGCCGCCCGCGCGGCGGTGGAGAGCACCGCAAGATCGGCGGAGAGCCGTGCGATTATCTCCTGAATCATCTGTTCCTTCGTCATAGGGTCATAACTCTCCTCTGGTTTCGATAAAAACAGGCATAAAAAAGGGGGCGGGCCGCATTCCATAAAGCGGGCCGTCCCCTCAAAATTTCGGGCAAACGCCGCTTCCTACTCTGTGTTCCCCCCGCCAAGCGTCAATCCGCGGATGAAGTTGCGGAGAAATTGGTCGCCGCAGGCCTTGTAGTTCCTATGTCCCTTTGCCCGAAACATGGCGGACAATTCAGACTTCGAGAGCTGGACCCCGGCCTTTGCCAGGACCGCGAGCATCCCCTCCTCGTTCAACTCCAACGCGATCCTGAGCTTTCGCAGGATGAGATTATTGTTCAACGCCGTATCCGGTGCTTTGGGCAAACCGGGTTTCGACTCCTGCACGCCGCGCCGGGAGACGATCAGGCCGTCCAGAAAGGCCCCCATCACCGCGTCGTCGCAGGCCGCAAAGCCGGTTTCTTCTTCCTTTTTCAGTAGTTTCAACACATCTATGGGCTTGATGTCATGCCCGCCCACCGTACACAATTCGGCGATGGTTTCGCCATTCAATTTCAGGGCGTAGCGCAGGCTGCGGAGAAGATCGTTATTGGTCATGGCGTTCCCTTCGTGACTGTCAATAGTGGGGAGGTTGCTCCATTTGAGCCGGGGATACGGCTGGCCCCGCCCGCAGGGCTCAGCGGCTGCCCATCTTTACCTGGAGAGGGCTTTCCAGCGTTTCTTCGCCGCAGGTCAGATAGAGCGTGCCTTCGGTTATGGTAACCGACCAGGTGATAGAGCGTTCCAGCTGCGATACCAGCCTGGTAATGATTGCAGGATCGATACTGATGACGATGAGGTTGGCGACCTTCTCCAACTTGGGCAACTGTTGTTGATCCCACGTGGCGAGTTGCCTGCCGCAGGCCAGCAGGGCGACCCGTTCCGAGTGGCGGCTCGCTTTGATGATACGGTCCGGCTCCGGCAGGCCGACCTCGACCCAGAGCCGGACCCTGTCGTCGGCCCGTTTCACCCAAAGGTCCGGTTCGTCGGTGGCGCTGATTCCCTTGGTGAACGTCAACTCCGGTTCGTGGAAGATCGCGTAGGCCAGCAGCCGGGCCAAAAGCCGTTCCTCGGTTTCAGAGGGATGCTGGGCGACCGTCGCCAGCAAGGTTTCATAGATGCCATGGTCGACATCGGAGAGCTGGAGGGACGCTTTGTAAACTTTGGATGGCAGTGCCATGTCGAGTGATATCCTTATTTTTCCCCGGTCAAGGGATTTGGGCGGTATGCGAAGTCAGGAGTATGGGTTATGAACCCCAAAATTACAACCGTCATCATGTGGTCGTGAGCGTCAGGATGACAAGTTGATCGACAATGTTCCGGGGGCAAAGCCGATTGTGGTCCGTTTTTTCTTGCTTGCCCCAGCCGGTTGGCACGCTATAAAGCGGCGTATTGCCTTTTTCCGCCAAGAGACTAAAATAATCTCATAAGCAACGGGCATCCCATGGTGGAGAGACACCTTAGTTAGCGTTACGCCACAGAAAGGAGAAGAATCATGAGCACCACGGCAAAGCCGATCCCGGACGGCTACCACACGGCTACCCCCTATCTGATTATCACCGATGCCGCCAAGGCCATAGAATTCTATAAAGAAGCATTCGGCGCCACGGAGTGCATGCGTCTGCCAACCCCGGACGGCAAATTGATGCATGCCGAAATCATGATTGGCGATTCGCCGATCATGCTGTGCGATGAATGCCCCGAGTGGAATGCCCTCAGCCCGCAGACCATAGGGGGCACCGCCGTATCCATCGTACTCTATGTGGCAGATGTGGACGCCGTCGTGAACCGTGCGGTTGCGGCCGGCGCCACGCTGCTGATGCCGGTTGCGGACCAGTTCTGGGGGGACCGCATGGGCACGGTCGCCGATCCGTTCGGGCACAAGTGGTCAGTTGCCACGCATACGGAAGACGTGACGCCGGAAGAGATCGGGACGCGTGCCAAGGCCCTCTTTGCCGCAAAATGAACCGGCACGGTCACAAACCACAGGAGGTGGTACCATGAAACCATTCATGTCGATCTACAATTCCCAGGGGTATGCCCTGATGCGGATCGTCGTCGGGTTTCTTTTTCTCTGGCACGGCGTCCAGAAGCTGTTCGGCATCCCGATCCCAATGCCGCCGGGAGCCCCGGCATTCATTACCTACGTCGCCGGCCCGATCGAGCTGATTGGGGGTATTCTGGTCATGGTCGGGCTTTTCACCCGCTGGGCGGCCTTCGTCACCAGCGGCCAGATGGCCGTGGCATACTGGATGGCGCACGGGACAAAGGCGCTGCTGCCGATTCAGAACAACGGCGAACTGGCGGTGATCTATTGCTTTGTGTTCCTGTTCATCGCCACCCAGGGTGGGGGAATCTGGAGCGTCGATGCCTTTAGGGACGGTGAGGGGCGGCAGGGGAAGTGATGTTTCTCCGCCTCAGTGCCCCGGCACCGCCCCCCGCATGACGCCGGGGGGCCTGATGAATGCCAGGAAACGTTCCCGCAGGCGCTCCGCCTCCTCGGTCCTCCCCGTGCTGCGCAGAATCTCCATCACGCACTCCGCGGTGCAGAGGCAGGCCTCCTTCTGGTTCTTCCTGAGGTTGTAGAGGGACTTCCCGGTCGGTTTGAGACAGACCCGGCGGAGCTTCAGGAGATAGGGGCTACGCTGGTGAATTTTGCGGGCCTCGTGCCAGGTGCCGTCGATAAGGACGAAGTGGTCGATACCGGTCAAATCGTCGTCATTGTCGTCCGGTGCGCCGGGATAGACCAGCGCCACGCCGCCCGCCTCGATCTCCTCCACGAGCCCGGCGGGCGGGTTCAGCCGGTCCCAGCGGACCTGCTCGGCCGCGTTTCCCAGGACCTCGAGTACCAGTTTGCCGGTATTGGAGGGTTTTTCGAACTCCTTGAAATGGGTCAGGAGGGTGAATTTCATCTCATGCCCCCATGAAGAGGGATCATGGGGGCACGTGTGGACGCACCGAGGCGGTTCTTCGTCTTAAGGTACATCCTGCCTCCGTAGAGGCGGGGCCATGAATTCAGGGCCGACCGGGTCCGGTATGATATCGTGGATCGCCGTATCGATATCCATGAGATCCTGAGGGGTCAAGGACCACCCGAAGACCTGGCCGACCGGGTCCAGTTGACCGGGATGTCGGGCTCCCCAGAGGGCAATCGCCCCCTGATCCAGTACCCAACGCAGCGCCAGTTCCAGAACCCGACGGCCATGCCGTTTTGCTGCCAGTGCGTCCAAGGCCGAGACGGCCTTGAGGTAGTGGGAAAAGCGGGGGTCTCGGAATTTGGGATCGTGCAGGCGCAGGTCGTCCCCTTGGAACTGCGTCCCCTCATTCATCTTTCCCGAAAGCAGCCCGCGGCAGATGGCACCATAGGCCAGGACGGCAAGCCCATGTTTTTTCGCGTACGGCAGCACGTCCTGTTCGATCTGGCGCTCGAACAGGTTGTAAGGGGGCTGGACCGTATGCAACGGCGCCACCTTCCTAAATACGTCCATCTGCTCCGGCGTATAGTTGCTGACCCCCACCGCCCGGATTTTTCCCGCTTTCAGGAGGTCGGCCATGACCTGAGCGGTCTCCTCCATGGGGGTGAGGGGGTCGGGCCAGTGGACCTGATAGAGGTCAATGTACTCCGTCTGCAGCCTGCGCAGTGAATCATCCACCTCTTTAAGGATTCTCCGGCGGGTCGAGTTTCTCGCCACCCCCCCCTTGTCGTCCCATTCAAGGCCCACCTTGGTTGCAATAACCACACGATCCCGTTCCCGGTATCCCTTGACGGCCTTGCCGACGATCTCCTCTGATCGGCCGAACCCGTACACCGGCGCGGTATCGATGAAGGTAACCCCCCTGTCGAGAGCCGACCGGATGGTACGGATCGACTCAGCCTCCTCGGAGCCGCCCCACATCCACCCCCCGATGGCCCACGTACCCAGACAGACCTTGCTCACGGTAATGCCGCTATCGCCCAGTTGGGCGTACTCGATGGTATCGCTGTTCATGATCTCCCCCCTGTTCCTGATCGCCCTACTGCTTGATGACTTGGAAGACCGCGGCAAGATCCTCATCGGCGTGCCCTGCCATACGGGCCCGTTTGAAGGTCTCGTTGACCGCGGCGATGCAGTGGAGCGGCTGCCCCAGTTCATCCCCCAGGGCCACGGCGAGGCGCAGGTCCTTCTGCATGTGTTTGAGCGGAAAACTGGTGGGGTATTCACCCTGCAACAACATCGGTCCCTTGCCCCTGAAGAGCGGGTTGGCGAGCGCACCGGCATCGAGGGTTTCCAAGATTTCGGCGCCGTCGAGCCCCCCCTTCTGGCCCAGGGCCACTCCCTCGCAGAGGGCCGTCATCATCCCGCCCATGATCGCGTTTACCACCAGCTTCATGCGCGCGCCCTGGCCGACGGTCCCCAGGTACATGCGTTTTTTCCCCATGGTGTCCAGGGCCGGGGCGGCCTCGTCGTACAGCGCCCGGGCGCCCGCGGCCAGGATGATCAGGGTTCCGTCTTCGGCTGGTTTCTTCGTGCCGGAAACCGGGGCCTCGAGGAAACGCCCGCCCCGTTCGGCCACCGCCTCGGCGATGGTGCGGGCGGTCACGTCGTCCACGGTGGACATGTCGATGTAGCCGCGCCCGCCGCCGATCCCTTCCAACACCCCCTCCGGGCCGAAACAGACCTCCGAGGCGGCAGCGGGATCGGCGAGCATGGCAAAGGTGATGTCGCAGGCAGCGGCCACCTCCCGGGGGCTCCCTCCCTGGCGCGCGCCCAGGGCCACCAGGGGGGCGCATTTGGCCGGGTTGCGATTCCAGACCACGACCTGGAAACCGGCCCGCACCAGGTTGGCCGCCATGGGGTTACCCATGATACCGAGACCGAGAAAACCATACTGAGTCATATTCCTTCTCCTTTTTACCACGGTGATGAATGTTGGGACTCTTACGATGCGCCGAGGCCACAGGCTCCGTGCCGGTTGCTCCGTGCATCCCCACGTTGCCCACCCGCCCCGGGTGAAGCATGTGGTATGCATTATAATATACCATCCTTTGCCGCCGGCGGTGGCGGGGGCGGTGGCGATGGCGTGACCGGCGGAGGTACGGTCTCACCTCCACCATGCTTGGGGCAGTATTGGGTGGGCTCGGTCCCGGCGATATAGAATTCGTCGCGCTTCTTCGGGCACTCCGCCGTTGCCAGATAGCCCGTGGTGGGGTCTATGGTAACGGAAACCACCGCATCCGGCTTGGGAAAATCCACGGCAGGCTTCGCTGCCACGGCCCGGCGCATGAACCGCTCCCAGATGGGGGCCGCGACAGCACCGCCGGTAAAGCCCTTCCCCCCCGGCCGGGGCTTGTCATAACCGACCCAGACGCCGGTTATCACCTGGGGGGTATAGCCGACGAACCAGGCATCCCGGTAGTCGTCGGTGGTCCCGGTCTTCCCGGCGGCCGGGTGTTGTTGGCTGAACCTCCTGAGCGACTTTGCGGTGCCATAGGTCATGACGTCCTTCAGCATCTGGGTGGTGACAAAAGCGGTGGCAGGCGCCAGGACCGGAGTGACTATCGGAGGATTCTCCGTCCAGGCACGGCGTCTGTGGTCATAGATCCTGATAATGGTCCGCCCTTCGGAGCGCATGCCCCCGCTGGCCAGAGGCGTGTACGCCTGGACCAGGTCGTTCAGGGAGACTTCATCCGTTCCCAGGGCCAGGGAGAGACCGTTCTGCGCCCGTAACGGCAGCCCCATCTTTCCGGCGAAATCGGTAAAATACGGGACCCCGATGGCCTCAAGCACCTTTATCGTGATGACATTGTTGGAATATGCCAGGGCACGCCTCAGGGAAAGATCACCATACCGTTCCCTCCCATAGTTCTGCGGTTTCCAAACTTGATTATTGCCCCGGTCGTAGGCCACCGGCGTATCGTTCCAGATGCTGCCGGCGGTTATCCCCTTTTCCAGGGCTGCAGCATAGATCAGCGGCTTGATGGCCGACCCAGGTTGACGCTTGGCGGAAAAGGCGCGGTTATAGGACCCCTTGGTAGCGCCCACGCCCCCCACGGCGGCCAGCACATCACCCGTGGCGGGATCAAGGCACACCAGAGCCCCCTGCATGTGGGGAGAAATGCGTTTTACCCCCTCGGCCAGCGCCAGCTCCGCCTGTTTCTGCAGGTTCAGATCCAGAGCCGCGGTCACCTCCAGCCCCCCCTGCTCAATGATCTCCGCACCGTACCGTTCGATCAGCTTGGCCCGGACATGGGCCACATACTGTAATGCCTGTCCGGAGCGCATGAAGGTGACCCGCTGGGTCCTCAGCCGTTGTTGCTGCCGGGGGGTGATGATGCTCAACTCCACCATCCGTTTGAGAACAACGTCCCGCCGCCGCGTGACGTTGTTCGCTTTCCCCAGCGGATTGTAACGGCCCGGGTTCTTCGGTACACCGGCCAAGAGGGCGCACTCCGCATCGCTCAACTCCTCCGGGTTTTTGTCGAAATAGATGCGGGCAGCCTGGACAATTCCCCAGGCCCCGTTCCCGTAATAGATCTCGTTGAAATACATCTCCAGGATCTGCTTTTTGGTATATTTCTTTTCAAAATCAATGGCCATGCGGGCTTCATCGAGCTTGCGCTCGATGGTCTTTGCACCGGAGAGGTATTTATTCTTGATCAACTGTTGGGTGATGGTCGAGCCCCCCTCGACCATCTTTCCCTTGACCACGTCCTTCACCAGGGCCCGGGCGATGCCGCGGATATCGATCCCCCCATGTTCGTAAAAGCGGGCGTCTTCAACGGCCACCACCGCCTTTTGCAGAAAGGAAGGGATGCGGTCGATGGAGGCCCAGTACCGCTTCTCCGGCAGGAGCCGGCCGACATACCTCCCCTGGTTGTCGAAGATCTTGATGGACGTATAGTCGGATACCAGCGGGGGGTAGTCGGCAAAATTGCCCTGGGCAGACGCCGGGGCGACCTGGGTCAGGACCAGGGAAGCTGCCAGGAGCACGGGATACAGCAGCCATTTACCACAAGTGTATCTGAGGAGATTCAAGGTATTCAGTCCTAATGCGTAATCGCACGGTAATCCATCGGTTTTCGTTCTGTCGTTGCCTTCAGCAAGCCTGCCCCGTATTCCTACATATTTCGGTGGACGTCAAGGGGAAAATGGCACTCGCGCCCCCAGTATGTCACTCTGCCCGCCTCTCTCAATCTTCCGCCCCGGGAAGCCCCCGAGACAATCTCCGTTCAGGCGACCTGAGAATACGGAACATGGTCGAACCGTTGACGATGGCGATAACGGTCTCCAGCAGCGTGCCGCCAATGGAGCCGCAGATGATGTTGTTGGCCAGCCAGAGAAACGTGCTGACCAGCAAAGCCAGCCTCATGGGGATCCCCCGCATGGTGAAGACCGCCAAGGTGGCCATACTCGATGCGCCGACGGGAAACCAGCCGACCCAGTTCTTGGCGAGGGTGAGCCCGACGGCGACGTTAAGACCGATTATCACCACGGCCAGCAGCGGCGAGCGGATCTTTATGGCGAGGAACGAGCGCACGCTCGATATCAGGGCGCTGGCCGCACCGGGGAAATTTCCCAAAAGCATGAAATGCACCGCATAAGCGAGGCATTCAGCGGCGTTGAAGAATTTCAGGCGATGATCGATCTTCTGAAAAAAGGCCGTCACCCCCAAAACAAAGGCGCCATACCCGACGCATTGGGCCATCGAAAACAGTTCCACCCATCAGACTCCTGCACTGGGGCGCTACGCCCCGGAAGCGCAAACCGGGCGGAGCACCGGAACCCCGCATCTGCGAGGGACCGCCCCATGCCGGCGCGTATGAAATGCCCTGGTGTTTCCTGTTCTGGGAATAGCACAAAAGGGAGGGCACTGCAATGGGAGCATTTTGATGTCATCCCAAGCCCTTCCTGTCACGCGGGGTGCGCGGCCCGAAGGGGGCTGGCGTGTGGGCCGGACGTCCCCGCCTTGACAGGCGTCTGCCCATAGGGTAAGGTTATGCCACTTCAGACAGGACAGATTCAGATAGCGATACTACTAAACCATCCGCGAGGATGGGACGGAAAGCCCACAGGGTCTCCCTGAGACAGCCGGGTCGCCGAACTATCAGTATGACGATAGCTGCGGCGACCCGGCTTTTTTTATTGCCGGCCCCGGCTGTCGCTGGTCGTCACCGGCCGATAGTACCGGAAAGCCAAACATATGTGGTGGGCGGCCCTTGGAAATCCCCTATCCTTTAGGCGGGATTTAGGCTATAGTTATATCTTGACTTACTTCCTGAAAATATCTTCTCAGGTGTCCTTCGATCCGACCGCCTCTCTTCCCTCCTCGGGAACAGCCCGCCCCCCCGTCATGCGAACCGCCCCAGCCGAAACGAACAGGAAATACGGAAAACGCTTCCGTGCGTCCAGGATAGGATATAATGCCCCATGAGAATGCCGAAGAAATTTGAGTTACTGGTCCATAACGGCCTCGTCGATGAGGTGGTCTCCCAGCTTATGAGCGGCAAGGAGGCCGAGGTCTATATCGTCCGGTCCATGGGAGAGTTGCGCTGCGCCAAGGTGTACAAGGAAGCCGAGCACCGGAGCTTCAGTTCCCAGGCACGCTATCAGGAGGGGCGCAAGGTGAGGAACAGCCGGCAGGCACGCGCCATGGGAAAAAATACGAAGTTTGGCCGCAAGGAACAGGAAGGCGCCTGGCAGAACGCCGAGGTGAACGCCCTGCAACGCCTTGCCGACGCCGGGGTACGCGTACCGAAGATCTTCAGCTACGCCGGGGGAATACTGCTGATGGAACTGGTGACCGACCACGACGGCAACACCGCGTCGCGGCTGAACGATGTCAGGCTGACGGCGGAACAGGCCCGGAAATATCATAGCACGATGATCGCGCAGATCGTTCTCATGCTCTGCGCCGGCGTCGTTCACGGCGACCTGTCCGAGTACAACGTACTGGTCGGTAACGGCGAGTTGGTCATCATCGACCTCCCCCAGGCCATCGACGCCGCGGGGAACAACAATGCCGCCGACATGCTCAAACGGGATGTCGCCAACATGACCGCCTACTTCAGCCGATTTGCTCCCGAGCTGCTGGCCACCGACTACGGCAGGGAGATCTGGAAGCTTTACGCCAGGGGCGAACTCAGACCGGATGCCGTGCTGACCGGACGCTTTGAGCAGAGCAGCACCCCTGCCGACGTGCATGGCGTCATGCGGGATGTGGAATCGGCACGGCGCTGGCATGAACTTAACAGTTCGCGCACCGCAGAATAGACAAAGGGCGACCGCTTGGCCGCCCTTTGTCTATTCAGGTATCAACCGATCTCCCTATGAAGCATGGAAACCGGCCCTTCGGTGATTCACGCCCGGCGGGTCCGGCCATAGGATTTGTGACGATGATTCTTGCCGCCCTTTTTGGCGTACTGACGATACGCCTTGGTGTGTTTGGATACCGCCGCTACCAGCCTGATGCGGTGTGAAACGACCGGGGCCTTCCGGGCCGCCACATTCTGGTGCAGGTCCGAGGAGATTCGTGCAAGCTCCGGGGCTACCGTCGATCCCCGCTCATCGCCCGATGTGCGGAACTCCGCCGCGGCAATGGTGGAGATATCGCTGCGCAGCTTGTTGAACTGTCTGATGTGCCGGTAATCCAGTCGGTTTGTCAGGAGAACCACGAACAGGTCCTGCTTCGGGTCGATCCAGATGGAAGAACCGCTGTAACCGGTATGGCCGAAGGAGGCATCTGAAAACAATTTCCCCTTCGGCGCCGAAAAAGGAGAATCCATGTCCCAGCCCAGGCCGCGCACCACCGTGCCGTTGCGGCAGGAAAACGGGGTGGTCATCTGCTTCACCGCCTGTTCGGACAGGATGCGCTTGCCGTCAAGCGCCCCCCCGGCCAGCATCAGGCGGGCAAACCGGGCGAGATCCTGGGCAGAGCTGAACAGGCCGGCATGGCCCGCAACACTGCCGAGGCGCCGTGCATTCCGGTCCTGCACGGTGCCACCGTCACCGCCCAGCGTGGGGGCGATCCGGTTCGCGAGATTCGGTGTGGGCAAAAACATGGTCTCGGGGACGGCAAGCGGCGTGTAGATCTCTTCGCGGCAGAAGACGTCCAATGTCCTGCCTGAAACCCGGTGGACGAGCTCACCCAGCAGAATGAAGTTGATATCGGCATAATGGAAACTGCTGCCCGGCCGGGGCCGGTCTTTCTCCGCCGCCGCCCTGATGACGGCTATTTTCATGGTCTCATCCGTACTCATATCGAAATCCGCGAGTCCCGAAGTATGGGTCAGCAGATGGATGATTGTGACGTTTTCAAGTTCAGATCCCTTGAATTCGGGAAACCAGAGGGTCAGGGGGTCCAGCAAGGAGATGCGCCCCTCATCCAGCAGTTTCATCACCGCCGGCGCGGTTGCGATTACCTTGGTCAGGGAGGCAAGATCGAAGATGGTCTGCCCGTCGAGCAACGGCGCATCAGGGCGGGCGTTCAGCCGTCCGCGGGCGGTACTGGAGAGGATACCATTGTGGTTGCCGATCACCACGACGCCGCCGGCGATGAGATTGCTGGAAATGGCCCGTTCCATGAGAAGATCGATGGTGGCGATACGGCCGTAATCCAGGATCTCATCCGATGCGAACAGGGGCGATGCAGAAAAAAACAGGCAGCATGAAATGAGGCAACAAAAAAGACGCACGGTAGACCTTTGCAGGGTGCAGGCTGTTGATCGCAGGGCCCGGGCGATTATCCGGGCTGTGTATGGCACTCCAGTGCTTACCATAACATGGGAACAGATGCAAATGTTGTGATGTCCATCACGCGAATCGCGGCAATCCGCAAAGGGGCGCACTCGACATTTCACATCACAGCCTTCTGCGAAACCATTTGTTTTCGATGCTGGTGAAGACCGGGGGCGCTTCCAGGGTTCGGCATCTCCCCCAGAAACACGAAAGGCGGCCGATTGGCCGCCTTTCGTCGATTTTCCATCCCTTGAAGTCTGCCCCCACTCCTATTTGTTCTTCTCAGCCTTTTTGATCTTCTTTTCAGCCTTCTTTTCCTTCGGGGTTTTAGCCGGTTCTTTTTTTGTTTCCTTCTTACTGTCCACACCTTTGCTCATGGCTGTTTCTCCTTATCGCGTATGGTTATGGCGCCTCTCCGACAGAGCGGTTAGGCACACTATACCACTCATTGAAGGCAGAGACATTTTTTTATTACCGTCATAGAGCCAATCGGCTCGACCCGCGGCCCTGCGGTGGATTTCAGAAAGGCAGGCACAATTTTCGGGCCTTGAAGAAGCGCCCCTTGATCCTGTTGCCCCCCAGGCAGGCCACGGCCCGATCGACACTGTGCCGCATGATCGCCACATAGGTGTGAAAATCCAGGACATCGATCCTGCCGACCTCGCTCCCGGCGATTCCCCCTTCCCCAGTCAGGGCACCCAGGACATCGCCGGGGCGCAACTTATTCTTGCGGCCGCCGTCGATGCAGAGCGTCACCATGGGGGGTCCCGGCGGCCTGCCCGACGCCGGGGTCAGGGCGGAAAGATCGCCGCGGGTAATCACGCTGCCCAGAGCCTCCTCGATGGCGGCGACCACCCGACTTTCCCGGGGGGTGGCCAGGCTTATTGCCAGCCCCTGTTCCCCGGCGCGACCGGTGCGGCCGATACGGTGGGTATGGATCTCCGGGTTGCGGGACAGTTCGTAATTGATCACCGCCGGCAACTCCTTGATATCCAGCCCGCGGGCGGCCACATCGGTGGCCACCAGCACCGAGGCGCTCCGGTTGGCAAAACAGATCAGCACCTGATCCCGCTCCCGCTGTTCCAGGTCGCCGTGGATAGCCAGGGCCGCAAAGCCCCGGCTGTTCAGGGCGTCGGCCAGTTCCTGGCACTCCACCTTGGTATTGCAGAAGATCAGGGCCGACTCCGGCCGGTAATGGCCGAGAATGCGCGCCACCGCCTCGGTCCGCTGCTCGTGGTCCACCTCGTAGAAGACCTGTTCGATAGCCCCCTCGTCATGTGCCTCGTCCACACTGACCTCCACCGGCTCGTGCTGGATCGCCCCGCTCATGGCGGCAATGGACTCCGGGTAGGTGGCGGAAAAGAGCAGGGTCTGCCGCTTGGGCGGGGCGGCGGCGATCAGGGCGCTGATGTCCTCCTGAAACCCCATGTCGAGCATGCGGTCCGCCTCATCCAGCACCAGGGTGTGCAGGGCGGAGAGATCGAGACTGCCTCGGCGCAGATGGTCCAGCAGGCGGCCGGGGGTGCCGACCACCACGTGGGCCCCATGCTCCAGGGAGGTGAGCTGGGGACCGAAGGGAACGCCGCCGCACACCGTGAGGATCTTGATGTTGTCGGTAAAGCGGGCGATGCGCCGCAGTTCCTTGCCGACCTGGTCGGCAAGTTCGCGGGTCGGGCAGAGCACCAGCGCCTGCACCCGGAAGGATGCAGCGTCCAGGCGGGTCAACAGACCGATGCCAAAGGCCGCGGTCTTGCCGCTGCCGGTCTTGGCCTTGGCGATCACGTCCTTGCCGGCCAGGATGAGCGGCAGACTATGGGCCTGAACCGGCGTCATCTCGGCATAGCCGAGGGAGACCAGGTTCTTGAGCAGAGGGGCTTTCAGGTGGAGTGATGAAAATGCTGTGGGGTTCATGGCGCTACGCTCCCGTTCTGCGTCCACAAAAAAACCACAGGTGGATTGTCCCTGTGGTTCAGACGCGCTGCAACTATACCATGGTACCGCTTTCCGAGCAAACTATTCGCCAGGCACGCCGGGCTGCCACAACAGCTTACGTTCGGAGACAAACTCCCGGTCCCGGCCGCTGAGGGGGTCCTTGAAGCGCAGCCTTTGGGCGACAAGCTGGAGCGGGGTTGTGAAGTTATCCTCGCGCTCGGCCTGCAACTCGGGGTAGTAGCGGTCGTTCAGTATCCCGAAGCCGAGACCGCTCATGTGGAGCCGCAACTGGTGAGTCTTGCCGGTTTGGGGGTGCAGGACAAAACGGGCTAGCGCCCCCCTGACCTCCACCAGATGGATGATGGATCGGGCATTGGCAGCGCCGGGTACGGTCTTCATCCTGAACCATGGCTCTCCCCGCTCGATTCTGTTCGCCACATCCCACGATCCCGGTTCCTGAAGCGGTCGACACGCCGCCAGGGCCTGATAGGTCTTTTCAACGCGGCCATTCATGAAGAGTTGACCGTAGAGCCCCCTGCTCCCCCGGTTGACGGAAAAGAGCACCAAACCGGCTGTTTCCCGGTCTATGCGGTGCAACGGCGCCAACTCCTCGATCCCGGTGCTGGTGCGCAGGCGGTTCAACAGGCATTCATCGACATACCGTCCGCCAGGGGTTACGGGAAGAAAATGGGGTTTACAGACGACCAGGAGCTGGTCGTCCTGAAACAGGATCTTTTCGCTAAAGGGGATGGACGGTTCGGCGCCGACCTCGCGAAAGTAGAAGATGCGCCGCTGGGGGGCGTATTCCGTGTCCAGGGTTATGCGCTGTTCCCCCTCGTCGAGGACCTTGCCCTCCCTGATCCTCCCTTCCCAAATTTCCGGGGGGATAGCGGGAAATCTCCCACTCAGGAAAGAGAGGATGGAGGGGTACGGCCTCTCGGCCTTCGGCATGGTCACGACGGAAGGGTGTTTCGAAATCCCCATAAGGTTTCCTCGATCACCGCGGGACGGTGTTCAGGCGATTTCAGGCCGGCATGTTGCAGCTTCCACGGAAAGCGCCATCAGAAGCGGCACAGGCGCCTGCTATTTCCTGTTGGAAAATTCGAGGCGATCCAGATGGTTGCAGATGTAGCTTCCCCCCATGCGGAGAGAATGCTCACAGAATTCGGGGTCGGGCCGTTTCACCTTGCACTCGAAAAAATCCTTGCTGATCATCCGGGTACGGCAAACTTTCTCGGGGTTCCACAGGTTGAATATACTCATAGTTTCACCTTCAGTCGGTATTTTTTAAAGCTTGTTTGATCTTCTTTGCCGCCGTTGCGCTTTTCACCCACGGGCATGCGTCTCGTCGGCCCATGCCACCGAAAGAAACGGAAGGCGGCCGATGGGCCGCCTCTGTCGTCGGGTCTGCTCTGTTGTGAGGTGCACGAGCGGCTAACGGGGCGGTTCCTCCAACAGCGGCAGGAGGAACCTTTCGAACGTGGCCTTCTGCTTGGCGGTCAGCAGGTCGATATCCCCTTCGTTATCGAGCAGAAAGGTGCCGACGCCCATGACGGTCTTTACCAGATAGCCGGTGCCGGTAACACTCTTTTCGATCTCATCACCCCGCTTGCTCAGCAGGTTTTTCATCAAGTCCAAGTCCACTTTCATCTGTTGCACTCCAGCAGGATTAATATGCGCGTCTCCAGTCAGACGGTGTCCCGCGCGGAATCTACTCTGTCAGTATGCACTATCGCACGCAGAACTTCCACCATCAATCGCCATACAGCGCGTATTCACCACGTAATTGCTTTTAAATTCTTCCGCAACCGTTTTCTCAATAAAAGTCTATAATACGTCAGTTTTTCCAGCCTTTGCTGCGGGCCTCGCTCTGATCAGCCTCGACCTCGCCCAGCAGTTTCAAATAGACGGCGTAACGGTCGGCCGGGATTTGCCCCGACTCCACCAGCTTGGTGATAGCACAGCCCGGTTCGGTCCTGTGCCGGCAGTTGCGGAAGCGACAACTCACCTCGCCATGCTCTTCAAAGCCGGGGAAGTGGATGGCCAGCTCCTCCGCCAGGATATCCACCAGGCCGAAATCCCTGAAACCGGGGGTGTCGACCAGTTCGCCACCTCCGGACAGGGGGTGCAGGGTGGAGACGGTGGTGGTGTGCCGTCCCAGGCCATTGTGGTCGCTGACCTTCCCCACCTTGAGATTGATCTCCGGGCAGAGGGCATTCAACAGCGAACTCTTGCCGACACCGCTTGAACCGACAAACACCCCCCGATGCCCCTGATTCAGAAACGCCTGCAGCGGCGCCAGACCGGTTCGATCCATGGCGCTGATGGCAAACACCGGAAGCGAATCGGCATAGATTCGGTGCAGGTCGGCGAGCAGGGCGGCGGTGTCGTCCAGATCACACTTGTTGACCACCACGAAGGGTTGCAACTGAGCCACCCGGGCCGCGACAATGGCCCGGTCGATGAAGCCCGGCGACGAGTTGAGCGCCACCACGATCCCGAGTACATCCAGGTTTGCCGCCACCAGGTGGATACCGCCGCCGCCATCGCGCCGGCGCAGTTCTGTCCGGCGGGGCAACCGCCGCAACATCTCGCCCGCGACCTCCACATCGTCGCCTACCACGTGGCCGGAACTCCGCTTGACCCGTACCATACGGCGCTTGCCGGTGGTGAAGACGACCTCGACCTCAACGCCGTGGTGGGCCGTTATCAACCCGCAACAGGTCGGGTCGGTGCATGCGGAACCCGACTGAGGGGATTTCAAACGGTGTGATGAAGATGCTCCATGATTCATGGGGTGACGCTCTCATTCCGCGTACATAAAAAAACCACGGGGAGGTGTCCCTGTGGTTCAGACGCTAAATTATCATAGCACAGTATGGCTCGCGGAACAATTTATTCGCAGTGCCGGCATTCTCTGTCCGCCCCGGAAGACCTCAGATGCTACCGGTGGTGATTGGGGACGTCGCGGGGCCTCCTTGCGCACCGCCCCATCCCATGATACCCTTTTTACATGGCAGACAGCGCACTGGTAAAAAAGGCGGCCGCGGCAACCTCACCGGAACTGACCGAAAAGGTAATCTTCTATTTTGTCGATCACGGGATGCAGATCCTCACCGCCATCGTCCTCATGGGCATCGGTGTGTTTATCGCCCGCTGGGTCGGCAACCTCATCCATCGCTGGCTGAAGTCAAGGGCGTATGACGAGCCGGTGAGCAACCTCATCGTCAAGGTTGTGAAGCTCCTGATCATAGCACTCATAGGGATCATGTCCCTTGGCCAGATGGGGGTACAGATCACGCCTCTCATAGCCGGGATCGGCGTGGCCGGGGTCGGCGTCAGCCTTGCCATGCAGGGGCTCCTCGGGAACCTGGTGGCCGGACTGACGATCATCTTTTCGAAACCGTTCACCATCGGCGATTATATTGAACTCCTCGGGGTCTACGGCCAGGTAACCGACATAGCCCTGTTCTCCACCACACTGCTGCATACGGACAACTCCCTCGTCATCGTCCCCAACCGGAAGATCGTGGGGGAGATCCTTCACAACTACGGCACGATCCGCCAGCTCGATCTGACGGCGGCCGTAGGGTACGGTGCGGACATTGCCCTGGCGCTCTCACAGGTGAACACCATCCTGCAGCAAAATATCTGTGTTTTACGGGAGCCTGCCCCCGTTGTCGGCATAGCCTCCCTCAATGAATCGTCCATCGCCCTGGCGATCAAGCCGTGGGTGAAGGTTGAAGATTTTGTTCCCACCCAGGCAGCGATCTACCAGGCCGTGATCGAAGCCTTCCGGGACAAGAAGATCGAGTCCCCGGTTCCCCGCCGCGATGTTCGCCTCCTGAATCCCCTCCCCTGATCCCCGGGAGCCTATCTCCCGCTGTTCACCTTGCCCGTCGCTTCTTCCCCTGGGGACGGGGCGGTGTGGCAGGCGGCTTGAACTCAGGTTCGTACCCCACCACGAAACTGTCGGTGCTACTGTTCCGCATGCCCAGGAAATGGGCGTTGTCGGTATCGAACGGACAGAGGGGCATGCTGCACGGCTCGAAGCCGAACCGGCTATAATAGCCCGGTTCGCCCAGGACAAACAGGGGCTGGTTTTTGATCGCCTCCTGGCGCAGGGCAAACCGGAGCAGTTCCGAGCCCACCCCCTGCCTTTGAAAATCGGGGGCCACGGCCATGGGCGCCAGGTGCAGGCCGCAGACCTCATTGCCGTGATAGGCGTTGGAAAAGGCGATGTAGGCGATAACCTTGTTGGTATGGATGCAGACCCACTCGTGCAGGGCCCTACCATTCCCGTGGAGTTTCTCTACCAGCCCGGCTTCATAGTCGCTGCCGGGAAAGGTGCGGTGCAACAGGGCATAGACCTTGGGCCGGGTTTCCAGCGTCACTGTTTGTATCTTCATAGGGCCCCCCGTGGTAATGACTGAAATATGGAGAGGTGCTACCCGAGCAGCAGGGAGACGGCATGCAGCAGCAGGCCGATCATGCCGCCCACCAGGGTGCCGTTCATCCTGATAAACTGTAGGTCGGAACCGATGCTCAGTTCAATCTCATTGGTATAGTCATCGATTTCCCACTGTTGCATGGTGCCGGAGATATGCCCGGCAACCGCGCTCCGCAGCGTATCTCCGTGGTGCAGCAGCAACCGTTCCAGGTATGCGTTCAACGACTCCTGCAACTCCCGATTGTGGGACAGGGTCGTGCCGATGCCCGCAACCGCCGCCCCGACCTTCTCCTGCACCCGTGACTCGGGCTGCTGCAGGTCGTCGCTCAGCCAACTCTTCAGATCGTTGCCGAGGCTCTGGGCGTAATCGGCTATGGCCTGGTTATGGACGACCTCACCCTTGATCGTTTCGACCTTGGCGCGCAGTGCCGGGTCGGATTTCAGCCGGGCGATGAATTCGGTCACGGTGGTATCGAACCGGTACCGGACCTCATGGCACGGATCGGCATTAACCTCCTGGATGAAGGCGTTGATCCGGTGTGCGACCTTTTCCCCCACCCCTTTGGCGAACTGGTCCCGATTGGGGATGAAAGCGCTCAGGAGCGGGTATTCTTTCGTACACAGGGTATCGATGGCGTTGGCCAGCCCGGTCTGCGCCTCGGCGGTCGCCAGCCACGCGGCGCAGCGGCGCAACAGGTCATCGAGAACGATCTGGTGGCGGTTGTCTTTCCTGAGGGCATCGAGCATCCCCCCGGCGGCAGTGGAGAGGTCGAAGCTTTCCAGCCGGTTGCCCAGGGCGGCCCGCAACAACCGCTGCACCCGCTCGTCATGGATAAAATCCAGGGAGTCGGCAAGCACGCGGGTCACCCCCTTGGCCAGGCCGGCGGCATTATCCCTGGACATGAGGTACACGGCAAGATGCTCGGCCGGGTTGTACTCCCGCAGCCGGGCGATCAGGGTGTCGGTGGCCAGGAACTTGTCGCGGATAAAGCTCGCCAGATTTCCGGCGATGACGTCCTTCTTGTTCTTGATGATGGCCGTATGGGGTATGGGCACCCCCAGGGGGTGGCGGAATAGCGCCACCACGGCAAACCAGTCCGCCAGGGCGCCGACCATGGCCGCCTCGGCAAAGGCGGCGACCCACTCCCAGGCCCCCTGCCCCTTGTGCAAGCGGGCCACCACAAACAGCAGGGCCGCGCCAATCATCAACCCCGTGGCTATCGTCTTGTTTCTGATCAGTAGTCGTCTTCTGTTGTCCACACACATCTCCAAAAATGTTTTACAGTACCATCATGGGAAAAATAAAAACCGCTTCATCAGGCAGAAGCGGCTTTCCCTTACCGAGCTATTTTATGGCATAGCGGTGGTGTTTTTGTCAACGGTTGGTGCGTCGAAATAATCGTTTCAGAAGCACTGTATGTATGCCCTCGGAATTGGCGACAAAAAATATACTTAAATCTAGTAAGTAAGGGCAGCCAATCGGCTGCCCTTACTCAATCCTACTTCAAATTCTTCTTGATCCTCTCCACCGCCTCAATGACGTTGTCTCTGTTCCCGAAGGCCGACAACCGGAAGAACCCTTCCCCGCTGGGGCCGAAACCGGAGCCGGGAGTCCCGACCACGTTGGCCTCGTGCAGGAGCTTGTCGAAGAAGTCCCAACTGGTCATGCCGGCCGGCACCTTGAGCCAGATGTAGGGGGCGTTGACCCCGCCGTAGACCGTGAGCCCCGCTTCCGCCAACCCTTCGCGGATGATGCGGGCGTTCTCCATGTAGTAGTCGATGGTCTCCCGGACCTGGGGCCACCCCTCGTCGCTGTAGACCGCGGCGGCGGCACGCTGCACCGGGTAGGAGGCGCCGTTGAACTTGGTGGTGGTGCGGCGCAACCAGAGTTTGTTGAAACTGTACCGCTCGCCGGAGGGAGTAGTGCCCATGACCTCTTCAGGCACCACCACCAACCCGCAGCGCACGCCGGTGAAACCGGCGGTCTTGGAGAAGGAGCGGAATTCGATGGCGCACTTTTTGGCCCCTTCGATTTCGTAGATGGAGTGGGGGATGGTAGGATCGGTGATGAACGCCTCGTAAGCGGCGTCGTAGAAGATCACTGCGTCGTTGGCCAGGGCGTAATCGACCCACTTCTTCAACTCGTCCCTGGATGCCACCACGCCGGTCGGGTTGTTGGGGAAGCAGAGGTAGATGATGTCTACCTTCCGGTCCGGCAGGGCCGGGATGAAGCCGTTGGCCTCGTTGCACGGCAAGTAGACGATGTTCTTGTAGTACCCCTTGTCGTCGGCCTCGCCGGTGCGGCCGATCATGACGTTGGTGTCGTTGTAGACCGGGTAGACCGGGTCGCCGATGGCCACCACGTTGTCCAGGGCGAAGATGTCCAGAATGTTGGCGCAGTCACACTTGGAGCCGTCGGAGATGAACATCTCATCCGTCTTGAGGTTGACCCCCAGCGGCTTATAGGATTTTTCGATGATGGCGTTGATCAGCCAGTCGTAGCCCTGCTCCGGGCCGTAGCCCGCGAATTTGTCGATGGTGGCCAGGTCGTCCACGGCGTCGTGGAAGGCCTTGATCACGGCCGGGGCCAGGGGGCGGGTAACGTCGCCGATGCCCAGACGGATGATCCTGGCACTCGGGTTGGCCTCGCTAAAGGCGCGCACGCGGCGGCCGATCTCCGGGAACAGGTAGCCTGCTTTGAGTTTCAGGTAGTTGTCGTTGATTTTTGCCATTGGTGCTTCAATCCTCCTTGAAATGTATGAATATAACGTAACGGGTAGCTACAGTTCTGATTCCTTTTCCACCAGCTTGCGGCTCACTTTGTCCAGGTACATCTGCTGGTCGGCCAGTTGCAGGGCCTCATCCAGCTTGGCCGGGTTCTCCACCGTGGCGCGCCCCAGGGAGATGGAGAGGGTGAGACCGTTTGCCTGGGCAGCATACTTGTCAGCCACGCTCCGGACCCGTTTTAGGGCAATCTCCGCATGGACGGCATCCACGCCCGGCAGCAGGATGGCAAATTCGTCGCCGCCGATGCGGGCAACCACGTCTTCGGCCCGGAACGATTCCAGCAGGATCATGGCGACGGTAGTGATCAGCACGTCTCCGGCCGAATGGCCGTGACTGTCGTTAAAGACCTTGAGGTCGTCGATGTCCGCCATCACCACGGAGATCGGTGCGATGCGGCCGGCGGAGAGGCGGTCCATCTGGTCGTCGAAATAGGCGCGGTTGTAGAGCCCCGAAAGGGCGTCGTGGGTACTGATGTAGAACAGCTCCTCGTTCTTCTTGTCCTGGTCCTCGACCATGGCGTTGAAGGTCTGCACGACGAACCCGACCTCGTCTTTGCTCTCGAGCTTGAACAGCCGGTCCGCGCCGCTCTTGGATGAGATCTGCCCGACGTGCTCGGCGAAGCGCACCAGGGCGTTGGTGTAGCTGCCCATGATCAGCCTGATGATCAGGATGATCAGGAAAGCGCTGACCACCACCGCCACGGCGAAATATCTCTCCAGCCGGTAGACCGATTGGTAGGCTTCGTTCAGCGGATACTCCCCCCCCACGACCCAGTCGGTGGCTTGGAGGCGTTTGAAGGATGACAGGACATGCACACCATGGGAGGTGGTGTTTTCCGCCACCCCCTCAAAGCCGTCCAGCGCCTTGTCCAAGAGTTTGTTGGCGCCCGGTGCGATCTTGGTGGATATGATCCGCGACCTGTCCGGGTGCATGATGACGGTCCGGTCGCCGGACACCAGGAAGAGATACCCGTTCTGCGCGATGCGGGTATGGGACAGCTCCCCCAGGAAGTTGTCCTGCAACAGGTTTATGCCGCCCCCCAGGATGGCGATCAGGGCGCCGTTCTTATCCCGCACCGGGGCGGTGATGCTGATCGCCGGGGTTCCGGGGGAGTGGGTCGAGATGAAGGGGGCGGAGATGAGCGGTTTTCCCGTGGCAATGGTTTGCCGGTAGAACTGCCGGAAAGAGATGTCCTTGCCGCGCCGATCGGGAAGAAAAGGCGATTCTGCGATGATCCGCCCGTCCTTCGAGACCAGGTAGATGCCGTTGTCGAAGAGACTCTTGACGCTGTGCAGACTGTCGAGAAACCGTTGCGCCGCATCCGGGTCGGCGACCATGCCGGGGGTGACGTCACGGGACGCCTCGACAACCGTCTTTTGGGCGGACGTCAGCTTTTGGTCGATGCCCTGAGCCACGACGGTAAGCAGGGTCATCTGCTGGCTGGAGATGGTTTCCTTGAGTTCCTGTTTGAAATAGTACAGGGAGGCGACCGCCATAAGCGACGAGAACAGGATGACGAAGGTGCAAACCGCCACGGTCATCCTCACGGTGATGCTGTGCCGCCTGAACGGAACCCCGGCATTCATTGGTCAAAAAGCTCCCCGTTTTTAATGGCGTGGCGTGGCCGCGGAGTTCTGCTTGGGGCTACCGCAGCCCCAGGACATCCTGCATATCGTACAGGCCCGGTTTCTGGGATACGACCCACTTGGCGGCGCGGACCGAGCCGCGGGAAAACATGTCGCGGGTCATGGCCCGGTGGGACAGTTCGATGCGCTCACCCATGCCGATGAAGTAGACCGTGTGCTCGCCGATGATGTCGCCGCCGCGGATGGTCTGCATGCCGATCTCTTCCTTGGTGCGCTCGCCGGTGATCCCCTCGCGATGGAAGTTGGCCACCTTGTTGTAATCGCGTCCCAGGGCCTCGGCCACCACCTCGCCCATGCGCACGGCCGTGCCGGAAGGGGCGTCCTTTTTCAGGCGGTGGTGCGCCTCGACGATCTCCACGTCGAAATCGTCTCCCAGGGTTGCGGCGATGTCCTTGAGGATCTTGAAGCAGACATTGACCCCCACCGACATATTGGGCGCCAGTACCACCGGGGTGGTCTTGGCCAGTTCCGCAGCCAGGGCGCGTTCCTCGGGGGTAAAGCCGGTGGAGCCGATCACGATGGCCTTCTTTTGCAGGCCGCAGGCCTCCAGGTTTTTGAGGGACACCTTGGGCGCGGTAAAGTCGATCAGCACGTCGCAGGCGGCGATCACGCCGTTCAGGTCATCGGAAACCGCGACTCCCAACTCGCCGCAACCGGCGATCAGGCCCACATCCTGCCCCACCAGCGGGTGACCCGGACGCTCCAGCGCGCCGGAGAACCGGACCCCTTCGGTTTCGACAATGGAATTGATGATGCGCTGTCCCATACGGCCGGCAGCACCGCAAACGGCGATGTTGATCATGGTAAAATCCTCGTTGTACCTTTAACAGGGCGTTGAAAAATCCTGGTTGTTCAAAAATAGTCAGATCGTCGCACCCGCTAGACAAGCCCCGCGGAGGCGTAGCAGGCCTACTCCGCCGAAGCTGCTTTGGCTGCGAAGGCCGGGCGCTACGCCGCACGAAAGGGCGTTCGAGGACGGAGGCGAGATGGCTGTTTTTCAACAACCTGCTAAATCAGGTTGTACTCTTTCATGATGGCAGCCAGCTTGGCCTTGTTGGCCTCGCCCATAGGGCAGAGCGGCAGGCGCATCTCGTCGCTGCACTTGCCCATCAGACCCAAGGCGGTCTTCACCGGGATCGGGTTGCTCTCCAGGAACATGGCGTTGTTGATCTTGAGCAGTTTCAGGTGCAGGCGGCGGGCCTCATCCATGTTGCCGACCTCGAAGGCGTCCACCAGGGCCGCCACCTCCGCGGGCATGATGTTGGCGGTCACCGAGATGATCCCCTTGCCGCCGCAGGCCATCAACGGGAAGGTGATGAAGTCGTCGCCGGAGAGTACATCGATCTGGTCGCCGCACAGGGCCAGAATCTCGGACGCCTGTTGCAGGGAGCCGGTGGCCTCCTTGACAGCAACGATGTTCCTGTGGGGCGCCAGACGGGCCACGGTCTCGGGCAGCAGGTTCACGCCGGTGCGGCCGGGCACGTTGTAGAGGACCAACGGGAGTTCGACGGCATCGGCAACGGCCATGTAGTGGCGATAGAGCCCTTCCTGGGTCGGCTTATTGTAGTAGGGGGTGACCAGCAGGGCGCCGTCGGCGCCGAGCTTCTTGGCATGGGCCGTCATCTCGATCGCCTCGCGGGTCGAATTGGAGCCGGTGCCGGCGATGACCGGGACCCGCTTGCCCACCTGCTGCACGACGATCTCGATCACCCGGTCGTGCTCTTCGTAATCCAGGGTGGACGACTCACCGGTAGTGCCGCAGGGCACGATGGCATCGGTGCCGCCCGCAATCTGGAATTCCACCAGTTCACGCAATTTTTCTTCGTCAACCGCACCGTTCTTGAATGGCGTCACGATGGCGACAATGCTGCCTCTAAACATACCCTTTTCCTCCTTGCGGGTGGAATACTGTGATTTCAACTACCAGGCTGTTGAAAAACTCAGGTTGTTCAAGAATAGTCAGATCGTCGCACCCGCTAGACAAGCCCCGCGGAGGCGTAGCAGCGCTACGCCGCACAAAAAGGACTTCGAGGACGGCGGCGAGATGACTGTTTTTCAACAACCTCCTACAGGAACGTGGCGACCTTCTCGCCCTTGATCAGGTCTTCGATCGTCTCGCGCTCGCGGATAATCTCGAATGCGCCCCCCTTGACCATCACCTCGGCCACACGGGGGCGGCTGTTGTAGGAACTGCTCATGGCAAAACCGTAGGCGCCGGCCGACATGAAGGCCATCAGGTCGCCCTGCTTGAACATCGGCACCTCCCGGTCCTTGACCAGAAAGTCTCCCGACTCGCAGATCGGCCCGACGATGTCGGCGGTGATCAGGCCGTCCTGATCCTTTTTCAGCGCCTGCACGCTATGGAAGGAGCCGTACAGGGCCGGGCGCGCCAAGTCGTTCATGCCGGCGTCGATCATGATGAAGTTCTTCTCGTCCCGCGCCTTGGTGTAGAGGCAGCGGGCAACCAGGATACCGGCATTGCCGACGATGTTGCGGCCCGGCTCGAACACCAGGTGCAGGCCCAGATCCTTCGTGGCGGCGATGATCTCCTTGCCGTAGTCGGCCGGCAGGGGCGGTTCCTCGTTGTTGTACTGGATACCCAGGCCGCCGCCGCAGTCGAAGTACTGCAGGTTGATGCCCATCTCCTTCAGCTTGCCGATCATGACCTTCAGCTTCTCGATGGAATCCACGAAGGGGTTGACCTTGGTCAACTGGGAGCCGATGTGCATGTCGATGCCGATCACCTCAATGCCCGGCAGACCGGCGGCGCGTTTATACTCCTCCATGGCCCGGTCGATGGTGATGCCGAATTTGGCGTTTTTCAGGCCGGTGGTGATGTAGGGATGGGTGCCGGGGTCCACGTCCGGGTTGACCCGGATGGCGATGCCGGCCTTTTTCCCCAGACGGGAGGCGATCTCGCTGATCCTGGTCAACTCCTGCTCCGATTCCACGTTGAACATCAGGATGCCGGTATTCAGGGCGTATTCGATCTCCTCGTCCTTCTTGCCCACACCGGAGTATACCACCTTTTTCGGATCGACGCCGGCCTTGAGCGCCCGGTACAGTTCGCCGCCGGAGACAATATCCACCCCGCCGCCGAGGTTGATGAAGGTTTTGAGTACCGACTGGGTGGAGTTGGCCTTGACCGAGTAGCAGACGGTGTGGGGCACCGAGGCGAAAGCACCGTCAAAGGCCTTGAAGTGCCGTTCCAAGGTGGCGTGAGAATAGACGTAGACCGGCGAACCGACCTTGGCGACGATATCCGCGAGCCGCACGTCTTCCGCATAGAGCTCATTGGCTTTGTACTGAAAGTGGTTCATTGCATGCCTCCCTGTATGAACTATATAATGATTTCGTAAATATTCAGACAATAATTTCAGGAAAAAGTGGATATTTATAACATGGGGGACATGAAAAGTCAAAAAGTATGGGATTACTTTGGTCCCCTATTCCGGGCCACGGGAAAATGGCTTTGACTTCCCTTACCATTGCCGTTTACAGTTCCGTAAAACAGAACATGTGGCAGGTTCCTGTATGACCCTCACCTTTGATACCATCTGCGCAACCATTTCCCGGTTGCAGCACGACGAAGCGCCCGATGACGGGCGCAGCCCCGCAGCGGTGGCCATGGTTCTGGTTGAACAGTCCGCCGGCCTCCATCTGCTGTTCCTGGAGCGGGCAACCGACGAGCGCGACCCCTGGTCCGGCAACCTGGCATTTCCCGGGGGACGGGTCGAGCCGGGGGAGACACTGCGCCAGGCCGCCGAGCGGGAAACCCGCGAAGAGGCGGCCATCGAGTTGGCTGCTGCCCGCCATTTGGGCAGACTGGGCGATATCGTCGGCGCGCATCTGCCGGTCAGGATCGCCTGTTTCGCCTACGGTTTCAGCGGCGCCCTCCCGGCAGTCACCATCAACCACGAATCGCGGGACGCATTTTGGGTCAATCTGGCCGACCTTGCCGACCAGCGGCGGCACATCACCACCCAGGTCCATTTTCGCGGCCGACCGGTGGAGACCCCGGCCATTCGCCTGCCGCAGCCGGACAAACCGGTGCTATGGGGCATTACCTATCGGCTGGTGATGCAGTTTCTAAAGATGCACGGCTTGTTTTGACGGGGGAGGATTGCATTTTTCCGGTTACGGAGTAAAATTGTCCAAAAAGATAGGCAGCTAATTTCAGGAGGACACGTCCATGAGCGAACGCAAAGGCATCATCACCTTCAAGGGGAACCCCATGACCCTGGTCGGCCCGGAGGTTAAGGTCGGCGACAAGGCGCCCGATTTTACCGTGGCGGATAACGGCCTGGCGGCAACCACCCTGGGGACCTACGCCGGCAAGATCAAGATCATCAGCGCCGTGCCGTCCCTGGACACGCCGGTGTGCGACACGGAAACCCGCCGTTTCAACCAGGAGGCCGCCGGCCTGCCGGGCAACGTGGTGGTGCTGACCGTCAGCCAGGACCTCCCCTTTGCCCAGAAACGCTGGTGCGGAGCAGCGGGCATCGACCGGGTGGTCACCCTGTCCGACTACCGCAACCGCTCCTTCGGCAAGAACTACGGCGTTCTGATCGAAGAGCTGGTATTGCTTGCCAGGGCGGTCTTCGTGGTGGATGCCAACGATATCGTCCGCTACGTCCAGATCGTTCCCGAGGTGACCAGCGAGCCGGACTACGCCGCCGCAATCGCTGCGGCAAAGGCGCTCTTGTAGGCTGTTTCAGGTTCTGGCGGGGCGATTCGTGAATCGCCCCGCATCACACCCCGATTCTCTTCATCAGCCACGCCGTGTTTACCACCACCAGGTCGCGCATCGTCTCGATCCCCCCCACGGTTCAATTCCGTGAAGACAGGCTTGATGAGCAGCGAGGCATTACCCTTTTGCGGGGGCTGCCGTTGAACGCGACGACCTTCAAGAATGAATCTCCACCGGGGCTCAGAAAAGCGCTTTCTTCCCTGCTTCCGTACAATACCACCACACCTCTTCCGGGTCATGGTCGGCAGGACGGGTAAGCTGCTTGAACGCTCTCGTCTCTGTTTCGTAAAGATAGGCTTTCACCAGCCCCCGCCCAAGGTGTGCCAGCAGCACCCCGAACACCTCCCGGTCGGTGGCCTGGCGGCCAAGAGAGGAAGAGACCTCGCCGACGATGGCAGGCGCCCGCTCATAGTCGAGGCACACCCATTCGAGGACGATCTCTTCCTGTTTGGTCAACACCGCTCCACCTCCGGGGCCGCCCCCCTCACAGGCTCCGCTCCATCCGTTTCAGCAGGATGGAATTGAGCACCACCGAGACCGAGGAAAAGGCCATGGCCAAGCCGGCGTACTCCGGCTTGAGGGTTATGCCGTAGCGGGAGAGCAGGCCTGCCGCCACCGGGATGCCGAGGATATTGTAGAACAGTGCCCAGAACAGGTTCTGCTTGACCTTGGCCAGGGTGGCCCGACCGATGGCGATGGCCCGCACCACGTCCGTCAGGTCGTTGCGCATCAGAACGATATCGCCGGTTTCCTTGGCCACGTCCGTGCCACCGCCGATGGCGATGCCGATATCCGCCCGGGCCAGGGCCGGAGCGTCGTTGATGCCGTCCCCCACCATACCGGTGATCATGCCGCGTTGCTGGTATTCCCTGACCACCTCCTGCTTGCGGTCCGGCAATACCTCGGCCTCGAAGCTGTCCACACCGGCCTGCCCGGCCACAATCGCGGCCACATCGGCATGGTCGCCGGTAATCATGCAGGTCTGGATGCCCATGCGTTTGAATTCAGCCACCGCCTTGGCGGAACCGGGTTTCAGCGTGTCGGCGAAGGCGGCTACCCCCACCAGGGTCGTGCCGGCGGCCACGTATATCAGCGATTTGCCGGTCCCGGCCAGTTCCTTGGCCTTGTCGGCCAACCCCTTGAGACTGATCCCCTCTTCCTCCATCAGCCGTTCATTGCCCACCGCCAGGCGGAACCCTTCATGGGTGCAGGTGATGCCGAAACCTCCCCGCTCCTCGAAGTCCGTTGCCGCCCCCGGCTTGATGCCCGCCTCCTCGGCCGCCCGCACCGCAGCCTGGGCCAGAGGGTGGGTCGAGTGGATCTCGGCCGTTATCAGGCACTCCAAAAGACGCGCCGGATCAACCCCCGCCACGGCCGCCAGGTCGGTCATGGTCGGCGTTCCGATGGTCAGCGTTCCGGTTTTGTCCAGCAGCAGCACCTGCATGCGGGAGATGGCCTCCAGGGCCGAGCCCTTCTTGATGAGGATGCCCCGGGCCAGGGCCACGCCGCTCCCCACCATGATGGCGGTCGGCGTGGCAAGCCCCATGGCACAGGGGCAGGCGATCACCACCACGGCGATGGCAAAACGGAAGGCCGCCAGGAAACCTGCGTGGAGGGAGTAGAACCAGATGGAAAATGTCGCAAGAGAAAGGAGGAGCACCACCGGCACGAACCAGCCGGAAACGGCATCGGCGAACCGCTGGATGGGGGCCTTGTCCCCCTGGGCCTCCCGGACCATGCGGACAATCTGGGAGAGGAGGGTGGCCTCACCGACACGGGTGGCCCGGACTCGCAGGACGCCGTTTTTATTGATGGTGGCCCCGGTCACCGTGTCGCCGGCCTTCTTTTCCACCGGCAGGGATTCTCCGGTCACCATGGACTCGTCCACCGCGCCGTTCCCCTCGATGACCTCGCCGTCCACCGGGATCGCCTGGCCGGGTCGCACCAGCACCACGTCGCCCACACGGATCAGGGATGCCGGCACCTCCCGCTCCCCCTCCTCCGTCACCAAGCGGGCCGTATCGGCCTGGAGGTGGAGCAGCTTCTTCAGCGCCTCGCCGGCCTTGCCCCGTGCCCGGGCCTCCAGGTACTTGCCCAGGCGAATGAAGGCGATAAGCATGGCCGAGGTTTCGAAGAACACCTCCCGATGGGGCCCCAACAGGCCGGCATAGGCCAGGAGCGAATAGAAATAGGCCGCCGAGGTCCCCAGGGCCACCAGCACATCCATGTTGGCGCTGCGGTTTTTCAGGGCGCTCCAGGCGCCGCGGTAAAAGGTCAGGCCGGCCGAGAACTGGACCGCCGTGGCCAGAAGCAGGTTGAGCTGCATCACGGCCCGGTTGGCATGGACACCCATGGTAAGCATGATCGGCAGCGAGGCGGCCAGGGAGAAGAGGAACCAGTTGCGTTGCAGGCGGAGCGCATCGTCGGCCGAGGCCTCGGCGCCATGCAGCTCAACCGGGGTGTAGCCGGCCTCGTGAACCATGGCGAAGATATCCGCCATGCCGAGTTGGTGAGGGTCGAAACGCACAAAGCCGGTTTCGGCCGCCAGGTTGACGATGGCGGCGCTGACGGCCGGGTTTTCCAGCAACTTCTTTTCCAGCCGGTTGACGCAGGAGGCGCAGTGCAGGCCCTGAACACCGAAGGTCAACTCATCGGCCGGTTCGGGGCGGATCGCGCCGTATCCGAGCTTCTCGACGCGGCCGGCGATCTCATCCAGCGAAACAACAGCTTCATCGAAGCCGACGACCAACTCTTCCATGGCAAAGTTGACGGTTGCCGTGGAGACGCCGGGCTGTTTTCCGATCTCCTTCTCGATCCGGGCGGCGCAATTGGCACAGGACATGCCGGTGATTTTCATGCTGATCGTAGTCATAGGCCGACTTTCCAGAGGTCCGGTCCCCCATCCTTGATCAGGGCGAATGGGTGGGGGCAGGAACGTCTCGTAAGAATTAATCCCTGAAATCGCCGTTATGCAGGTGCCCCCACGTTATCTTTATGGCGGCGGCGATGGGCAGGGCCAGCAGGATACCCCAGAAACCGAGCAGTTCGCCCAGGGCCATGACCATGATGATGGTCACCAGCGGATTAAGGTTCATGGAACCTCTGAACACCAGCGGCTTGATCACGTACCCTTCCAGGAAGTAGATAACCCCGAAGGCGGCGGCGGTCTGGGCCAGGCTGGCCATGGTCTGGTATTTGAACCAGGCGAAGAACAGTGCCGGCAATGCGGCGATAAACACCCCGATAAAGGGGAGCACCGAAGCGGCCCCGGCAAAGATGCCGCTGATGATGGGGTGCGGGATATCCAGCATGAACAGCGCCGTCAGGGACAGGAACGCCACGATGATGGAAACAATGGCCTGCCCCCGCAGATACCCGCCGATACTGGTATTGACCTCGCGGCCGATATTGAGGAGCATCTCGCGACGCTGTTCCGGGACCCAGGAGGAGGCGGTCTCGATGATAGTCTGCTTGTAGTAGAGCATGAAAAAAACCAGGATCGGGGAGAGCACGATATTGAAGATGTTGAAGAATATCCGGGTGCCGAAGACGTAGACCCAGGCGCCGGCCTTCTCAGCCGCCGTATCCACATTTGCCGAGACTTTGTCCAGAATCCACTGGATCTCCTCGGAGCCGTAGCGGTCGGGAAGCCGTGACTTCCATTCCAGGGCGTCCAGTTTGATCCTCTGGATATAGGTGGGCAGTTCAGCGAGGATACCGTTCCAGCTGATGGTGAGTTTGGGGAGCATGAAGGCAAAGAAGAAAACGATCAGGATACCGAGGGCGACGTAGAGCAGCCCCAGGGCGAAAAACCGTTTCATGCCGCGCCGTTCGGCCTGTACGAGCAGCGGATCGAGGAGATAGGCGATTATCCAGGAGAGCAGAAAACAGGAGATGGTATGCTGCAGGGCGTATCCGGCGGCGGCCAGCAGGCAGAGCAGCATAATGATGGCGATCAGCCGGCCATAATCGCTTCGGTGAACACTCTGGTGTTCGGTATGGTGTTCCATGGCCGCCTTCCTTACATACGCGATGAAAGCAGCGTTTCCGAATCAACCGTGAACAGATTGTTTTCGTCGAGCCAGGTTTTGACCCTGCTGGCAAGGAAATCGTCCTTCATTGCCCCGAGCCGTTCCTCCTCTTCGGGGAAAAAGGAAAGGATCTCCTTGATGTTGCCATAGGGTTTTCTACCGGCCAAGGAGCCATTGAGTATGCTGCGCAGGCTCGGATCCTGGATGGCCCCGATGAAGCCGGACATGAGCTGTCGTTCGACGCCGTAATCGAAGCGGGGGATCTCCAGAAAGCGATCACGGCCGGTATCCATCTGCTGCCAGACATCCTCGTCCTCCAACGTGGTCGGAATGAAGAACACCTCGCCGGTATAGCGGTCGAGAAAGTATACCCGGTCGCTCTGCCCGCTGGTGAAGGCGTCCATCAGTTCATCCCAGACAATTTCCACATTATGTATAATAGCCATGACGCCTGTTCCTCTTATCCTGTTGACATATCATGCAAGTGACAGCACAATCCCCGGCATGCGAACCATCTTCCTGGCCGATGCCCACCTGAAAGCGCCGACGGACCCGAATTACCGTTTGCTGCTCCGTTTTCTCGATTCCCTGAAGGGGAACACGGAAACCCTTTTCATCATGGGCGACCTGTTTGACTTCTGGGTCGGCTTCCCCTCCCACCCATTCCGCCAGTACGACGCCGTGCTGGAGGCCCTTCTGGACCTGACCCGCAACGGCTGCCGCATCGTATACTTCGAAGGCAACCACGACTTCCACCTGGGCACGATCTTCAGCAAGCACCTGAAGACCGAAATCCACTCTGGCCCGGCAACCGTGATGGTGCAGGGAAAGCGGCTCCTGCTCTGCCATGGCGACCAGATCAACCGGGAAGACCGAGGCTACCGCCTGCTACGTTTCTTGTTGCACAATCGCCTGGTTGCCTCCGCCGTCCGGCATTTTCCGCCATCCCTGGCGCTGAAGGTCAAGGAACGCCTGCAACGCACCAGTCAATCCGGCTACCAGGCCAAACGGAAGCGCTGGAACTACCAGGAGATCATCCTCACCTTCGCCCGCTCAGCGCAACAGCAGGGGTACAACGGGCTTGTTACCGGCCATTTCCACCTGGCGTTTCGTCAGGAACTGGCCTCCCCACCCTTTACCGTCCTCTCCCTGGGGGACTGGATGGAACAGTTCACCTACGGCGAGATGCGGAACGGGGAGCTGCACCTGCTCACCTACCGGCCATAGCGCCATAACGTAACAAGAGCACTGAAAACTCCGGCTGTTTTTCAACAGCCTGTCAGTGCCTGAAAAATTCCTCCAGTGCCTGTTCCCCCACCTGGGCAGACTTGATCTTCCACCGGTCCTGGTTAATGACCAGCGCCACCAGGGCTATGCGCGGCTCATGGGCCGGCGCGTAGGCTGCAAACCAGGAATAATGCCCCTTGGGTGAGATTCCGTCGATGGAACCGGTCTTGGCGGCGATATCGATCCCGGCCAGCATCGGCCGGCCCCGGCGATCATGGAAGGCGCGCCGGGAGGTGCCACGGGTAACGGTATTGGAGAGCATCTGGGTGAGGGACGCCGCCGTTTCGGGCGACACGAGCCGACGGAGCTCACGGGGCTTATGCCCATCCTTTTCCGTCCCCGCGGCGCTGACAACCTTGTCGGTCAGGGTCGGGACCATCATCCGTCCCTGATTGGCGATGGCCCCCATGATCACCGCCGCGTGCAGGGGCGATATCTTGACCTCGTGGTCGAGGCCTGCGCCCATCAACATCAAGGCATGGCCCGGCTGGGGGTCGCTGGTCTTGCTTGCCTTGACCGGGACGCCCGGGAAAAGCGCCTGGTTGAAGCCGAATTTATGCACGTACTCCATGACGGACGCCTTGCCGACGATATTGTTGGCGACCCGGCCGTAAACCGGGTTGATGGACTTGCCCATGGCATAGCCCACATCCATGCGGTTGTTGTTGCCCCTGGGGCTGATATCCCAGTAGCGGGGGTTCTCCGAATAGGGGGCGCCCCGAAACTCGACCACCGTTTGGGGGGTGATCTTCTTGTTTTCCAAGGCGGCGGAAGCGATGATGATCTTGAACAGCGACGCCATTGGATAGAGATCGAAGAACGCGGATTGCGGCCACTGGGGATCGACGGAAGAATAGGACGTCATGGCCAGGATTCGGCCGGTTGACGGTTCGATGGCCACAAATACCCCGAACGGCACCTGCTTTTGGGCCATGAAATCGTGAACCCGCTTCTGCAAATCGTCCTTGATGGTGTAGTGCAGGGTGTCGCCGCCCGCGCTGCGGGCCGTGAGCTGTCCATCGTTCACGACCGCCGTGTCGAACAGGCGCACGGCAGACTCAAAACTGCCACTGGCCGGGGGCTTGGCCGCCTCGGCCGCTTTGATGTCGGGAGTGGAGTGGGAATGGAGCCAGAGCGTCACCGCCCGCACCATGTGGGGTGACTTCTGGTACACAAGGGCGCAAACCGGCGTCAGCGCCAGCACAACGGCCAGAAACAGGAGGATATGCTTCAGCTGTTCGCGACGTTTGCCTACCGGGATGGGTAGCCGCAAGACCGTGCGTTCGCCAGAGTCCTTGATTTTCCTGTTGCTGCGATAGAAGCCGAAAAAACGGAAGGCGGAAAACTGCTTTTTTCTGGATAGATGTTTAAGGTCCTGCATGGCGTTCCGGGAATAGAGAGTCCGAGTAAGATAATGAGACTATACCGCCAATCGGCGACCTTTGTCAACGAATGCCGGGCGCGTTCATGAGAGCGTTTGCCTCAGAAGGTGTTTATCCGGTGAATAAAGGCCAGCAGCAGGCCGTAGTGGTGGTGGTTGAACTTCATGGTTATACGCGGCAGGGCGATCAGGTCGGGCTGATCGGCCTCTTCGGGCATTGCCCCGCAGCAGACGATATGTTCGCCGTCCTGGAGCAATTCGGGGAACTCTTCCTCAAGGGTGCGGATCTGTTCCGGGGCCAGCTCCTTGTTCAACCGGATGACAAGACGGTGGTCGATGAAACGCATGGAGTGATAGATGCGGTAAAAGGTTTCGATGGCCTCTGCCGCTTCCTGTTCGTCCTTGGTGATGGTGAACAGGGAAAAATCCTCCCCGGAAATAAAGCCTTTCACCAGCAGGCTCTGTTTGACAAAGGCGAAGAACTGCTCCCAGTAGCCCCCCTCGTCGTCCACCAGGATCAGCGGTTTGGGCGAGGTCTTGCCGGTCTGGATCAGGGTGAATACCTCCATGGCCTCGTCCAGGGTGCCGAAACCGCCGGGGAAAACGGCGATGGCGTCGGCCTCCTTGACGAAAGCCACCTTGCGGTTGAAGAAGTATTTATAGGTGATCAGGCGCGGGTTGCGGTACATGACCGGGTTTGGCTGCTGTTCGAAGGGGAGCCGGATATTGACGGCAAAAGAATTCTCGCTGCCCGCCCCCTCGTTGCCGGCCTGCATGATACCGGGGCCGCCCCCGGTGATGATCATGTAGCCGTTATCCGCCAGGATGCGGCTGAAGCGGACGCATTTCCGGTACATCTCCTCATCCCGCCCGGTACGGGCCGAGCCGAAGATGGTGACCTTCTTGCGGCCGCGATACGGACCGAAAACCCGGGCCGTGAACCGCATCTCGCGCAACGTGCGGTTGATCAGCTTGAGATCCGCAGGATAATCGACCTCCTGCCCGATCTTGAGGGCCGACAGGATCATCTCGCGGGTGATCTCGGCGTGGTGAATGTCGCCGACCGCCTCGACCAGCCGGTTGATCAACTGGTCGATTTCGGCGTTGGGCCGTGAAAAGCTGAGTTCCATTACCACATCCCTGTGATTGGATTCGGAATCTGATCGCTCACCCTACCACAGGTCCGGGCGCAAATCAAACGCCGCAAAGAGGGCTCATCCGCCCGATCGTGGAGCCAAACAAGCATCTTGCATTCGGGTGGGACGTATAGTAGTATTTGTTTTCTTTTTCTTCCGCCACTAGGGCACTTATCCACGAAAACCAATCTATTCAAGGAGTATTTCGGCCATGCTGGACTTCATCCGCAAGAAGAAGGAATCCTTCATCATCAAGATCGTGTTCGTCGTCATCGTGCTTTCCTTTATCGGCACCATGTTCCTGGTATGGGGCAAGGGGAGCGAGGGTGTCAGCGGACGCGGGGGGTACGCGGCCAAGGTCAACGGCACCAAAATCCCCCTGGAAGAATACCAGAACGCCTATCAGCGCATCCGCACCATCTACCAGCAGATCTACGGCCAATCCATCACCCCCGACATGGAAAAGGCCCTGGGGCTGAAAAAGGTGGCCCTGGACAGCCTGATCGACAACTTTCTGATCGCCAAGGAAGCCAAGTCCATGGGGATCAAGGTATCCAAGGAAGAGGTGGCCAACTCCATTGAAGCCGTGCCGACCTTCCAGAAAGACGGAAAGTTCAATTTTGACCTGTACCAGCAGCTGTTGCGGAGCAACCGCCTGACCCCCAAGGACTTCGAGGAGGGACAGAAGCAGGACCTACTGCTTTCCAAGACCCGCCAGGCCATCAAGGACAAGGCCACGGTCAGTGACGACGAGGCCCTGGCCCAATACAAAAAGGAAAACGACAAGATCGAACTGGAGTACGTGTCCTATGCGCCGAATGAAGTGATCTCCGAGGTGAAGCCGACCGATGCGGAACTGAACGACTATCTGCAGAGAAACCAGAACGAGTTCAAGACACCTGAGAAAACGGCTCTTTCCTACATCCTGCTCGATCCGGCCGCCCAGGCCGCAAAGCTGACGGTCTCCGAAGAGGAGATTCAGACCTTCTACCAGAAGAACATCGACCGCTGGCAGGGCAAAGACGGTATCCTGCCCCTCAAAGAGGTAAAGGAAAAGGTCAAGGCCGACGCCCTCCGGCAGAAGGCCACCAAGCAGGCCTTTGAACTGGCGGCCGATACCCTCTACAAACATACCAAGTCGAACGATCTGAAACAGATCGCCGGGCAATTGAACCTCAAGGTACAGGAAACGCCGCTGTTCGACGCCAATGCCCCGGCGGCCGCCCTGGCCGGTGAGACGGCCGTTATCAAAAAGGCCTTTGAACTCAAGGTGGGCGAATTGGGCGGCCCGATCGAAACCCCCAAGGGCATTTACATCATCAAGGCCAGGGAACGCAAGGCCTCGGTCGTCCCGCCGCTCAGCGAGATCAGGGCGACTATAGAAGTGAAGGTCAAGGCCGCCAAGGCGGTGGAACTGGCCAAGAAAAAGGCTGCCGACGCGGCCCGGCAGCTTGCCGCCAAAGGGGCGCTCAAGGCCCAGACCACCGGCACGTTCGGCTTCTCGGACAAAGGCAACATCCCGGTGATCGGCAACGCCCCCGACCTGATGGAGGCGGCCTTCAAACTGACCGCGGCAGCGCCGGTAACCAACGAACCGTTCAAGGTAGGCAACCGCTGGTATGCGGCACGCCTCAAACAACGCATCGAAGCCCCGAAGGCGGACTTCGACAAAACCAAACAGCAGCTCAAGCTGAAAATGCTGCCCAAGAAACAGGAAGAAGCGCTGGCCGCCTGGGTAAAGGGCCTCAGGAACAAGGCCAAAATCGAGATCAACCAGACGCTTATTGCTGAAAAATAGGAGAGAGATCATGTCACAACCAGTTTTACAGACCAATTTTCCCGGCCTGAATCTCATCGCCCGGGGCAAGGTGCGCGACATCTATGACCTGGGGGACACCCTGTTGTTGGTCACATCGGACCGTATCTCAGCCTTTGACGTAATCATGAACGAACCGATCCCGGACAAGGGTTTCGTGCTGACCCAGATATCCGCCTTCTGGTTCCGCCAGATGGAGGACATCGTCAAGAACCACATCATCTCCACCGATGTGGCCGATTACCCGGCGGCGTGCCGGCCCTATGCCGATGTACTTGCGGGGCGTTCCATGCTGGTGAAAAAGGCCAAACCGTTGCCTGCGGAGTGTATCGTGCGCGGTTATGTTTCCGGTTCCGGCTGGAAAGCCTACAAGGACACCGGCTCTATCTGCGGCATCAAGCTTCCGGCCGGGCTCCAGGAGTCGGACCAGTTGCCTGAACCGATCTTCACCCCTTCCACCAAGGCAGAACTGGGCACCCATGACGAAAACATCTCCTTCGAAAAGATGGCTGAAATCTGCGGCCGTGAACTGGCAGAGCAGGCTCGCGACTATACCATCAGGATCTATACCCGGGCTCGTGACCTGGCCGCCCAGAAGGGCATCATCATTGCCGACACCAAATTCGAATTCGGCGTGTATGAGGGCGAACTGATCATCATCGACGAGTGCATGACCCCGGACTCCAGTCGTTTCTGGCCGAAGGATCTCTACAAGCCGGGCGGCCAGCAGCCCAGCTTTGACAAGCAATTCCTGCGGGACTATCTGGAAACCCTCGATTGGGGCAAAACAGCCCCTGCCCCGCCCCTGCCGGCGGAGATCATCGAAAAGACCGCCGAAAAGTACCGCGAGGCGCTCTTCCGCATCGCCGGCATCCGCGCATAACCAGCGTTTTCAAACCATGCAAAAAGGGCGGGCCAGTGGCCCGCCCTTTTTGTTTACGATTTTTTTACGCAACCGTTGTGGAGATTTTACCAAGCTGCGTTATTATCTTACGAGATGTCATCACCAAGATGATGGGAGAACACGGTATGAAGCTTGATGAAATCAAGGAACGGGCGAAACAGCTCAACATCAAGACAGGCAAGATGAAAAAGGCTGAGCTGGTACGCACCATCCAGCAGGCCGAAGGGAACGAACAGTGCTTCGATTCCGGCAAAGCCGTCACGTGCGGCCAGGACAACTGCCTCTGGCGGGAGGATTGCGACTGATAACGGGGAACGGGCACGGAGCCATCCCTACCGCCCCGGGAGCAATCGCCCCGTTCCCATTATTGCGCCCTGTTGGCCCGCAGGTACTTGCCCAACTCCGCATCAACCTTGGAGATGTGGTTGATCAGCCATTTGAGCAGCATGTTGTTGGTCTCCGTCACATGATGGACGGCCACCCCTTCTGACTTTATCTCGTCCTTGACCGCCTTTACCCGGGCGATGAATCCGTCATGCTCTTTTTTATGGGCGGCATAGGCGGGATAATTGCTGCTTCTCTGGATGCTCTCTTCGTCGCTGAAGTGGCTGATCACATAGTCATCGAGAAACCCCAAAAGCCTCCGCAATTCATCCATCCCCTTGCCCGCCTCGCAGGCCTTGAGCAGGCTGTCGAAACGTGCAAGCAACTCCTTATGCTGATTGTCGATCTCCGGTACGCCGATTGCCAGCGACTCTCTCCACGCGATTCCCATACCCAATACCCCTCTTTGACCGTCTTAAATCACAGGTCGGTCAACCCGACTCATTTTCTTGGTTTTCTTTTACCCTTTTCTTCTTGTTTTTGCAACAGCTCCGCCATCCGCCCCAGACGGGCATCCACCAAATGGTACAGCGTCCCTTTGGGAAAGGCGCCGTTCTTGGCCCGCGCTCCGGCGGGCATGCCGGTCAGGATCTCGATCCCCTGTTCGATGGTCTCCACGCTCCAGATGTGGAATTGGCCCGCCGCAACGGCGGCCACCACGTCATCATGCAGCATCAGATTCCGTTCATTGGCCTTGGGAATCAGGACCCCCTGCCGCCCGGTCAGCCCCTTGGACTTGCAGACCGCAAAGAAGCCCTCGATCTTGTAGTTGGCCCCGCCGATGGGCTGGATGACACCCCGCTGGTTAACGCTGCCGGTCACCGCGATTCCCTGCTTGATCGGGACATCGGACAAGGCGGACAGCAGGGCGTACAGTTCGGTGGAGGAGGCGCTGTCCCCCTCGACGCCGTCGTAGGACTGTTCGAAACAGATGGAAGCGGAGAGGGACAAGGGATACTTGGCGGCAAAGGTCCCTCCCAGATACCCGGTCAGGATCAGGACCCCCTTGTCGTGGATCGGGCCGGAGAGCTTGACCTCCCGCTCCACGTTGACCATGCCGGCCTGCCCGGTGTAGACCCGGGCGGTGATGCGCGAGGGACGGCCAAAGGTGTGGTCGCCGAGGGACATCACCGACAGGCCGTTGATCTGGCCGGCCACCTCCCCGTCCGTATCCACCATGATGGTGCCGTCGTCGTACAGCTCCTGCAGGCGTTCTTCGATGCGGTTCACCCGGTAAAGCTTTTCATCGGCGGCGCGCTGCACATCGGCGCTGTTCACGATGCCATGGCCGTCTTTCTGGGCCCAGAAAGCAGCCTCACGGATAAAATCGGCGATCTCCATGAACTGGGAGGAGAGTTTTTCCTGGTCCTCTACCATGCGGGCGGTGTACTCCAACAGGCGGGCGACGCCGCTCCGGTCGAAATGGAGCAGTTTTTCGCACCGGCAGTGGGTGGCCACGAACAGGGCGTAGTCCCGCATGATCTCCGGCGTGCGGGCGACCCGGCTGTCGAACTCGGCCTTGACCTTGAAGAATTTGCGGTAATCCGGGTCCAGGTGGAACAGCAGGTAGTAGATCCAGGGGGTGCCCACCAGGATGATCTTGGTCTGGAGCGGCACCGGTTCCGGCTTCAGGGATACCATGGTCATGAACCGGTACTGTTCCAGCACGTCCTCGATCCTGATCTCGCCGGTCCGGATGCAGCGTTTGAGCGAGTCCCACACAAAGGGGTTGATCAGCACCTCACGGGCGTCGATCACCAGATAGCCGCCATTGGCCCGGTGGAGCGCCCCGGACCTGATCATGGTGAAATCGGTCACCGCCACCCCGCCGTACTGCATGACGTGCTCGATACGGCCAAAGAGATTGTTGTAGGTGGGATTCGACTCGAAGATAACCGGCGCGCCCTTGGCCTCCCGATTGTCCACCAGCACGTTGACCTCGTAGCGTTCAAAGGTCGGCTCCTGGCGCGGCATCTTCAGCCCCGGGATCTGGGATTGGGGCGCCTGGGGTTTGAAATCCTCAAGATTATTGAGGATATCCTCCTGTACCGCCTCAAGATAGGCCAACACCTTGGGAAACTCGCCATACTTCTGGCGCAGCGGGTCGAGACGATGCCCCAGGCACGACATGCCCAATTCGCGGTCGGCCTGGGAGAGTGCGTCCTTGGTCGCCTTTTCGCTTTCCCGTACCTGACGCAGCACCTCGTTCAACCGTTCCGTCAGTTCCTTGCCGTCCTTTTCCAGCTTTTCGCGCTTTTTCTGGGGCAGCCCCTCATACTCCTCCTGGGTGTAGTTGCGCCCCTCCTTCTGGGGGACGACCACCAGCCCGGAGACCGTTCGCTGCAGGGTGAAACCGCGTTTCCCGCACTCCTTTTCAAGCACCTGAAACAGTTCGCTATTGGTGGCCTGATAGGTTTCCAGTATCTCGGCGCGACGGTTCTCGTACTCCCTGCTTTCCAATGCCTTGGGGATATCCTCCTTGAAGGCCTCGATCAACTCCTTCATGTCCGCGGCCAGTTCGCTGCCCATGCCGGCCGGCAGCGACAGGGATACCGCCGCATCGTGATCCTTGAAATTATGGACGTACAACCAGTCGCAGGGTTGGGGCTCGCTTGCGGTCCGTTTCCTGAGGATGCTGCGGATGGTCGAGGCCCTGCCGGTGCCGGTCTCGCCCGAGATGTAGAGATTGAAGCCGGTGCCCTGCATACCGAGTCCAAACTCGATCGAGCGCAGGGCTCGTTCCTGGCCGATGGCGTCTTCCAGGTCGGGAAGATCTTCGGTGGTCTCGAAATCGAAGGTGTGGGGATCGCACGTCCAACGGAGCTTTTCAGCAGGTATGAGCAGTTTGGTGGATGACATGGGGGTCTCCTGCACAAGGGAAATGGGAATCATGCTCCATGGCCGGCGGTTATGTCACGGCGAACCATGGGCGGCCAGCAACAAAACCGGGTGTTCCAGAACATGGCGCAATTCGGCCAGGAACCTGGCGGCATAGGCGCCGTCCACCACGCGGTGGTCGCTCGACAGGGTGACCCGCATGGTGGGGGCCACACAAAGCTGACCGTTTCTGACCACGGGCCGCTCGGTCACTGCGCCCACAGCCAGGATGGCGACCTGCCCCGGCACGATCAGGGCATCGAATTCGTCCACACCGTACATGCCCAGGTTGGAGAGGGAAAAGCCGCCACCCGACATCTCTTCGGAGGTGAGCCGTCCGCTTCTGGCCTTGTCCGCCAGGCGGGCGGCCTCGCGCTCGATCTCCGCAGCCCCCAGGCGCGAGCAATCCCTGACCACCGGCATCAAAAGGCCATCAGGCAACGCCACGGCAAAGCTGATGTTGACCGGCCCGTCGGCACTACCGGCCATGAGCAGCGGAAAACCTTGCAGGGCAACGCCGCAGGCCTTGAGCAGCAGGGCATGGTAGCCGACCGGCCCGTCGCTCCCCTTCAGCTCGCTCACCACCTCGCGGCAGGCCTCCATCCCCACCTCCACCGTAGCGGTGAAATAAGGAATCTCCCGCCAGGAGCGGCTGACCGTGGCGGCAATGGCCTGGCGCATGGCGCTCGAAGCCGGCAGGCCGGCAGGCGAGGCGGCCTCCGGCGGGCCAGGGGGAACAGAAGCCGAATCAGTGGCCGGAATAGGGGCTGCCTGCGGTTCAGGGGCTTGTGCCGGTTGTGCCGCCGGTGCCGCCAGGTCTTCCTGAAGAATCCTTCCCTCGGGGCCGCTGCCGTGCACCAGGGAGAGATCGATGCCCATCTCCCGCGCCATGCGGCGCACCAGGGGCGACGCCTTGTCGTGATCGTCCCTATCGTGGCCCGTCGGCGCGGGGGAGGCCGGCGCCGCGGGCTGCGGCGGGAGCGCGGCATCCTGGGGCGGTGGGACCGGCGGATTCGCGGGGACAGGTGCGACAACTGCCGCGGCCGTTGGGGAAGGCGCTTCCGTCTCGGCCGCCAGTTCGCCCGGTTCGCCGATCAACCCGAGCACCGTGCCGACCGGGACGTTTTCGCCCTCGTTAGCCATGGTTTTAAGCAGGACACCCGAGGCAAACGCCTCCAGTTCCATGACCGCCTTGTCGGTTTCCACCTCGGCGATCACCTCACCGCGCTCGACCCGCTCGCCCACCTTCTTGCGCCAACCGATGAAACTCCCCTCGGTCATGGTATCCGATAGTTTGGGCATGGTGATTTCAGTTGCCATAGTGCGTTATCCCTTTCTTTCCCAGATGGCACTGCTATCAACCACCCCCAGCCCCTCCTTATCAAGGAGGGGAGCTTATAGTCCCCCTCCTGATTCAGGAGGGGTTAGGGGTGGTTAGGTTATCGGCTTGTGTTTGAATGCCTTTAAAATCAATAACGGCCGTTCACGACGTCCTTCACGGCCTGGACGATGGTTTCCGCCTGGGGGATGCAGAGCTTCTCGATCTTGCGCGAGTAGGGCATGGGTACGTCCAGCCCCGAAACGCGCCTGACCGGCGCCTGCAGGAGATCGAAACAGTTCTCGAAGATCCGGCTGGCGATCTCGGCCCCCAGGCCGCAGGTGCGCCAGCACTCCTCCACCACCACCGCCCGGCCGGTCTTTTTCACCGAGGCCATGATGGTATCGTCGTCCAGGGGTGCCAGGCTGCGCAGATCCACCACCTCGCAGGAGATCCCCTCCTTGGCCAACTCCTCGGCCGCCTGCAAGGCCAGCACGGTCATGCGGGCATAGGCCACGATGGTGACCTGTTCCCCCGGCCGCTTGACGGCGGCCTTGCCGATGGGGACCAGAAACTCGGGATCTTCCGGCACCTCCCCCTTGCTGTTGTAGAGCAACTCGTGCTCCAGGAAGATGACCGGGTTGTTGTCCCGGATAGCGCTCTTCAGAAGCCCCTTGGCATCGGCCGGCGTGGCGGGATAGAGCACCCGCATCCCGGGGCAGTGCATGAAAAAGGTCTCCAGGCTTTGGGAATGCTGGGCGCCCAGTTGGCTCCCCCCTCCGCCCGGCATGCGGATCGTCATGGGCACCGTTGCCTGACCGCCGAACATGTAATGGATCTTGGCCATGTGGTTGACGATCTGATCCATGGCCAGGAGGGCGAAGTTGACGGTCATCAGCTCGGCCACCGGGCGCAAGCCCCCCATGGCGGCCCCCACGGCCACACCGATGATGGTATTCTCCGAGATGGGCGTATCCTTGACCCGCTCCTCGCCGAACTCGGACAGCAGCCCGCGGGTCACCTTGAAGGAGCCCTCGTAGAGCGCCACATCCTCGCCCAGGACCACCACGGACGGGTCGCGGCGCATCTCTTCCTTGAGGGCCAGATTGATTGCATCACGATAGGTCATTTCAGACATAGATATCCTCCCGAACCTCGCTATCCTCCGGCCAGGGCGACTCTTCGGCGAAGGTGACCGCTTCCTCCACCTTTACCGTGCAACGTGCCTCGATGGCGTCCAGGGCCTCGCGGGTGGCGATCCCCTCCTCCAGCAGGCGTTTGGCAAAGCTGGGCAGGGGATCGCGGGATTTCCATAGTTCATGTTCGGCCGCCGAACGGTATTTCCCCGGATCGGACATGGAATGCCCCCGGAAACGGTAGGTGGTCGCCTCGATGAAGTAAGGACGACCAGTTTCCCGCACCTTCTCGGCGGCGTACTTCACCGCCTTGTAGACCGCGATCACGTCCATGCCGTCGACCTTTTCGGAGGGGATGTCATAGCCGCAGGTGCGGCGGTGGATGGAGGCCAGGGCCGAGGAGCGGTGCACCTCGGTGCCGATGCCGTAGAAGTTGTTCTCGCAGATGAAGAGCACCGGCAACTCCCACAGCTGGGCCCAGTTGAGGGATTCGTGGAAGGTCCCCTGGTTGACCGCGCCATCGCCGAAGAAGCAGGCGGTGATGCGGTCCTCGTTCCGGTACTTGGCGCTGAAGGCCAGCCCGACCGAGATGGGGAACTGGCCGCCGACGATGGCGTAGCCTCCCATGAAATTCAGGGAGGGATCGAAGAGGTGCATGGAGCCCCCTTTCCCCTTGCAGAGGCCGGTGGCCTTGCCGAACAGCTCAGCCATGACCCGCTTCGGGTCGGCGCCCCGTACGATGGCCTGGGCGTGCTCACGGTAGGCCGAGAGGATATAGTCCTCTTTGTGCAGGCCGGCCGTCGCCCCGACCGCCACGGCCTCCTGGCCGCTGTACAGGTGCAGGAACCCGGTGATATTGCCCTTGGTATACTGTTCGGCGCAATGTTCCTCGAATTCCCGCGAAAGAAACATCTGCTCGTAGAGCCTCAGCAACTCCTGATCCGGCAAAACCATGCGTAGTTTGGTTTCCATCATCGCCTCCGCTTTGGTCACTGGGTTTGAAAATTTTCCGCCCGCCGGGCGGCCTCCTGCCGAATATGTCCGATGGCTGCCCCGATATCCAGTTTACCATTGATGGTGCCTGCCAGGCGAGTGATATAGTCGCGCTCCAGCAGCAGGCGATAGGACGAGGCAAAACCAAGGTCCAGTGCCCAGGAAATTTGCAAGAGCTTGAAGTCGTTGAGGACCCGGCACAGGTCCAGTCTGACGACCTGGTGGGCCAGAAAGGCGTCCCGGCAGGCGGGCGTGCACCCCGGCAGATCGGGTAAATCCAGGGTGGCGGCGGAGGCCCGCCGCTCTTCCGGCAGCGTGAAGAGTTCGAGAAATACGCGCCAGATATCCAGCTTGTCCGCATCCCGGATCAGCCGCATGAACAGCCGGGTCGGCGAACTGACCCGTTGGGGCAGTTCCAGGAGGTTGTGAAAATGCACCGCCTCCTCGATCAGCAGGCGCTCGGCGGGATCAAGGCCGTCCAGCAGGTGGTGCTCCCGCAGGACCTCCACCGAGAGCCGGGCATGGTTGTCGGACTGGCTGTCGCGAAAGGTGCGCCAGCGCCGGTACTGGGGAAAACGGCCCACGTCGTGCAGCAGGGCGATGGCCCCTGCAATGCGGGCCTCGTTTGCCGAAAGCCTTTCGCCGGTTGCCAGAATGTCGCTGACCGCACATACCTTGCGGGTGTGTTCGATCTTGAGCTGAATATTTACAAGCCCTTCCGGGTCGGTATCGAGAAAGGTGCGGGTATAGTCGTCGAACCATTGACTGATATCCGCAACATGCTGTTGTTCCATGAATCTTCCGTTTCTTGAAATTCCTGAAATAATACTGTAATCTGCGGTGAAGTCAAACGCTTACCCACGGAGCACCCCATGCCGTTGTCGCAACTAACCGAACCAGACAAGAATATTATCGAAATACGCATTAATCATTTGCGTCAACTCATAACACACCATAACCGCCTCTACTACGAGAATACTCCGCCCCAACCAGAAATTAGCGATTCCGATTATGATGCGCTCTTCAAGGAATTGCAGGAACTGGAGACGAGATTTCCGGAGTTTCAATCTCCGGACAGCCCGACCCAAACAGTTGGCGGCTTTGCTTCTGAGGGATTCAAAAAGGTCCTGCATGCATTGCCGATGTTATCAATTGAGAACAAACCGGTTACAAAGCTGCTTTCTGAAGTAAGGAATATTATCAAGGAATTAAAAGACGAATCCCAACCGATTGACGTAGTCGCCGAACCGAAAATAGATGGCCTGTCCTGTTCCATCCGTTACGAAAAGCATCAATTGGTTCGCGCGGCAACCAGAGGTGACGGCCTCGAAGGCGAGGACATTACTGAAAATGTTCGTTCCATTAGTGAGATACCTAAAACACTCCCGCACGAAGCGCCGGAGATAGTAGAAATTCGGGGCGAAGTCTACATGTCGAATTCCGATTTTGAGCTTTTCGCATCGCAGCAAAAAGGACTCGGCGAAAAGCCCCCAGAAAATCCACGTAATGCAGCGGCAGGGAGTCTGCGCCAGCTTGACCCTTCTGTGACGGCATCACGGCCGCTCCGTTTCTTTGCCTATGCATGGGGCGAACTTTCCTCGCCTTTTGCGGAAACTCAGTGGGATGCCTTGCAGGCCCTGCATCGATGGGGGTTCAAGGTAAGTGATGATATTAGTCTGTTACACTCTTTAGATGAAATGCTTTTGTATTTTGAGGAAATGCAGGAACGCCGCGGAGAGCTTGATTTTACTATCGATGGGATAGTCTACAAACTTAATAGCCTGTCGCTACAAGAGCAGGTGGGACAAACCAACCGGGCTCCCCGCTGGGCCGTGGCCCAGAAGTTCCCTCCGGAAAAGCGAGAGACGATTCTACAAAAAATTGCCATCTCTGTTGGTCGAAGCGGGGCACTGACACCTGTTGCGGAACTTTTGCCAGTTCGTCTGCTTGGTACAACTGTTTCAAATGCGACCCTGCACAATCAGGACGAAATCGAATGTAAGGATTTTCGAGAAGGCGACACTGTAGTAGTGCAGCGTGCAGGGGATGTGATTCCCCAAGTTGTCTCTGTAGTTCTTGAAAAAAGACAACCAGATGCTGTGCCGTTTGTTTTTCCCCCAGACTGCCCGATCTGTGGCAGCAAAGCCGTTCGGGAACCCAAAGAAGCGGTCTGGAAATGTACGGGGGGGCTAACCTGCCCCGCACAATCCCTGGAAAGACTGAAGCATTTCGTATCTCGTGATGCCTTCAACATTGAGGGGCTCGGTGAAAAAAACATCGAACTTTTTTACGACAAAGGATTGATAGCGTCTCCCGTCGATATTTTTCGGCTTGAAGCGCTGCTGTCTCTGCCTACTCTCTGGCAGCAGGCATCAAGCCACACACCACTGGAACAATGGGATGGCTGGGGAGAACTCTCCGCCAACAATCTTTTTAAGGCCATCCGGGCCAAGAAAAAAATCCCGCTGGACCGATTTATCTATTCACTTGGCATCCCCCAGGTCGGAGAGGTAACAGCTAAGTTGCTAGCTGATAACTATGTCAGTCTAGAAAACTGGAGAGACTCCATGGGCTGTGCAGGGGATAAAAAATCGGAAGCGTATCGGCACCTCATAGCAATAGACGGCATTGGGCCGATTGTTGCGGAAGAGATACTAAGTTTTTTTGCCGAAGATCATAATATCCAAGTCCTTGATTCGTTAAAAAAGCATCTCACAGTCGAAGATTATGCCAAACCAGCCAAGGTGTCTTCACCTATTTCTGGTAAGATTGTCATATTTACGGGCGAGTTGGAGAAACGTAGCCGCAAGGCAGCAAAAATAGAAGCCGAAAAATTAGGAGCAAAGGTGGCAAGCACCGTCTCTTCAAAAACTGATTTTGTTGTTGTTGGAGCACAAGCAGGTCCGAAAAAAATAGAAAAGATCAAAGAACTTGGCATCAAAGTCTTGTCTGAAAGTGAGTGGGATCTACTGATTAATGGAGATGGAGAATAAACAGATGGATACTTCACCTTTGAAAAAAGCAGAAAGATCTCGAAATTTAATTGCCAATTTTATTGAGGGGTTTGCAGATGGCTGGTATATGGCATTACAAGACAGTTTTAAAGTTGAACTTGATATCAAATTAACTGAGCGGAAAAAAGATAAAATATCCTATTATGAGTGGATTCAAGGTCCCTATTATTGTTTCTCCGAGGGGCAGTTGATATACGATGCAAGGGAAGCTTACACCCACTGGCAAAATGGTTTGAAAAAAATAAACCTTGCATGTCAAATTGTCGCAGCTAAACCGAACATTCCAATAAAAATTGTCAATGAAGTTACCGATAAGACGGAGTACCGGGTTTTAGATGGCTATGTCAAATTTTTACTGTTTAAACCGGATGAAGGACACACAAGACTCGTCCCATACGTTGGTTACAATTTTTCACAGAACGACTTTGTGAATTTTCTGAAAACCGGGGAATTAGAAGAAAAAAACTACCATGAATGAGTTGATCTTCTTCGTTCAAGGTTCTGCGAAAGAACCATACAAAGTTACCTTCCAAAAGAAAGGCGCCAACCTATCCGCCTATTGTACCTGCCCTGCAGGTGATAATGGACAATATTGCAAGCATCGCTTTAGTATCCTTGGTGGAGTAACAGATGGCATTGTAAGTGCTAATGAACTTGACGTTGAAATTGTTACATCTTGGCTTGCTGGAAGCGATATTGAGGCAGCACTGAATGATGTTCTGAATGCTGAGGAGCAATTCGAGATTGCTAAACTCAAACTATCAACAGCAAAAAAACAGTTAGCTAAGGTACTCCGGGACTGATCTTTATCGATAGTATCAATCTTGGATTTGTAATTGTTCTATCCTCCGCACCCAAACCTGAGTTTTGAAAGGAACGACGTTGGACAAAGCAGCAATGATGATCAAGGCCCGCAAGCTGTTCAAGGATGTGAGCGACCTGCCGACCATCCCGGTGATCGTCTCACGGGTCATCAGACTCCTGGACGATCACGAGTCCAACCCGGACGAGGTCGCGGACCTGATCCTTTCCGACCAGGTCCTGGCGGCAAGGGTCATCCGGGTGGTGAACTCGCCGCTCTACATGCCGGGGAGCAAGATCACCTCGGTGAAACGCGCCCTGCTCTACCTCGGTTTCAGGAGCGTGCGCGAGATGATTCTGACCAGTTATTTCGTGGACGGCTTCAAGGCACCGGAGCAGCCCTTCGACATGAACATCTTCTGGATGCATTCCTTCAGCGTCGGCTCCATGTCCCGCCGCATTGCCGCCATGGTGGGGTACAACGACACCGAGTTGGCCTATATGGTCGGCATCATTCACGACATCGGCAAGGTTTTTTTCGGCCATTACCTCAGGGAAGAATACGGCGAGATGCTCGCCCACATCAACTACACCCGCTCCACGACCTACGACGCCGAGCTGGAGTATTTCGGCACCACCCACAGTGAGGTGGGGCTCTGTCTGGCCCAGCGCTGGAACTTCCCGCCGGTGTACAGCGATGTCATCTCCCACCACCACACCTCCGAACTGGCCATAGAGGACCCGCTCTTGACCGCCATCGTCGCGCTGGCCGACTTCTTCTGCCTGGCCTACACCATCTCGGACAGCGTGGCCCAGGCCACCAAGCCGGACCGATCCGAGGAATACGCCTGGAACCTGCTCAGGCAGCATTCGCGCCATCCCCTTCCCGACAACCTGGGAGACTTCTTCTTCATGTTGTCCGATGAGTACGTGGAGGTCTTCCGCGAGGTGAACCAACTCTTCAACACCATGACCACGGCGTGAAGCGGCGCCCATGACCGCCCGGCTGATCGTCTCCCTGCTTACCTTTCCGGGCGTTATGGTCCACGAGTTTGCCCATGCCTGGGCCTGCCGCCGGCTCGGAATCCGTGTCCTGAAGGTATGCTATCTGCGCCTGGGCAGCCCCTTGGGGTATGTGCTCCACGAACAACCGGCATACGCCGTGCAGCATATCATGGTGGCGGTCGCACCATTCTTCGTCTCCACTGTGGCCGCCCTGACGGTCAGCCTGCTGACATCCCTCCTCGTCACGAGCCCGGCGGCGGCTGAATTCAAGGACCTTGCCGTGATTGCCGGGGCCTGGCTCAGTTTTTCCATGGCCCTGCACGCCTTTCCCAGCAGCGGTGACGGGGATGCGCTCTGGCAGGATGTTACCAGCCACCACGTGGGCTTCCTGGGAAAACTACTGCTCGTACCGGCGGTGGGACTGATCCGCCTGTGCCAGGCCGGAGCCGCCATCTGGCTCGACGCCCTGTTCGCCATGGGCGTGGTGGCGCTGCCGCCACTCCTGCTGGTGGCACTCATGGGATGACCCGCTGCCTAGACCATATAGTATTGATTCGGGAGGTTTATCATGTCAGACGAAACACCGGTCTCATGTTCCAAGTGCAGTGCCGTATGGCAAAAGTCCGGTACCACCAACTGCTGGAGCGGCGACCCGGCAACTGCGCCGCCCAAACCGGGCAACTGCCCGTCCGGCGCCTATGACGACGTGGTGAAGGAGGCGTTCGAGGAATACCGGGGGGACAGCGAGGAGGCCCGCATCGCCCTGGTGGCGGCGCGCGTGGAAGGGCTCTGCTACCAGCGGGCGGCGGGTAGCGATGCGATCATGCCGCGCTGGACCCGCGTGGAGGACACCGTCGCCTTTGCCAAACTGATGGGATACACGAAGATCGGCATTGCCACCTGCATTGGCCTCCTGGACGAAGCCGACCGCCTCGTGGCCATCCTGAAGGCCCAGGGGCTTGAACCGTTGAGCGTCTGCTGCAAGGCGGGGAGCATCGACAAGCGGGAACTGGGGCTGGAGGAAGGGGACAAGGTCAGACCCGGCACCTTTGAGCCGGCCTGCAACCCCATTGCCCAGGCCGAGATCTGCAACCGGCTCGAGACCGACATGAACATCATCCTCGGCCTGTGCGTCGGCCATGACATGCTCTTCAACAAGCGTTCGGAGGCGCCGGTCACAACCCTGGTGGTCAAGGACCGGGTCACCGGCCACAACCCCATCGCCGTGCTGTACGGGCAGAATTTTTATTACAAACGGCTCCAAAACCAAAAGATGGAGCTATAAACCGTCAGTGCTGCCATCAGGAACTACGTTAAAAGATACGGACGAGCCACCATCCGTATGACATCACAGAAATGGAGATACGAATGGTTAGAATCACACCCGACCCTATTGACCCTGCACAGATTTATGACTTGATAACAACGAAGAAGGCCGGGTCGGTCGTTATCCATTATGCCGTGGTAAAGCCCATGGCAGGGGTTGGCGGGACCACAAGCTACATCGACTATGCCACAAACGGTGATACCGAGGCGGAACTGCGCGACATGGCCGACAAACTGGCCGCGGAATTCGCCCTGGAAGATGTCCTCCTGATCCGACGCACCGGCCGGCTCCGCGTCGGCGACATTATCTCGCTTGCTGCCGTCAGTTCCCCCAACAGCGGCGATGCCTTCGAAGCCTGCAAACAGGCCATAGGCCGGCTGAAGAAGATGAAGACCATCGTCAAGGCCGAGGTTTGCGGCTAAAACCGGGCTGTAGCGGCGGCGCACAATCCCGCCTTACCCGGCAACGTCACGTTATCACCGGCAGATACGCTCCAGCAGGGCGCGGACGCCATCCTTCGCGCCGAACTTGAGGGCGCCGGCGAGGCAGCCCCCCTTCCGCAGAATCACGACCGGCCCGTAGAGGGGATCGACACCCTCCATGAGCGCCACATCCTTTCCCCCCGATTCAACCTTGCCCTGGGCCAACTGGGAACGGTAACGGTCGAATGCGGCGGATGCGGATTCGACCGTTTGCCCCAGGAGCAGGAATATCTGCAGGTTCGTCCTCCCAACCACGGCATCGGCCATGATCCCCCTGTTCAGGAAATCATACCCCAAGAGGCTCTGGGGCAGGTAGCGCTCGGTTCCCTTGACCACCTCGGACCGTTCCAGGGCCGAAAGCTCGGGCGGCCTGCTTTGCGTACCCGGCAGCCGCGCCGCCACCGTCCTCCCGCATTCGGTCAGGGCGGTCGTGGCGGCATCACTGGTGCCGGTCATTTGGATGTGGATGAAGAAACGCCCTTGGTAGATGAAGAGCTGCGAGGGGGAGAGATTGGACTCGGCGCCCACGGCAATGGTGCCCCCCTCCTTCTGGCGGTAGTTGGCATACATGCCGAAGGCGTCCAGCAGCGACCCCATGCGGTAGATCTCCACGTCGATGCCGGCTCCGTTTTTTTCCGCCGCGCCATAGCGGGCAGCGGTCATGCGCTCGAAGCCGTAGGGGAAGTACAGTTCGGCCTCGCCGTCGATCCGGTCGGACAGGGTGTCCCGGTTGTAGAAGAGCGGCTTACCCTCCAGCTGCCACCCGGCGCCGCAGGAGACCGGCGGCAGGAGCTCCTCCATATCGCCCGCCGCCCACGCGCCGGGCGGGAGGCCGAGAAGCAGGAACAGGGCCGGGAGCAGCGACACCAAACGATTGGCGCTCATGCCAGCACCGTCCGGGCACGTTCCATCTTGGCGGCGATGTCCAGCCCGTTGACGCAGCGGGCGCTGCACCCTTCGCAGTCGATACAGGCCGCCGCCGTCGCCTGGCGGGGCAGCTCGGCATAGGTGGCACGGGCCAGGGAGAGATTCCGGTAGCCCCCCTCGGCGTACATGAGAGCCCGGTTGACGGTGGAGATCTCCACACCCCGGGGGCATCCCGCCTCGCACGAACCGCAGAAGCCGCAGTAGAAGGGGGCGATGGCCTCGGCGTAGCGGTCGAGGCGCCGTACGTCGGCATAGGTGAAGGACATGCCCATAACGGCGATATCCTCCCGCAGTTGCGTCAGGTTCTTCATGCCCGGTATGGCCGCAGTCACCTTGGGATTTTGGAGCACCCACTTGAGGGCGGCCTGGTGGGCGCTGATCCTGCCCAGGCCCGTGGTGTCATACCCCCCCGCCTGAGTCTTCATGGCGATGATGCCGATACCGGCCGAGGCGGCCCGGTCAATGGCGACCGAGACCTCCCTGCCCGACGTGAAGTTGTACTTGACGAGGCAGGTATCGAAGAACCGGTCCGGGTCGTCCACCAGGGCGTTCAGCACCTCGGCCTCGTTCTTGTGGGTGGTCACGCCGCAGAAGCGCACCTTCCCCTGTTTTTTCAGCTGCGTCAGGGCCTCCCGCGTCTCGGCGTTGAAGATCCGCTGCCTGCCGGTGACGTTGTGGAGTTGGATCACGTCGATGTGGTCGGTCCCCAACGCCTTCAGGCTGGCCTCCACGTCCCGGATGATCTCGGCCCTTGTGTGGGACTCCGGCTGGGTCTTGGTGGCGATGAAAAGCTTGTCCCGCACCCCTTTCACCGCCTTGGCGACGATCTCCTCGTTCTTGCCCCCCATGTACTTTCGAGCCGTGTCGATGTAGTTCACCCCCCGGTCAATGGCGACCCGGATCACCTCCGGCTCGGGGGTCAGCATAGCCCCGAAGCTGACCACGGTGATCTTCAGGCCGGTACGGCCCAGGGTCCGGTAGACCGGCGCGGGAAAGGCGGAACGTTCCGGTCCGGCCATCTGTTGCAGGGCCTCCGCAAACGCGGGCGGGGCGATCAGGGCGGTTGCGGCACCCGCCATGCCGGCCTTGATGAAGGTCCTGCGGTTCATCCCCTTCTGTTCAGTGGTTTTCATGGAGTGGACTCCTTTCGGCCAACGGTTGGGGCTCGCGTGATGTTTTTTTGCTGACGCGCGCAGGCGCTGGGCATTCTCAACCAAGATGTTCCGACATAAAGCTTTGCACGAACATCAGCACCATTTGAACTCGCTCTCGGTTATATTCGCGGAACTCCCTGTGCGCAGCTTTATTGCGGATATGTGCTCATTGAAGTGGTTGCGCTCTATGTCTGGTTATCAATTCAACTTTTTTTTGACGGAAGTAAGCAGCTTTGCCCAGAAAGTAGACGATAACGACAGCGACAAGCGGGAAAAATGGAGCAATATAATCCTTTGTCATGCAAGAGACCGGCATATTTTCCTCTTTGGCAATAAACTCACGTCACAAATCACACTTCCCCTTCTACACCATCAAACCACAACTTTCAATTGCAATTACAGCATGTTGAAAAAATTCACACGGCCCATAGGCATCACGAACGAGCCGTTTTACGCAAAAGAGGCGCCGGGATTATATCCGGGCGCCTCTTTTGTGTCGGTTCGATACGATATCTAAAATTCTGGGGCAAGGCCTAAAGGCCTACAGGATGCAAAAATCAACAGGCTTAAGCGCCTTGGGAAGCTCTTCTTCCCCCAGCGCCTCACGGATACTGATTTCTATACCGCGGCAGATCCCGGCCAGGGGTAGATCGTTGGGCAACGTCCCGAAAGGCTCGGCAATCTCATCCCCCAACGCATCGAGTCCGAAAAAGGTGTAGGAGATCAAGCCGACGACGAACGGCGTCATGAAGCCGATGGAGTCCACCAACCCGAAAGGGAGCATGAAGCAGTAGAGATAGGCCGTACGGTGGATCAGCAGGGTATAGGAAAAAGGGATCGGCGTCTGCTTGATCCTCTCGCAGCCGGCCAGAATGGTGGCAAAACTCGTCAGGGTTTCGTCGATGCGTGCGGCAAAGAGCGGGTTGGTCGCCCGCTCACCGACCAGGCCACGCAGGTCGGCGGCCATGCGGCGCACCAGGAAATCCGGTTTGTTGACGGCACCCTCGAACGATGCAAACTCCTCGGCCGTCAACAGCGTGCCCACATCCTCCCGCGGGTCCGATCCGCGCAGATGGTGGCGCAGCGCGTGGGCAAAAGCGATGGAGCGGTATGCCATGCGGCGGCGCGCCTCATCCGCGCCACTCCCCGCAACAAAGGTCTGCATCTGCCGCGTGATGGTACGGCAGGCGATCATCAATTCACCCCAGAGCTTGCGCCCCTCCCAGTAGCGTTCATAACTCGCGTTGTTGCGGAAACCGAGAAAGATGGCAAGCGCCAGGCCGATAAGGCTGAACGGGATCGGCGTCATGGTGATCTTGATGGCGAACAGCATGCCGTGGGTCAGGTACACGGCGGCGGCCACCAGTACGGTGCTTACCAGTTGCCAGCGGATACTCTGGAGCATGGAGCCCTTGAAGATAAAATAGAGACGTAGCCCGGAGGGGCGTTCGCGTACGATCATGGTATCGTCCTTGGATATGAAAAGTCACTCGTGCGAGTGCCCCACAGGTCGCCGAGGCTCCCCCGTAGCACTGTTTTGCCGAACTCATGGTAGTTGAGGCGCAGCATCATGGAGCACAACGGAGGAGGAATACGAGAGGAGGCAACGGTGGTTCCGGATCTCTGGACCCGGCTCAACCTGAAAAGGGAGGCAATGTAGCACGCATGGGGGGCAATGAAAAGGTATACAGGCAGGTCCTGGCAGTTTGCAGCGCGGGCTTGACGCAAGGGGGGAATCACTCCGCCATCGTATCAGGCGGCCCGCACACCGTTCTTTCTTACATACTCGATGAATGACCGCACAAACTCGGGGGCCATGTCCTCGATATTCCCGCTGATGCGTCCCCGGTCCGCAAAGGATACGGAAAACGGGGTTCTCTCGGCGCCTTCGATGGCCCACAGGCTGATGACCCCTTCGGGGTCGCGTATGATCCGGTACGAACCGCGTTGCCGATACAGGCGCACCAGCAGCATCAGCGCGTTTTTGCCCTGATTATAGAGGTTTACGTCCCTGTTCATTACGCATCCATGTTCCTTATGTATTTCCAAACAACTACAGACATTGGGGCAGATCGTCCCACAATTCGCTTCTGGTCTTGTACATTTTCAGCCGGTTGACCACGCTCTCCACCGGTGCCGCAAAGATCGCTTCGTAGATGAACTCGTCGGCCTCCGGGTCCATGGCAAAGGCGAGTTGCTCTTTCCCGGTGCTGAATTGGGCGTTGATCCCCTTGCTGTTGCCCCGCGCATCGACCCGAATCCACTTTTGGAGGGTCGCCAGGTAGATGCCGTTAAACCCATGCAAAACCGGCTCGTTATCCACAGGCGGGTCCAGCCGCAAGACCTGGTAACAGAAACCGGCCGGGATGCCTACCGCCCGGAGCAGGGCGGCCAGGAGATGGCTTTTGGCAAAACAGATCCCGGTACCGTGATGGAGCACCTCGCTGGCCGTGCAGGTCACAATGTCCAGGCCGGCGTCAGCGGAATGGGGGATGGTGTCCCGCACCCATTGGTAGAGACAGCGGGCCTTGTCAACCTCATCCGGCAATGTTTGCGTAAGTTCCAGGGCCTTCTCCCGGACAGCCGGAGTTTGCCAATCAATAATGGTATCGGAAACCAGATAGTCGTTCAGATCGTCCGACTCAGGGTACATAGGGTCCTCATTTAATAGTTGTATTTGTGGGCGACGGGACGGGAATGATGTCATGTGCGTTTAGCGTTCCTGCCGGACGGATGAAACCGCCGCTATTTGCCCTTAAAGACCGCTTGACGTTTCTCCACAAACGCCTCCATACCTTCCCGCTGATCCTCGGTGGCGAAGAGCACGCCGAACAGGGCCGCCTCGTAGCGGAAGCCGTCTTCCTTGCCCATGTTCAGGCCATTGGCGATGGCATCCTTGGCGCTGCTCACCCCCAACGGAGCCACTTGGGCAATGGCCTGGGCCGTTTCCCGGGCCTTGACCAAAAGTTCCTCCGGAGGAAAAACCTCGTTGACGATCCCCCAGGCGCAGGCCTTGTCGGCATCGAGCATCCTGCCGGTGAAAATCATCTCGCTGGCCCGGTTGGGGCCGATCAGGCGGGCTAGGTTCTGGGTGCCGCCGAAACCGGGCATGATCCCCAGGGTCGCCTCAGGGAAACCGAGCCGGGCCGTGGTGGCGGCGTAGATGAAATCGCAGGCCAGGGCCAGCTCCAGCCCGCCCCCCAGGGCATAGCCGTTGACCGCCGCGATGACCGGCTTTTTCATCCTCTCCATGAGCAGCATCACCTGCTGCCCCTTCCGGGCAAAGGCATGTGCCTCAAGGGCGTTCATCGCGGACATTTCCTTGATGTCGGCCCCGGCCACGAAGGCCCGCTCTCCGGCGCCGGTCAGCACCACCGCCCTGACGTCCGCATTCAGGTTCAGGCCATACAGGGCGCATTCCAGCTCTCCCAACACCTCGCTGTTGAGGGAGTTGAGGCTCCTGGGGCGGTTGACGGTGAGGGTGGCCACGTTGTCAACGGTTTCGATCAGCAGATTCTTGAATTCCATAAGCTCTCTCCCGGCGCAGGTCTCCAGCCATTAGAACGTATATGGTGATTTGTGTCGTCATGGGAATGGATGCCGGAAACGGCCAGGGTTGCTACCAGCAGGAACCGCGTTTCACGGTATTTAGTGGCGGGAGCGTTCGGCCGGTTTATCCTGCGCTTTTCAACGCGGTGTGCTTCCGGTCGCTTTCTTGGATGAGTATCAGGCATCGAGCGACGACCGTACTCAGAAATGTTTTTTACTGAAATCCCGGTAGGACTGGCCCTTTTGGGACGGTGTAGGGGAAGCGGGGGTGGTGTGGTCCCAAATGAACTTGGAAAGCCCGCGCTCGATGGGGGCAAGGAACAGGGCCAGGAGGAACATCATCAAAAACGCCAGAAAAAAGGCTATAAGCATGGTCAGTGCTATGAAGATCGCTTCTACAATCAGTGGCATGGTTCGTCTCCTGCGGCCTGTCGGCCCACTCTGGCTGCCAATCCGTTTTTACTATACACTATCGTAAAAAAATAATACACCCAGTTTAATGAGTTTCGCCTCCCCTTGACTTTGGGAAATTCGACATTATGTTTGTGATAGAAAGGGTTCGCCATTTAAAGAACAAAGGAGGATACGGATATGGCACTTGTCAAATACAATCCGCTCAGGGAGTTGCGCACCATGCAGGAGCAGATGAATCGGCTGCTGAACGTCTCCTGGAACCATGATATTTCCGGTGAGGAGACCCGCGAGGGGATCTGGCAACCGGCCGTGGACATCTACGAGACGGAAGACGCCATCGTCATCAAGGCCGAGGTGCCTGATGTGGACCAGAGGGACATCGACGTACGCATCGAGGATAATACCCTGACCCTCAGGGGGGAACGCAAACACGAAGACTCGGTCAAGAAGGAGAACTATCACCGCATCGAGCGCTATTTCGGCTCATTCCAACGCAGCTTCAGCCTGCCGGCGACCATTGATCAGGAACATGTGCAGGCCACCTGCGATAAAGGCATCCTGAACATCGTTCTCCCGAAAAAAGAGGAAACCAAGCCGAAACAGATCAATATCGAGGTCAAATAAGCGACCTGCGGGCCAAAGGGTATAAAAAAAGAGCCGGGGCGCGACCCGGCTCTTTTCGTTTTTGAAGCGTTGCGCCATCCGTGGGATCAGGCGTGCGGGGCATCCTTCTTTTCCCCGGCATCATGCTCAGTCGGCGCCGCTGCGGCCACATGCCCATGCTCTGCCGACGCGGCCGTAGCCACATGCTCGGGCTCGGCGGGCGGCGTCACGGCCTCCTGTTGCGGCTCAACCTTCTCCTCGCTCTTGCGGGCCTCTTCCTGAATGTTGCGCTGGAAGTCCTCGGAGGCCCTCTTGAACTCCGCCAAACCTTTGCCCAGGGACTTGGCGAGTTCCGGCAATTTGTGCGGTCCGATAACGATCAGGGCGATGACCATGATAATGATAAGTTCCGGCATCCCGATTCCAAACATATTCAACTCCTTGATTGCGCTGGCCTGTCACCCAATGCGTGCGTTATAGTTAGAGTAATATTAAAACCGTAAACAGCCATCTTGGCAACAACTATTTTCTGAATTTTCCCTTTGCCATTTTAAATGGCTGTGATACTATGCCCAAAATTTAGGCATCACTCAACTATTTATTCTCCTTCCGTTAGCCATTACCCGTGTGCATCATGCTGAAACCATTGAAAATCGGTAGACTATCCCTGGCGCACAACGTTGTGCTTGCCCCCCTGGCCGGAATCACCAACCTGCCGTTCCGTCTCCTCTGCCGTCGCAATGGTGCCGCCCTTGCCTTCACCGAGATGGTAAGCGTCAACGGTTTGGTCCGCGAAGGCACAAAAACTCTGGCCCTGCTGAAGAGTTGCCCGGAAGACCGGCCGCTGGGCATCCAACTTTTCGGGGATTCGCCCGAGAGCCTGGCGGAAGCCGCCCGCATGGTAGCAGAATACGGGGAACTGCTCGATATCAATATGGGGTGCCCGGTTCGCAAGGTGGTCGGTACCGGCGCAGGCAGTGCCCTCTTGCGCGATCCGGCCGGCATTGCCGCCATCGTCAAGGCCGTGCGGGCCGCCACCGCCCTGCCCCTGACGATCAAGATCCGTTCCGGCTGGCATTGCGGGGACGATACCTATCTTGAGATTGGCAGGATCGCCGAGGCCGAGGGGTGCGACGCCGTTACCCTGCACCCCCGCAGCCGCTCCCAGATGTTCTCGGGACATGCCGACTGGAGCCAGATCGCCCGGCTCAAGGAGTGCCTGACCATCCCGGTCATCGGTAGCGGGGATATCTTCAGCGCCGACGATTGCCGGACCATGATGGCCGAAACCGGGTGCGACGGGGTGATGATCGCCCGGGGTGCCCTCGGCAATCCGTGGATATTTCGGCAGGTCTTGGAACTGGAAGAACGGGGGGCCGTGACGCCGGCCGCCGCAGCCGAGCGGGCCGACGCCATGCGCCAGCACCTGGAGCTGTTCGTGCAGGAGAGCGGCGAGGCCGTGGCCGCCCGTGAGATGAAAAAGCACATTGGTTGGTATGCGCGCGGTTTTGCCGGTGCCGCCGACATTCGGCGCGAAGCCAATTCCGTCCGCACCGTCGCTGATTTGTTCACCCTGATCGAAAGGATAACCGGCACACCGGATGACCACCATGCCCACGCCTGACAACATCGCCGAACAAGGCAGCTATCCGGGCGATTACTACGCCACCGTGCTCGACAGCGTCGGCGACGGCGTGATCGTCGTGGACCGGAACGGCGTGATCACCCTGTGCAACCCGGCCGCCGAGGAGATCACCGGATTTTCCCGGCGCCAGGCCATGGGCGCCAGCTTTGACAAACTTTTTGTCCTGGAAAAGGCCCTGGTGGAGATGGTCCAGAAAGCGACCCAGACCGGCATCACCATCTCGGACCATGAGAACGTGGTGGTCCGCTCCACCGGCAAGGTCAAGCCGGTTGCCGCCACCTGTTACCCGCTCATGCTGGGGACCGGCGAAAACATCGGTACCATCCTGTCCCTCAAGGACATCACCTACATCCGCGAGTTGGAGGCGGCGGTCCGTCAAGCCGACCGGCTCTCCACCATGGGGGCACTGGCGGCCGGGCTGGCCCACGAGGTGAAGAACCCCCTGGGTGGCATCAAGGGGGCGGCCCAACTCCTGGAGCGGGAGCTGGACGCCGAAAGCGAACTGCTGGATTACACCCGGGTGATGATCCGCGAAACCGAGCGCATCGACCACATCATCCGCGAACTGCTGGAACTGGCCTCGCCGCGGGGGCTCAAGCTGGGGCCGGTCAACCTGCACAAGGTGCTGGGCGACATCCTCCTGCTGCAAAAGCAGGCCGTAGCCGGTCGCGACATCACCTTCAACAAACACTTCGATCCCAGCATACCCCCCATCATGGCCGACGAGGAGATGCTGACCCGGCTGTTCCTCAACCTGATCTGCAACGCCATCGACGCCTTGCAGGATACCGGGCAGCTGACGGTGGCGAGCCGGGTGCTGTCCGATTACCGCATGGCCCAGAATGATCGCCGCTCCCGTATGGTTGCCGTGGAGATCGCCGACGACGGCCCCGGTATCCCGGCCGAGGACCTGGAAAACATCTGGACGCCGTTTTTCAGCACCAAGTCATCGGGCACCGGCCTGGGGCTGGCCATCTGCCACAAGATCGTGGCGGAACATCGCGGCATGATCAAGGTGGAGTCCGATGCCGGCCATGGAACCAAGTTCACGGTGCTCTTGCCGCTGGTGCAATGACCCATCGGCACGCGCCAACCAAACGTATCCGTCAGGGGCGCAGCCCCGGCTTACCGGCCGGGAGCGTCCATGATGCTTTGTAATGCAATTTTATTCGTGACGAACAGGGGACAACAACAATGCCGTTAAACAGAATCCTGGTGGCCGATGACGAAGAGAGTATGCGCTGGGTCCTTTCCAAGGCCCTGAAACGGAAAGGGTTCACGGTGGATCTGGCCCACGACGGGCGCCAGGCGCTGTCGCTGGTCCAGGACAACAACTACGATCTGGCTATTCTCGACATCAAGATGCCAGGTATCAGCGGTCTTGACCTGCTGGACAAGATCCGCGAACTGAAGAGCGACCTGCTGGTGGTCATCATGACGGCCGAGGCCAGCATGAAGAACGCGGTGGAGGCCATGAAACGCGGGGCCTACGATTACATCACCAAGCCGTTCGACCTGGACGTGATCGACGCCATCATCGAAAAGGTCGGACGCGCCCGGGAGATCGCCGGCCAAGTCACCATGCTCAAGCAGGAACTCAAGGAGCGCTACCAGGTCGAAAAGAATATCATCGGCAACTCGCCGGCCATGCGCGAGGTCTACAAGACCATCGGCAAGGTGGCCGCCAGCGACGTCACCATCCTGGTCCAGGGGGAGTCGGGAACCGGCAAGGAACTGGTGGCGCGGGCCGTCCATTTCAATTCGCGCCGGTTGGGCAAGCCGTTCGTCGCCATCAACTGCGCCGCCATCCCCAAGGAGCTCCTGGAAAGCGAGCTGTTCGGCTTTGAGAAGGGGGCCTTTACCGGCGCCGTGGAACGCAAACTGGGCAAGTTCGAGCAGGCCAACCAGGGGACGCTCTTTCTGGACGAGATCGGCGACATGCCCCTGGACCTGCAGGCCAAGATCCTGCGCGTCCTCCAGGAGCGGGAGATCACCCGCACCGGCGGCAACCAGAGCATCCCGGTGGATGTGCGCATCGTGGCCGCCACGAACCAGGAACTGATCGAAAAGGTCCGCCAGAAGGAGTTCCGCGAGGATCTTTTCTACCGGCTGAACGTGGTTCCCATCAACCTGGTTCCCCTGCGGGAGCGCCGGGAGGACATCCCCCAGCTCGTGCAGTACTTTCTGGGACGGGCCAGCGCCGAGATGGACATCAGCGACAAGCAGTGCACCGACGAGGCGATGGCCGTATTGACCGCCCACTCCTGGCCCGGCAACGTGCGGGAGTTGGAAAACACCATCAAGCGCGCCGTCATCCTCTCCAGCGACCCGCTGCTGACCCCCCGGGACTTCGAAGGGCTTGAGCCGCTCTCCGGGGGGCAACCGACCGTATCCCACGACGCCTCCCTGGAGTCGATCGTGGACCTGAAACTGCGTTCCTGCATGAACGGCATAGAGAAGCTGGAAAAAGGGGATATCCACGCCATGGTGCTGGAACAGGTGGAACGCCCTCTGATCCGCTTCATCCTTGAGAAAACCCGCTGGAACCAGGTCAAGGCGGCGGATATCCTCGGCATCAACCGCAACACGCTGCGCAAGAAGATCAACGATCTGGGAATAGAGTTGAAGCGGGATTGATGCAGGGACATATAACATCGTGAATTGTGAATCGTGAAAGGTGAATGGTTAAAGTCGAGAATTCGATTTCACTATTCACCATTCACTTATTCACTCTCATCGTAGCAAGCTTCGGGAGTGTTTAAAGACAGGAAAGGAGATCGAACCATGTCGGTAAAGGACAGATTCTTTCTGGAGCGTGACAAGGCGGCGTTGGTGGTAATCGATGTCCAGGAGAAGCTCTGCCTGGCCATGGACGACAAGATCCTCCACAAACTGACCAGGAATATCGCCATTCTGCTGGAAACCGCCCAGGAGTTGGGGATTCCGGCACTCATCACCGAACAGTACGTCAAAGGTTTGGGTGCCACCCTGCCGGAACTGAAGGAGAAGGCCGGGGATGCCGGCTATTTTGAGAAGATGGCCTTCAGTTGCTGCGGCAGCGCCGATTTCATGGAGAGGCTCACGAGTACCGGCCGCACCCAGGTCATCATCACCGGCATGGAAACCCACGTCTGCGTGCTGCAAACCGTCATCGAGCTGCGCGATGCCGGCTTCGAGGTCCACGTGGTCAGGGACGCCGTCATGAGCCGCAGCAAACGCAACTGGCAGATCGCCGCCGAAGCCATGACCCTGACCGGCGCGGTCCCCACCTCCACCGAATCGGTTCTGTTCCAGCTCCTGAAGGTCGCGGGAACGGAAGAATTCAAGAAGCTGTCCAAACTGGTGCGGTAACGCCTCACCCTGGAAATCAACCGGCCAAGTGGGGCTGGATCGCGAGATCCTGCTCCACTTGGTTTTGCACCTGCCGTATGGTCGACCTCTTCCCCCCTCCCCGCATTGTTTTCCTCCCCCATGCCGTAATCGGATTTGCAGATTAGAATGTTTGATGTACAATACTACCTATAAAGATATACAGGACCTTATTGGTAATCAATAACGAAAGAGGTTCTACCATGACAACATAGAGATGCATACCGTTTCCCGCCCCTGCCGACCATGCGGCCCCATCCCAAATCGGTCCGGCGGCAAGGGAGGAAACCGTGCGACCTCTCGCGAGGTTCGTCATGTGGTTAGTCAGATTGGCGCTGCGGCGCCCTTACAGCGTTGCGGTGATGGCACTATTGATCCTGGTGCTGGGCACCCTTTCCCTCACCAGGATGATCGTCGATATCTTCCCGGTGATCGACATCCCGGTGGTCGTGGTGGTCTGGAACTACCCCGGCCTCTCCCCGGAGGACATGGAGCGACGCATCGTCCTGATCAGCGAACGGGCCTACTCCACCACCGTCAACGGCATCTCCCGCATTGAGTCCCAATCCATCCCCGGCACCGGGGTCCTCAAGGTCTACTTTCAGCCCGGCACCGAGATCGGCGCCGCCATCTCCCAGATCTCCTCCGTCTCCAGCACCCTGCTCAGGATCGCGCCGCCCGGCACCCAGCCGCCGGCCATCGTCCAGTTCAACGCCTCCAACGTGCCGGTGGCCCAGTTGACCCTGTCGAGCAAAAATCTTCCGGAAGAAAAGATCTTCGATTACGGCCTCAACTTCATCCGGGTCAAGCTGTTCACCATCCCGGGGCTCTCCACGCCGGCACCCTTCGGCGGCAAGAGCCGCCAGATCATGATCGACATCAATCCCACAGCCCTGGCGGCGCGGGGGCTCTCGCCGGCCGATGTGGTGAGCGCCCTCCAGGCCTCCAACGTGATCATCCCGGCCGGCACCGCCCGCATCGGCGGGCAGGAGTACAACGTGTTGCTCAACTCCAGCCCGCGGATCATCGACCAGTTCAGCGCCATCCCGGTCAAGGTGGTGGGCAACGCCCCGGTCTATCTGGGTGATGTGGCCCGAATCTCGGACAGCTATGCCGAACAGAACAACATCGTGCACGTCAATGGCCGGCGGGCCACCTATCTGTCCATCCTCAAGCACGCCGACGCCTCCACCCTGGCGGTGGTGGACGCCGCCCGCGAGGCCCTGCCCGCCATCAGGGAGGTAGCGCCCCAGGGACTGGAACTGAAGATCGACTTCGACCAGTCGCTCTTCGTGCGGGCGGCGGTGGAGGGGGTGGTGCGCGAGGCGGTCATCGGCACGATCCTGGTCTCACTCATGATCCTGGTCTTCCTCGGCAGCCTGCGCAGCATGATCGTGGTCTCCACCTCCATCCCCCTGGCTATTTTCAGCGCCGTGATCGCCATGAACCTGGCCGGCCAGAGCATCAATATCATGACCCTGGGCGGCTTGGCCCTGGCCATCGGCATGCTGGTGGACGACGCCACGGTAGAGGTGGAGAACATCCACCGCAACCGCGCCCTGGGCAAGCCGCTCACCATGGCGGTCATGGACAGCGCCCGCCAGGTGGCGATGCCGGCCATCGTGGCGACCATGGCCATCTGCGTGGTCTTCTTCCCGGTGGTGTTGCTGGTCGGGCCGGCCAAGCACCTCTTCACCCCACTGGCGTTCGCGGTGGTGACCGCCATGCTGGCCTCCTACCTGCTCTCCCGCACCCTGGTTCCGGTGCTGTCGCGGATGCTGCTGGGAGGGGAGCACCACCAGAGGGGAGCATCTCCATCACCCGGGAGGATGACCGCCCTCTTCCGGTTGCTGAACCAACGCCGCGAGGATGGCTTCGAACGGTTCCGTGAGCGCTACGGCCGGCTGCTGGCAACGGCCCTGCACCACCGCGCCTTCACGTTGGCGGTGGCGGCCCTGGTGGGGTTGGCCAGTCTGGGGCTGGTCTTCATCATCGGCACCGATTTCTTCCCCTCGGTGGACGTGGGGTTGATGAAGCTGCATGTGCGCGCCCCGGCCGGAACCCGCATCGAGGATACCGAGAGATTGCTGGCCCGGGTGGAGGAGCAAATCCGCGGGATCATCCCGGCCGGGGAGATCGACACCATCAACGATATGATCGGGGTGCCCACATTCTATAACCTGGCCTTTGTGCAGACCGAGAACATCAGCGGCATGGACGCCGAGATCCTCATCTCTCTCAAAAAGGGGCACCGGCCAACGGCCCTGTACCGGCACCGGATCCGGGAGGTGCTTCCTCGGCAGTTCCCCGGCTCATCCTTCTATTTCCAGTCTGCCGACATCGTCACCCAGGTGCTCAACTTCGGTCTGACCTCACCCATCGATATCCAGATCGAAGGGCCGGACTTCAGCAAATCCTACCCGTACGCCCTCAAGATCAGGGATGCCCTGCTCACCATCCCCGGTGCCGCCGACGTGCATATCAACCAGGTACTGGATTACCCGACCCTGCAGGTGGACGTGGACCGGGTCCGGGCGGCCCGGCTCGGCATGAGCGAACGGGACGTGGCCACCAGCGCCCTGATCGCCCTCTCCTCCAGTATCCTGATCGCCCCCTCGTTTTTCCTCAACCCGGCCAACAACGTTAACTACACCGTGGCGGTGCAGATCCCGCGCCGGTACCAGACCACCCTGTCGGACCTGGCGGCCATGCCGGTCACCCCGCCGTCGGCCGGTGCGTTGCTCCAGCCGCCATTCCAGCCGGCACCGGCGGATACGCCCCAGATTCCGGCCCAAACCCTGGGCAACCTGGCGCTCATCTCCCACCGGGTGAGCTTCGAGAACATCACCCACTACACGGTGCAAAGGGTGCTTGATGTAGATGCCGGCGTGGAGGGGCGCGATCTGGGCTCCGTGATCCGGGATATCGACAAGAGCATCGCAGCACTCGGAAAACTCCCCCCGGGCATGCGTATCACGGTGCGCGGCCAGAACGAGGTCATGAACCAGTCCTTCCGCAGCCTGGGATTGGGGCTGGTCCTGGCCACCCTCCTGGTCTATTTCCTGATGGTGGTGCTGTTCCAGTCGTGGATCGACCCGTTCATCATCATGATGGCCGTGCCGGGCGCCCTGATGGGGATACTCTGGATGCTGGCGCTGACCGGCACCACCATCAACGTGGAATCGCTCATGGGGTCGATCATGGCCATCGGCATCGCCACCTCCAACTCGATCCTGCTGGTGAGCTTTGCCAACGACATCAGGGTGGAAAAGGTGGTCACACCGGCGGAAGCGGCCCTGGAGGCTGCCAGGACACGGCTGAGGCCAGTGTTGATGACCGCCCTGGCCATGATCATCGGCATGGTGCCCATGGCCTTTGCCATGGGCGAAGCGGGCGAGCAGAACGCCCCCCTGGGCCGGGCCGTGATCGGCGGACTGCTGGTGGCGACGATCCTGACCCTGTTCGTGGTTCCGGTAATCTACTCGTTACTGCGCACCAAGATGCCGGTCAAGCATCTCCTTGACGATCGGTTCCTGGCCGCGGAGCGGGGCGAGGATGAGGGAGAGAGGGGAAATCCCAATGAATGAAAGTGCTTTGACATCACGAAGACGACTCTTCCTGGCCGGCGGCCTGCTGGTGGCGCTGGCAGTGGTCCTTGTGGCCCTGCTGCTCGGCAGCCGCCGCAGTCAGGTACAGGCGGAACTCCAGGTTCGCCAGGCCGCCCTCACGGCCGGACCTCGCGTGACGATTGCCGTTGCCGGCCGCTCCCCCGCGCAGCGGAGCGTGGTACTATCGGGCGAGGCACGTCCCTTTGCCGAGGTTACCCTGTACGCCAAGGTAAGCGGCTATCTGCGCGAAATCCGCGTGGACAAGGGGGACCGGGTCGACCGCGGCCAGGTACTGGCGTTGATCGAATCTCCCGAACTGGACCGCCAGTACGATGCGGCCGCGGCCGATGCCCGTACCAAGAGGCTGTTTGCCGACCGCGAGCGGCTCCTGATCAAGGACGGGGTGGTTGCCCGACAGGACTACGACAACGCCGAGGCCGCGGCCAGGAGTGCCGAAGCTACCGCCGAGGGACTGAAAAGTCAGAAGGGGTACGAGACGGTGCGCGCCCCGTTCAGCGGTACGGTGACGGCCCGCTTCGTCGACCCCGGGACGCTCTTGCAGAGCGCCACCACCAACCAGACCGCGGCGCAACCGGTCGCGACCATCTCCAAAACCGACCGGCTGCGGGTCTATGTCTACCTGGATCAAAAAAACGCCGCCTTCGTCAGAAAAGGTGACCGTGCAGAGATCGCCGACGCCGCGCGCCCCGAGGTAAAACTTCCGGCCAGCGTGACCCGCATCAGCGGCGAACTGGACCTCAAGAGCCGTACGCTCCTGGTGGAACTGGACCTGGATAACCGGGAAGGCGTAATTCTGGCCGGAGGATTCGTGCAGGTCAGTCTGGCGCTGACGGCCCCGCCCCATGTCCAGGTACCGGCAGAGGCGTTGCTGATGAAGGGGGAACAGTCCTACGTGGGGGTGGTGGGGAGCGACAACCGGGTGAGGTTCCGCGAGGTGTCGGTGGCCGACAGCGACGGCAAGATGGTGCGGAGTGGCGCGGGGCTGAAAGAGGGGGAACGGGTCGTGCTCAATCCGGGCAGCGGCATCAGCGAGGGGCAGATGGTGCAACCGGCCGAGGCGGGGAGGAAGTAGCGGCCATGTTCCTTGTTGACTGGTAGTGCAGACTATCTTTTCTCAGGGGCTCGCCGACTTGGAAAACAGGTTTATGACGGCAACCCCGGCGATAATCAGCGCCATGCCGAGGATGGCGGGGAGATCGAGCGCCTGCTTGAAGAAAACGGCGCCGACCACGGAAATAAGGACAATGCCCAATCCGGACCAGATGGCATAGCTCACCCCGACCGGGATGCTTTTCAGCACCTGGCTCAGACAGTAGAATGCGATCCCGTACCCGAGCACGACGAGCGCGCTCGGGAACAGGCGGGAAAATCCCTCCGACGCCTTCAATGCGCTCGTCCCGATCACTTCGGCAACGATTGCCACCAACAGATACACGTAAGCCATGTTGTTTTCTCACATCTCGATTATTCCGACAGGCACCCGCCGGCGATTCTCAGCGGCAGCGCCAATCGGTGTACAGTTTTTCCGGGCTGTCCTGTGCGACCAGCACCATGAATCCCCCCTCACGGTGGCCGACAACCAGCACGCCGTAATCCGTCAGCCCCTCGGCGGCTGCCCTCTGGGCGGCGACTTTCCAGACGTGGTCCAGGCTCTGCACGCGGTCTTTTGCGCGTTGGGCGATGAGCCGGCCGGCATCGCCATGCAGCCGGAGGAGGTGGACGTGGAGCTGGTCCTGGCCACGCTGGGCCAGCGGATTGACGGCAAGGGCGATGGCCGGGTCGTCACCCATGCGCTTGCGGGCCGCCTCCCAGGCAAACGCCCAGATGCCATCGGGACGCCGCGGGTCTTCAACGCCGGTCACCCGGGCGCGGGGGATCGCCAGTCCGTGCACAAAGCCCTCCGGGCAGCCAAGCATCTTCGAGTCGCGCAACACAACGAAATCCGCCGACTCGGCCCAGACCTCCGTCGCGCCATTACTGGCGTCCCTGCGGGAGCAGGTGCTGTCAACCCGCGGCCAGCGGCACGCCGTACAATAATCCGCACCGGAAGCATCCAGGCAGTTTGTGACGATATTCCAGAGCACCGTGCGATCGCCCGCCGCGCCTGCCGGCAAAGGGGTCGAGACACCGATGAACAGCAGCAGGGCGGCGAACAGCGCCCGGAGGCTGACCATACGCGAAAAGATTTCCCTCACCGGCTGCCGCACGGCGCCGGGAGGGCAAAGGTATGTGGTCCTGCAACAACGGGACAGCGTCTGATCACAGGGTGATCTCCGTCCCCAGAACCTTCAGGAATTTCGCCAGCCATTCGGGATGGGCCGGCCATGCCGGGGCCGTGACCAGGTTCCCGTCCACATGGGCCTTGTCCACGGGGATGTCCACGTAGGTCCCCCCGGACAGGGTCACCTCCGGCCCGACGGCCGGGTATGCGGAACACCCCTTCCCCTTCAGCACCCCGGCGGCGGCCAAGAGCTGCGCTCCATGGCAGATGGCCGCGATGGGCTTGTGGGCGGTGTCGAAGTGCCGTACGATCTCCAGCACAGCCTGATCCAAGCGGATATACTCGGGGGCCCTGCCGCCGGGGACCACGAGGGCGTCGTAATCCTGGGCGCTGACCTCGGCAAAGGTGGCATTCAGGGCAAAGTTGTGCCCCGGTTTCTCGCTATAGGTCTGGTCCCCCTCGAAGTCGTGCACCGCCGTACGCACCGTGTCGCCGGCCTTCTTGCCGCTGCAGACCGCGTGTACCGTATGTCCGACCATCTGCAGGGCCTGGAACGGCACCATGACTTCGTAGTCCTCAACATAATCGCCCACCAGCATCAGAATCTTTTTTGCCGCCATAACGCCCTCCTCTTTCCAGCATGGGTGAAAGAAATCAGCCGGACCGCTTCAAATTTCCCCAACTATACCACCCGAGGGCTGTTCTGTCGACAGGCGCGTGGACAAAGCGATGATCACAAACGCGGTCGCGAGCAACAGACCGATCAATCCCGCCACGCCGCCCCATCCCCCGTGGGTCCAGCAGAACCCGCCTGCGGTCCCGGAGATGCTCGATCCCAGGTAATAGAAGAAGAGGTAGAGTGAGGAGGCCTGGGCCTTTCCGGTTTTGGCGTGGCGCCCCACCCAACTGGAGGCAACGGAGTGCGCGCCGAAAAAACCGCAGGTGAATACGGCCACCCCGATGATGATCCAGGGGAGCGGCGCGGCCAGGGTGATGGCCGTGCCGGCGGCCATGGCGCCGAGGCCGGCGCAGATCATGGCGCGGCGGCCGAAACGGTTCACCATCCGTCCCATGGAGCTGGAACTGTAGGAGCCTAAGAAATAGACCAGGAAGATCAGGCTGACCAGGGTTTGGGTCAGGTCGTAGGGATGCCCCAGGAGCCGGAAGGTGATGTAGTTGTAGAGGGTGACGAAACTCCCCATGATCAGGAAGCCGAGACCGTAGAGGCAGAGGAGCGCCGGGTCCCGCATCTGCCGGTAGAGCGAGGTGAAGAGGTACCCCACCTCGAAGGGGTGCCGCCGGAAATGGGCGGAAGGCGGGAGGTGGCGGACAAAGTAGACGCTCAATCCCAGGCAGGCGACCCCGATGAGCGCCAACGCCGTACGCCACGAGGAGAGGTCGGTGACGGTGGCCGTAAAGATCCGCCCCGACATGCCGCCGATGGCGTTACCGCTGATATAGAGCCCCATGGCGGCACCGATGGACGGGGGGTCGATCTCCTCGCTCAGGTAGGCCATGGCCACCGAGGGCAGCCCCGCCAGCACCAATCCCTGCAGAAGCCTGACGACGATCAGCGAGGAGAGGGTGTGGCTGAAAGCGGTCGTAAATGCCAAAAGCGAGGTCAAAAAGAGTGAAAACACCATGACCGGCTTGCGGCCAAGGGTCTCCGACACGGTTCCCACCAGCAGCATGGCTATGGCCAGGGTGCAGGTGGTAACCGAAAGGGGCAGGCTGGCAAGGGCGGCCGGAACGCCGAACTCCCGGGCAAACTCCGGGAGGAGCGGCTGGACGTCGTACAGGGTGATGAAGGTGACAAAACCGGCGGCAAAAAATGCCAGGTTGGTCTGGCGGAAGGTGGTGCTGCCGCTGCGGATGAACTCTGCTTCCGTAGTAATGGTCAATTCGCTCATGGTTCGCTTTCCTGTTTCGAATATGATTGTAGCGTACCATTTGCATTACGATAACAAAAATATATAATAACTATCATATCGATAACAATTTTATATGGAGAATACGGAATGGACCTGCGTCAACTGAAATTTTTTGCGGAGATTGCCCGTTTCAGCAACTTTACCAGGGCGGCTGAGGAGTTGCATGTGGCGCAGCCCGCCGTCAGTGCGGCCATCCGCAAGTTGGAAGAGGAATTGGAGTTGATCCTGTTCAACCGGCAGGACCGCAAGATATCCCTGACGGCAGAGGGGGAGATACTGCTGGGGCACGCCCGGCGCATCCTGGGGGACTTGAAGGCCGCCGGCCAGGAAATGGCCGACCTGCGCGGTCTCGGCAAGGGCGAGGTGCGGGTCGGCGTCCCCCCCATGATGAGTGCCTACTTCTTCCCGACCATCATCTGCGCTTTTGCCAAGCGCTATCCGTACCTCCACCTCGCGGTTTCCGGCGAAGGGGCCGCCAGCATCCTGAAGATGATCATCCAGGGGGAGTTGGACATGGGGGTCATTGCCGGAGGTCATGTCCCCGACAACCTGGAGGTACGGCCCATACTGCGGGAAGAGGTGGTGGTCTGCGTCCCTCCCGACCACCCCTTCACCGCCCGTTCCGCCCTGTCCATGGAGGAGTTTGCGCGACAGCCGCTCATCATGTTCAAGGAGGGATACTACCAGCGGGAGATGCTCTTCGAGGAGATGAAGGAAGGCGGCATGACGCCCGAGGTAGTCTTCGAGACCAACCTGTACACCATGGTCAAGTCGCTGGTGAAAAAAGGACTCGGCATCTCGACCCTGCTGCGCATGGTGGTTGAGGACGACGCCGAACTGCGGGCCGTATCCTTTGACCCGCCGCTCCATCTGGACCTGATGCTGGCCTGGAAGAAGGGGGCCTACCTGTCGCGAGCCAACCGGGCCTTCGTCGATTTTCTGATGGAGCAGGTCCGCGGTTACGGCGCGGCAGCCGGCGGCAAGGATTGAACCCGGGAAACGCAGTTCACCACAAAGACACAAAGGACACAAAGCTACACGAATAATGATTTTAGCTAGTTATATGATAATTTCATAATTGGCTGGACTCACCTGTTGGGTGAATATCTTTTCGCCGCTAACGCTGTGGGTTCTTTGTGCTCTTTGTGCCTTTGTGGTGAAGGACTGACGTCTTTAGGTTGAAAGGGCGATCATGGCGTAAGCCGGACGTCTTCCGGCTCCCCAAAGAGATGCGTCATGATCTGGGCGTGGTGCTCGATGCGGGGCTGGTCCGGCAGGTGGGTCTTGTAGGCCACGAACGGGACCCCCGCGTCGCGGGCCGAGAGCATGTCAACCTCCCCATCCCCCACGAACAGCGCCTCGTGCGGTTCTATGCCGAAATGGTCCAGCACCTTGAGGAGCGGCTCGGGGTGCGGCTTGGGATTCGTCACCTGGGATGCGGTCATGACGCACTCGAAGTAGCCGTTCAGCCCAAAGTCGTCGATGATCATGTCCATGGAAACCGCCCGGTTGGTGCAGATGGCCAGGGAGACCCGCCCCTTGAGCCGGTCGAGGGTCTCGATCAGCCCCGCCTCCATACGCATGTAGGGGGCAAGGTCCCGGTAATGGATGGTCTTGGCAAAACGCAGGGCCTCCTCGTGGCACTGGTCGCCGGCAAAGAAATACGCCATCACATCATTGAACGAATAGGTGTGCAGCACCTTCCGGGCATGCTCGTCCCCCCGGTCCAGTGGGGGCCGGTTCAGGTGTTCCAGAACCCGATTATAGAAGATGTAGTTGGATTCCAGGGAGTCGAACAGGACCCCGTCGCAATCGTAGATGACCAGTTTGTAGCGGCACGTCACGGCATTCGTCATTCACTGCTCCTGCTTTTCGAACTGTCTGACATAATCATCCCACTCCATGGGAAGCAGGTACTTCTTCCGGCTGTTGCACTCCTTGCAGGCCGGCACCACATTGTTGCGGGAGCCCTTGCCCCCCCGGGCCAAAGGAATGATATGGTCCATGGTCAGTTCATCGGGGGGAAACGCACCGCCGCACCAGTGGCAACGCCCCAGGGCGAGGCGGTTCTGCCACCAGCGGCTCCTGCGCAACTCCCGGGACTTGTCCCGTTCCCGCTTGACGTCCTGTTCGCTGACTTCGATAATGAAATTGTCCAGGGTATACCTCCCCCATAACGTCCCCGTCCTCCCTCCGGCAAAGGGGCGGGGGCGGTGAATGATACGTCACTGCCGCAGCATGACCACCGTAGCGCCGTCTCTCCCCTCATGGGGGCCGCCGGAGCGGAACTCCGCCACCAGCGGATGGCGGGTCAGGTGGTCGCGGACGGCATCGCGTAGCCGCCCCGTGCCGACACCGTGGATGATGCGGACCTCCGTCAGGCCGTTCAGGGAGGCGTGGTTGAGGAACGGCTCCAGCAGGTCCAGGGCCTCGTCAACCCGCAGGCCGATCAGCTTCAGTTCCCGCTCCTCGCTCTCCGCCGTCGCCACGGTTTCTGCCTCCCAGGCTCCCGGGGCCGGACGCCGCGCCTTTTCTTTCCCCTGCTTGCGGGGGGCCGCCAAGTCGCCGACGGCCACGTCCACCTCCATGCTGCCGCTCCTGACCCGCGCCTTCTCCTGCCGGGGATCTACGGAAACAACAACGCCGTCGTGCCCCAGGGAGCGGATATGTACCGCATCCCCCGCCGTGACCTCCTTCAGGGGGCGCAGTTCAAACCCCTCGGAGGTGCGGGGCTTGAGCTGTTCGGTCAGGTCCGTCTCGCTTTGACGCAACCGTTCGATGATCTCGGCGCGCTTTTCCCGCTTGTACTCCTCCAGCAGTTCGTTCATCTGCCGCCGGGTCGCGGAGATCAGGTCCCGGGCCTCGGCCCAGGCCCGGTCCGAGGCCTCCCGCCGCGCCACGTCGATGGCGCCGGCGCGCGCCTCCACCTCCTGCTGCCTTCTGTGCACAGCATCCTTTTGCCGGTCCAACTCCCGCTGCGCCTCCGACAGTTCATCCCGCCTGCGGTGCAGATCGGCCAGGAGGGCCGTGAATTCGGCCCCACCGCTGCCCACCATCTCCCGGGCAAAGGCGATTACCCGTTCGGGCATGCCGTAGCGCCGGGCGATCTCGACGGCGTGGGAATGCCCCGGCTCGCCGCTGATCAGGCGGTAGAGCGGGGTATAGGTCGCGGCGTCGTACTCCATGCCGGCGTTGATCATGCCCGCGGTGCGGTGAACGAACCCGATGATCTCCGAGAGGTGGGTGGTGGCGATCACCGTGGCGCCCCGTTCCTGCAGGTCCCGCAGCACACCGCAGGCGATGGCCGCCCCCTGCTGCGGCTCGGTGCCGGCGCCCAACTCGTCCAGCAACACCAGGGAGCGCGGGCCGGCTTGGCCCAGGATGGTCACGATGCGGGCCACATGGGCCGAAAAGGTGGAGAGGCTCTGTTCGATGGATTGCTCGTCACCGATGTCCACCAGCAGGGTATCCAGAAGCGGAAAGGTGGAGCGGGCGCCGTCGCACGGCACCGGTATGGCACTCAGGGCCATCAGAGTCAGAATCCCGGCGGTCTTCAGGGCAATGGTCTTGCCGCCGGCATTGGGGCCGGTGATGACCATGACCCTGCCGTCGTCCCCCATCTCCAGATCCAACGGCTGCACCCGGGGGATGGCCCCCTGGCGCTGGAGCATCATGAGCAGCGGGTGGCGGGCCTGGACCAGACGCAAGGCCCCCTCGCCGTTCAGATTGGGCGTTTCCAGGCCGTAGCGTTCGGCAAAACGGGCCATGCAGTTGAGCACGTCCAGGGTCACCAGGGTGGCGAAGCACCCTTCCAGGGCTGGGGCATCCTCACGGAGCCACGCCGAGAGCTGCCGCAGGATGCGGATCTCCTCGGCCTTCTCCTCGGCGCTCACGTTTTCCAGTTCGTTGACAAAGGGGATGATCTCCAGCGGTTCCATGAAGGCGGTCTCGCCCGAGGCCGAGACGTCGTGCACCACGCCGCGCACCATCCCCTTGGAGTCCATGCGTACCGGGATCACCCACCGCCCTGAACGCTGGGTGATGAAGTCGTCCTGGAGAAAGATCTCGATTGCGTTGTCCCGGACGATCTCCTCGATCTTCTTGCGAATGCGGGCCGCCAGGGTGCGTTTGGCCCGGCGGATCTCCCGGAGTTGCACCGAAGCGCTGTCCATGATGCTGCCGTCGTGATCGATGGAGGCGACCAGCGGCTCCAGGATGTCGGGAAAGGGGCGCAACGGTGGTGCCAGCGATGCAAGGCTGGGGCAATCGCTCCGCGGGGCGAGTTGGCGCGAGATGTCGCCGAAGGCGCTCAATACGGGGATGAACAGCAACAGGTCCTGGGGCGCCAGAAAGGCCCCCGCCGGACGAACGGCCTCCAGCAACGGGCGAATGTCCTGGAAGGCGTCAAGCCGCAGGGCGATGCCGAGGCTGATCAGCTTTCGGACCTCAGCGATCCGTCCCGACATCAGCCGGATCTGTTCCAAATTGTCCAGCGGCGCGGTGGCCATGACCCGTTCGTAGGTCGCGTCGCTGTGGGCCGGGGTGGCGATCTCGGTCAGGATTTTGTCGTATTCCAGCCGTTTCAGGGTTTCGGGGGTGATCATGATACAACCTTCGTGGCGGTCCGTCTGCGGCGCCTGTCTTTCTGTTTGCGTAATTTTTCGACCCGTTTCATCTCGGCCGTCTGCACGCCGTTCCGTGCTTCAAGGCGCTCCAGCAATTCGCGCCGCGCCAGGAAACGGTTTACCGACTGGCTGCGCTCCCGGGAAGCGCTTACGATGATGCCACTGGGCTTGTGGCGCAACTGGACACAGGTTGAGGTCTTGTTGACATGCTGGCCGCCGTTGCCCGACGACCGGACGAAGGTCTCCTCCAGGTCCTCCTCCGTCACCCCCAACTCGGCCATCTTACGGATGAGCCAGCGGTTCTTCTCCTCGCTTACGGCATAGGCGCTCATGTTCAGGGCATCCCGTTGCGCCAGCCGCAGGCCTTTACCTGCGCCTCCAACACGCCTTCCCGGGAGAGGCTGAGATTGGCACGGATACCTCCATTCCGGTCAAGGACCGGTTGTCTGCCGATCAGGTAGTTTGCGTCTTGCATCTCTGGTCCCATCTGAAAAGGGTAACTATGGTTTTGGCATCGCTGATGCGCCCTTCGGCAGCCATGGCGAGGGCTTCAGAAAACGGCATGCGGACGACCTCGATATCCTCGTCATCCTCCGGTTCCGCCTCCCCCTGGGAGATGCCGGTAGCCGCATAGAGGTGAACGATTTCATCGAAAACACCGGGCGACGAATGAATCATACCGAGCGGAACCAACTGCCCGGCCCGCATCCCGGTCTCTTCCCGCAGTTCGCGGCCGGCGCAGTGGTGAGGCGGTTCCCCCGGGCCGAGGCGACCGGCCGGGATCTCCAGGAGAACGGTGTCGACCGCCGGGCGCAGTTGCCGGATCAGCGATACGCTCCCATCTGCGTGTACCGGCAGCACCCCGGCGCCGCCGGGGTGGCGGATAATCTGGAAGGTATGGCTGCCGTGGGAGCCGATTTCCACCAGCATCTGCTCGATATCGTATACCAGTCCATTGAAGACGATCTCTCGGTTGTCCGCGTTCATGACTGAACTATAGCAGCAATCCCGGGCAATTCCAACGCAGAACAATCCGCCCCGGTCGAGGTTGCCGAATTGTGCCGGACATGGTATAAGCGGGGAGCTTGCAAGGCCATTTCTGCCGCACAGCGGCATTATGAAGGAAGTAGACGGGATGAACGTGTCGCTTTTACGACGTAGTTGGGTAACATTTTCCTGCTGGGTGATCGGCTCCTATGCCTCGGCACTGAACCGCTTCACCTCCAAGGGGGGCGGACAGATACCGAACAGCGGGGGCGTTCTGTTTACCTCCAACCACATTTCCGCCTACGACACGATTTTTCTCCCCTGGGCCATTGTCCGGCACCATCCCATGCAAATGGTATGGGCTCCGGCCAAGGAAGAGCTATTCCAGAAACTTATCCCACGTCTTTTGTACTCCTCGTGGGGGGCCTTTCCCGTCAGGCGCGGACGCGACGTCAAGGCCAACAGGGTTATCAACCAATTGCTTGCGGACCAGAAGGTCATGCTCTTCCCAGAAGGAACGCGTCATAAGGACGGACGCTTGGGAAAAGGCAACCGGGGCGTCGGCAAGATCATCTTCGACACCCGCCCCACGGTCATCCCGACAGCCCTGATCGGCCTGAACCACTGGAAATTCCCGGGATTCGGCCAGTCCGCCTCCGTCATCTTCGGTGCCCCCCTCGACTTCAGCGACCTGTATTACCTGGAAGACACCCGGGAGACCCACCAACTCATCGTCGAACGCGTCATGAACGCCATTGCCGACCTGCTGAAGAAGGAGGGGGCCTATGCCGGCGAAGCGTGAAACCACACAGGATCAGCCGGGCGAGGTGGTGGAAATCTTTTGCGACGGGGCCTGCAGCGGCAACCCGGGTCCCGGCGGCTATGGCGCGATCCTGCGCTGCCAGGGGCGCACAAAAGAGATCTCCGGTGGGGAAACGCCCACAACCAATAACCGCATGGAGTTGACCGCCGCCATTGAGGCATTGCGCCAACTGACCCGTCCCTGTCGCGTGATTCTGACGACCGATTCCCAGTACCTGGTAAAGGGTATGACCGAATGGATCACGGGGTGGCAACGGAAGGGGTGGCAGAACAGCAAGAAGGAACCGGTCGTCAACCGCGACCTGTGGGAGACGCTTTTGGGGCTTGCCCAGCGCCACTCCATAGAATGGAGGTGGGTCCGCGGCCACAACGGCCATAGCGAGAACGAGCGCTGCGACACGCTGGCCCGGGAGGCGATTGGCACCCGGGGATGAACGCAGTGGGGCGAAAACGTTCAGGGACGGCTATTTGGCAGGGACGGCTATTTGGCAGGGACCGCATCGACCAGGGTGAATCCATAGTTCGGATGCATGAATGTGTTCGTCGGAAACCGCGCAAAGAGCCACCCCTTGAAGATGATGTTCCCTTTTTCGGTTATCGTGACTTTTGCACCGGGATTTTTCAGATCGTTTGAGGAGGTGGTCATGACGGCCCCCTCCATGATAAAGGCGGGGAGGAATGTCTCAACTGCGATATCCAGGGAGAATGCGGGGATGGAAACGGAACTGCCGATGGGGATGGTATAGACGGTTTCTTTGATGTTCGCCTTGTCTATGACGGCGATCCGAACCGCCTTCCACGACTTCTTTACGGCGTCAGGGACAACAACCGTCGCTTCCTTCTTTGTTACGTGCGACCCGGCGGCATCTATCTTCGGCTGCGGTTTCTGTTCTTGTCCCTTTGGCTGACAGCCCGTCAGGAACGCCGGCAGAAAAAGCAAAACAATGATCAGCACCTTTTGCACGCGAGCAACTATAGTCAAAAAAACACCCATTATCACGACGCAATGGCGGAGAGAGAGGGATTCGAACCCTCGATACCGGTTTCCCAGTATACTCGCTTAGCAGGCGAGCGCCTTCGACCTACTCGGCCATCTCTCCAAATATCGCCACCCTGATTCAGCAGGGCTTTCTAATTACCATGCAGGTTCGAAAAAATCAAGCCGAAAGAAAGCTACAGGGTGTCGCTCTTGTTCCAGCGGTCCTGCATCTTCTTGCGATGGATGGCATTCTCGCCCTCCACCTCGTTGATAATCCGGTCCGCCTCCTCCGGGCTCAGCCCCACGCTCGGCCGCACCCCCATCCAATGGGTTACTTCTTCGGTAGGGTTATCAAGCGGATAAGGGATCGGCGGGCCGGGCTTGTATTTGTCGTTGATGAATAAAGCTGCTTCATATTGCCCGTTCTGCATAACCAGGTAGACATCAGCAAAGTAGCCGGGGGTCTGGAGACGCTTGACGAGGATCGATTTGATGATGCTCATCCCCTTGGGTACGTCGATCAGCTCCGTTGACATATCTGAACCTCCACGATTACTCATTCAAAAACCCACAGATACCATCCCATGGGCCTTGAATGATAGTGTCTCGCTAGTGTTACTTACCTTTTTTCAAGTCAATCAGGATCAACTTCGCCACCGCCTTGAGGGTCTCGAACACCCCCTCACCGGTTGTAGCGCACCCCGTGAATTCGGGGACATTCGTTGGATTGATTTCGCGGCGCAACTCTTCAATACTCACGATATTGTCCAGATCGCGCTTATTGTACTGGACAACATAGGGGAGCTTATCAAGGTCATACCCTTGTTCCTTGAGGTTGAACCGCAGGTTATCCAGGGATTCCACATTGGCATCCATGCGCTCTTCCTGTGAGTCGGCCACAAAGACAACGCCGTCGACCCCCTTCAGGATCAACTTGCGCGATGCATCATAGAAAACCTGCCCCGGAACGGTGTAGAGATGAAAACGGGTTTTAAAGCCCCGTATCTCACCCAGGGCCAACGGCAGAAAATCAAAGAAAAGCGTCCGTTCCGTCTCGGTTGCGAGGCTGATCATCTTGCCCTTGGCGTCCGGAGCGGTTTTTTGATAAATATACTGGAGATTCGTGGTCTTGCCGCACAAGCCCGGACCGTAGTAGACGATCTTGCAATTAATCTCGCGGGAGGCGTAGTTGATAAAGGACATTGCTAGCTTACCTCAAAACTTTAGCTGAAAAGGCTATCAATATCATCATCAGTGATCTCGGCAAAGGGAAAATCAGAAACCCCGCGCTTTTCCTTATCTTCTGCTTTTCTGAGTAATTTTTCAAAAATGCCTGAGAGCTCTTCCGAAGATTTTTTCACCCGCAGCCGGACCAACCCGAGGGATGAGCGGCTGTCGAACAACACAACCAGGATCACCCTGCCGCCGACGATCGATATGTGCAGATTATCCTTCTCGCCCTCATGGAAAAGGATCGAGAATTCCTTTTCACCGATCAGCTTGGCGAGGCCGCCCGTTGCAGCGATATTGCCGGCAGTAAGCGAGGCCAGCGATGTCGTATCAAAACGCTCGGTCTCACCCACACCGGAAATGAGCTGGCCGTTTTTGTCCACCAAAAAGATAACCTTGGCATTCGCCTCTTTCAGGAGTCTGCCGATAACCTCGTTGATCTCCTGAAACTCTTCGTCGTACATGACCATCTGCGGAGTGGACATGCCTCGCTCCTTGCATTTACCCGTAGAAATTCAGGTAGAATTGCACGTATCTAGTTAATAGGCTTTTGTATAACAGAATTGGTGGGCCCTTTCAAGTTTATTAAAAAAACGGGGAGCGCCAATATACGCCGTCTGGCAAACAAACGGCTCCCCAACAATTATCCTTGAGTTTACACGCCCATTCGCGGTAAAGTCTTGAATGGGCGTCACGAATGGGCGCCCTATTCTTTGAGACGGGAGCCTTATGCGCGAGGAATTTGTACCCAAATGGATCGCCTGGGAAACCACGCAGAAATGTAATCTGCGCTGCGTGCACTGCCGCTGCTCTTCGGACATGACCTCATCGGAAGGCGACTTCACGACGGATGAGGGGAAAAAACTGCTGTCCGAAATCGCCGCATTCTCCAAACCGGTCATAGTACTCTCCGGCGGCGAGCCGCTCTTGAGGCCGGATATCTTTGAACTGGCAGAGTTCGGGACATCCCTGGGCCTGCGCATGTGCATGGCCAGCAACGGCGCCCTGGTAACCGACGAAATTTGCCTGAAGATGAAAAAGGCCGACATAAAGATGGTGTCACTGTCCCTGGACGGGTCAACGCCGGAAATTCACGACAACTTTCGCCAGTGCCCCGGTTCGTTCGAGGGGGTTATCCGCGCGGCCGAAATCTTCCGCCGCAACGGCCAGAAATTCCTGATCAACTCATCCTTTACCAAGCGCAATCAGCATGACATTGCCGACACGTTCAAGCTGGCCAAATCGTTGGGGGCAACCGCCTGGTACATGTTCATGATCGTCCCCACCGGCCGCGGCGAAGCGATCATGAACGAGTTGATCTCCAAGGAGGACTACGAGGAGATCCTTGACTGGCATTATCAGCAGGAAAAGAACGAAGACGACATCCTCATGCGGCCGACCTGCGCCCCCCATTACTACCGGATCGTTCCCCAGAAAGCCAAAGCGGAGGGGCTCAAGTTTGAACGGCGCTCCCTGACGTTTTCCACCGGCGGCGGCAAGGGGTGTATCGCCGCCCAGACCATCTGCCTGATCGACTGCTTCGGCAATGTCAAGCCCTGCTCCTACTTCCATCGTGTCGCCGGGAACGTCAAGCAGACCCCGTTCCGCGAGATCTGGGAGAATTCAGAAATTTTCCAGAATCTCCGCAACTTCAAAGCTTACAAGGGCAAATGCGGGCAATGCGAATACATCAACGTCTGCGGCGGGTGCCGGGCCAGGGCGGATGCGGTGCACGGAGATTACATGGAGGAAGAGCCCTTCTGCAACTACGTTCCCATCCGGGTCCAGCGGGCCGAAGAGAAATAATGTGAGGCAGGCCCGACAAAGGGCAGTTTTTCATTGACAGTTCTAATCAAATCGGGGTATATAAAAAATCCTTTTTCGCCCAGGTAGCTCAGTCGGTAGAGCAGAGGACTGAAAATCCTCGTGTCGGCGGTTCGATTCCGTCCCTGGGCACCATTACTTTCCAGAGGGTACCGGCCCTTTTGTTTCAGGAAAATCACTTTGCGCTTGTAGCTCAGCTGGATAGAGCAACGGACTACGAATCCGTAGGTCGGGAGTTCGAATCTCTCCAGGCGCACCATTAAATAAAGGGGTTAGCTCATCAGCTAGCCCCTTTTTTTATTTTCCGGCGCAGACTTTGACGCAGAGCAGGAGCCGAGCGACTGTTTTTTCAGCAAGCGGCCTTACATCCTCTTAAATAGCCCCCTGCGAGCTTGTCAAAGTCGAACTTCTGTTTGTCCCATATCTTGTTTCGCATGCCCTCCCTCTGCTGAAATATGTATAATAAACATCGCCACGGCGCCGAGCCCCATGATCCCTGCGGCGTAGAAGACGGCGGTCAGTCCGAGGGTGTTCTGCAACCCGGCGCCAAGGAGCGGCCCAGAGACAAAGCCCAGATTGAGCACGGCGTTGAAGGTACCGACCGTCAGCCCCATGCCATGACGGCTCCCCTCCTCCACCAACAGCGCCGTGCTGGCGGGTTGGGACAGGACGCTGAACAGGCCAATCCCCACCCCCAGAATGAGTATCTGGGAGAATCCAACCGCAACCGGTATCAGGAAGTAAAGCAGCGAGACGATGGTCCCTCCCACCACCACCATGGATTTGCGCGGCGCCCAGTCGGAAAGCATGCCTACAGGACGCAGGAGCAGGGTCATCACCAGGGTGCCGGAGGCCATGACCAGGCCGGTCTGGGTGCCGCTCAGCCCCAGTCTGGTGGTGAGCATGATCGGCAGGAAGGCGCTCAGAAGGGAGATGCCGCAGGCCCGGCCGAAGATGAAGGCCAGAAGACCCCGCAGAGTGCTGTGGCGGGTCACACTCAGGATATCCAAGAACCGGCCGGTTTCGTTGTGCCCCGTTTGACGGGACGTGGTCCTGTGGGTGGGGATGCAGATCAGGGCCATTGCCAGGGC